>DATHRB010000063.1:0-101558 GCA_035482155.1 Verrucomicrobiia bacterium | reverse complement strand
GTTTCCTTTCTCATTTCTGAATATGAGCAGCTTGGAGCTCGCCTTCTCAGCCGTTCGCAATCTGCGGAGCTCGGCAGTTTCTAGAATTCATGCACCAATTTTCGGGTCAATGCGGGCGGCAAGGCCGAGAACCCATTTCTGGTATTTCCTTCGACTTTTGAAAGACCTTCGTCATTCGTTGTTCTTTGGGTGGGGTGTTGATAACTTTAGGCGGCTGAGTCGTTTCTGTCGGCCGACAGTAAATCCAAAATCTCCATCCCTTACAAATTCCTTATATTCCCCTCAGGCGTTCTTTAGCTCTCTTCGTCTAATATCCCGGCTGTAGCGCGATACAGCGATTTATCAGTTTCTTGTCACCGAACAGGATTCTTTCAACGATGCATGTCACCACCGTTCTTGTTGTCGATGATGAACCGCAAATCCGACGCGTCCTCCGAGCGACTCTCTCCAGTAATGGATACGAGGTCATAGAGGCAAAGAGCGGGCAAGAGGCGATCGAAACGGTCATCGCAGAGCGCCCTGACCTCATTCTCTTGGATGTCAACATGCCCGGCATGAGCGGCCTTGAGGCTTGCAGCAAAATTCGAATGTCGTTTGACGGTCCTATCATAATGGTGACGGTTCGCAACGCTGAGCGCGACAAGATCGCTGCGCTCGATGCCGGAGCAGATGATTATGTCGTTAAACCTTTTGCGATCGGAGAGCTCCTCGCTCGTATTCGCGCAGCATTGAGGCGCTCCAATCCTGCCGAGTCGCTACCAGGAATTGAACTTCCTGAGTTGAGTATTGACTTCGAAAAAAGAACTATGAACGTCCGCGGTGCAAGAGTGCATTTGGCCCCCAAAGAGTTCGAGGTCCTTCGCCTTCTGGTCATACATCAAGGAAAGCCAGTTACTCATAAGAGGTTATTGCAGACGGCGTGGGGTCCCGATCACGGTGGGGAGACAGAGAGCCTGCGAGTAGTGATCAGTCAACTGCGCAAGAAAATTGAGAAGGACCCAACCCATCCCATCTACATATTGACGGAACCTTGGATGGGCTATCGATTTCAGAGTCCAGACATGCCATCTCAAAAACATCAACGTCGACAATCGTGAGTGTTAGCGCCCGTTGTGGCTATCCAGGTCAAGATTAAGTTCCAGAACATTCACGCGTGGTTCCCCTAGAAATCCCAGGTCGCGTCCTTGGGTGTGCTTCAGTACGAGTGCGCGCAGGTCCTCCTGCGTCATATTGCGCGCATGAGCCACGCGAGAAATCTGAAACTCCGCTGCCTCCGGAGAAATGTCAGGGTCCAGTCCGGAACCGGAGGTAGTCACCAAATCCACGGGAATCGCGGCGTCAGGGTTTTCTGCGTGAAGCTTTTGCACGTCAGCTTTCACCCGCTCGATTAAGTTCTTGTTGGTAGGTGCCAGGTTCGAGCCACCGCTCGCCGTTGGATCATAACCTGTTCCCGCCGAGGACGGCCTAGGGTGAAAATAGCCGGAGCCGGTGAAGGCTTGTCCGATGATTCTCGAGCCCACCAGCTTTCCGTTTCTCTCGATGAGTTGTCCGTTCGCGCGATC
This sequence comes from Verrucomicrobiia bacterium, assembly GCA_035482155.1. Classification (GTDB taxonomy): domain Bacteria; phylum Acidobacteriota; class Terriglobia; order Acidiferrales; family UBA7541; genus Acidiferrum. The sequence continues at coordinate 99,996 of DATHRB010000063.1, read as the reverse complement.
GCGAAAAAGTAGCTGCGCCATACCGGTAACTGCGAGCGGGTAAATCACGCCGAAGATGACGGTGGTCACCAGAGTGAACCAGATGGCGGTAAGAATATTTTTTCTCATAATAGCCTCTCACACAAAATGCATATACGTCAGCAATACGTCGATGATCTTGATTCCTATGAATGGTGCGATGATCCCGCCAACGCCATACAGCAACAGGTTACGACGCAGCAACGCGGCCGCTCCCATGGGCCGATAACGCACTCCCCGCAGAGCAAGTGGCACGAGAGCAATGATAATTACCGCGTTGAAAATCACCGCGGACAAGATTGCCGATTCCGGGGTGTGCAGGCGCATCACGTTCAGCGCGCCTAACACGGGAAACACGCCGGCAAACATCGCGGGAATAATTGCGAAGTACTTGGCCACGTCATTCGCTACGGAAAACGTAGTGAGAGCACCACGCGTGATTAGAAGCTGCTTTCCGATCTCAACAATCTCGATCAGCTTGGTCGGATTGGAGTCAAGATCGACCATGTTGCCAGCCTCTTTCGCGGCTTGCGTGCCGGTGTTCATGGCCACCCCAACATCTGCCTGCGCCAACGCTGGAGCATCGTTCGTGCCGTCACCGGTCATGGCCACGAGCTTGCCTTTCGCCTGTTCGCGCTTGATCAGCGCCATCTTGTCTTCGGGCTTAGCCTCTGCCAGGAAGTCATCAACTCCCGCTTCACGCGCGATCGCCGCGGCGGTAAGCGGATTATCCCCAGTAATCATCATGGTGCGAATGCCCATGGCGCGGAGCTGATCAAAACGCTCCCGCATTCCGCCTTTTACGATGTCGGTGAGAGCGATGGCACCGAGTACTTTCCCGTTTTCTGAAACCAGCAGAGGTGTTCCACCGGCATTGGCAATATCGCGAATGCAGACTTGCAACTCAGCCGAAGCGCCCCCACTTCCGTGGTTGCAGCAGAATTGCAAAATTGATTCGGGAGCGCCTTTGCGGATTTCGCGGCCATCCATATCCACGCCGGACATTCTGGTCTGCGCGGAAAACGGGATGAAGGTTGCCGCGTGAGTGGAAAGATCGCGGCCGCGAAGTTTGTAGCGTTCCTTTGCCAACACTACGATGGAGCGGCCTTCCGGAGTCTCGTCGGCGAATGAAGAGAGTTGTGCGGCATCCGCGAGATGAGCCTCGTCTACGCCCGGTGCGGGGAAAAAGTGCGTTGCGGCCCGGTTGCCCAAAGTAATCGTCCCTGTTTTATCCAGCAGCAATACGTCAACATCTCCTGATGCTTCGACCGCGCGCCCGGACATGGCAATTACATTTCGCTGAATCATGCGATCCATGCCAGCTATTCCAATAGCCGACAGCAAGCCGCCAATGGTCGTCGGGATGAGGCAAACCAGAAGCGAAACGAGAACAAATATGTCCTGTGGAGCCCCTGAATATATGGCGAAGGGCTGCAGCGTCACTACCGCGAGTAAGAAAATAATCGTTAAGCCTGCTAAAAGAATATTCAACGCGATCTCATTGGGCGTCTTTTGCCGCGAAGCCCCTTCCACTAACCGGATCATCCGGTCAAGAAACGTCTCGCCGGGATTTGAAGTGATACGCACCTTGATCTCATCGGAGAGCACGCGCGTTCCGCCTGTCACCGCCGAACGGTCGCCGCCCGATTCACGAATAACGGGGGCGGACTCCCCGGTAATCGCAGACTCATCCACCGATGCCACGCCTTCGATAACCTCCCCGTCGCCAGGAATGAAATCTACCGCCGTTACCACCACCACATCGCCTGAACGCAATTGCGAACTGGGCACTTTCTCAGTCGTGCCATCTTTTCTTAGTCGTTTTGCTTCGGTTTCTGCTCGCGATTTGCGCAAAGTATCCGCTTGAGCTTTACCGCGTCCTTCGGCCATAGCCTCGGCAAAATTAGCGAAGAGAACGGTGAACCACAGCCACAGCGTGATCTGTAGTCCAAAGCTAACCTCGCCCGCGTGATGCATGGCGTTCCATATGAGCTGAATGGTCGTGAGCAATGCCCCAACTTCAACAACAAACATCACGGGGTTTTTAACCATGGTGCGAGGATCTAACTTGCGAAACGAGTCCGCTACTGCGCGAGCGAGAATCTTCGTGTCAGTAAGAGACTGTTTCCGTACTTGAGAGACTGGATCCATAGAACCCTCAGAAGGATTTGCCTGCCGCCATCAGCAGGTGTTCGAGAATGGGCCCAAGGCTCAGGGCCGGGAAAAAGGTGAGAGCACCGACAATGACAATAGTGGCGACGAGCAAGCCCGAGAACAGTCCGCCGGTCACTGGGAAGGTGCCAACGGATTCCGGAACGATTCGTTTTTTTGCGAGGCTTCCGGCGATAGCCAGTACCGGAACAATCATGAAAAAGCGGCCCAGCAGTTGGGCTACGGCCGTGCTGGTGTTGTACCACATGGTATTCGGGTTCAGACCGCCGAAGGCCGACCCGTTATTCCCCGCGGACGATACATACGCATAGAGCACTTGCGATAGACCGTGAGGTCCGGGATTCGAGATGCTTGAAGTTCCAAAAGGCTTGATGATTGCGAGCGCGGAAAAGCCCAGGATCGTGAACGTCAGAATCAAAATCGCCAGCATGGCCATCTTGACGTCGTAGGATTCGATCTTTTTACCCAGATATTCTGGAGTGCGGCCTACCATCAGCCCAGCGATGAACACCGCGAGAATTACGAAGACCACGATTCCATATAAGCCAGCGCCCACACCGCCAAAAACAACTTCTCCGAGCATGATGTTGATTAGCGGCACCATGCCGCCGAGCGGGGTGAAGGAATCATGCTGGCCGTTTATCGCCCCGCAACTGGCGTCGGTGGTCACGGTCGCAAAAAGAGCGGAGTTCGCGATTCCGAATCGAACTTCCTTCCCTTCCATGTTGCCGCCGGGCTGCATCGTGCTTTGTGTTTGATTTATTCCCACCAGCTGCGGATTGCCCCGGGCCTCTGCCCAATACGCGGTGGTCACGCCAGCCAAAAACAAAAGCGCCATAGCACCCCAGACAGCCCAACCATGTCGTTGTGAACCGGTCATGCGGCCGAGAGTGTAAGTGAGCGCAGACGGAATGGCGAAAATTAAAACTAACTGGAAGAAATTAGAAAAGGGTGTGGGATTTTCGAACGGGTGCGCGCTGTTGGCGCCGAAAAATCCTCCACCGTTGGTGCCAAACTCCTTGATTACTTCCTGGGAAGCCACCGGGCCTTGCGCAATAACTTGTTGCGTCACGGTTTGCGTAGTGGTTTTTCCGTCGGCGCCAGTCACTTGTACGGTTTGCGGTTCAATCAATTCCACGGTGGTGTAAGGCTTCAAATTCTGTATGACGCCTTGAGACACAAAAACTAGTGAGCCAACGAGGCAGATCGGGAGCAGAACCCAAAGCAGGCAACGCGTCGTGTCCACCCAGAAGTTCCCCAGCTTATCGGTTTCCTTTCGTGCGATGCCACGAATAACGGCAACAGCAACTGCTACTCCGACCGCTGCCGAAGCGAAGTTGTGGTATGCGAGACCGGCCATTTGTGTGAAATAGCTCATCGCCGATTCGCCGCTGTAGGCTTGCCAGTTGGTATTGGTTGTAAAGGATGCCGCGGTCCCGAACGCCAGCCCTGGTTCCAGATTCACGAATTTTTGCGGGTTGAGCGGCAGGAATTTCTGCACGCGCTCTAATACATATAGCAGCGCCATGGACACGCCGCTAAAAAGCAGCATCGCCACGGCATACTCTGTCCATCGCATTTCGTGTTTTTCGTCAATGCCCGTCAGGCGATAGATCAGTTTTTCGATCGGACGCAAGACCCAGTCCAAAAAGGTCTTCTCGCCGCTGAACACACGAGCCAGAAACGCACCAAAAGGCTTAGTGATTAGAAAAATCACCAGCAGAAACACGCCGATTTGAAACCAGCCGTTAGCGCTCATGGCGTTAGAATTCCTCGGCCTTCAGCAACGCGTATAGCAAATAGCCGCAGATAAGCGCGCAAATCACCAGCAGTAGTGCATTAGCTATGTTCATGAGGCCGTCCCTTTCCGAGTAGCTCGCATCCCCGGACGTACAGAATGGCTATGGCGAAAAACAGCACAGTCGCAGAAATAAAAATGATGTCCATCATGCTTGTTTCCTTCCCTTGCCATTTTTTCGATGGCCGTTAATCATCTGCTTCCCATGGCCCCAATTAGCCAGGGACACATTCATCGAGACCTCAGAATTTGACGAGTATGGATAGATTGATTCTGTTCTCAATTTTCTTGAGGTCTGGGGTGAAACCCGGCACAAACGCTCCCGGCGAGCCACAGATGTTTTCCACGATGGGAGCTGTTGGGCAAGAAGTTGGGGTAATCCCTCCAGGTCCAGTGAAATAAGGTACGTTTGCCGCGCGGTGGTCAAACTCAGATCGGAACGTGATGTACTGGCTAGGCATCCAGTCAAATGTTCCCGACATGTCCCACGCTTTAAAAGGGTCGCCGGGATTTTCAGTGAAGTAGGGTGTGCCCGAAGCTGCCGTCGCACCGTTGATTGGCGGCAGTAACACGAGGTAGCGCCCTGGGTTATTGATTTTTCCACCACCGATGGTCAGGCCGAAATGATCACGATCAAACCAAAAACGGTTATAGAACATGAAGCCCAAGAAGCTCTGCTTGGGGCCCTTTGCAGACCCGCCCGCACAGCTCACCCCGCCACCATGTTCGCAGCCGATATCACCCGTGAGTGAGAACGCCAGTTTATCCAGCCCCGGTCCCGGCTTGTCGAAGTACTTGACCTCAATGCTGTCATCGCTGTGATAGCGAACACGGTTAGGATTGCCCAGCGCTTCTTCGCCCAAAGCATATTGATTACCAAGAACCTCCAACCAGCCAGTCGGCCGCCAAAGAATCTGCGCACCCACTCCAGGTCGGTTATTGAACCTTCCGTAAGACTGCCAGCCGTTGGTGAGCCACGGTTCAATTTTTAAATGGGCAGTCGGGAAGATTTGAACTCGTAGCCCTGTGAAAAACCAGGGGGTATTAGAAGAAACATAGGAAGGCTGATAAGCCCAGTTGTCGAACTGGTAGTAACTAAATAGGCCGACGTAAGACATAAAAATGCCTGCATCGACGTTTATTCCGTGCAGAGCATTGAAGTGATACCCACCGTATGCCTCGGACAAATAACGGTAGGCGTTGTCCAAATTCCATTGCCCGCGTGCCGGGCTCGCGTCGTTCCTCGGTGTCGTCTGTGAATACAATCCAAACTGAGTCATGACTCGCGCGCGAACATTGTCCAGATGAAAATCGCCGCCCATGCCAAGCTGAGTTACTTGCAACTCATTCGAACGAAATACCTCGCTTGAACCGCCGATAGTATCGTCTGCCGGATGATTGAAACTGTAGTTGTAGTCGACGTCCGCCCTGATTTCGGGCGTAAAGAAAGTCGTCGCGTACGGCGTATCCTTTGTGCGGGAGTTGCCATTCAGCCACGTGAAATCTGCGAATGCAAACGGCTCCTCTTTAACGGCTTTACCCGTCGCTGTTCCACCTGCCTTACCTTTTTCCGTTGCTTGTCCCTGGGGACCGATAGCCGGATTGGTTAAACTTGAACTTGAAATTGTATTTGTTGGCACAAGTGTCGCGGGCGTGGCACCTGTGATACCAGGGGCGGCGTTGCTAATTGCTGCGCCGTTCGTGGTGGGCTGTGATGCGGCTGGTTCCGCCGCAGGTTGCGCACTTTTGGACTCCAGTTCTTCAACGCGCCTCTCGAGTTGCTCCACTCGATCGAGTAGATATTGCTCTCGTTCGGTCAGTCCCGGCTTAGGGGTATCCAACTTGACTGGTGACGTCGCCCCTGAAGGAGTTCCGTCGTCTGCAAAGATACGACCAGGGACGATAGTCACGCAGAGAATCGTTACCAGGCACAACCGCGTAAACTTCATCTTCGAATCCGTCGCACGCATCTTTCTCTCCTAGAGTCTTTCTTTGCTTCTAAAATTGACGACCTGCTGGCTCCGTCGTTGTCTCTGACTAATTTCGGTGTCTCCTGCGTGCCTAACGGCGGGCTTGCGATGTGGGTCCTGTGTCCATGCCATCAGCGCATATAGCAAGAACCAACAACTAAGGAAACCAATCGTTATAAAAATAACGGGAGTCATAGATCACCCCGACCGCGCCCGGCGCGACGAAACTCTCTCCGCACACGGAAGGTCCGCGCAACGGACACAACCATAGCGAAAGACCTCTCAGGAAGTCCTGAGCAATTCGTAAGGAATTCATAAGGTAGCTACGCCAATTTTCGGGATGGATATCTCGCGGGTGGCAGGGATTTGCCCAAGTGCCTGGTGTACCGCCATGAATCCAATATATGCATCTACCCGATTGATTCTTTCGCGTAATCCTTCACGACTTCCTTATGAGTCGTCTTCTATGCTCCGCACATTACGGGGTAGCACACCATTTCTTCACTCATGAAAGACGACTTGATCGCAATGGCGGTCCGATTTTTCGACCAACTCCGTGAAGGGGGAATCACAATGCTGGCGAAGACAATTCTAATCTTGCTTGTCATTACCGTATCTGCGCAGTCCGCGACCGCGCAGTCCACGTTTGGGGACATCGTCGGGGTGATTAAGGACCAAAACCAGGGCGCGGTGCCCAACGCGCAAATTGTGCTCACGAGCGTGGACGATGGCTCACAACATCCGACCACCAGCGACGCCGACGGCGCATTCCATTTCATAAACCTCAAAGCTGGCAACTACGCTCTTGTTGCCACTGCGGCGGGTTTTGCAGATTTCAAAATGTCTTCCGTACATTTGGATGCGCGGCAGACTCTTCGCTTGGACGTCGCGATGAAGTTAGCTTCTGCTTCGCAGAGCATCGAGGTTGCCGCGAGCGCCGGGCCCGTGATGAATACCGAGGATGCAACTATTTCAGACTCCAAAGACTTTCAACAAATTACCAGCCTGCCAGTAAATTATCGCGGAACGACCACCAGCCCTCTCGCGATGCTCGCCACAGTCCCCGGCGCCCAACAGGATGCCAACGGAAATGTTTCCGTCGGCGGGGGACTTCCTTCCCAGGTGCAGTACTCCGTCGACGGCTCTTCCACCGTGAACATTCGGCAGAATGGCGCTTTAGGGAATATGAATCCGTCGTCTGAATTGATCGCCGAATTCAAAGTCTCAGAGTTCAACAACAATGCGGAGTTCGCTCAGCTTGGCGACGTCACGATCAGCACAAAAAGTGGGACTGGGCAATTTCACGGCAGTCTGTTTGAGTACACACAAAACAGCGCTTTCGATGCCGCCGTGTGGGGATCGAATATCAACGGCCAGACCATCAAGCCGCACAAAGTCTTTCATACCTTTGGAGGTAGCCTGGGCGGCCCGCTGGAAATCCCTAAAGTCCTGCACGGCAAGGGCAAGACATTTTTCTTTGCGGACTACGAAGGTAATCGCAAGAGATATTCCACACCGCTGTTTCTGTTTGTCCCGACCACGGCAATGAGAGCGGGAGACTTCGCCGCAGTGTCGACTCCATTAATGGACCCGTACACCGGAAAACCCTATCCCGGGAACAAGATCCCCAGTGGCAATGCTTGCACTAGCTCGCAAGATTGCATCAATCCAGTAGCGCTCAATCTGCTCAACAATTACCTTCCAGCGCCGAATATTCAAAACGGTGCTGCGAATTTTGGCGTTACTGCCAACTATCTGCAGCAGACACCTACACCGAGCAATACAAACGGGTATGACATCCGGATCGACCGCACACTCACCGGCAAGCAATCGCTGTTCGTGCGATGGAGTTGGAAGCGATTACATTCACAATCATTGACGGACAGCTTTTTAAATACCGTCAATAACTTTCTGCCGCCCGACAACGATCTGGAAAACAACAAAAACTTAATTATTTCCCACAATTTCACAATTACGGACCACCTGGTCAATGAAGCCCGGTTCGGTCTTTCGTACTATCAACTGGACGTGACTTTTCCTATTCAGGGCGTAACCGCGATCTCAACATTAGGATTGCAGGGGCTGAATATCAGCGATCATCCCACCACCGGCGCTTTCCCAACTTTCAATTTTAGCGACGATCCCGGCAACTATTCAGTGATCGGGCGCGACAAAGCAGGCACGACCAAATCTCAGACCATTCAATTCGCCGACAATCTGATTTGGATTGAAGGCAAACACACTTTGAAATTTGGCGCCGATGTGCGTCGTGTTGCGTATATGGATCTGGAGAGCTTTGGTGGCTCTGACGATTTCGGCTCCTTTACCTTCGATCAGGGAGTTTTTACCGGCAATGCGTTCGCGAATCTATTGCTCGGTTTGCCCACGAAGACTTATGTCGCCCAGTCCGGACCTGACGTCCATGCGCACGCGATCCAAACTGGTGTCTATGGGCAAGACGAGTGGCGTGTGAATGACAGACTGACTTTGAGTTTTGGTCTTCGCTGGCAGGCACTGCCACCGTTCGTCAGCGATTTGGCCAATCTCACCGCGTTCGACGTCCGAAACGGAGGAATCATTATTCCCAGCGGAAACCAGCCACGCCCAGGTTTTCTCGAGAGCATCAACACCTGCGTTGCGGGCAGCGGTATAACTTGCGGCACGCCTACCGCAGCAGATACGGCGCTCGGTTGTACGCCCGTGAACAGCGCTCTTCCCTGCGCACCGGTCGAGCTCGCCAGCAGCGTGGGCCTCGGTCCCGGCCTGCGGCAGTTCTACAAGAAAAATTTCCAGCCGAGGCTCGGCTTTGCTTATCGGCCGTTCGGCAACAACAAGACCGTTGTGCGCGCCGGGTTGGGCATTTTCACTATGACCAATCTTGGCCAGCTTTCCTTTAACACTACAAATATCGACGTCGCGGTGGTGCGCACCAGCTTCAATCCGGATGGCAACGGTAATCCGACATTCCAGTTTCCGAACGTGCAAACGGTAAATAATCCACTCAACATCGCCGGCACTGGAGATTTTTATCAAAACACGCCGATTAATTATCGCGATCCGCAGTCTGCGCAATGGAATATGACCATCGAGCGCGAAATCGTCCCGGATGTCACATTGCGCGAGAGCTACGTGGGCATGAACTCCTACCGCATGAGCCAAACCGTCGACCTGAACCAAGTCGCGCCCAGCACAATATCCCCCAATCCGAATCCCAAGCCCTATCCTAATTGGGGCAGAATCCTCTCGACCAATAACGCCGGCCATTTGAGCTACGAAGGACTGCAGTCTGAACTCAATGTCCGATCACACTCTGGACTTACGCTGCAGGCGAGCCACGTGTGGGCCAAGAGTCTTGGCAACGTCGGCGGGGACGCGCCCACGTCGTTCAATCCTGAAATAATCTACGGGACGCCCGTTGCCAATCGTTTCAATCTTGCCGCTAACCGCGGCAACGTCTCGCAGACTCGCCGCAATCGCCTTTTGGTGTCCGCGGTTTACGATGTACCGGTAGGAAGGAGTAGAAAATTTTTCCATGACGAGAACCGCGTTCTGGATACGTTGTTTGGCGAGTGGTCGGTGAGCACCGTAAGTTTGTGGGAAACCGGTCCTTATCTGACTCCTACTACCAGTTCGAGCTTCGATCCAGGAAACCTTAATCTTTCCTATCGTGGTTCCTTTCAGCGCCCGGATTGCATTGGCAACGGCAACCGTGCGAATCCTGCGACAGGCAGTATGTTCGACATTAGTGCTTTCAATCCCATCCCTTCCGGCCCGGTTGGAAATTGCGGCGTCGGTATTTTGGAAGGGCCGGGTACCAGCACCGTCGCCGTGGGGCTGGCCAAGAGACTTCGGCTTACCGAGCGGGTTGGCATGCGCTTCGAGGCTACTTTCACGAACCTGCTTAATCATCCAAACTTCGCGCCGCCTCCGACGAATGTCACGGCCTCTTCGTTCGGACAAGTGCAGAATGTGCAGACGGCCGAGAACAGCGGAAATCGTACCGGACAGCTCGGACTGCGAATTGAGTTTTAGAGATTTGCAGTCAACTCTTCCGCTTGCCGTGACTCCGGGCGTGTGTTCGTAATGACACTTGCTGGCGTTGAACCACGGGTCGCCCGGGTTTACACTGAGGTTACACACCGAAAATGCGTATATCCGATCCTGTACGACCGAGTCCTGAGCGTCTCCTAAAGCAGGTGCAGGCCGAAGAGAACAAACGCTGGGGCGCTCGCCTCAAGATTTTCCTTGGTTACGCGCCGGGTGTCGGAAAATCCTATCGCATGCTTGATGAAGCGCGACGCCGCCACGAACGCGGTGAAGATGTGGTCGTCGGTGCCATTCAGGACCAGCAATCTGAAGACGTGAAAGCGCTGCTGCAAAAACTGGAATCGATTCCCTCGCAATCGGAAGAGCATGCAGGTTTAGATTTGGACGCTGTGCTTCGTCGCGCGCCGCAAGTCTGCGTTGTAGACCCACTGGGCGCGGAGAATCCCGCTACGAGCCGCAACCCACATCGCTGGCAGGACGTCCAGGAGTTGTTGCGTAGTGGCATTTCTGTTCTGACGAGTGTGAATCTGCTGCACGTCGAGGAATACAGGGAAAAAGTTCAGGCCATCACCGGCAAGTACACCACCGAGACAATTCCCAAGTCGTTTCTCCTCGCGGCTGACGACATCGTCATTGTGGATGTGCCGGCGGATCTTTGTTTGGCGCGCTCGGGAGAAAAACTGACGTCGATTGGAATCAGCAACGCTCGAGAGCGTAAACTGTCGGAGTTGCGCGAACTCGCGCTGTTACTAACTGCAGAAGTCGTCGATGCGCAGCTGGAGACCTATGTTCATGCCCATGGAATTCAGCCGGTCTTCGGCACTCACGAACGGTTTCTTGTTTGCATTACGCCCGAATCAAACGCGAAGGCCATGATCCAAAGCGGTATTCGTAACAAGGAACGTTTCCAAGGGGAACTTTACGTCCTGTATATCCACCGCCATGGTCTTTCCTGTGAGGAGTCCGCCAGGGTCGAGACTTATTTGCAGGCTGCGCGCAATGCGGGCACCACAACGGAAATACTGCAGAGCGATGATCCTGTTTCTGCGATCGGGGAGTTTGCTACTCAGAAGCGCATCACCCAAATCTTCATCGGCCATGGCTCACACGATAATTGGCGTGACCGCCTGTTCGGCGATCCGGTCTTGCGGCTCATCCGCGCCAGTGACGGTATCGACGTACGAGTATTTCCTCAGTAACTTCCGACTATGTCCGAAAGTGACGAAACACAACGCCGAAAACTGAAAGTCTATCTCGGGTATGCAGCTGGTGTCGGGAAGACCTTTCAGATGCTTTCCGACGCTCAGGCGGCAACGCAACGTGGACTTGATGTGGTGATTGCCTACTTTGAACCGCACGCTCGCCCGGACACAATTGCGCAAGCGGCGGGACTTGAGATGCTGCCGCGTCGTCAGATCGAATATCGTAACCGTGTGTTCAACGAAATGGACACCGACGCCACGCTGCGACGTAAGCCCGACATCGCCTTAGTAGATGAATTGGCACATACAAACGTACCTGGCTCCGAACGCAGTAAACGTTGGGAGGACGTGCAGGTGTTGCTGGAAGCCGGCATTGAGGTTTGGACCACGATGAATGTGCAACACCTCGAGAGTCTTTACGATCAGATCTGGCAAGTGACGGGCATCCAGGTCCGTGAAACCGTTCCAGACTGGGTCGTGAGACGAGCGGCCGAGATTGTTGCCGTGGATGTCACACCAGATGCCTTGCTAAACCGTCTGAAACGGGGCGCGATTTACAAGCCGGAAGTCATCGAGAAGGCGTTGAGTGGGTTTTTCAAGACTTCCAATTTGGGCGCACTGCGCGAAATGACACTTCGTCAAGCCGCTCACGAAGTCGACTTGCGACAAACCGCATATGACGAGACCAGCGACGCGGGACTTTCAACGGCGCCTTCTCAAGACGTGCCGGGAGATGCCGCAAAGGAGCGCATTCTTATCGTTGTCACCGCGGATCCTTCCACGGCCATGCTTATTCGCCGGGGACGAAGGGTCGCAGACTACCTGCACGCTGATTGCATCGCTCTTTTCGTCCATCGCACACCAACCGTCACAGAGCTACCGGCCGAAGAGCGCCACACGCTGGAAAAGCATCTCCGTTTCGCACGCAGTCTCCAGATGGAAACCCGCGTCGTTGCGGGCATAGACATCGCTAGGACAGTTGTGGAATTTGCTCGCAGCCATCAAGTCACGCAAGTGTTTGTAGCTCCGTCGCGGGGAGGGCTCAGAGAGCGTTTACTTGGACGGAATTTCGTTGAGAACATCGTTCGTTTGGCCGAGGACCTGCAGGTTACGGTTGTCGCCGATCGCAGCCGCAGACCCGCTTCTTCCTAACGCGTTTCGAATAGAAATTAGACGGCAAAGTGATAGTAGTACGCGGCTACAGACTCTTGCGAAGAAATCCGAAGAAGATGTAACTGATGATCGAAGCGACCAGGGCAATCCCAAAATTGGTAGGCGTGAAAATATCTTTGATTGCCCAAGCTAAGCCCCTTTTCATGCCAGCACCCGATCGCGTGGCTCATGTTGTCAAAGAAACCTCGAATGTCCGCATCGAGCACCCAGTTCACTCGTTTCCGTTGGATGCCCACCGTCAGCGCGTCCAGCGCTTGATGTGGGCTGCGACCGGGCCGGAACCCATAAGAAAAGCCTTTGAAGTCGACCTCATAAATCTGATTGAGAATCGTAACCACAGCCTGTTGAACAATCTTGTCCTCCAGCGCCGCGATGCCTAACGGACGTTGCCTCCCGTCAGCCTTCGGAATGTTGCTGCTTGTCGCACACCGCGCAATCCCTGGGACATGCGTTTCCCACTCTGTGTCGGGCGCATGTGTGATTGAACGATGTTCTCCTGAGTCTGTGCCCTTCCCTTCCCAGCCTCCGCAGAAGGTTGCCCTTCGTTGTTCGGCTGGTTCACTGGTATTACGGCTCAGTCCGACTTCTCCAGCACGTGCGCGTCCGCCGCTCGGTTTATGGCCTTCGCGGACCGGTCTTGATCTCTTGACCAAGACGTGCAGGAGATCTCCCGGTTCTCGTGCATGTTGTTTCTCAGCGTGCGCGGGTTCTAAGACTACGCAGGATCGAGCAATCCACTCGCGATAACGTGGTTGCTGTGTTGCCTTCCTCCCATCGGAACGGAGTCGGCATCCTGTTCCATCGGCTTTTCGAAGCTCAATAGCCCGGCCCACCAATACCTCTGTCTACGCTTCAAGCGATACCTCGCGATATCACCTGCAAGACTCGAGGCCAGGATGGATTCGCTGCTCTCCTTTCCTGTAGGGCTCTTTCATCCCCTACAACATGCCGGTTTATCCCGGCGCTCTCCGGGTTGCCGACAATACACCCGGAATGTACCCGGCTCGATTCGGGTAGCGCATTTATCAGGAGCAGAAGCAATTGAGATTCACCGCGTGACCGGCTGGTACCAAGGAGCGTTCCAAATGGGATAGTTTTACAGTAGGGTGTCATCGGACAATTTTCGACTGGAAAAAAGGAGCTGACCACGAAACAGTTGTCATCCGTCCCATGCCCTACGTGCGGTGTCGCTGCAGGGCGGCGTTGTGTGGTGCATTGAGGTGCTCCGCGCTCAGAACCACATGTAGACCGGAAGCCCTCCGGCGATTGAAGCCATAGAAACGAATTCACGAAGCAAAAAGAGTCCCTGGAAGTAGCTTAGGCGATGTCAGGAAGGAAATGGCGATGCCGCGAATGGCCCAATTCCCGCGCGCCATGCAATATCCTAGAATCGGAGACCCAATCAACCCATGAGGTCCAACATAAAGGCCCTTCCCAAGATTTCATTCGATTTGGACGGACTGGTCGCACTAAATAAAAGCTTGGCACTCGGAGGAACTGTTTTCTCTGAAGGGGATATCGCCGAAACGCTCATACAGTCGGCCAGAGTTTTGGCGAACCACAGGACAAGTTTGGGATAAGCGAGCGCCATGGTGTGCAGAGAGCTAGGCGGATATTTCGCGAGGAACTATTTTGGTTCGATGACGCTCAGTCCGCTTATTTGACCAAAGTGCCGTTTGTTGAACGTGGCTACTTCGCTGCCGCGCTCCAGAGCCGTTGCGCCGACTATCAGGTCATAGAAGCCAATCATTTTCCCGGAGACCTCCAATTCGGCCCACATACGTGCATGCTCGTATGCAGTCTGCTCGGTATAGGGGATGATCGGCAGGGACTCCAAAACGGCGTCCAGGTAACGCTGCCGCGCCACCTTATGTATCCCGGTCGCTCGTTCCACTCCATGCCATAGCTCGGCAACCGTAATTGCCGCAATCTCAAATCGATCATTCGGGCGGGAGGTGACCCATCTCTTCAGGTCAAAAGTGCCTTTCTCGCCGCGAATGACGACGTCCGCGTCCAGGATTATCGCCATTTGTCGGCCGGTGCCTTGAGCTTCTTGCGAGCAGATTCCAAGTCACGATGCCACGCTCTGGCTTCGTTCTCCGGCAAGTCGGTTTTAGCCAGAGCCTCGGCCAAATCGCGACCAGCACAAACTTTTTCGTTGTCCGGTACAAGGCGCGCGACCGGCTCACCGTTCTTCAGAAGCACAAACGTAACGTTTTGATAGTGCGCGCGGTTAACGCAGTCCGCAAAATTGCGCGAAGCTTCCGTGACGGTTATGCTCGTTTTCTTCATAAATCTGATTATCAGAATATCCGCTTTTCCTGACTATGTCAACGGGCTGGCTGTCGGGACTGTCGGGAATCCACGCGATTGTTTATCTAAGAGCATTTTTGGCTAACCAACGGCCTGATCCCGAATGCGACAGTTCTGGCAGTGTTTCTCGGTCACCTGCGGACGTGGCTGGATACCGCTTTCAACGCTGATCTTGGCGGCTCCTCGATTCGTTCGAATCCAGTCGGGCATGATGGACAAGTTCCGACAATTTTTGAAACTGACAAGATGGCCGTCTCGGCGCTAGCCCTCGACGCCAGCGAGAATTAGAGCGACCGGCTCAATGAAATATGAACGCTGACCTCCTGGTCTTGCACCAGGCGGTCAACGGCTATAAGTCTGTCCGTAAATTACTGGTTCTAAAAGAAATGGTCGGGGCGAAAGGATTTGAACCTTCGACCTCCTGGTCCCGAACCAGGCGCGCTAGCCAGGCTGCGCTACGCCCCGACCGAATCGGCTCGGCCTCAGACTGCGGCTTGAGCGGAATCACAACATTAGCATAGCACCGCAACGCGAAACTAGGGCAGACAGTATGCATTAAATGAGGCGCTCCGGTTGTTACGCACACCCCAGCTGCGGTGCTCAAGCTCTTTCGCACTCGACCAACGCGCGTGTGCAGCGCTAATAACTTGCAGGCAATTGCGAAACCACCTCGAAAAACCCACCGCAAGCCACGAAAAAAAACCGCCGCAAGATTTCCATCTCGCGGCGGCCAAGCTTTAACTTTTTCAACTCTAAAAGTTAAAACTCAAAACGCAACATGAACTGCATCGATCGTGGATTGGTCAGCAGCCCGGTGTAATTCCCGAAGGTGTTGGCGTTTGTGAGCGAAAGACTCAGGCTCTGCACGTCGAAGCGCGTCAAGTTCAGGGCATTAAATACTTCCCAACGGAACTGCAGGCTCTTGCCTTCAGTAATCTTCCAACGCTTACTAAGCCCCGCGTCCAGCCCGGCAAACCCGTCACCACGGAGATCATTGCGATTGCCGGTCTGTCCTGGGAAATCAGGAGAGAATGCGCTGAAGGCGGTTGCCGCCGCAGTCGCATTCCCGAACAAATTCACTGAACCGTCGGGGTTCTTGACGGCGCCGTTCGTGGTCACTGGGCCTGTCTTGGTAGCAAACCCCGACAATTCCCAGTTTGTGGGCCATTGCGCGCCGTTCCCAACACCGATCGGAAATCCGCTGGTCCAACGCGCAAGCCCGGCAAGCTGCCATCCACCGATCAGCGCGTTCACAATTCCATGCGCATCCTTGCCGATCCACCGGCCATTGCCAAAGGGAAGTTCCCAAATCCAGTTCGCGTTGATCTGGTGTGTCAAATCGAAGTCGGATACAGATCGCAGCGAATTCGGTCTCCAAGGGTTGATGACCTGCCCGCCCAGACCACCTTCATCGATGATGCGATTGGCATCCGAGGAGATATCGATTGATTTGGAATATGTGTAGTTGACGGTGAATTCCAAGCCATGGCTCATTTGCCTCCGTAGTGTAACTTGCAGCGCATTGTAGGATGCGGTCCCAATGGATCGCCAGGCGTAGAGCGCGGCGAATTGGGGGTCCACGAACGTGTAAGGACCACCGTTGGCGTAATAAGAGGCACCAGAAGTCGGATCAGTCAGACCAAATCCCTGGTCCAGGAACTGCACCGCCGTGGTTTCATTATTCGGAAAGCAAGAAAAGAGATTATAGGCGGCGACGAGACGGTCGCTCGTCGGACTGGCGCCGCAGAAGCCTGGCGCCGCGTAAGAAGGCGTTGGATTCGCGGCGGTGGCGGCCGGCAGAGGTTGAAGTATGTCCGTCCAATACTGCGCCGTCGGCCCAACCATTGCCGCGGTAATCGAGCTTGCGGGAACGCCGGCACGGTACAATTTCGCCAACGCGGTTACTGCGCTGTAATAGTCGATCTTTGTTTTTGGATCGACCAAGTCTAAGGGAGCGGCGACGTCGGACTGTGACAACAGGCGGTGCGAGAGGCGGCCCACGTAAGAAACGTCTAGCGCGAAATTATGGCCGAGGTCACGCCCCACTGAAAAGTCGAGGGTATACGAATACGGTGTTTTGATCTTATTGTCCATCCCGAAATAGACGGCATACGATCCGGTGTCGCCGTTTAAGCCGCTGGGAAAGGTTTGCGGGAAGGTTGCGGAAGGAGCGGGAGCAAATAAAGGATTGCCCGCCAGGTCGGTGGTGGGAATGTTGTTGAGGCCCGTGAGGCCAGTAATTCGCGGCGCGGTGGCGGGTGTCTGCTGCCCGCCGGTGTTGGTTAAGGTAGTAGACAGACCGAAGGAACCACTCCTATCGAACGTGGCCAACAGACCGGGCCCGAGGCGATCGTAAACGATTCCTGCACCTGCTCGAATCGTGGTTTTACCCGGTCCACCGAAAAGTGATCCGAATAACCCGTCAGTTGCGTTTGGAGAGTAAGCCAAGGCCAGACGCGGGCCAAAGTCCTTGGTATCCCAGTTATAAAAACCGGGCGCGTTGTTCGCAGGTCCCGCTAGATTGAAAGTAAGTGGCGTAACGGCGCTTGAGGGCAAACCATTAACCATGTTGTTGCCGCGCGTACTGAAGAAGTCGCTCAGGCTCGTGGTAGGCGCGACTTGCAATCCATTGGTTTCCCACGGTGGCGAGAACAGTGAATATCGAAGTCCTGCGGTAATTGTCAGGTTAGGTTTTACTTTCCAGCTATCCTGCAGGTACATCTCATAGCTATCGTCTGCAAATCTGCGCGACACGGGAGCTCCGTCGGCAAGCGTACCGCCGTTGCGCGTAAAATTAAATTGAGCGTTTACCTGCGGAATTGCACCGACTAGCGTGCCCAACGGGTAGTCATAGTTATTCCCGAAACCGGTATCAACCGCAGGGAAGGCAGGTCCAGTACAGGCTCCGGGTCCGGTAGAACATCCGGGGTCAAAATGTCCCGGCACGCCAGTGTTCGCGAAAGCCGCGGTGTCATACCAGGAAGGATTGTCACTTGCAGAACTGAACGAGTTGAATGTGTTGGATTGCGGGTTGCGCAAAATGTTGATATTGAAGCCGAACTGCAAACTGTGTCGGCCTTTGGTCCACGAGACATCGTCAACGAAATTGTGGACGGGTACCTGATAATTGTTGCTGTTGGTTACTGCCAGGCTCGAATTGTTTGGAGTGTTGTTGTCATTCAGTCCTCGAAAGAAAATGACGTCCGTGGTATGGTTTCCGATTTCACCGAAACTTTCCCTGGTGTAACCATAACGGAAATTATTCACTAGATTGGGCCGCAACACCGCGATATAGCCGACCGAATATCCCTTGCTGTAATTCACCGTGGTCAACTCTGGAGCCCCTCCAGGCAAATAGGGAACGCCAGCGTCCGTGTCATTCCGTAGAGCCCCGCGCCAATAGATGGAGTGATTGCCGTTGCTGGTAATTTTGTAATCCGCTCGAGCGATATACCAATTGGTGTCGATAGCGACCGGACCTTTAAACCGGTAGCCCACATAATTCAAGCCGTCGCCAACTGAATTATCGTTACCCTGGAAAGGCGCGAAGGTCTTCAAGTATGGAATCATCACATTCGTACTGACGCCAATCCCCAAAGGATCCATTCCCTGGATCTGGGCAGGCGACAGGCCGAAATTACCGGGAGCTACGGTGTGCGAAGTCGTTAAGCCCTGGACGGTGCCGCCGGGACATTGCGTCGGGTCAGCGCACACATACTGAATCACCCCATCTTGCATCGCGGCGCTGGGCACAATGCGCACCACGCTTTGCGCTTCGCGCTGCCGGTGTCCCTCATAATTGGTAAAGAAGAACAGCCGGTCTTTCTTGATTGGCCCGCCAACCGCTGCGCCAAAATTGTTTCTGAGCAACTTGGGCGGCTCGTTAGGCTGGCCACTCTGTAACTCAGCCAGCTTCACGAAGTAGTCATTGGCGCTGGTGATGGTATTGCGGTGCGATTCGAAGACCGCTCCGTGGAAGTGATTAGTCCCTGCCTTGGTAACCAAGGCTACCTGCGCCCCCGAAGAACGGCCTTCGTCGGCGTTGTAATTGCTGGTAGTCACGCGAAACTCTTGCACGGAGTCCTGAGTGATCGGCAACACCGACTGGAAGGCAAATCCCTTGGTGTCAGAGTTCACGTCAATGCCGTCCAGCGTAATGTTGCTCTGATCGCTACGTGCGCCGTTGACCGCGCCATTTCGTGTGTCTGTAGTCGTATCAATATCAGGCCGATTGCCGGTATAGGTAACGCCCGCCTGCAACGAAAGCAATTCCGGCACGTTGCCTGCTTCCAGGGGAAGCTCCTTCACTTGGGTCTCGTTGAAGGCATTGCCCAGCGAAGCATCCGTGGTGTTAAGCACCGGTGCTTGTATTGTTACTTCCACCGTTTGAGTGGCAGAACCGACTTCCAGCATGACGTTCGTGGTAGTCGGTGAATTGACCAGCAACTGTAGATGCGGTTCCTCATACTTACGGAAGCCCGCCATTTCCACGGTCAAACTATAAGTTCCGGGAGGCAGCGAAAGAAACTCGTACTCGCCGGCTTTGTTCGTTTTCATATCGCGCTGAAAACCCTGATCTGTACTGCTGAGCGTCACCGCGGCGTCGCTAATTGACGCTCCCGACTTATCCGTGACGACTCCGTGCAGGGACGTTGTGCCGGTTTGCGCCCACCCCGACGCCGTAACCAGCATTAAAACGATTGAACCAAGAATGAAATTCCTCTTCACGGCAGACCACCCCATGGGCTGCTCCTTTCGCATCATTGCGATGCGTGACATCGAGAATTTAGTGGTACGGCAGGCGAGGACCGCCGCCAAATGAACAAGCGCCAGAACTTTTGAAATGAGACCAGGGACCCCACCCACTCGACAGTGTCACCGAATGCCATAACTTTTAGGCCAAACGGACATTCCATGTCAAGTATTTATAAATCGGAAATGAACTCTGGTTTTGAACCCGGCGAATTACTCAGGATTTATTTGTGTGCAGATGTAACGTGGATGTTATTTAGCTAAAATTTCGATGATTCTTGCGGCGACCGGGCTTAACGATGTCAACCGAGCAGCTTCGCTGCGAAATTTGAGCACGTGTTAAGGGTCCCTGCGTCCATTCTTAGACCAACCGGAAACCCTGGCTTTAACTTAAAACGGATCCGGCTTTAATTTAAGCGCAGAAGCTTTGCATAAGTTATCGCCGGGATTCCCTGGATGGGCTCCAGGATCGAATTAAAAACTTCTCCATCCAGGCGCACCAGGGAAACTGCTTGCGCGCCCTGCTTGGCATCTTT
The DNA here is from genome assembly GCA_035482155.1 of Verrucomicrobiia bacterium. Taxonomy (GTDB): domain Bacteria; phylum Acidobacteriota; class Terriglobia; order Acidiferrales; family UBA7541; genus Acidiferrum. The sequence goes on along the minus strand of DATHRB010000063.1, from coordinate 80,015 downwards.
GCGGCCCAGTGCAAACGTGGCGATATTTACGCCGTACTTTCCCAGCATCGTGCCAACTTGCCCGATAACGCCGGGCTCGTCCCGGTTGCGCAAATATAAAATAGTTCCTTCCAGTTGCGCTTCGAGCGGAATACCTTCTATTTGAAGAATTCGCGGCGAGCCATCAAACAATACCGTGCCTTCCGCGCTGAAGCCTTCTTGCGATCCGCCGCTCTGCAATGGCAGCACGGAAATCTCCAAAGTGTTGGGGAAACCGTGCTCGCGCTTACGCGTTTCCTCTTCAACCTTCAAACCGCGCGCCGTTGCAATCGCCGGAGCATTCACCACATTTACTTTTTCATCCAGCACCGCGTTCAAGACGCCCGCCAGCACCGCGTTACGCAACAAGTGCGTGCCCACTTCAGAAACTTCCCCCGCGTAACGAATGCGAATTCTCGAGGGCCGTGTGTCGGACGCCTGCGACACCAGCGAGCCCAGGCGTTCCGCGAGCTCCATGTACGGGCGCACCCGGCGATATTGCTCAGCGGACAGCACCGGCAGATTCACCGCGTTCCGGATAATTCCTTCCGCGAGATAATCTTTCACCTGCACAGCAACCTGCGTGCCCACTTCTTCCTGAGCCTCGGTAGTGGATCCTGCGATGTGCGGCGTGGCAATCACATTCGGCAATCCCACCAGCGGCGAATTTTTTGGCGGCTCCACGGCAAAGACATCCAGTCCCGCCCCGCCGATGTGCCCGCTCTTCAACGCATCCGCCAGCGCCGCTTCTTCGATTAACTCACCGCGCGCGGCATTGACAATGAACGCACCTTTTTTCATCTTCGCCAGCGTCTGCGCGTTGATCAGATTCTGCGTCGCCGGGCTCAGCGCGGTATGCAACGAAACGAAATCGCTCTCCGCCAGCAAGCGCTCCAGCGGCACCAGCTCCACGGAAAATTCCTTGGCCGCCGCTTCACTTATATAAGGGTCATAACCCAGCACGCGCATATCAAACGCTTCCGCGCGCATCGCCACTTCGCTTCCAATACGCCCAAGTCCAATAAGCCCTAGCGTCTTGCCGCTCATTTCCATGCCGGCCGCGCTCGATTTTTCCCAGCGGCCTTCATGAAACGCTTTATCCAGACGCGGCACCTGGCGCGCCAGCGAAAGCATCAACGCGAAAGTGTGCTCCGCAACGCTGACGGCGTTTCCGCCCGGAGTGCTCATCACTATAATTCCGCGCTTGGTGGCCGCCTCCAGATCGATATTATCCACGCCCACACCGGCGCGTCCCACGCAGCGCAGGTTCGGCGCTTTATCCAGCAGCTCGGACGTAACCTTCGTGGCGCTGCGCACAATCAGCGCCTGCGCATCCGCGATTTCCGCGACCAGGTTGTCTTTGGTAGTCAGCACCACGTTCCAACCCGGCTGCTCCTTGAGCAGCTGCACACCCCGCGCGCTAATTTTGTCGGCAACAATTACTTTCATGCGCTTTTTCTCCGCCTGTCTAAATGAAAATTCTGCATTTCGGTAACCATCAACGGTAGCGAGCCCTCACCGCAGTGTCAATGCAACCGGCGAACATTGTGTGATAATTTTGAAACACTACTATCTCGCGCGAAAGCGCCCAGCGCTTACGAACCAATTTGAGGAGCCGGTGATGAATCTGTCTGAGCGGATTCAAAAAGATTTGGTGGACGCCATGCGCGCTAAGGACGAGCTACGCCTGAGCGTGCTGCGCGGAATGAAAGCGGCCATTAAACACAAAGAAGTGGAAAAAATTCGCACCCTGGACGAAGCCGAATCCATTCAGATTCTGCAAACGCTGGTGAAGCAGCGCAAGGAATCCATCGAACAATTTTCCAAGGGCAATCGCCCAGAGCTCGCTGACAAAGAAACCAAAGAGCTGGCCATCCTTGAACACTACCTCCCCGCAAGCGCCAGCACCGGAGAAATGAACGCCGCCATCGACAAAGCCATCGCCGAAACCGGCGCGAATTCCATGAAGCAAATGGGCGCCGTAGTAAAAGCCGCAAAATCCGCACTGGAAGGCAAGTCCGTCGACGGCAAAGCCATCAGCGACCTAGTCCGCGAACGCCTCGCAAAATTAGCCTGATTAGTGTGTCTCGTTGTCGCCTGGAAGCGTTTCTCAACCACCGGCGAGAGTCAAGTTACACACCGATGTTCCTGGGCGAGTTAGAAATGTTCAACTTCCCACGAGTAACCGCTGATAGTGTGCGGTGGGCAGCGGAGGATACCCCGGACCCCGCTCAAGTAATGCTGAAGATGCGCGCAAGCGGTATCTGCTATTAACGGGCAAGCCGGAAACATCGGAACACTTGGACAGTTTCCTGATTGCCGACGATCTACGTCGTGTCAATCCTCGACAGTCCAGGGTGTGTCAGATGCCGGCATACCAGGCGTAGCCTGCCTCGGAAGCCGCCGAGCCGACGCCTTTGCCGATCCCCTTCAGACTGTCTGTAACCGTCAGGCGAGTGATGAATTTTATGTTCTTGTAGCCGACTTGCCGAGGGAGCCGCATGCGAAGCGGTCCACCGTGGGCTACTGGAAGCTCAGTGCCATTCATGCCGTAACAGAGAAATGTCTGCGGATGCAGAGCATCGGCCATATCGATGCTGTCCCACGTATCGGGTTCCATCGAGACATACACGACGTATCTGCCTTGCGGGTGGACGCCGACACGTTGCAGTACATACGAGAGAGGCACGCCAATCCACTCGGCGATGTACGACCAGCCCTCTTCACACGCCAATTCGGTGATGTGGCTGCGAGACGGGCAGCTCTTGAGGTCCGCAATCGAAAATGACCCAGGTTGATGGACCATGCCATCTATCGAGAGCCGCCAGCCCGCGAATCCGCCCGCTTGAAGGCGCTTAAACTCCTCCGTCAAGGGATCGAGTGCGTTCGGGAAGGGACGCGGCGAAATGCGGCTGCGCGGGAATTCGCGCGCTAACGAGTGTCGGGTGAGCAGCCGCTGTGAGGCATAAGTCAGGCTTTCGCCGACGCCGTAGATTCCGCCATGATCGGGTGGCACCAATCCGTACTTCTGCGTGAGGCGCGCTGCCACTGCCAATCCCGATGCACCCGCGGTCGCTGCGAGTCCGGTTACGATCAGTTTTCGGCGTGAAAGGTTGATCATGTGCGCTCCTTACGTGGACCGACTCGGCCGGTAATCATGGCTCCTGCGCGGCTCCAGAATCCAGCCAGGCAAACCATCGCGACATGGACAAACAGAAACAGCACAAGCGCCAGAGACACAAAGAAGTGAATGGTGCGAGCGGATTGTCGGCCTCCCAACAAAGTAACCGACCAAGGGAAGGCCGACGCAAACGCGAGCGACATCGCCAAGCCGCTCCAAATGACCAACGGGAATAGCACGAAGATCACAATTAGGTACGTCAGACGCTGGAGCCCATTGTAGGAAGATGCCTCCGCCGCACTCGGCCGTTCCAAGCGCAACGGTTTTGCAAAAGAGGTCAAGAGCGCACGCCATGAGAGATCGGCCTTGCTCGGCACCAAGTCCTTTCGAAAATGCCGTGTCAGCAGACCGGAAATTACGTACAGCAACCCCGTCAGTACCGCGATCCATGCAGCTTCAAAGTGCAGAGCGCGGCTCCAGCCGTTCTGGTCCGGCAGCACGTAACCGTAACCCGTCGGCACCGATCTTCTTGACGCAGGGATCGGCAGTTGAAACAACGGTTTAGTCAAAACCGTGCCGGTCTCGCCCCAGTAGAACCGAGGGTGAGATATTAAAATTTCGATGCCGCTGAGGAGCAGTGCAAAGAAACAGAGAGCGGTGATCCAGTGAGTCACGCGGACGAGACCAGAGTGTCTCGGCGCAAGCTTGGTGATTGGCGCGGGCGAAACGCGGCTCCCGACAGAAGCTTCCGCGGGTAGCTGCGCGGATCCCAATGTCGCCATTTTGACCTCCATCCGCCTGAGACTCGCCGCGGCAGTATCCTACCACTTGATACAGACTAAGACGGATCGCATCAGACTTCAGCGCTCACATCATGGTTGGGGCTTCCTGGACCGAGCCAACAACGTGATAGACGGATGCCCCAGCGTTTCTATTCTCAAATCCCCGCCCCCCTTCCAAGATTTGCTTCCCCACTCGCCTCTCGTGCGGCATAATCCCGCACGCAGCCAATTTGGTTTGGTCCCGGGAGGCCTTCTTTGAGCGAACGTCCGTGGAGTTCTACTGCACCGCCAGGCGAATTCCGGCCGTTTATTTCTACTGAAGAAACTATTAAAGAATTCACTCTCCGCGCGGTAATTCTCGGCGCACTCTTCGGCCTGCTCTTCGGCGCCATCACTGTTTACGTAGGATTGCGCGCCGGCCTCACGGTTTCTGCTTCCATCCCCATTTCCGTTTTGTCCATCAGCATCCTGCGCGCCTTCGGCCGCTCCACCATTCTCGAAAACAACATTGTGCAAACCACCGGCTCCGCGGGCGAATCCCTCGCGGCAGGCGTCATGTTCACCATTCCCGCGTTGATCTTCCTCGGCTTCGGCGCCGAGTTCACCTTCTGGCGAATTTTTCCGCTCGCCCTCCTCGGCGGATGGCTCGGCGTCCTCTTCATGGTCCCGCTGCGCCGTCAACTCATCGTCAAGGAACACGGCAATCTCAGCTTCCCCGAAGGCACCGCCTGCGCCGACGTGTTAGTTGCCGGCGAACGCGGCGGCTCCTTTGCCGGACGCGTTTTCTGGGGCCTCGGTCTCGGCGGCATCTATACCTTCATGATGAACACCGTGCAGGCCTGGACCTCCCAGCCGGAAGCCCGCCCCAACTGGTTCCAGGGCGCATCCTTCCGCATGACCATCACCTCCGAGTATCTCGGAGTCGGCTACATTATCGGCTCGCGCGTGTCCGGAATCCTCTTTGCCGGCGGCATCATTTCCTGGCTGGTCATCATGCCCGCCATCCGCTTCTACGGCCAGCTCGCCAACAATGTCCCCATTTATCCCTCTACCATCCCCATCCCGCTAATGTCCCCCGACCAAATCTGGGGCACCTACATTCGCCCCATGGGAGCAGGCGCCGTCGCCGCCGCAGGCCTGATCACCTTGCTGCGCACTCTCCCCACAATTTTCTCCGCGCTCAAAGCAGGCCTTAAAGACGTCCGCGCCGAAGGCTCGGCTGAATCTGCTACCGCCGCCAACCGCACCGATCGCGACATGCCGCTGCGCTGGGTCGGCGTCGGCTCCATCCTCATCATCGTCATGATGTGGATTCTCCTCACCTTTCATCCCATCCCCGGAGCAGAAACCCGCTGGTACCACAATCTTTTCGCAGGCATCTTCGTCACCGTCTTCGGCTTTCTCTTCGTCACCGTTGCCGCCCGCATCAGCGGCCTCCTCGGCAACTCCTCCAATCCCATCAGCGGTATGAGCATCGCCACGCTGATGGCCACCTGCGCCATCTTTTTCGTCGCCGGATGGACCGCGCCAAACTACCAGGTCCTGGCCCTAATGATTGGCGGCGTAGTGTGCATCGCCGCCGCCATCGCAGGCGCCACTTCGCAGGATTTAAAAACCGGCTACCTCGTCGGCGCCACGCCTTTTTGGCAGCAGATGGGGCTGCTGATCGGCGTTACCGTTTCTACTATGGCCATTGGCACCACCCTCAACTTGATGAACAAAGGCCTGGAAAAATATATCCCTGCGGAGATTCCCGTCACCGTGCAATCTCTCCCCACCGGCGTAAAAGTCGAACGCGACAGCTTCACCTATCAAGGCAAAAATTATCAGCTCATCAATTCGCTCGGCTCCCACGAAATTCCCGATGGCGAATATCTCTACAGCCCCGACACCAAACAAATTGAGTATCAATGGGCCCAGGGCATCGGCAGCGACAAGGCTCCCGCTCCGCAAGCCCGCCTGATGGCCACAGTCATCAGCGGCATCCTCAATCAACGCCTGCCCTGGCGCCTCGTCTTGATGGGCGTCGCTTTAGTCATCGCGGTAGAAATTCTCGGCGTGCGCTCACTGGCTTTCGCCACCGGCTCGTATCTCCCGCTCGGCACCACCGCCGCCATGTTTGCCGGCGGCCTGATCCGCTCGCTGGTCGACGCCACCACCAAAAAGAAAGACGAAGGCGAAGCCAGCCCCGGCGCGCTCTACTCCAGCGGACTCATCGCCGCTGGGGGTGTCTTCGGCCTCCTCGGCATCATCATTAACTTGCTCCAGGACCCCGAAATCTCCAATCGCGTACCGCATTGGCTCACCTCCGTCCTCCGACTCCCTTGGCCCGAAAAATTATTCAGCCTGGGCCCCAGGTTTTGGCCCGCCCTCGCGGTGAACGAAAAGCTCCCCATGCCCACCTCCGCCCAATCCCTGCTAGGCATAATCATGTTCGCCCTGCTAGGCGCCTCCCTCTTCTACTTCGCCCGCAAAAAACTCGATTAGCCTTCTCCGCGAATTCTGTGAGGCCAATGACCAATTCGGATGGCTTTAAGATGAGCGAAAGACAAAGGCGCGTCCACGGCGCTGCCACGCGCATCGGCCTTGTTCGAATGCTCTGGCGCGCCAGCCTCTTTATTATTCTATTCTTTGCTTTTTGGCCCGCTCGTCTCGCCGCGCAGGAAGCCGCCACTAACCACAATGTGATTCTTCGCCGCGATCCCACTACTTCAAGCCCCGCCTTAGAGCATCTGACCAAAGGTGCGCGACTCACTCTCGTGGACGCTCTTCCCGACAGCGGCTTCTACCATGTCAAAACGGAAGATGACCGCGTCGGTTGGATATTCACCAAGTATGTCAGCATCTCAACAGCTCAAACCCCCGCAAACCCGCCAGCTCCGACCACACCAGTCACCCCTCCTCCCTCAACCGAGTGTGATACGAGTCTCTCGGCGCACGTTTATCATCCCAATCGCCTGATTGTGAAGCAGGACTGCATTGCCATTACCGGTACAATTGTCGACGCCACCGCGAACCAATCGACTAAAGAACCGGACGGAACGCGCCACGAACGGGACGGAGACACTCACGGTTGGCTAAAGGTGGACCCTGGCTTTGAAAGCCTTCTAAATTCAGGAAATCTGAACGATGAAGGTGGCAACCTGGTATTCGAAATTATCTGCAGGTTCCCAGTAACCCAGCCGGACGCTAAAACCGCATGTCAAGGCTTCACAGACCAGGTCTCGCTGCCGCCCGTGGGCTCTCATGTCCGCATCGTCGGCAGATATGTCCAGGATACTTTCCACGGTCAATGGAATGAAATTCATCCTGTGACCAGCATCACCGCCACTCCCTGACGACTCACCCTTGACTTATTAGAGGACTTTGGGTCGCCTACCCTTTGCGATTTTTGCAAAGGGTGGGCGCTTCTCTCCGCTTCCCATCTTCGACGCTTTCGTCGCGCATCAATCTTTCGCTATTGCACCTCCCAAGGGTGCGTCACCCGTCAACCGCCGCTATCAAATCAGGCCCCGTCATTCCCATACCCGATCATCACGCCAAAGCACCCACCAGTCATTCCGAGCGGAGCAAGCCGACGCTTTTTCTTTCTCCTTCGCTCCCGCGAAGGAGTCGGCTTGCCCAGTCGAGGAACCTCTCCCCGAAGTCAGATGTTCGCTTCCTGATAACGCATGGAAGAATTAGCGAACTGCGTATGCTCACTTCCTGGTTACGTAACATCCTATTTTGTTGCACAGCCTACTTTTGCGTATCTCATTGGCATCGCAGAGATCGTCTGATATAACTGCCCCGCTTCTAATCTCGGAAGGCGGAGGCAACGCTTATCTCAATCCACAATGTGACCGCGGTTCTTTGTGGTATAGCGCCAGAAAAACCGAGCCCAACTCGTGAGTGAGTTTCAAGTTCTGGCATTTTACTCCGGCATCGTGTTCATGATTTTCACTGGCGCCCTGATATGGAGCAGATATCGCCGCGCAATCAAGCGTCGCTTGGCCCTCAAAGAGTAACGTCCCGTCACCGCCCCATTCCCATCCCAGCACCATCCACCGTCCTCACGCCAAAAGCACCCCAACGGAAATTGCGCACGACGATGCTCTGCAAGAAGCCGAATCGCATTGTTTCCTAGTGGACGACGGATTCCCTTGCGCCAGATTCTAAAAATTCGGCGAACTTTTCGGCAATTATCGGGTGACAAAATAAGTATCCCTGGCCTTCGCTGCATCCCTTCTTTTGGAGGAAGTGCAGCTGCTCGGCTGTTTCGACGCCTTCGGCAATGACCCGGTGCTTCAAGCTTAGGCCGATATCGATCATGGCGCTGAGAATCGTGGCCCCTTCTCCGGCTGCCGAGATTTCGTTGATAAAGGTGCGATCAATCTTCAAAGCGTCCAATGGAAATCGTTGCAGATAGCTGAAGCTCGAATAGCCAATCCCAAAATCGTCCACGGCAAGCTGAACCCCGATTGCCTTCAACGCGTGCAGAATCCTTACCGCGGATTCAGCGTCGCGCATCAGCACGGTCTCGGTTAGTTCCAGTTCTAAATTGTGAGGGTCCACCCCAGTCGAAATCAGCGCCGCACGAACTCCCGACAAGAAATCCTTGGCCATGAACTCCGCGGCGGATACGTTAACGGCCATACGCACAGGAGCAAGTCCCGCATCCATCCAGGCACGCGACTGTCGGCAGGCTTGGAGAAGCACCCACTGACCGATGGGCACGATCAATCCGGTCTCTTCGGCGATTGGCACAAATTGCAACGGAGAAACCAATCCGCGTGTGGGGTGTTTCCAACGCAACAATGCTTCCACTCCGGTGATCTCTCCCGTTTTGAGGCTGATCTTCGGCTGGTAGTGCAACGTAAACTCATCTCGGGACAAGGCGTGGCGTAGGCTGCCCTCCAGCCTCTGCCGCTCTAACAACCGAGCCTGCATTTCAGCTCTAAAAAATTGGCAATTGTTGCGTCCGAGTTTCTTGGCCGCATACATAGCAGTGTCGGCTTTTTGTAGGAGGGTCTCAGCGTCCTGCCCATCGCCCGGATAGGTACTCACCCCAATGCTCGCACTGATGTCCAAATGCTTATGCTCAACGAAAAACGGCTCGGCAAGCGAACTGAGAATCTTCTTACTGATGAAAGCGGCGTCTTCGGCATGTTCCACTTGATACAGCAACACCACGAACTCGTCTCCGCCCAGCCGGCTCACGGTATCGGAGCGCCGGACGCAAGCGACCAATCGGCTGGCGACCAATTGCAGCAGTTTGTCGCCACTCGTATGTCCCAGCGAGTCGTTGATACTCTTAAACCCGTCTAAATCGAGAAACATCACTGCCAACTGCTTGCTGTAGCGTGCCGCGAAGGAAATCGCCTGGGTTATACGGTCATTCAGGAGTACGCGATTCGGCAGGTCCGTAAGGAAATCGTGTTGCGCCAGGTGCGAAAGCTCAAGCGATTTTGCCCGTGCTGCGCTGATATCGTTGAAAACGAATATCGATCCGTTTATGTTTCCCACCCGGTCCCGGGTATAAGCAGCTGAGCCCTCGATGGCCACTTCGAAACCATGCCGTTGCACCAGTACGCAGTTCGAACATAACGGTACGTTCTTTTTGTCCACCGACGCCGTCGCCAACGGATCCCCTACCGCCTGCCGGCTAATCGTGTCGATGGTTTGAAATACTTCGTCGAGTGACCGGCCGACGGCTTCTTGGCATGACCATCCTGTCAGCAATTCGGCAGGTTCATTTAGGTGCCTGACAAACCTGGCGGCATCGGAAATCAAGACCGCATCACCGGTACAAGAGAGAATCACATCGGCGCACTGCTGTTGCTGAATCGCGGCTTCCTCTTTCGCTTTAAGCTCGATCATGCTGCGTACCACCCGCCCTAGCCTGAACTTCTCCAGTTGATTCTTCAGCAGGTAGTCCTGCGCGCCCTGCTCCACAGCTTGCCTGGCGATACATTCCGTTTCTGTTCCACTGAGAATCAGGATAGGCACGTGGGGCGCGGAGGACAAAAGTTTTTCAAAGCTCGCGAACCCTTCCGGCATTTCTATGTCCATGATCACGGCCCGAACTCCGCCTTGACCGATTCGTTCCAGTGCATCAGCCAGTTTGTTCACCGACTCAACCTCTAAAATACGATGAGGAGAGGCTATCAATGCCTTTGAGATCAGGCGGACATCGGCGGGATTGCAATGAATCAGCAGTACGCACTCCCTTGGTTCGATTTTCATACGGCATCAGCTCTCATCGTACTCACGATATTTTTCGCCACGTCGCATTCGCGCGAAGAGGGACAGAAAATCGAATAGGGCTCTGGACCCATCTTGACTTCTTCAGTGGACGCTGGGCTTCGGTCAAACGGCGTTGGCTGCCATGTAGCGGAGCATCTGTTGTTTCAACTGGGCGTCCACCTCGTCTGCGATGGTCACCACGTCTGGCAACAGTTTGCTGTATTCGATTTGGCTGTTGTTTTTGTGCAGGGTGGTAAAAAGACAAACCTGTAAGAGCCGTGACTCCTCAACCACCATAGCCACCGAATAGCCCTGTTTACGGCGCAGGTCGCCATGGTGACTCGCCGCGATAGAGATCGGCGCCTTTGTGCCTGCATCCAGGCGCAGGCGCAGGATGACTTCGCGGAGCAACGCTGGCAAATGTCCGGTGCGATCTTCGTAGCTCAATTTAATTGACATCAGATCTTCTTGTTTTTCTACCAACGCCAACCAGTCGTGAATGACAGGCTTAAGCTCACGTTCCAGAATGTCCGCGATACTTTCGGTGTGCACCGGAGGTGTACCGTTATTTTTCGATCGTTCCGTCGTCACAGTTTTCGTCATTTATGTCTCTCCGTCTTTCTCTCTTGTACGGAATGGATCGTTACTTTCCGTCGATAACTGATCGGGCCGTTGCAAAAAAAACTTGGGGTGGCAGTTCCCAGATCCGCGCCGCTGCCGCCCCAAGCCTAATTAGAGTCAACTCTTATTTAATGGTGCCTGAAGCTGGTTCAAAGTTCTGTTTACTATTGGACACAGAGTACTATCGTAGTACTATCCACCTTGCTTGATAGGCTGCACTTCCCTCACTCCCCAAGCACTACATTCCACTGTTACAGTGTGCATTTCCGCACAGTTCCATTCCCTGCCCAGTGACATACTTCCCATATGCTGAAAGCACACGAACCCTCCGCGACGGCACTCGCGGCGGTAACCATGGAGATGAACAAGCCGCGCATCGCGGCCTCGGCTCTGGGGCTTAACGCATACGAATGCACTGGATGTGGCTGCAGGTTCCCTGAAACTCGCCCGCCGAAAGGCCGCACCCCAGAGGAAACGCGACGACTCGAAAAGATTCATGTACAAAGAGAGTTCGCGCGACACGTTTGCGAGAAGCGCGGCTGGTAACAGCCTCCGAGGAGGCTGGGCAGAGTCCGATTGAGAACGACGACTCGTTTAGCAACGATTAAGCCGCGCCTAACCCTTCTTCCATTGACGCGCTTGCAGGCCGTCTTGAGCCTTTCCTGAAGAGGTTCGCAGTTTCCGGAATGCTCACACTGGGGCAAAACTGCTTTATCGCGGGAATCAGCTCTGAATAGAGATTCATCTTGTCCAGAAGCACGTGGGCGCCAAAGGTTTCAGCCAAAGTCCTTGTGTCATCATCATTCCACAGCGACATAGCTACAATGCATTGGGTGTGTAAAAGGATTTGAGATTTTACCCACGCAGGTTTGTATTCGCGCTCATCTGGCATGTGCGGGTCCATCAATACGACGTCAGGCTTCAGGGCAGCAGTTAACGCCATACCTTCAGCGAAGCTTTTGGCTGTCCCTATCACTTCGACGCCGAGTTCTTTTTTGAGGAACTGCCTGATGGCCGCACGCATGACATCGCTGCCATCTACTAACAGTACTTTTATTCCCATCACTGCCTCCGGGCTAACGGAAAGTGACGTGAGTTCAATGCCTCCTGGGGGGGCGAAGTTTTGAACGGATTGGTCGACGGCCATGCTGTCATCAATCCAGTTTGAAAGATGTGCAATTTTGAACAGGTTCATTTGGTCGCGCTAGTGACCGGACTTCTTGTAAATACAGCCTTAACCGAGTCTGCAAGCGCGGGCATCCCGTCCTGCTTGGCAACCACCGCGTCAACGCCTATTTCACGAGTATCGCAACCTCTGAGCAGGCTTGCGTGCAAAGTGAATAAAATTATCGGTGTTTTAGGAAGCAATTTCTTTAATTTGGGCGCAGCTTCGACCCCGTTAAGCCGTGGTATGGCCACTTCAAGAACTATCAGGTCGGGCTTTAGGAGTTGCGCTTTCATAATGGCTTCGTAACCATCGACCGCCTCGCCGCAGATCTGGAATCCAAATTCACTCAGAAAGAAAGCTCGAACCAATCCACGGATTTGCTCGTGGTGATCGACAATGAGCACTCGGATTGACATTTTGTTTGCTCCAACAAAGTTCAAGGGGGGCAAAAACAGAGGACGCGTCTGTAACTAACTTAACATTTTACGAAACGATTACGACCCGATGTACACAGTTGGTAACACAACTTGCACAGTTCACCCGCCGTGGCGGGCCTGCCTGCCGCAGGCAGGTCGAGGAATCTCTCCCCGCTTTTTCCCCGTCGCCTCGTAGGTCGCGGCTTCAGCCTGCCCGCCGCAACCGGGCCGCGACACCCCACTTCAGCAACATGCGGGCGTCAGCCCCTGAAACTCTCGCCCGGTACCCCAGGTTCGCATTTTGAACCTGGGTCTTTTGATTTTCACTACTTCTCGACTTTTTCTTGTATGCGCACGGCCATGTTTCTGCTGCGCACAGACTGCAGCAATCTCTTGCGGTGATAACAAAAAATCATGATGAAGTATCGGCCGGGGTTAGGGACGGCTTGGTCGGAGCTTTAGACGTGGAGCACTCGGTTTGCGCAGCAAAATTTCCCTTACGGCTGGCGGCATTTTCCGACGCATGACTTTCCGAAAAATGCGCTCGATAGGAGTTTCGAGAGGGGGACGCGACATACAGCCCTCACAGGACGACGGGAACATAGTACGCCTGAGGGTTACAAGGCACCAAACATGACTGTTACTTAACTTCGAGGGGCGAGTCGAACGCCACGAGCAACGGCCTATTTCACGGGTTGAGTCTGGGACTTGGTTCCGATTGCGTTACTTTCATGGAAACACGGATATTGGAAAAGATTCATGCATAAACAGAGTTCGCGCGGCACATTTGCTCACAGCGAGGATGGCCGTCGTGAAGCAAGCCGACGCTTTCGGCGGGTTGAGGAATCTCTCCCCGTTTTTTTCCACTTCCCGTCGTTAGGTACGCTTAGGAAACTTCGGTAGCCAGGTTCCGCGTTTTCAGGTAAAACGGAAGGCAACAAGCAGCATCGCTAGAATGCGCGCCCAGACAAACTACTAAGGGATTACTAGCATGTCGCCCGACCGAATGCCCCCTTTGGTCAAGCAAATCATGACGGGCTTGCGGTATCGGTACGCTTCCCTCAATAACACTCATTACGAAGCCGCCTGGACGGACAGTCAGGGTGACTGTCGCTGCAGGCACAAACACCAAATGCTCAGCGACGCCGCCAGGTGCGGCCTGCCTCGCCCTGCCGGTTGGTATGTCTTGGCCGTCGAGCGTGGCGAGCCGCGACAATTAACGACTACGGAAAATAAGATCGTGAATGATTTCCGATTTGCCTCTAGAAAAACTAAAGTTTAAAACCAAGTTGTCCTAATATTTCAGTACTGATTTCATCGCAAAAATAAACACGATAAAGCCAGCCACCAGCAAAGCGGCGCCAGCCAGTAAATTGACACCCGAATTTGAACCAGTCATCGAAATCCACATAAATAGGCCCAGCCCAATAGCCGCCCCCGAAATGATCAGTTCCAGGAGGTGAGCTCTCAACACCAGGAGACGTGGTGTGGAATGCATTATTATAACATTTTTGTTATATTATAAAGTGATGTCGTAAGCAACTGGTGCATTGACGTAGAACTACTTACGTGGTTCTACTTACACAGGTCTACCGATATCCGAATTGCAGAGATGAACGGCCCGAATAAAAGAGACTCCTCGTGATTCCAAATGAGACTGTCGAAGTTAAGAATAAAAGACGAAGTGAGCGGGTAATTTTAAGAGTCGCCGTTGTAGTTTCTGTTGGCAAGTACGGCGGAAATCTTCTCAGCGAACCGACCTTCACGCAGGTGGTCAACGCTCATGGCGGGCTCCTTACTTTGCGCATGGAACTCGTTGCCGAGCAAAAATTTATCTTGAAGAATCTTAAAACCGGGATGGCTCGCCATTGCGGTGTGGTCAGGACAGAAAAGTCCGCCAACAACGAGTTCCTCGTTGCCTTTCAATTCGCAACACCGTCTCCCGATTTCTGGCCGATCACATTTCCTCCAAAGGATTGGCAGGCTCTGGAAGCCTAAATGGCGGGTGGCCTACCCTTTGCGGTTTTTGCAAAGGGTGGGCGCTTCTCTCCGAATCCACTTGAATAGCTCGCGTCCATTGCAAGAAATCCCAACCCAATCGTTCAAACCAGCAGACCCATCGTGCAATACAATGGAGCCCTCCCTGTGCAAACAAATCCACGAATCAAGCTCCTGATAATCGCCTCGCTCAGCCTTGCAACCATCTCACCCGTCCACTCCTGCTCCTTGATCTCCGGCTACTTCTATCAAGTAACCGCCCTCAAAGGACAAGTAGTCGGTAACCAAAACTTCATCCTCCAAAGCATCCCATGGTTAAGACAATCTCTAGGCAGGAACCACGCCGAACTAACCCTATACGAATACTCCCAAACTAAATCGCTCGCCACCCGGCCAAAACTGAAAGCCGGAACCGCAGACTCCCACGGCAACTTCGACTTCGGTACCGTCCCTCCAGGCCACTACACCCTAACCATCCGCGACCCCGCCTGGAACAACTCCAACTCCTTCCAAGTCGAAATCAAATCCCTGCCAACCGCCACCGCCTCCGTGCTCATCGACATCTCCCCCATCCATCCCGATTGCACCGGCGGCCACCAGATCATCGTGACAACAAAATAATTCCCGCCTTCAACTTTGCCGCCGACAGCGGCACCTCAAGCTCATGTCGATGATTGGATCGTCAAGGACCTGGGATATATCGCGGATGACCTCGCTATAAGTTTCCAACAGTCCAAGAGAATCTGGGCTGATTACGGCGTCGCGTTCCACGTGTGTTCAAGCTTCTTCCTTGTTCACTGGATTGTCAGTATTTTTGTCCAGGCACAAGCCATGTAGATTCGCAATCGCCGGAGGATATCCCAGTGCTTCTATTCCGAGACGGCGACACCGCTCGTACAGCTCTTGAGCAGCGCTCGCTGTATTTACAAAAAAATGGAGGCTCCGCGAACGTGGGAAGTCTGTGCCACCTGTGCAACGGTTCACCACAGCTGACTAGATTCGAAGACTTGAGACTCATCCACGACCCATGTAGGTCGGCGCTTGCAGGAGTAAAAATAAGCCTGTAAAGGTCTTCAAGACCTGCCTCTTGCGCTAGTTTCCTTGCATCTTTCTTGGACCAATCCCAACTCAATTTCTGCAATCTCGGGCCACATCTCGATTTCATCCGCCACCTGCTCAGACGTGAGTCCATCAAGCGACCTCTGATCCGGATAATTATCTTGGAAATGCAACATCAGTAGCTTATGTTGCCCTTCTCCGTACTCTACGAATCGCTTGTAGTCATCCATAGTTCCGACTTTGGTAAGATACGAAAACGTAACCGCTGTCTCCGCCAATGGGCGCAGCATAATTCCACTCACATCGCGAGCCCAGAAAATCGGCTCACCTGCCATCAGCACATAAAGACGGGTCAACTTAGCGAACAATCCAAAAAGAACCTCGTCGCGACGTGGATCGTAGAGGTTAATCCTCAATTTCAAGCGTAGTTGGTCTAAGTATTGGCGCGTGGCCGTTGCGTTTTCGCGGAGGCGGTTCGTTAGGCTTTCGGCGTCTGAAGCAGTTACAGGGACGCCTCCGACGATTTGGCGTTCAACTGGTCGGCAAGGAAGCAGGTCGTAATTATGGTTCCAGAAGTACTTAGGCCAAGCAAGTGCATCCGGAAACTCTCGTTGCTGAATGATCATATTTAGGGTTGACCGCGCGAACGACTCGACATGATATTTTTCGTCGTCTGTCAGGTTGCCCGGATATTTTGGCAAAAGGTCAACAATTTGAAGCTCTTTAAAGATGGTGAGCTTGTTGTGCTTGAACAACCGGTTCAACGATAGAGCTCGGATACGACCTGCCTACGTGGAACTCGCGCTTTGACGCCGCTGCACCCCGCGCCGTACACTGCGCTTATGCCTCCGACGTTCAGCTCGCGCCGCTACAACTTCGATTGGCGCGGATTTATCACTCCCGGCGTCAAGCTGATCGCCCTGATTTGTTCCGGCGTTTTTCTGGTGCAGACCCTCGCGAATCTTTTGCTGGGCAGCGACCGCGCCTTTCACTTGGTCATTCAAACCTTTGGTTTGATACCCGACGCGATCATTCATGGCCTGCGCATCTGGCAACCCTTCACCTACATCTTTCTTCACGGCAACCTCTGGCATCTGTTGATCAACATGCTGATGCTGTGGATGTTTGGCCGCGAACTGGAACAGGTCTGGGGCAAACGCCGCTTCCTGAATTATTTTTTCCTGTGCGGCGTGGGCGCCGGCTTGATCGAAGTCATCGTGAAAACAATTCCAACGCTCTTCGGCGGTCAAGCTTCTCTGACGCCCACCATCGGCGCGTCTGGCGCGATCTTCGGCATCCTCATCGCCAACGCAATTTTATTTCCCGACCGCCGCATCTGGCTCATTCCCCTGCCGGTGACCATTCCCATGCGCCCCTACGTAGCGGTCATGGCCGCCATCGAATTTTTTGGCACGCTCAGCAGCGGAGGCGACAACGTGAGCCATCTTTGCCACTTGGGCGGCATGCTGGTGGGCTGGATTTATTTGCGCCGCGGCTCGTTTCTCTACAACGTCCGCAACACCGTCACCGACTGGAAAGTGCAGCGCAACAAGAAAAAATTCCAAGTCTACATGAACAAACAAAAAGACCCGCCCTCCCGTCCCGACAACTGGGTCAATTAACGGAAAAGCATTCTGTAATTTTGCGAGTCGTATCTAGCTTTCACGGCTCACTTCGTCTCGCCGCCGATTACGTGGAACTTCATGAAGTTCGTCGTGCCGCGAATGCCCATCGGCGTCCCCGCCACGATGCCGATGACGTCGCCCTTGCGCACCAACTTTTCTTCCAGCAAGCGCTTTTCAGAAATGGCCGCCAAGCTGTCAATTTTGTGCGGGTCCGTGATTTCCGCGGGCATCACTCCCCAGATCAGCGCCATGCGCCTGCGCGTGTTGGCCTCCGGAGAAAACGCGATGATCGGCACCAGCGGGCGGTAGCGCGACACAAGGCGTGCGGTAAATCCGCTGTGCGTGAACACCGCGATCAACCGCATGTGCAGTTCGCGCGAAGCGTGGCACACCAATTCGGCCACGGTTTCCGCGACTTTCAGTTGCTCCTGCATCGAAGGGCGCGGAAATTCGCTGATGCTCTTTTCCGCTTCCTCGATGATCTTGGCCATCATCTGCACCGCTTCGACGGGATAATTTCCCGAAGCTGTTTCGGCCGAGAGCATCACCGCGTCAGATCCGTCGAAAATCGCGTTGGCCACGTCGCTCGCTTCCGCGCGCGTTGGCCGCGGATTTCCGGTCATCGATTCGAGCATCTGCGTAGCGGTGATTACCGGCCGGCGAAATTCCCGCGCGCGCGCGATAATTGTTTTTTGCACCACCGGCACGCGCTCCGGACGCATCTCCACGCCGAGGTCGCCGCGAGCCACCATTACCCCGTCGGCCGCGCGCAAAATGGCGTCGAGATTTTCAATGGCTTCCGGTTTTTCCAGCTTGGCGATCACCGGAGTGTCTTTCCCCGCTTTGCGAATCAGCGCCTTGGCCTGCAGCACATCTTCGGCGCGGCGCACAAAACTCACCGCGATGTAATCGGCGTTGTGCTTCAGCGCGAATTTTAAATCCTGCTTGTCCTTGGGAGTCAGCGCCGGCACCCGCAACTTAACGCCCGGCAAATTAATTCCTTTGTTCTCGCCCAGCGCGCCGCCGTTCACAACTTTGCAAATCACTTCGCGGCCGCGCACTTTCGTGACGCGCAATTCAATCAACCCGTCGGAAAGCAAAATCCTGTCGCCCTTGTGCACTTCGCGGGGCAGAGGCGTGAATGTGGTATTGACCCGCGTGGAATCACCCAGTATTCGCGCGGTGGTAATTACAAATTGTTGCCCGGCGCTCAGCATGACGGGCTTGCCGCCAGCCAACACGCCGGTGCGAATTTTTGGGCCCTGCAAATCCGCAAGAATGGAAATGGTTTTGCCTTGTTCCAGGGCGGCGGCGCGCAGCAGCGCGATATTTGCGGCGTGATCTTCGTGCTTGCCGTGGGAAAAATTCAGGCGCGCCACATCCATGCCGGCGCGCAGCAGTTTTTCCACAATGCGTCGCGACTTACTGGCGGGTCCGATAGTGCAAACTATTTTCGAGTGACGGAAAGTCATCTTTCGTTATTCTGGCCTTATCTGGTTTTATTTGGCGGCGGCAAATTCCGCCACGATGCGTGCAAGTACATCTACACCTTTAACGAAGGACGCTACTGGAAGGCGCTCATCATCGCCGTGCACTCGCAGGTAGTCCTCTTCGGTGAGCGGAAACGGAACCAGTCCGTACGCCTGCACGTTGTGGAGCCGCAGCTGCGCCGAATCCGTCGCTCCCGTCGACTGAAACGGCAGCACTGGAGCATTTCCATATTGGGCGGCGGCCACTTTGGAAATGGTGGCGTAAAAATCCGACTCCAGCGAAGACGGCGGCGCAGCGAGTCCGGCGTCCGGTTGAAGTTCAAATTTAATTTGTGGGTCGGCCACCAACTTGGTCAGCGCCGAAAGCAGCACATCGACGGTGTCTCCGGGAAGCAAGCGAATATTTAAATTGGCCCGCGCTTCCGCAGGGATGACGTTGTTGCGCACCCCGGCCGAGAGCATCGTGGGCGCCACCGTATCGCGCATCATGGAACTCCACAGCGGGCTCGCTTCGGACACCACCTTTTGGGCGTGTTCGCCGCGGTCCTCGCTGTCCAGCACCCGCATCCATTTGCCCAACTCATCGGGTTCAATGGCCGCAAGTTGCTCGAAATATCGGCGCACAATGGTAGTGAAGTGCGTCGGCGCCGAGTAGCCGCCAATTTTCTCGACTGCAGCAGCGAGATGCACCACCGCGTTGTCTTTTGTGGGGCGCGAGGCGTGCCCGGAAGTTCCGCGCGCCACAACCATAACGTTCATGGCAACTTTTTCGCTGGCCTGCACCGCGACGTACTGCACTCGGCCATTCTTCATGAAAACTTCTCCGCCTTCGTTCAACGCGTAGCCGGCGGCAAATTTGTCCCAGTACTTAGAGATCAACATCCTGATGCTGGCGTCGCCGCCCTGCTCTTCATCGGCGGTCGCCAGAAAAATAACATCACGGTTCAGACGCGCGTTGGAACGCTTCAGCGCGATAAATGCGGCGAGATTCGCGGCCAGCATTCCTTTGTCATCGATGGATCCGCGCCCATACAAATAGCCATCCTTGATCACCGCGCCAAATGGATCGACCGTCCATTTCGATCGATCGACGCCGACCACATCCATGTGGGCGACCAGCAGCAACGCTTTGGAAGGATCGGCTACCGCCGAACTTTTCAAACGGGCCACCAGCGCGCTGCGACCGGGCGACAGGTTCAGCATCTCGGATTGAATGCCTTCCTTCTCCAGAATATGCGCCAGGTATTTCGCGATGGACTGCTCACTTCCCGGCGGGTTGGTGGTGTTGGTGCGGATCATGTCGATGAGCCAGCCCTGGGCTTCTTTCGCGAGCGCGGTGGTATCCCCGACGGGAGACGGGCTACTGATAGTTACGGCTGGGGACTGGGACGTCGGTGCGCCTGCGGATTGGGAGGTCGGTGTGCCTGCGGACCGGGAAGTCGGGTGGGCTGCCTGGGAAGAAGATACTTGGGCGGCCAGCAGTAAACGCGCGCTAAGGCACAGCGCCCCAACGATTATTCCCACATGCAGTTTGCGTTTCCCGCTCACGAATCCCCTCCAGTTTAGGTCGAGCCTTAGCCCTATTTCTTTGAGACGAAGCCCAAATAACAGTACAAGTGGCCGGGTAAAATTCCCCCTGCAACACTTTGCTGCGATTGCGCTTCATACTAACATGCAGGGTGTGGTCGTTCGGGCGTTGCGTGGAGAGCAGTTGCGAAGACCCAACGCACAGATTCAGGCGCGTCGCGGATTCAAAAAATTGGGCGTCTCAAAGTGAGGTTCCAGCTATGAAGGCTGTCACTAACAAGATTCTTCCGGTGAGTCTCGTTGTGGTGCTGGCATGTTTGCTGACCGTACACCCGGCATGGGCACAAGCCCCTGCGGGGCCGCAGGGCGGACAGCCGCAGCAGAGTGCGCCGCCGACTCCGCCCCCTCCGGCCGCGCAGAATCCGGCGGCGAAGCCGCCGACGCAGGCACCTCCGGAAGCCGGGGTGACGATCGCTGTGGATGTTCCGGTGGTCACGGTGGACGTGATCGCCACGACGAAAAATGGGGACATCCTCACGGGCTTAAAGAAAGAAAATTTCCGCGTGCTGGACGATGGCGCGCCACAAACGATTACGAATTTTGCTCCTACGGATGCACCTATCACGATGGTCATTGTTATGGAGTTCAGCGGCCGCGCGTATGGCTGGTTCGCCGCGTATGCCAGGTATTGGGCTGATGCGCTGTTTCCCAACCTGCAGCAAAAGGATTGGGTGGCGCTCGAAACATTTGACATGAGGACGCGCCTGGAAGTGGACTTTACCCAGGATAAAAATGAAGTTCGCGCGGCAATCAGCCGGTTGTATTTTCCGGGATTCAGCGAGTCGAATGTTTTTGACGCGATTCTTGAGACGAATGAACGGTTGAAAGATGTGAAAGGTAAAAAATCGATCCTGCTGCTGGCCAGCGGTGTGGATACTTTTTCAAAACACACTCTGGACCAGACCATGAAACAGTTGCGGCAGAGCGATGTGACTATTTTTGCGGTGGGACTGGATAAAACGTTTACGAATTATCTGGATTTGCACGGGTCGCGCGGCGCGCACATGGATTATCTGCAGGCGGAAAATCAGTTGAAGACTTTTGCTAATGAGACGGGGGGATTTTCCTGGTTCCCGCAATTCGATGGGGAAATTCCGGGCATCTTTCAGCAAGTGGCTTCCATGCTGCGCCACCAGTACAGCATTTCGTACACTCCGGGGAATGGCGCGAAGGACGGGCGCTTTCACAAAGTAAAAGTGGAGCTGGTGGCGCCTGACGGCGGACCTCTCAACGTTGTGGATCAAAAAGGAAAGAAACAGAAATACGTGGTGTACGCGCGTGAAGGTTACCAGGCGCCAAAGAGTGGAACCGGGGACTAGTGCTAGCGGTTGACGGACGGTGCGGGAGGCGTCTTGCGCGATCAAAGAGAGATTCCTCCGCTGCGCAGCCCGGCTCATTCGCAGGAGCGAATGAGAAAGGAAAAATCATCGGTCTGCTCCGGTCGGAATGACCGGTGGGTGGTGGTGGCGACGTGATCCGCACAGCGGGGCGACAGAGCGGAGCAGAAGAAGGTCGGCACACTCCAGTCGGACTGACCGGTGGGTGGTGGTGGCGATGTGATCCGCATGATGGGGCGACATAGGGGCACAGAAGAAGAGGGTCGGCACACTCCAGTCGGACTGACCGGTGGGTGGTGGTGGCGACGTGATCCGCATGGGCGGGGGACAGAGCGGAGCAGAAGAAGAGGGTCGGCACGCTCCGGTCGGACTGATGTCGAGTGCGTTAGGCTCTCGTCTTTAGTAGCCGCGGGCGAAATCGACGCGATTGAAAAGGTCGCGGCCGTCAAACCAGCGTTCCAGTAAATCAACCAGCATAGCTGTCTCGCGGGGCCACAACCGGTCGCTGAGGGCGCTGGTGTGCGGGGTGATGAATAAATTTGGCGTGCGCCATAGCGGACTTGTGGCTGGCAGAGGTTCGGACTGTGCGACGTCAACGGCGGCACCGGCGAGCGCTCCACTTTCCAATGCGGAAATCAACGCGGCTTCATCTACGAGCGAGCCTCGTCCCACGTTGATCAGGCGCGCGGTGCGCTTCATTTGCGCTAATTGCTGCGCGCCGATCAGGGAATTTGTTTCTGCTGTTTCGGGTGCGCAAAGCAACAGGTAATCGGCATTGGGCAAAACGTTATGCAATTCAGCGGAGGAGACAATTTTTTCGGCGTGGGTGGCATCGCCTTTGCCGGATCTGGTCACGCCCCAGACGCGCATGCCAAGGGCCTTGGCGCGTTTTGCTACTTCCCTGCCAATCGATCCGTAGCCCACGATAAGGAGCAAAGTTCTGTTCACTTCCGCGAGATGCTGGGGCTTGTCCCATAAATCCTGCTGCGACCAGATAGCTTTTTCCTGCTGGCGCACAGTGTCTGGGAAATTTCGCGCCAAGGCCAAGATTAAGCCTATGGTGTGCTCGGCCATGGGTATAGAAAAAATGCCACTGGCGTTAGTGATTATCACTCCGGAGTTGCGCAACTCCGGATACATGAGTTGCCCGACGCCAGCGGAAGTGGAATGGATCCACTTTAATTTTTTCGCGGCGGCAAACTGGGCGGAGCGCAACACGCTGCCGACAAAAATATCCGCGTCGGCCAATTCGGCGGGCAATCGCTCGACATTGGTGACGTGTACCACGTTCATCTGGGGCCAGCGTTGACGGAGGGTGTAGGCCATTACCGGTTTGGCATTCCATTCGGAAAAGAAGGAATGCCAGACGCCGATTACAAGTTTGGTATTCGCTGGTTCGGTGCGGACGCTCACAGTTACCTCTAATTCGTTGCGCGTTGAAATTATTGATGCGTTGAGACCTTAAGAAGATAAGCGCAGATCTGTTCCGGTCATGTCCTTTGGTTGGCGCTGGCCGAGCACGCCCAGTATGGTGGGCGCAATGTCACGCAGCGAACCGCCGGGCCGCAAGCGGAGTTGCTCGTCGCCGTTCACCAAAATAAATGGCACGGGATTGGTGGTGTGATAGGTGTGCGCACCGCCGGTGTTGGGATCGACCATCATTTCCGCGTTGCCGTGATCGGCGGTGATGAGCCAGGTGCCTCCGCGTGCTTTCAGCGTTTGATAAATTCGCGCCAGGCCGGCGTCAACGGCTTCGACAGCGTGGATAGCGGCTTCCAATTTTCCGGAATGGCCGACCATGTCGGCGTTGGCATAATTCATGATGATGGCGTCGAATTCGCCTTTTTCGATGGCGTTGACCACGGTGTCGGTGATTCCCGCGGCGGACATTTCGGGTTTCAGGTCGTAGGTAGCGACTTTTGGCGATGGCACGAGGATGCGTTCTTCTCCGCCGAAGGGCTTTTCCACGCCGCCGTTGAAAAAATAAGTTACGTGGGCGTATTTTTCGGTTTCCGCGCAGCGCAAATTCTTGTAATCGAGTTCGGCGAAGACTTGCGCCAATATTTGTTCGAGCTTCTCGGGAGAGATGACATATTTCAGCCACGGCCAGTTTTTGTCGTATTGAGTGGTGGCGACAAAGAAAAGATTTTTGGGTCTTTGCGGGTCGGCAAACTTATCGAAATCTGGGGCGGCGAGGGCATAGGTCATCTGCCGGGCGCGATCGGCTCGGAAATTAAAGAAAATTACCGCGTCTTCGTCGCGAATCAAACCGACTGGCTTGGCTGAGTCGCCGGTGCCTTTGGTCACGACGATGGGTTTGATGAATTCATCGGTGACGTCCTGCTCGTAACTTTTGCTGAGGGCCGCAACGGGATCGTCGGTGCGCGTGGACGCTTCGCCGTGGACCATGGCGCGGTAGGCAAGCTCGATGCGCTCCCAGCGATTGTCGCGGTCCATGGCGTAGTAGCGGCCCACCAGGGTGGCGATTTGGCCTACGCCCAACTCGCGCATCCTGTGCTGCAACTGCTTGACGAATTCGCGGCCGCTGTGTGGCGGAGTGTCTCGCCCGTCGATGAAGCAGTGCACAAAAACTTTCTCTACTTTTTTGTTCTTGGCCATTTGCAGCAGGGCAAATAAATGTTGGATGTGGGAATGCACGCCGCCATCGCTTAACAGGCCGATGAAATGGAGTTGGCGTTCGCGGCCGCGCTCCATGGCTTGCTGGAATAGCGGGACGTTTTCCAATTGCTTATTGGCGATGAGGAGATCGATGCGGGTGATGTCCATATGCACGATGCGTCCGGCGCCTATGTTCATGTGGCCGACTTCGCTGTTGCCCATCTGGCCTTCGGGGAGGCCGACGAAAGGCCCGGAAGTGTGAATCAAAGTGTTTGGAAATTTGCGCAGCAGCTCATCGTAGGCAGGCTTGCGGGCCAGTGCGATGGCATTGCCGTTCGTTTCCGCGCGGTATCCCCAGCCGTCCAGCACGGTTAACACGATTGGTTTGGTTTTTTTATTCATAGCGCGTCAGAATACACGGATTCGCGGCAGTGTTGTAGGGTGGTCGCGTCAGCTTAAGATCGCGCAACCTTTTAGCTGCTATCGCTGCAACAAGAAATCGGTAGAGATTGAGATTTCCAGGCGAATAGGTGTCGAGCCACAGGCAGCGGGTTTGTAGTGCCAATGGCGGATGGCATCGGCGGCAGCTGATTCGAGGACTGGATCTGCCCGATGAATGATTGTCAAGTGAGAGAGAGTTCCGTCGGCTTCAATCACTCCGTAAAACATCACTCTCCCTTCCTTACCGTTCGACCGCGCGCTAAGCGGGTATTGTGGCTGAACGCGGCCTATCAATTCTGGTTCCTCCATATCATCACATCGAGCCCAAAACTCTGAATCCGTCGGCGCGACAAATAGCGACGGATCGGGTTCCGCAATGGGTGTTACTTCCAGAAGTTTCACTGTAGCAACGACCTTACTGTTTCTGAAGGCAAGGATTTCATAGGGAACGCGCTTTTCACGGACGTCGTGAAAAGCACTGTATTCAATTCGAGAAATTTCAGGAGGATTCTCATTCTCCTCTCTCGGATATTCCACGCGAACCAGATCGCCACTGGCCTCGGCGAAGCATAGAATCCGGTCGGTTTCAGTCTCGCGTTTCATTTCCGTACACCTTTACCGGACTCCTTCTTTGTCGCGGGTCTTTACCTTGCCTAAAGCTTCGTTCGGTCCGACCTTGAGTACCGATTTGGAATTCAATAGTGTATCCAGTTGAAAAATAGAGTTGGTATGCATTTAATCGTCCGCGGTTTATATGTCTGATTCGGTAGAATTCAAACCTTGCCCAGACCAAAGTGATGACAAAATTAGAATTTTTGGGTACGTATGCACTTTGACACCGGAACACGTTTTGCACAGGGCTCTAAGGTGCTGCGACTGCACTACTTATATTTATTAAATAATTACAATTATATATCTGTACATAGACGGTAAGCGCGCTCATGGTGGGAGTGTAATCAATTACTGAGGAGGATCACACATGAGAGCAATGAATCGTTTGGAACAACCGTTCCGCGGGGCTACAACCCTACAGGAACAGATCAATCGTATTTTCGGCGATGGCGTAGGAAACACGGGCATGGAGTCAAACTTGACGCCCTGGGCCCCGGCCGTGGACATCTACGAGACGGAAAATGAACTAGTGGTTAAAGCGGACCTGCCGGATGTGAATCCGCAGAATCTGGACATCCGCGTGGAGAATAATATCCTCACAATTCGCGGCGAACGCAAGTTCGAGAGCAAGCTGAACGAAGACAACTATCTGCGCATCGAACGCGCCTATGGCTCGTTCAGCCGGAGCTTCTCGTTGGCGAACTCCGTGAAAACGGACGCAATCAAGGCCGACTATCAGAATGGTGTGTTGACACTGAGCCTCCCGAAGCGCGAGGAAGCGAAGCCGAAGCAGATCAAGGTGACGGTAGGAACGCACGCGGTAGGAACGCACACAATGGCAGCGGCAGCTGGCACTCGCTAAGAGAGTTAACCAAACACGGAGCATTTGGGCAGGTGGCCGAAACTAAAAGCCACCCGCCTTTATTTTTGGACTGCACGATGAACTTCCGCAGTACTCTTCCCGCTGGCAAAACCCTAGAGTCCACACGACTAATCAGAGTTAAGCTGTTTTTCTTGAGTCCTTAATCTTGCTTGGCCGGCGCAGCTGCGGGCGCTGAGGCCTGGGGGGCTTTGGTGGCTTGCTGTTGGGGCTCAGGGGGCAGGTCGTCGCGCAATTCGATGGAGAGCCAGTCGCCGGCGTAGTCCTTGGTGACTGGGGGACGATAACGGATGACGGCGTGCATGCCCTCCACGTGATGACAAAGACTGAAGTGGTCGCTGCCGTACCAGAGGGTGTCGGAATAGCCGATCATCTGGCGTCCTTTGCTTTTGAAAACCATGAGGTCGTCGCCGCGCTGCAAGGTCACTTCGTTTTTGCTTTTTTCGCCGCACGCGATGGAGAGCATTTTCCCTTCCGCGGCTTGCGATTGTTCCTCGACTTCTTCGATCACGACGGCGTCGGCGGGCCTGCTGGCCGCGGGGATGCGATTCCACAAAGCTACGGCTTCGTTGTGATCGGGGCCGTGCCAGCGCTCGGCAACATATCGCGCAGAGTCGGCAGCTTCTTTTTCGCGTTTCATGCGCAGCAAAAGTTCGCCGCACAATAAATGATAGCCAGCGCGCGAAGGTTCCAGTTGCTCGGCTTTGCGGGCGGCCACCAGCGCCCTGGTGCCTTGCCCGTCGGCAATATATAGCATGGCCAGTTGCACATAGGCGGGCGCAAATTGCGGATTGATTTGGGTTATTTTCTGTAACTCTGTGCGTAGCGCCTCGCGCTGCTCGCGCGTTTCGCGTTTGGCGGTCATCATGGCCTGGAAATATTGTGAAAGGTAAAGCGTTTTGTCCAACTCGTGGGCGCGAGAAAATTCGTGGACGGCATCTTCATCTTTGCCTTCGCGGAAATTGATGAAGGCCTTCTCTTCATGCGCTGCGCCGAGTGCGGGATCTTCCTGGAGCGCACGTTCGACGAGATCGGTGGCTTCGGGAGCATCGTGTTCCCACAAACGATAACCGGCAATTTCGCAATCCGTTTCCGCCTTGGTCAGTTTGCGCGAGGGAAAATCTTTTTCCTGGATGGCGGTGAGATTTTCGACAGAGTAAGCGTGAAAGGCGAAAGCCTGGATATACTTTTGCAGACCATCCTCCACTTGTTTTAGATCTCCGAACACGTCGCGGAAGGCCTTTAGCTGCGGGTCTCCGGCTTGTAACTGCGCATAAAAACGACTGAGCTTTTTGCCGAGCTCCATGTCCGGCCCAAACACGAGGTAATGCACGAGGGCCCAGGATTCGGCGTAAAAGGTGTCGATCTGGTTTTCATCGCCGCGGTAATAGGACCACGGATTTATGGTCAACAGTGTTTCGAGCTTGATCATGGTGCGGTTTTGCAGTCGGTAGACGCGGGTGCTAGGGGCGCCTACGTACGATTTCTTGGGCTCGAATCTGGTGTTGCCGTAAAACTCCGCCAAGCCTTCGTCCAACCAAGTGGGCAGCCAGCGAAAATTGCTGTGCAGCAAGGTGTGCACATATTCGTGATAGACGACGTTATAGGCGCCCGGCACGTCTTGATCGATACGCACGATGGCAAATTGTTTTTCCCAGCCATGATCGAAAAGGCCGGCAGGGAGCGGGCCTTTATGATTTTTCCACTGTGCGGGTGCCAGGGATTTCATGTCACTTTCGGTTTGCAGGGCGAAGATCAGGAGCGGCGCTCCGGTGGTTAGGCGCATCTTGGGAAATCCGACGGAGAAGACGGCGCGCATTTGTTCGAATTCGAGCGCGATTCTGCGGGCGTCATGTTCGCTGCCATTGGTGAGGACGCGGAAATTAGGGCTGCGAACTTCGGTGAAGGGTTTTTCGCCAGCGAAGGAGGCGGATGCAAACGATAGAGCCAGCACGCAGATCAGTGCGATGAATTTAAAACTGTCACGAATCAGTAAGGTCATTTGGCGCCCTGTCCCCTCGCCAACAATCTAACACTTTACTATTGGGTTAGTCGTTGGCAGCGCCCGACTATACACCTAGCCGGCAAGTTTTCAATGGTGGCTGAATTCGCGCAGGGCGGCGAGGAGGCGGTCTACTTCTTCGGCGGTGTTGTAGTGCACCAGGCCGATGCGCAGGAGGCCACCGGTGGATTGCACGCCGAGGCGCTCGGTTAAATTCAGGGCATAAAAATTTCCGTCCCAGGTGAAAATGCCGCGGTCGCCGAGGAAAGTGGCAGTCTCCGTGGGAGTGTGGCGGTCGAGGCGGATGGAGACCGTTGAACAACGTTGATCGAATTTTGCGGGATCGGTGATTCCGAAGATGCGGAGGCCGTCGATCTGCTGCAAGCCCTGCATTAATTTTGCGAGCAGCGCCATTTCACGTTGGTGCGTGACGCGGTAGGCGGCCAGAAGCGCGCTGCGGCGGTCTTGCGCGGCGGGATCGTGGCGCTTTCCCAGTGCGGCGAGGTATTCCACGGCGGCTGCGATGCCGGCGATTAATTCCTGAACTTGCGTGCCGGTTTCCCAGCGGTCGGGAAGGGCTTCGGGCGCGGGGCGCACTTTATACGGCGCAAAACGCATCAAAAGCTCGTGCTTTCCGTAGAGTGTGCCCATGTGGGGGCCAAAAAATTTGTATGGGGAACAGGCGAGAAAATCGCAGTCCAGGGCTTGTACGTCGATGGCGCCGTGAGGGGCGTAATGTACGGCGTCGACAAATATGAGCGCGCCTACGGAATGGGCAAGTTTGGCAATTTCCGCGACGGGATTGATGGTGCCAACGGCGTTGGAGGCGTAGCCTACCGCGACGAGCTTGGTTTTTTTGGTGAGCTTGCGCTTTAAGTCGTCCATGTCCAGGGTGCAATCGGCTTCGCGAATGTCGACCTGGCGAACATGTACGCCTTTTTCTTCGAGAGCGCGCCACGGGGCGACGTTGGCGTCATGATCGAGTGTGGTGACTACAATTTCGTCGCCGGGGTTCATTTCGCGGCCAATCGCGCGTGCCAGCGCGAAGGTGATGGTGGTCATGTTTTGGCCGAAACTTACTTCATCGGGAGCGCAATTGAAAAAATCGGCCATGGCCTGGCGCGCGCCGCAAATCATGGCGTCGTTGCGGCGGCTGGTGGCGAAGGCTCCGCAGGTGTTGGCGTTATCGCGGAGCAGATAATTCTGAATGGCGTCGATGACTTGTTGGGGAACCTGCGTACCTGCGGGACCGTCGAGAAAAGCGGCGGGCTGGCCGTTGACTTTAGTCTGGAGGGAAGGAAACTGCTGGCGGACCCAAGCGGTGTCTAACGATTTATTTCCCGAGGCGTGTGTAACTGATGAGCTCATATTTTCTCCGATTGACTAGTTTCTCACAAAGGCGCGGGAACGTGAGCGGTGGGCGTAGTGCCGAGCCACATTGGCCGTTGCGGGTGGCGCGCGCCGTCGTGTTAGCATCGAAATGATTGTTCCTCACTCATGCCGCATTGGCGCCGGCTATCAACTCCGCGCCACGATTCACATAGAGGTGTATTTTGCCGGAAACTTTTTCGCCGACGGAGCGCACGCGGATAGTGCGCGAACCGCATCGCGGGTCGTTTGACCGCGAGACCATTTACAAAATTCTTGATGAAGGATTTGTATGCCATGTGGGATTCACGATGGACGCACAGCCGTATGTAATTCCCACGATGTTCGCGCGCGTGGGAGATGCAATTTATTTTCACGGGTCGGCGGCGAGCCGGATGTTGCGAGGTTTGAGCGGCGGACTGGCGGTGTGCGTGACGGTGACGCTAATTGACGGGCTGGTGCTGGCGCGCTCCGTGTTTAATCATTCGATGAACTACCGGTCGGTGGTGGCGCTCGGGACGGCGACGTTAGTCAGTGAGGCGGAAGAGAAAATCGCGGCGTTGCGCGCGTTTACCGAGAAGATTCTGCCGGGGCGGTGGGATGATGCTCGCCAGCCCAACGAAAAAGAATTAAAAGCCACCAGCATCCTGCGGCTGGCGTTGAGTGAAGTTTCCGCGAAGCTGCGAACTGGCGATGTGCAGGACGACGAAGAAGACTACGTGTTGCCGGTGTGGGCCGGAGTTCTGCCGATTCGGCTAACTGCGAGTGAGCCGATTCGTGACGGACGCTGCGATGCGAGGCTTGCGGTTCCTGCGGCGGTCGCTAATTTTGACAAGCGGTTTGGTGCGCGGTAACTCAAAATAATTTCACGGCTGCACGGCGCGAATGAGGTCGGCGACGAGGCCGTAACCGGTGGCGTCGATGCCGGGATTATGTTCGACGATTGACAGGCCAAAGACATCCATATCAAAGCGAATCGCTGAGCTGGAGCCTTCCAGATTTGCAAGCGGGTCGCCAGCCAAGAGCAATTCCGGAGCTACGGTGCATTCCACGCCGAGGCCGCGGCGCGCGGCTCGGCATACGAGTTTGTAGCGCATGCCGGAGTCACGCACAGAGCGAATTTTTTCCTCGCTCAACTCGCGGATGCCGGTGCGGCGAACTTGCTCAATTTTTACCGGCACGCCCATAAGCACGGTGGCCAAGGCCACCACTTTGAAGGCCGCGTCCCAGCCATCGACATCGGCGGATGGGTCGGTTTCCGCGATGCCCATGGCTTGCGCGCGCTTGATGGCTTCGTCGAACGAGAGGCCTCTTTCGATTTCGGTGAGCACGACATTGGTGGTGGAATTCAAAACTCCGTGGAAGCCGCGTAAATCCACGGCCGGCAAGCCCAGCGGAAACATGGAAAAAATGGGGACGCCATCCATGACCGTCGATTCGTAAAGGAATTTTTTCTTTTTTCCGACGGCGAGCCTGGTCAGCTCGTCAAAGGCATAGACGATTGGACCTTTGTTGGCGGTAAGCGCGTGGGCGCCGAACTCCAGCGCGGTTTTCAGGTGCTCAATGGCGGGCTGGCCGGACTGCAGATTCAACGAGCTAGCTTCGATGAAGACATCGGCGTGCGATCGCTCGAGCCATTCGCGAATGTCTTTAGCGGGTATTTCCCGCTGGGCAGGCCAATGGCCGTTTAAAAGCGCGATGGGATTGAGCCCGTAAGGATCCGCGAGCCAGCCGGAGCGGCGGGTGGCAACGCCGGTCAAGCGCCAGCGCAAGTCATAGCGTCTGCGGAGTTCCGATTCTTTTGCGATTAGCAACCGCAAGAAAGAGCGGCCCACGTTGCCGAAACCGATTAGAGCGAGATTGTATGACGGAATAGGGCAGTCCTTCCGGGAAGCGCACGGTTAGTTTTTGTAAATGCGAAAAACTGAAGCTGCCAGTTAATGCGCCGCAGCGGCAAGTTTTGTGGCGGCCGCGGAGATTAATTCGGCTTCATCCTGCAGCACCTGGGCGACAACAACGATACCGGCTTCGGCTTGTTTCCATTGTTTCTGTTCGATGGCTTCGCGCACCGCGGGCATGGTCTTGGCGGCATAGCCGGTATAAAAACCCGGAGCATAAATCTGGTGTTTAAACCACGGTCGGTTTGGCAAGCCTTCTGCGTTAGTAAGTTTTCGCTCGCTCTCGATCAAAAGTTTGTTCACGTCCGTGAGAGACGCCGCAGCCATGGCGCTGCCGCCATTGGCATTTATCTTTTCAAGGGCCTTCCGATACTCCGAGGCGCTACGGCCGAGCGCTACAGTGGCGTTATCCAGTGGAGCAAAGTTTAAATATGGTGCCAGCGGTTCGACGGGCGGCGCGATCAACGGTCTTTTTGGATCGTCGGTGGCCTGGAACACACCCTCTTCGATCTCGCGGTTGCGTTCCTGAATATCGGCCTGCGTTTTCTGCGCCAGCGTTTTCAATTCCTTCACGTAGGTGTCCATGGTGTCGGCGAAGTCGCCGAATTCAAATGGCAAGAGGTCCGCATCGACGAGCCGCAAAACGGCGGTACCACCGGTCTGCGCCAACGCACGGCCGTACACAAAATTCGTATCACTGAAATGGGTATACCAGTAGAAGTCGTCGTAAATCGAATGGTAGATGCCGCCGCCGTCTTCTCCGCCGAAGCCGATATTCATGGAGGCGATGCCATCGTGCTGCAGAAAAGCGGTGTAGTCGGATCCAGAGCCAAGGGCGCCGATGCGCTCGTCAGCACGCTGGCGAATCTTTTCGCGGTCTTCGGGTGATTTGGCTTCGGCAATTTCGTGCAAGTGATTTCGCTTCCAGGTGGAAAGCTTGGTTTCGGGATCGGTGATCTCGCGAGAAATGTCGTTGCTGAATTTTTCGAGGGTGTGGGAACCTTCAATCCCAAGATAACCTCGCCCATTGGAATCGGAGTTGATGTATGCCACGGCATGCGCCCGCAATTCGTCGTAATGGGCTTCCGCAAACTCGGTTGAGCCGAGCAAGCCTGGCTCTTCGCCATCCCAAGCGCAATAGATGATGGTGCGCTTGGGCTTCCATCCGGCCTTGAGTAACTCACCGAGGGCGCGCGCTTCCTCCAGGACCGCGACCATCCCGGAGGTCGGATCTTCCGCGCCATTCACCCACGCGTCGTGATGATTTCCGCGCAACACCCACTCATCTGGGAAGGTGGCGCCAGGAATTCTTGCGATCACATCATAAACGGGTTTAGTGCCCCAGTTGGATTTCACCTTCAGATGGACTTTCGCGGCGCCCGGCCCGACGTGATAGGTGATGCCCAAGCCACCACGCCATTGTGACGGCGCGACACGTCCGGTGAGGGCTTCTAGCAATGGTTGCGCATCAGCATAGGAAATTGGCAGGACAGGAATTTTTGTGATGGTGGCAGCGTCTTCGATCTTCAAACGCTTGGCGTCCTTGGTGGCGCCCACGCCGGGGGTCAACGGATCACCGGGATAAAGGGGCATGTCGGCGACGCTGCCGCGTTGCACGCCGTCCTTGGGGCGCCACGCGCCTTTGGGAAACGTTTCGCCCTGAAAAAATCCATCTTCATGCGGGTCGGAATAAATCAGGCAACCGACAGCGCCATGTTCAGCAGCGACTTTTGGTTTTATGCCGCGCCAGGAGTGGTAGTAACGGGCGATCACGATCTTGCCCTTCACGGAAACGCCCATGCGATCGAGTTGTTCGTAATCCTCGGGAATTCCGTAGTTCACGTAGACCAGTGGAGCGGTAACGTCGCCGTCTTTTGAATAAGCGTGATAGGTGGGAAGTTGTTCCGCTTGCTGGTTTGACGTTGGATCTTCCGGCAGCGCGGGTTCTTGAAGCTTGGCTGAAAATTTCGGCCCGCCTTCAACCAGTTCGACGAGGCGTTCCTTGGGCGTGGGATAAAGCACGTCGAATTGTTCGATGTGCGTATCGAGTCCGAAGTCTTTGAATTTCGCGGCAATCCATTCGGCGTTCTCCTTGTCGTAGGCGGTGCCGACGTTGTGCGGCCGGGCCGAGAGATACTGCATATACGCGCGGAGATTGTCCGGGCTGGGAATTTCACGGAACTTCTCTTCCCACTGGCGCTCGGCGCGGGACGATTCGGGCGAATATCCCGCGAGTGCCTGATCGTCGGCCGAAACTTCCGCAACTTTGTAGGCGGCTGCGAGTGCCAGCGCCAACGCGCTCAATAAAACGGACCCAACCGCAACACTGCGATTCATATCGTCTCCTGAATGGCGGAGACATTCTGCCTGAAGTCGAGTCAGTTTGGAATGCGGAAGCGTTGATGGCGAGAAATGACAATTCGGATAATTCAGTTGTTAGCCTGTCGGCCGAGAGCGAAGGAGAAGAAATAAGCATGGGGGCAAATTCGGACAGAATGGCGACGGTATGGCATGCGGTCACACTTTTTGGTGGGCGAGTGCGATAGGGTTGATGA
This sequence comes from Verrucomicrobiia bacterium, assembly GCA_035482155.1. Classification (GTDB taxonomy): domain Bacteria; phylum Acidobacteriota; class Terriglobia; order Acidiferrales; family UBA7541; genus Acidiferrum. Next base: position 46,193 of record DATHRB010000063.1, on the reverse strand, counting down.
GGAAGCGGAGGGCGAAGAGAGATTCCTCCACTGCGTAAGCCGACTCCTTCGCAGGAGCGAAGGAGAAGAAGAAGCGTCGGCTTACTTCGGTCGGAATGACTGTGCTGTGGCGTGGCAATGCTGTGACGTCACACCGCTATGGTGTGGCAATGCTTGGGGCGACAATGCGGTGGCGTGCGCGGGATAATTTTTTAGTGGCTAGGTGATGTGTGGGGTGACGAGGGTGAATAAAAAGTGGGCGATTTTTCGCATGGATTGAAAGATGGTGGCGATTTGAAAGGTCAGAATAAACAGACACGCGTAAAAGCTTCCCGGTGAACGTTGTAACCACGGCATTACAAGGGTGCGTACCCAATCACAAAAGAGTTTGGCACGCGCTAGCAAGGCCAGCGCGATTCCGATCAAAGCTCCGCCCAGAATATCGGTGGGATAGTGAAATCCCAGATAGAGTCGCGGCATGCCGACGAACAAAAAGACATAAATCAGCGCGGCAATTCCGGCAGCCCGCCATACAAAGAAAATGGACATTGCCAAGGAAAAAAACACCGCGGCGTGATCACTTGGGAAAGAACTCCAGTCAATAAGACCGCCGTCGTCGCCTCCGTAGGGGTGCTGAAAATGAAGAGCGGCGACGACCATGGGGCGTTCACGAAAAGGAAGCATAAGCGCCAAAGCGCGCGCAATAACCACGGCCACCAGACAGGCAAAAATTGCGCAAATTAAATGTTGCCGGGTGTCGTCCTTGCGGGCATCGGGGCGAAACCAGGTCCACCAGATAAGCGCAACGACGACTCCGCCTTTGATCAAATCATTGTTACTCAGCATGTAGACAAAGGAGTCAAAGGCCCACGAATGGCGGGCAAACGAGTTTAGAAAGGTGATGATCGAGGTATCGAATGAGTTCATGAATGTTTCAGGTGCTTTATAGCAATGGGGAAAACGCCCTAGTCACAATGGTTAGGATAACATCCGTAAAATTAGCGCTTTTCAATGATTACGAGCGATTATGTTCTATCACGCATTATCAAATACGTTTTATCATGCCGGGCGATTTACCGCAGATTAAGTTGATATCAAGTTGTCGCGCTGAGCGAACGCGCGTTGGCCTCATCGAGCAATTGTATGACTCACGATACATCACTAAAGTATCAGCCCTAATGTGAATTAGCTCATTATTACAATAATCGACACATACAGTTTTTGCCGTATTGATGGTTTCTGGGCAGCTAAATAATCTCAAATTGTCCCGATGGTCTTCCCAGCACAGATCAGTTCTGCGAGTTCTGGCCGAGAGAAAATTTCGTCAGCAGTGTTCCATTAGTGGAAGTAAAAAACACGTTTTTTAAGGAGGATAGAACATGAGAAAGTTTATTGGCGCAGCGTTGCTTGCCGCGATGCTTTTGACTGGCTCGCCCGCCCTTAAAGCTCAGGTATCCGTCGGAATCGGAATTGGCGCTCCGCCTCCGCCGCGCGTGTATGCGCGACCAGTTGCACCGGGACCCGGCTACGCGTGGGTGGACGGCTACTGGTATCCCGTAAACGGCCATTACATTTGGCACCGGGGTTATTGGACTATGCCGCCTTACGGCGGAGCAGTTTGGGTCGGGCCTCGTTGGGAAGGTGGCCGTTACTACAACGGTTACTGGAACGGAGATCGTGGGCGCTTCGAGCATGACCACCGCTGGGACCACGAGCGTGGACGAGACCGAGATCGCTGGCGGGACCATGACCGTGAACATGAACATCGGTGATGCGGTTTAAAATCTAAGCGAATGTAAATGCCGGCGTGGCTGATCCTCTGGCGGGTGCTGAGGACGAAATAAAAAAGCCATGCCGGCATTTTTATTTGGCTGATATTTTGGCGACTATCGGAACTGAATAGCCGGTAACGAGTGCCGGCGATCGACGGTGTCAAAGGTTGCCGAGGCCTGGATTCATGCGACACAATCACCACGACAGGGATTCGAAGCGGTGCGCGAAATACATACGGCGAAGAGAGATTCCTCCACTGCGTAAGCCTACTCCTTCGCAGGAGCGAAGGAGAAGAAGAAGCGTCGGCTTACTTCGGTCGGAATGACCGTGCTGTGGCGTGCGATCGATGGAGGAGAAGAAGAACGCGCCGGCAGGCGGAGTGACAACGCTACAGCGTGCGGGCTAAGGACGAGAAGGAATAAGAAATTGAGGAATACGATCCCGCAAATTGGGACCAAGATTATTTTTTGTGAGTGGTGTTGAGGATGGCGTCGGGAATGATCAGGCGCGCTACCGGTGTGCCGCCGATGATGTGAGCGTCGATGATTTCGTCGACGTCCTCGGGCTTGACGCTTCCATACCACACGGCTTCGGGGTAAACCACAACCGTTGGGCCCAGTTCACATTGGTCGAGGCAGCCGGATTTGTTGGCGCGCACGTTTTTAATGCCACGCTGCGCCAGCTTGGTTTTGAACAGGCGCTGCAATTCACCTTGGCCGGTGGGGTCGCAACAGCCGCGCGGATGGCCTGCTTCGCGCTGGTTCATGCAAATGAAAATGTGTTTGTAGAATTTAGGCACAGCTCTAAGTTTAACTCAGGGCGCGAAGTAAATCAGCGCGAGGCGATGAAGCCGGACTAACTGCACTGAAATATTTACGAAGAAAAATCGAGAACGTCAGGAAAGTCCCAAGTGGTCGAGTTGGTAGCGGCCGCGATTAATGACCTGGTCCTCATCGATCCAAACATCGCACTTGCGAGTCAACACATCGACATGCGTTTTGGAGGCCCAGTCGGCGTGGGTCTGGCTGCCGTACGGATCACCGAAGGCCAGATGGACGCCGGGGAACTTTTCGTCCTGTAAAAGCACGCCGATCATCCGCGACAATCCCAAATTTGTGCCGAAGGCCAACTCGCCGACGCGGTCGCTGTTTTTATCGGTGTGGCAATATTCCCAGAACTCCTGTTGCAGATCTTTGCGCGCGCACTCGGCATGAATGAGGCGCGCTTCCTTGATTTCCAGAACCAGCGGCGTGGATTGCAGGTCGCCATACTTGCCATTGAAGTGGTCGCCGGCCGTGGCATCACACACAAAAGTGCCGTCGACCGTCGCGGGAGTGGTAAAAACTTCACCGGCGGGAAGGTTCGACCAATATCGCGGGCTGATCAGGCCGCTGGTTTTCACCCAATCGAGACCGGGATCAAAATGGGCGGCGATGTTGGTGCCCGCCTCGGTTTTTACGGTGAGGGTTTCGGCGCGCATCATGCGCTCGCGAAGTTTGTCGCTCAGGCGGTCCACCATGCGGTAGTCGGCGCGCATGCCCTGCTGCATGATTTCCGCGGTGACGCCGACCATGTGGGCGTAGCGAATGTGGCGGCGCTCGACAATTTTCACGATGGCCATGCGCGCGCCAAGCTCGCCTGGCTGTGGGGTCATGCACATGATTCCCACGTCGGCGGTTTCCAACGCTTGCAAAATTTCGGGTGGGGCTTCGCGCATGGGACGCGGGCCAAAATCTTCCAGCAAAAAACCATCGTATTTCGCGCCGCGCTGGTCGAGTGCGGCAGCGAGGCTGGCTGCGACTGGCTTGCTTACTTCATCGGCGATTAACGCGACACATTCACCAGCGCGCACCGCGAGGCAGATTTCTACGGCGTTTTTGGCGCCGGGCATCAGCTCGTTTTTTGCGCCGCCGAACAAATTGGGCATGCTGTTATTTTAGCGAATTTTGACGGAGGAGTTCAAAAGTTGATGGATTAGTTGCTTGCGCTCGCCTGCTGGGCGATCCATTTGTCGGTGCGGGCGTCGAGAAGATCGAGTGGCAAAGTGCCGCCATCGAGCATTTCGTCATGGAACTTGCGGATGTCGAACTTGGAACCGAGTTTTTGCTGCGCGCGGTCGCGTAGCTCGCGTATTTTAAGCTGCCCGAGTTTGTAACTAAGCGCTTGAGCTGGCCAGGAAATGTAGCGATCGGTTTCTGATTGAATAGTGGGTTCATCGACGGCGCCGGATCTGCGAAAGAAATCCACAACTTGATCGCGGGTCCATCCTTTCGAATGGATGCCGGTGTCGACGACCAGACGCACGGCGCGAAATAGTTCGGAGGAGAGGCGGCCGTAATCGGAAACGGGATCCTGGTAGAAGCCGACTTCTTTTCCGAGTTGCTCAGCGTAGAGCGCCCAGCCTTCGATGTAGGCGTTGAAACCAAGGCCGTGCTGGCGAAACTTTGGCAGGCCGGTGAGCTGTTGCTGCACGGACAATTGCATGTGATGGCCGGGAATTCCTTCGTGGTAGGCGATGGCTTCGTCGTCGATTAAGGAACGCTCGGCGAATTTGGAGGTGGCCACTACGACGCGGCCGGGGCGCTTGCCGTCTGGCGTTCCGGTGACGTAGTGAGTTGCGGCGGCGGATTGAAAGGATGGAATGGCTTCGACGGTCACTGGGGACTTGGGGAGCAACGTGAAAAGTTGCGGCAGCTTAGGCTCCATCTGCGCGATGTAACGGCGGAAATCGTCAAGAATCTGCTCGGCTGAGGTGGGGATATATTTTTTATTGGTTTTCAGCGATGCGCGAAAGGCAGCGAGATCGGCGAAGCCTTCTTTCTTCGCGATGGCGGTCATTTCTTTTTCGATGCGGTCTATCTCGCGAAGTCCGAGCTGATGTATTTCGTCGGGGGACATATGCGTGGTGGTACGGGCATAAATATTGTTCTGGTAGCGCTTCTGGCCGTCGGGCAGTGAAGTGATGGCCAGGGTGGTGCGGCCTTCCGGGGCGTACTTGGTGCGAATAAATTCGCCAAAACTGCGGTACGCGGGAAGAACGTCGTTGTTGACTGCGTCATTGATTTGCTGAGTTAGGCGCTTCTGGTCATCGGCGGAAATGCTTGAGGGGAAGTTTTTTGTTGGCAGAAGAAATGGGTCGGCATCGATGATTCCCTGGCACTGGCCGGGAATTTTTTCCGCGAGGAATTTCACGGGCATGAGCCTGTCCTTCATGCCGGCTTGCAAAACTTCGATGGTCTGGTTGAGCGCGCGCGGAATCTGGTGGAGGCGAGAAATGTAGTCGTCGTAATGCTTCACGGAGTCGAGGGGAACGGAGAGCGGCAGATCGGCGAGCCTGGTATGGATGCCGTTCTGCTGGTTGATGGGCATCTCATACTCTTTGAACTCGAAATCGGTAATGCGCTGTTGCAAAACGCGCGCCAGCAAGTCATGAGAGAGCTGGTCCTGCTCGTCCAAGCCGGTCGTGGGGATGGCTTGAATGCGGACTAAAAAGCTTTCATCGGTTTTGTGGTGCTGCATGACTCCGTCAAGCGAGTAGTCATCGAGCTTGTCGTTGTAGCGGTAGTCGCCGAAGGCCGTGGCGCGCTCGGGGAAAGTGCGCAGTTCGGACTCGTAGTAGTCGTCGAAGATGGCATTTTGCGCGGCAACGCGGTCAGCCGCGGGTTTTGTGTCTTGGCCGGAAACGGATACCGCAACAGCGAGCAGGAAAATCAAACTTAGGTAATTTCGCATAGGCTGGAATCGTACCAGAGCGACGTTCAGCTACTCAATTTTTACGAGACAACAGAAAGACCCACCCTGGAATTCGAGGGTGGGGCCCCCTCCGCGTTGTTGGGGGTTTGCTATGGGCCGCAGAATTGTCATCTGTGACGAAAGATCCTCACTCACGTGCTCGTAAGCAGTTCCGTTCGATACATAGGGGCAAGTTGTTTCATCTTAGTTACGAGCTTTTCTTGCGCATCCTTATCTAGTTTCGGTGGAGGGGTGGTCCGCGTCGCTACCGGGATTCCAACTTCCAGGAAGAATTTCTCTTGTCCCGCAGGTGAACAGAGGCACAACATGCGCACGGCCTTCTGAGAGCTGTTGTGAAACTGGTGCGGCGCATTCGCCGGAATATTCACGGTATCGCCTGCGCGTGCTATCGACTTGCTGCCACGAAAACTCAGCTCCAGCTCGCCTTCCAGGATTACAAAGGTCTCTTCGAAGTCATGCCGGTGCGGCGGAGGCCCTCCGCCCGGCGGCACATGCATATCAATCAAACAAAAGCGGCCATTGGTGTCATCGCCGGTGAGCAAAATGGTGTACGTGTCGCCGACAACTCCGACATGCGTAGCCTTTTGACTGTCAGGTTGCGCGACGGTGAGAGCCCGACGGAGATCATCAGCAGGAATCTGCGAACTTGTTCTCCCGCGAGCACTGCCATCGTCGCTCATCTTTACCCCCTCGTTCTTACGGACCAGCCTATGACTGCTGATCTTACATCTGAGCTCAGCGTCCGAAAAGATTTGACAAATAACTACATGAACCGCCAACTGCCCTGGAGTAGCGTCTACCAACCATAACCCCCGGGGCGGGCGCATTTTCTTCTCTTTTGAAGATTTGAAGGACATGTCAACTTCGAAGGTCTTGCAACTTCTAATTTAAAACCACGAAATGGAGAGTCAACGAATGCGAGTAATCCCTGTCTTTCTTCGCGTAGTTGCTTGCCCACTCCTGTCCGCTTTAATAATTTTTTCCGCGGCCACTGGTGCGTCAGCGCAGCAATCTGGCGCACAGGAGAAGCCCACAGTAATTTAAGCCCGATGCATCAGATAAAAACGCGGCCGCACAATCCAAGCTGGTGTTTCGCAAGGCCTGGGCTGGACATAAGGCACCAGAGCTGCCTGAATCCAAACTTGTCTTCCGCTCGGAAAACAAACACGGCAATCCTTCCGAAGATTACCAAAATGCCACTCGGTACCCGGGCGACCTCAGTTACCCGGCGGCATCTATCTGCTTCCCGGGGGAAGCTGTTCGTCGGCCAGCTGCTGGGGCGATCCGGAAGGCTTCCTGCATGCCCTTGGCAAGAGCGAGTTTATGCACGTAACCGATCAATATGTAGGCGAGCACGCATCCAACCGCTACAACTTAAGCCAAAACTACTCGCTCCCCTTTGCGACGTCAACAACTCCATTGATAGATAGCGACGTTCAGGCCATTGTGCACAGCGCGGCCAAAGCGTCCGGAGATGCCGGCTACGGTCACATTTATCACGTGTTTATTCCGCCCGGCCAGGACGGGTGCTTTGACGCCACCTTTACGGTGTGCGCCTCCAACGTATTTTGCGCTTATCACAGCAGCGTGGACTTCACGGACGTCGGGCCTAGCCTTTACTTCCAGCGGTTCTTTTTTGGGCTTTGACCCGTCGACCATCAAGGTGCGAGGCAGGCAATACGCTTTGCAGCCTGAATACGACAACAACGTCCACGCCTGCTCTGCCTTGCAGTAAAAGCCAAAAGGCCGGCGGCTGAGGACTCTTCAACATTTTCGACGCGCTTCAGTCTGTCGCCCAGGAGATCGTTGGGAGGCCTTGGCCGCGGCCAAGATTTATGTTGCTCGCGACTGCACTAACCGTTGTAACCATAACGTTGATCCAGGAAAAAACATTCGCGCGGTACTGCGCAGCACCAGCCATCCGATCTTGATCAGGGCCACAATCGTGAGCATCTATATTGCTATCACCGGAAGATTCAAAAAAAGTGCCACCATATCGTCCGCATACTCAGTCATTCCGCCAAGTGCGCCCCGCAGCGAAGCTTTAGCCTCGTAGAGCGGCCGCCAATGCAAACCAAATGCTTGCGCGACAGCGATCCCGCGGATAGCAATCGTCAGCAAAGACATTTCGACTTGATGATGAAGAAGTTGCAAATCACCTTCCAATTCGTCGATGCGGCCCCTGACCTCGGCTAACCTGGAGCTCACCTCCAAAACGTCTTTTACGGCCGCGGCGCGCTTCAGAATCGCCAGGTATTGAGCTTCCTCGCCCCGGGCATTACGCAGAGCCGCCTCTTGATTGACGGATTCGCGGGTGACGTCATGCGCTTCGATGGTGTCCTGCTCCACGGTCTTGGCTATCTTGCGAACCTCTGCTCGCGCTTCGTCAAAGTGTTCGGCCGGGATGCGCATGCTGACCTGCGCGAACCTGGTGCCTTCGTCGCTACCGTTGACGCTCGAGCTCACTACAAATCCGGAGAAATTCACCGCCAGAGTGCGCAACTGTTCAGCTGTCTGCAGAGGATCGCTGACAATAATCTCGATCGACCCGGTTCGAATGACTTGCCGCTCGGTAATTTCCGATGATGCGTTTGAATTTGAATTGCGGAGTGCAGGAGGTGGAGGGTTTCCACCAACTCCGCCAATCACGCCACGCATCGAACTGCCAGCCACGAGTTTCGGCGACGGCGTCAGGTAATCCACTCCAACGGGCCTGACACGATCCCTTCGCGGCCAAAAAGGTAAGAGCGGACTGGATCGCCACATCGACTGCGTACTCCCGGAATTCACGGCGGCGAGCCCTGTTGCCCTGCTTGAAGCGATCCCGCGTTGCTCATTTCGCCGGTTGATGAAGATCAACAGCAGAAATAAAGTTGTAGCACCAAGAAACCCCGCTGCCACCCAATGGCGATTCGCCTTCCACGCAGTTCGTAGCGTCTGAAGCATGACAGTCACCTTGCTGTATTAGACAAACTCCGCCTCCCATTTGTTCCTGCTCAAGCACCGAACACCGAAGTAAATATTTGAGATTTGCACCCTAAACGCAAAAATCCCCACCCCGCGGTTCTTCCAGGGTGGGGAATTTTTACGTTGGCGAAAATTACTGCTCGGAGCCCGATGCCCAGCGCATACCGAACGCTACAGTGGGATGGTAGTATTCGCGTTGGATCGGGTATTTCGGACTGCCCTGATAAAATCCGAAAACCTCGTTGCTCAAATTCAGTCCGTATCCAAAAAAGCTGAGTCCTTTGTAGATGCGATAACTTCCCTGCACGTCGAACTGCGTATGCGCATAAAGATAAATATCGCCACCAGGACCCTTCAACCCCAGAATCGGGTCGTTCGGTGTCCCGTTGGCTTGATACGCATACTGAAACAGGTTGGCATCATTGTGGGTAATCGCGAACCGTCCGGAAAATCGCGCCTTGTCGTAGGTTAACCCGACGTTCCAATTGTTCGGCGCCTGGCGCTGCAAAGTTGGATGATCATCGCGTTCATTTGAGAAGTTTGCCGGGAAGGTGACCTGCGAAGTGGTGTAGCTATAGTTCGCGGCCACTCCGAATCCATTTAGAAACCCAGGAAGGCGCGATAGCCGTTGTTCCCAGGCGGCTTCAAAGCCCGCGATATGCGCGTTGGGACCGTTGATGGAATGCGTCAACAAAAATCCGGCTTCAGGACCAGAGTTGAGTGTCACGGCGGTCGGATAAATGGGATTGGACAGCTGCTTATAGAAAAATCCTGCCTGCAGAATTCCCAGTGGCTGAAAGAAATGCTCGACCAGCAAGTCGTAATTATTAGCATTGGTCGGTTTCAGGTCCGGGTTACCGGTTGAAACACTTTTCGGACTCGCGTTTGGATCAACAATGGTCGTGGGAACCAGGTCGCCGATATTTGGCCGCGAGATCCCCTGGCTGAAGTTGGCGCGTAGATTCGTGTTTTTCTCTAACAAATATTGCACTTGCACGCTGGGCAACACGCTTACATAACCGGAGCCCTGGTTCAATGGCGTGATTGTGGGCGGCAAGGAATTACCGGGCCCGTCGACGTTGGCGGTCAACTGATTCGTCGTGAAAGTGGTGTCCGTGTCCTCGACGCGCAGACCTGCTTGCACGCGAAACTTACCGAAGGAAATAGCGTTTTGCACGTAGCCTGCGTAAACGCGCTCGTTGGCGTCAAAGAACGCACTAGCGGATCGGGTGATGCTACCCACCTGGTCTAATTGGAATTGAGCAAGGTTGGCCATAACCGACTGGATAATATGGTTGTAATTCGAGGTCGGTCCATAGGGCAAATTGCCGTAGGTGAAAGAACGATCGTAGTAACTCGGATTGGTGTACGTTCCCAACACCGAAGATAAGGGGATATTCGCGCTGGAATTATTGAAGAAGGAGTCATCCTCATTTTGCTTCGTGTGCGAGTTTCGAATCTTTAAACCAATTTCGAAAACGCCGAAGTGTGAGTGCAAGTTGTAGCGGCGCGCCACGGAGGCCGCACCCTGAAAGTTGAGCTGCTGGGCGATGTAATGCGTGAAGGAAGTAGAGGTCAATTGGTATTGGCTGGCGTTATAAGGAGTGCTGCCATCCAAAGGGATAAATTTGGGGCGCAGGGGATTGTTCAGGCTGAGTGCCAAATCTGCTCCGTTCGATCCCGGTACCAAGGCGCCAGTGGAATCGTAGCTAGCCGTAGGTGCGCCAAAGTTGGTCGTTTCAAAGTCCTGCCCGCCAATGTTATGCGAGCGTGAAACCGCGAACTCGTAAACGATGAGGGTAGATGAAAGATCGTGCCTTGCTCCGGTCAAGAAGCTGTACACCTGTTGATCTGGGCGGCGAATGTAATGGCGATAAGCGTAAGACCCTGGGGAGCAAGGATTGCTGCCAGGGTTGGCAATATCGGCGGCCTGGTTGACTGTTTGGCAGTCCTGCGCATTATCAAACGTGACCTGAAAACCGTTGACCGATTTGATGGTGTTTCCGGCGTTGGGCGTATACACAATGGTGTCGCCGTAGTCGTGAAAGTCAGAATACAATCCTTTTATGTAAGCGGATGATCCTGGCTTAAAGGTGTAGTCGACTCCAGAGGCAAAGCCATATCGCGTGCGGTAGTAATTGTAAGACCGCATATCTTCGGTGGGAACATAGGCAATAATCTTTCCAGCAGGTGTGGTGCCCACTGCTTGAACCGGCTCCAGATCATCTATGCCGCGGTTATTGCGATCCCAGGTGCCACCCAGTAAAATTCCCAACTTTTTGCTTACTCCAAAACGTTGACCGACGGTTCCGTCGAAGCCGCCGAGACTGCGTCCGCCCTGAATAGGGGTGTAGCCGCCTTGGCCTCCGAAATTGTAAGTGGGCTTTTCGCTCGCAGTTTTAGTTACGAGATTGACGGTGCCGCCGATTCCGTCAGCGTCCTGGCTGGCGGAAAGGGTTTTGAACACTTCAATGCGTTCGACCAAATTTGCCGGTACCGCGTCCAGCTTGATATTGCGCACTATGCCTTCCGGGGAAGGCACATTCACACCGTTGATGGTTACGTTGCTAAGGCGCGGTTCAGTTCCGCGAATCTGAACATATTTTCCTTCGCCTTCATCGCGCTCCAGCGACACGCTGGGCAGCCTGCCAACCGCATCTGCCACGTTTGTGTTGGGCAAGCTGTTGATAACTCTTGATGGCAATACTTGCACGATCTCGTCCGACGTTCGTTCAATATTGATCGCTTCGCTTTCGCCTTGCAGGCGTTCTGCGGTGACGACCACCTGATCATTTTGTGAAGCTACTTGTAAAATAGGATCGACGTTCACCGTCTGCCCCGCCTCCACCTTCACGGTGGTGGTGAATGGGTTCAATCCCACGTAAGAGGCCGTCAAGGTACACTCGCCCGCTGGAACCTCTGTAATTCTGAACTGCCCTTGATCGTCCGAAACTACCCTTCTCCCCAGCGGCTGCAGCTCGATCAGCGTGCTCGAGAGAGCTGCGCCTGCGGAATCCTTCGCTGTTCCTGTAATTACGCCCTTGCCGCTTTGCCCCGCGGCAGGAACGACCCACGCTCCATAACCTAAAATCGACGCCGCAAAAATCAAATGCAAGAATCTGCGCATAGCTCTCCTCACACTCGTGCGCTTGGCCAGAGTGGTCATTTTTTGAATTCCATGTTGTGTTCTTGCAGAAGCCCGAGGTCGGTGCGTCCGGTGCTCTCTTTTTTTCAGCCTGAGGAATACACCCGGTCGCTACCGATGGCGCAAGGTAACCCGCAAACATGAATGCTGCGTGACACCTTCATGAACTTGCCATGAAGCTCACCTGAATAAATTTTTAGGTACGCGCGGAATCACAAGGTGGTCAAAACTAACTCTGATGCTTCTGCTAAACTTAATGCAGCGGTTTTCGCGAGCTTCAGGAGCCGAGATGGCCGACGCTGTTCACGCTGCGCATCCCCACACCTCACAGTCCCAAAAGACCCGCACCGAATCCGACAGCATGGGCAAAATGGAAGTTCCCGCGGACCGTTACTACGGCGCGCAGACCGCGCGCTCGTTGATTCACTTTGCCATCGGCAAAGACACCATGCCCCCGGAACTCATCAGCGCGTTCGGCGTACTCAAAAAAGCCGCTGCCCTGGTGAACCAGGACCTCGGCAAACTTCCGGCGGACAAAACCAAGCTGATCGTTCAGGCTGCCGATGAAGTAATCGCCGGAAAACTACGCGATCACTTCCCTCTGCGCATCTGGCAAACCGGCAGCGGCACGCAAACCAACATGAACGTCAACGAAGTCATTTCTAATCGGGCCATCGAGCTTTCCGGCGGCGTCATGGGCAGCAAAAAACCCATTCATCCCAACGATGACGTCAATATGTCGCAGTCTTCCAACGACACGTTTCCCACTGCCATGCATATCGCGGCCGCGAAGGAAACCGTGCGCAAACTTGTGCCTGCCGTGAACAATTTGCGCGACGCGCTGGACGCCAAGGCGCGCGAATTCATGGGCATCGTAAAAATCGGGCGCACGCATCTGCAGGACGCCACGCCGCTCACGGTGGGCCAGGAATTTTCCGGCTGGGTCAGCCTGCTCGACCGCGACATCAAACGGATTAACGAAGCGCTTGACGGTCTCTACGATTTGGCGATTGGCGGCACCGCTGTCGGTACGGGACTGAACGCCCATCCCGAGTTCGCCGAGCGTGCCGCCCGCAAAATTTCCGAGCTGACCGGGCTTCCCTTCCGCTCTCATCCCAACAAATTTGCTGCTCTCTCCGCGCACGATGAAATCGTGTTTGCCAGCGGCGCGCTCAAAACTCTAGCCGCCTCGCTGATGAAAGTCGCCAATGATATTCGCTGGCTAGCCTCCGGCCCGCGCTGCGGTCTCGGCGAGCTGACACTCCCGGAAAATGAGCCGGGCTCTTCCATCATGCCCGGCAAGGTAAATCCCACGCAGTGCGAAGCCCTCACCATGGTGGCCACACAAGTGATGGGCAATGATGCGGCAATCGGTTTTGCAGGCTCACAGGGCAACTTTGAGCTGAACGTTTTTAAGCCGGTGATGATTTTTAATTACTTGCATTCGGTGGAGCTGCTTGCCGACGCTTGCAATAGCTTCGTCGAACACTGCGCCCACGGCATCGAAGTTAATCGCGAAAAGATCGATCACTATGTCAAGACTTCCTTGATGCTGGTCACCGCGCTCGCGCCGAAAATCGGCTACGATAACGCCGCCAAAGTTGCGCACACCGCGCATCACGAACACAGCAGTCTTCGCGAAGCCGCGATTAAACTTGGTTTCATTACCGGCGAGGAATTCGACAAGCTGGTGCGCGCCGAAGACATGACCCATCCGTGACCGGTTGCTCGCGGCGCAGCTTGAAATCCAACAAGCCGATGTTTTCATGAAGCAGAAAATATTCCCCAGCGTCGATGCTGCCGTAGCGGACGTTCCGGACGGCGCGCGCATCATGTTTGGCGGATTTGGCGGTGCGGGCTTCCCCAACAACCTCATTCAAGCACTGGCCCGCAAAGGAACTAAAAATATCACCGCGATCAGCAATAATTGCGGCACTCGCGATGGCGAACTCGGACTGATGTTCAAGAACGGTCAAATCAGCCACGTCATCGCTTCTTTTCCCGGACCGCATGCAAATTATTTTCAGGAGCGGTTCGCCGCGAAGGAAGTCACGCTGGAGTTAGTGGCTCAGGGCATTCTGTGCGAACGCATGCGCGCTGCGGCCGCGGGAATTTTGGGCTTTTACACCACTGTCGGTGTCGGAACGGAAGTGGCCGCAGGCAAAGAAGAGCGCGCCATTGATAACCAGCGCTGCATTCTGGAATCGCCTATCCATGCCGACTACGCATTCATCAAAGCGGAAAAAGCGGATGCACTCGGAAATCTGACCTATCGATTGGCAGCCAGAAATTTTAACCCCATCATGGCTATGGCGGCGAAAACCACTGTTGCGGAAGTAGAAGAAATTGTGCCTGTCGGAACCATCGAGCCCGAAAATGTGATAACTCCAGCAATATTTGTTCATCGCATCGTGCAAGCTAAAGGAATTCGCTATGCCGGATAAGCCGCGACTCACTCGGGAAGAGATCGCCGCGCGCGCCGCCAAGGAATTGCCGGACGGAGCCTACGTGAACCTGGGTTGGGGAATACCAAATTTGATCGCGGATTATTTACCGCATGGCATCACCGTTTTTTTTCACAGCGAAAATGGCATTCTCGGAATGGGGCGTCGCGCCAGGGCTGGAGAAGAAGATTACGACCTGGTGGACGCCATGAAAGTTCCCGTGACGCTGGCGCCCGGTGCATCTTTTTTTCATCAGGCGGACGCGCACCTGATGAGCCGCGGTGGCCACCTGGACGTCGCGGTGCTTGGCGGATTTCAAGTTTCTGAGAAAGGCGACCTTGCCAATTGGAAAGTTCCCGGCGCGCGCGGCTCAGGCGGCATCGGCGGAGCCATGGACATCGCAGCAGGCGCAAAAGTATTGATGGTGTGCATGGAGCACACCACAAAAGACGGCGCTCCAAAAATTGTGAAGCACTGCACCTACCCGCTCACCGCACTGGCGTGCGTGGACACTATCGTGACGGATTTGGCGGTAATCGATGTGCGAGCGGAAGGGCTGCTGTTGCGCGAGACTGCTCCCGGCTGGAGCAGAAAAGAAATTCAGGAACTGACCGGCGCACCACTTTTATAGCCTCTTGCTTCCAGCCGTTCAAAGTCGCGCCGCTACACGAGCGGCGATGTGGCCATCGTCGCGACGGAAAATCAACACCAGGCTGTCGCTCAAAGGAATTCCGGCACTGGGAATCTCGAGTTCGTAGGCCCATTGGAATCTCTTGGGCAAGTCCTTCGCAAGCTCCGTGGCGTAAGGAGGAATCGGTTCAACGGAGAAAAATTTCACTTTAAAATTTTCTGCCGGGCGCAAAGCGACTCCTCGCTTCCAGAAGAGCGATAGGTGCAGGGTGCTCATCATTTCGCGAGTAAGGTATTGGCGGCCTTTGGGGTCTGGCACCTGTGAGGGACAAGGCTGGTCATGGATCACGAACAGAAGTTTCAGATGCTCGGGAAATTCGGTCACGATTTCTTTCCCGCGAACATATCTGGTGCCTTGGTTATCGTCGATGCGTTTCAAATTATCGAAAAAACTCTTGTCCGCCATGTGGCCGGCCAGCCGGAAACAGGTGTTCTCGCTCAAGCTGCCGTCCGTCTCCAGAAAAACGCCGCCATCAAAATTCCAGATTGTTTTCGGAATATGCTTTGGTTTGTCCCCGGGCTTTTGTCCGGCTGACGCCAGCGCCGATGGTTGGCCACAAAGCAGCGATGCTGCAATTAGTATTGCCCTAGGAGTTTGGGAGCAAAGAGTGCGCATCATAAATCGTGAACGACAGTTGACGGCCTGAATAGTGTACGTGTGACGCGCGCCGCGCTGTCAACTCACGAACGGCTCGGGCTTAGGGGCGCAGGTGCAGGCGAACCGCTGGCAATGCCTGCGAGTGTCATTTACTATCCGAAGAGAACACATGCGGCGCGGGTCCACACTACTATTGATTATTGTCGCGTTGGTTGGCCTCATTGTCGCCGTGGCCGTATCGATTCTACACAACGGCCTGAGCGCGCGCGCGCGACCCAGCGCCATGGAAGAAATGCTGGCGCGTAATGCGTGGCACCTTTCGATTCCGTCGGGCGCGCGCGCCATGCGCAATCCGTTGCCCGCTTCTGAAGAGAATCTTAAGGATGCGCGGCTGCATTTCGCGGATCACTGCGCGATCTGTCACGCCAACGATGGCAGCGGTGACGCGCTTTTTGGGCGGGGCTTATACCCCAAGCCGCCCGATCTGCGTCAAGCCGAGACGCAGAATCGCTCCGACGGCGAACTTTTCTGGATTATTGAGAACGGGGTGCGCTTCACGGGCATGCCGTCGTTCGCCAGTCACGGTATGGACAACGATTCCTGGAAGCTGGTCCTTTTCGTTAGGCATCTGCCGAAGCTTACCGCTGAAGAGCGCATCGAAATGTCCCGCTATAACCCAAAAAGTCCGGAGGATCGCGAAGAAGAAAAAGATGAAGATGACTTTCTAAATGGTACAACGCCGCAGAAATCTGGGACATCAAACTCTCATCCTTAAGGTATTCTTGAAAAGGTACTCTTGAATCTGTAAGTCCTGGGGGTTTTATGACGCGTCGATTCTTCACAACTTTGCTGGCTTTTTTCCTCGTTGCCATTACGCTTTCTGCGCACGGCGACAAAAAGCACGTCATCGGAACGATAGAGAAATTAAATTCCGGCTTCGTGACGGTAAAGACCCGGGATGGAAAATCGGTACAAGTGAAACTGGTTCCCTCCACCACATACGTTGCGCGTGTGGCCACCGCGGACAAACCTGCCTCTATTTCGGATCTCGCCGTCGGCGAGAACGTGGTGATCCACGCCACTCCGAAGGGCAACGACCTGGAGGCCGACGAAGTTAGGTTCTCCGCGCCGAGCGCATCTGGCCCGGCTTCCTCGAAGTCTCAACAGCAACCATAAGTTTCTTCGCAACATCACTTTGAATCTATTTTTAGTCTTCGAGAACATGGCAGGAGTGCGTTTTTATGACTAGCCACGCAGGCTGATTTACAGCCAGCTCTAGCGCTCGTTTCGCTCCGAGCGTCAAGTGAACAGTAAAAACTGCCGCGTGGTCGGCGTCGGCAGCGACTTGCGCAACAAACATGGTTCCGCGTTGTTCGAGCGAAATAATCTTCCCGGCAATCACATTGCGGGCGCTCAAACCGTAAGGGCGTTCGGTGGCCAACAAAATATCCCCGGCACGAATCGCCAAGCGGACAGCGGTTTTTACGGCGGCATGACCAAGAGGCGTTTCGATTTCACACGCGCCTTTAACCAAGCGCACGCGCATCACGCCATCCGCTTCGCGCAGTTCGGTGACTACGCCGCTAAACAGATTTTCAAATCCCGAGGCTTGCGCCAAGGACGAGCGCCGGGGTGCGTCCAACACTTCGTGAGGGGTTCCGGTGCTGATAATTTTTCCCTGCTCGAGGACGATCACGCGTTCGCCGAGCGCGTCAACTTCGCCGCGACTGTGGGTGACGTACAAAATTGGGATGTTTTGCGCCGTGTTCCAGCGACGCAAATCTTCCATGATGGATTTCTTCAGTCCGTGGTCGAGCGCCGTCAGCGGCTCGTCGAGCAGCAGCACCCGCGGGGAAGTTGCCAGCGAACGAGCCAGCGCGACTCGCTGTTGTTCGCCGCCGGATATTTCATGGGCTTTTCGCTTGGCGAGTTGATCCACGCGAAAAGCTTCCAGCATTGCTTTCGCTCGTGAAGCTCGTTGCGGCGCCGGCAGGTCCGCGAGTCCATAGGCGACGTTTTGCTCCACGGTCATGTGCGGAAATAACGCCAGGGATTGAAAAACGTAGGCGATTTTTCTTTTTGCTGGAGGCACGTCGATCCGCCGCTCGACATCGAGCAGGACATCACCGGCTGTTTCAATTCGGCCGCTATCAGGTTTGAGTAGTCCGGCGATGCAATCGAGTAAGGTGGACTTTCCAGCTCCAGAGGGGCCAAAGACGATGATGATTCCCGGAGGAATTTCGAGCGCGACATCCAGAACGAATGAGGATGGTGTGCGGCCGGAGCGCGCTTTTTGCAGCTGCGCTTTGAGCACTGGCGGATTTATCTCGCTGCCCACGAGGCCCACATGCGCCGGCCGATTCGCCGATTGACGCCGTACACGGTGGACAACACCACGAATGAAATTATTAGCAACACCAGCGCCATGCGATTCGCTTCGGCATATTCCATGGACTGCACGCGGTCGTAAATCTCGATGGACGCTGTGCGCGTGATGCCAGGCAAATTCCCGCCAACCATCAACACCACTCCAAATTCGCCGAGTGTGTGCGCAAAGCTCAAAACCACAGCGGTGACAATTCCTGGCAAAGATAGCGGCAGGATCACAGTTCCGAATGTGCGCAAGCGGCTCGCGCCCAAGAGTGCAGAAGCGTCCAGAAGTCTGCGGTCGATGGCCTCAAACGAAGCAATCAGCGGTTGTATCGTGAACGGGAAGCTATACAGAACAGAGGCGAACACCAACCCGCCGAATGTGAACGCCCATCCACGGTGGAATAACGACTCGGAGATTTTTCCAATCGGGCCGTGCGGGCCCAGCGCGATCAAGACATATAAACCAAGGACGGTTGGCGGCAATACCAGTGGTAAGGCCACAATGGCTTCGAGCAAAAATTTGCCGCGCCAATTCCAATAAGCCAGCCAGTACGCCAGCGGCATGCCGATCAGCAACAAAATCGCAGAGACGCACGTCGCAAGGCGCACGGAGAGAATCAATGAGTCCATATCGCTTTTGGGAATCTATCTCGGTTCGTGGTCGTGGGCAATAAAAGCATGCGAATCATTTATGGGGTCGGATCGGTGAAACCAAATCGCTGCAATGTTTCACGGCCTTGTGGGCCGCTGACAAAGTCCAGGAAGCGACGAGCGGAATCTTTATTTTTCGAAGCTCTGAGTATCATCGCTGTTTGTTTAATCGGCGGATAGCTATCGGCGGGGATTTGCCATTTGTTTCCATTCTTCATCGCCGGAGATATAGCCAGCGAGAGGGCCACGAGGCCGGCTTGGGCGTTACCGGATTGCACAAACTCGGCTGCTTGAGAGACATTTTCGCCGTAGACCAGCTTGTCTTTGACTTGTTCGTAGATCCTGGCTTTTTTCATCGCCGCCACAGCAGCGCGGCCGTACGGAGCGTGTTCGGGATTAGCGATGGCGATTTTTTTTACTCGTTGGTCCAGCAAAGATTTCCATCCGGCTTTCGCGGCATCGATTCCACTATCGCGGGGAGTCCAGATGACGATATGGCCGACGGCGTAGTCACGTAACGTGCCCGGTTCAGTTAATTTGGCTGCTTCCAGTTTTTTGGGGTACTCGGAGTCTGCCGAAAAAAACAGGTCGAAGGGTGCGCCATTCTGAATTTGCGTTAAAAAATTGCCGCTGGATCCATAGGCGACATCCACTTTCGCACCGCTTTGCTTCTCGAATTGGGATGCCAACTCCGTCATGGCGAATTTCAAATCTGCAGCCGCCGCGACTTTTACGGATTGCGCGCGCGCATAAGAGCCGATCGAAAGGATTGCGAGCGGAACAACGAGCTGTTTCAATGGAAGTCTCATAGCGCTTCACGAGCGGTTAACGCCGCAAAGCAGCCATAACTTACCATTAAATTCGGTTAATTTCGCAGAGGCTTTCCAGTCTTTAAGGTGTGGGCAATGCGTTCTTGCGTTTTGTTTTCGCCGCACAGAGAGACGAAGGCTTCGCGTTCCAGGTCCAACACGTATTGTTCGGTCACTAATTGCGGTGAGCTTAGTGCCCCACCGGCCAGGATGTTTCCGAGCTTGCGCCCCACCTGGGCGTCGTAATCGGTTATGTAGCCACCGCGCAGCATCATATGGATTACCAGCTTGGCACCTGACAAGAATTGTTCACCGAGCACTTTGATCTGCGTGGTTTGCGCGCCTTCTTGCCAGTTCGCAGCTTTGGCGCGGTATCCGCCACGCACTAAGGCCAGAGCAATTTCTTTGGCATCGCCCACCAAACGGTCGCGATTCATGGACACGCCATCTTCGCGTCGCAAGAAACCGAGATCGCGACATTCCTCGGCGCTGGTGCCAACTTTAGCCATCGCAATGGTTTCGAAAACCGGCTTCATGGCGTGAAACAAATCCAGGTCTTCGCCGCTGCTGGCGCGCTCGTTGGCGCGAATCATCATCTCTTTGGTGCCGCCACCCCCCGGAATCAAGCCGACACCGGTTTCCACCAATCCCATGTAGGCTTCCGCCGCGGCTTGAATTCTTGCGCCGTGCAGGCTTACTTCGCAGCCGCCGCCCAAAGCCATGCCTTGCGGAGCGACTACCACCGGCTTGGGAGCATATTTAATTGCCAAGTTCGCATTCTGAAATTGTTTGACGGCGAGGTGCAGCTCGTCCCATTCCTGTTCCTGTGCGCCCATCAGCAGCAACATCAGGTTTGCGCCCACGGAAAAATTCAGCGACTGATTGGCGATGACCATAGCGTCGAAATCCGTCTCAAGCCGCTTGAGTCCCTTGTGAATCATGGAAATTAAATCCGCGCCGATAGCGTTCATCTTGGAATGAAATTCGCAGCACAACACGCCATCGCCTAAATCGATTAAGCTGGCGCCAGAGTTGCGGTCGACTTCTTTTCCGGCGTCCTTCAGCGAATTGAGGAAGATGATGCCAGCGGGCTCTTCGATTCTGCGGGCAGTGCCGCCATTTAAGTCGAACACGGAGGTGGTGCCTTTTTCTGAGATATAAAAACTGCTGCGCCCGCTGGCCAGCAACTCTTCTACTACGGGCGGCAGCGTTCGGCCTTCCTTTTTAATTTGCGTGGCGAAGGCCGAGACTCCCAAAGTGTCCATTATTTGAAACGGCCCCAGTTCCCAGACAAAACCCCAACGCACGGCGCGATCAAGGTCTTCTACACGATCGGAAATTTCTGGAACTCGGCGCGCGGCATATAAACACATCTCGGAGAGTGAGCCCCACAAAAACTGCTGCGCCTTGTCGCCGGTTTGGCCTGCCAAAACCGGGCCGATCAGGGCGCGCAAACGATCGCGCGTATCTTCGATGGTTTTGCCCGCTTCGAGGGAGGCGAAACGCGCTTTCTGGCGTGGGCGGTACTCCATAGTGTTTACATCGAGCGTGAGAATTTGTTTCTCGCCTTCACCTCGCAACTTTTTGTAAAAGCCTTGCCCGGTTTTATCGCCCAACCATTTGCGCTTGGCCATGTCTTCGACGAAGGTTGGCACTTTATACATTTCGCGCGATTCGTCGTCGGTCGCTGTTTCGTAAATATTTTTGATCACGTGCATCAATACATCCAGGCCGACAATGTCCGCGGTGCGAAACGTCGCCGACTTCGGCTGGCCGATGGCCGGGCCGGTGCAGGCGTCCACTTCTTCGATGGTCATTCCCAACTTATTCATCAGGCGCAACGCGTTCAGCATGGAAAATGTGCCGATGCGATTGGCGATGAAGTTTGGGGTGTCTTTGGCGACGACGACGCCTTTGCCGAGGCGCCGGTCGCAAAACTCGGCGAGGGTCTCAAGCACCTCAGGCGAAGTCTTGGGCCCGGGAATTAATTCGACGAGCTTCAAGTAGCGCGGCGGATTAAAAAAGTGGGTTCCTGCCCAATGCTGCTGGAATTCTTCGCTCATGCCTTCGGCGATTAAATGCACTGGAAGCCCTGACGTGTTGGTGGTGACGATCGATCCCGGTTTACGAAACTGGGCCACGCGCGCGAGCAGGTTCTTTTTGATCTCCAGATTCTCGGCTACTACCTCGATAATCCAGTCCGCGTCCTTGATTCGCTGCAAATCATCTTCAAAATTTCCGATGGAGATTTTATCAGCCAGCGGAGCAGTAAAAAATGCGGCGGGCTTGGACTTTTTGGCGGCATCCAGGCCGGCACGAGCAAGTTTGTTGCGGTCAGCTGTAGCGCCAGGAGCTAAACCAGATGGCACGATATCCAACAACAGCACCGGGACGGCGGCGTTCGCGAAATGAGCCGCGATTCGAGCGCCCATCGTGCCTGCGCCGAGCACCACAACCTTTTCGACGCGACGTTTCATGGCCCGCCTTTTGTTCTGATTTGTACGAACGGACAGGTTACAAAACCAACATACACGGGTCAATCGAACTGACACAAACGGCATTAACGCCTAAACTGGTCACGGCATGTCTGAACCTATCATTTCGAGCGTATTGCGCAGGTGGATGGACGAAAAAGAGCGCGTTTTGTCCGCGGAAGTCACCAGTGTGCACGATATACCAGGGCGACCAAAAGTGGGCTTGGCGCTGGCTGGAGGGTTCGCTCGCGGTATAGCGCACATCGGAGTGTTGCGCGTTCTGCGCGACGCGGGAATTCATATTGATGCGGTGGCAGGCACCAGCGTGGGCGCATTGATTGGCGCGGCTTTTTGTGCTGGCACGCCCCTCGAAGAGATGGCGCGCATCGGCGAACACACCAGTTTCACCGATTTTGGCAGATGGACACCGTCGTGGCTCGGTCTGGCTACCAACCATCGATTGGAAAAATATCTGGCCCGGCTCACACCGGCGAAGAATTTCGAGGACCTGGTGACGCCGTTGGCTATCGCCGCGACAGATCTGAACGCAGGTATCACCATTTACTACACGCGAGGGCCACTGGCGCCTCCGCTGCGCGGGTCGTGCGCCTATCCTGGACTTTTCGTGCCGATACAATTTGAAGATCGCACTTTAGTGGACGGCTTTCTGACGTCACCGGTTCCCGTGGAAGGTGTTGCGCTGCTGGGCGTCGACATTGTGATCGCTGTGTATCTTGAACCTTCGAGTTTGGAGGCCCCACGCACGTTTACCGACGTCTTGAGCCGCTCTTTCAATATTATTCAGCGGCATGCGGACCTGGCGTGGCGGCAGCAAGCGGACGTTATCATCGAGCCGGATATGAAAACATTTTTGTGGGACGATTTCACGCGAACGCCGGAGTTGGTGGCGGCGGGAGAAGCTGCTGCCCGGGAGGCTTTACCGAGAATTCGCGAATTGCTTGGAAGTGAATCGCCAAGGACTGGCGGAACCGATGCCGCCGGAAGAAATGTTATTTCGCGTCAGTGAAGTGAAGCCTAGGACCGAACTTTAAGAACGAACGGTCAAAGAACTGAACCCCAAGAACTCACCCTGGAAAGCGAGGGTGGGGCACCCTCCGTGTTTGATTAATTTGCAGCTGAATTCAAAGAAAAATTTTCAGGAACTACTTCGCCCTTCACTTGCTGGCGCGGTCTTTGGCTTTGATTCTGACAGGGTGACTTGCACGATTACGGGCTGACCTTCGCCTTTGCCACGTTGCGTGAGCCATGCGGCCAAGCCTTCTGCGAAACGTTCGGGAGTAAGACGGAAACTGGTTTCAACCTGGCCGTCGGCAACGGGCAGAGTGTCGTCGAATTCGGCGGCGTTGGTGAAATTGCGCATGCAGAATTGATCGAGCCATTCGAGTGGGCACGGTTTGGCCTCGCCGCGAATCACGACATTCACGTTAAATTGTTGTGCATACATGCCGGTTAGATGTGCGATGAAGCGGACATTTTAGTCCGCGTGCTGAAATTAGGATGCGCGCGGGCGCTTCACGGAATGCGCGAGGCCCATGGCTTCGAGCATCCAGATGAAATACCAGCCGATGTCCGGCTGCCACCAGCGGAGACCCAGGCGCGCCGAGCCCGCATGAGTGTGGTGATTCTTATGCCAATTTTCGCCCCAAGCGGTGAGTTGAAAAGGGCCGAGCCACCAAACGTTTTTGCTGGAGTCGCCTTCGGCAACGTGATCGAGATGCGTAAGGCTGTTCACGAAACATTGCATGTGAAGGGTGTACACCAGACGAATCGCGCCGAGCCAGAAGAATCCCATCCATCCAAGGCCCAGGATCGGCCCAATGAAGATAGACAAAATAATCACCGGCGTTTCCGCGTAGCCCCAGATTTTGTAAATGCCGCGATCTACTTCGGGAGCCCAGCGTTGACGGTCGGCTGGCGGCGTTTGATACAGCCAGCGCAAATGAGCCCACCAGAAGCCACCCTGTTTGGGGCTCGAAATGTCGTTAGGAGTGTCTGTGGTGGAATGATGTTGCCGATGATAAGCGACCCAACTGGCGGGATGGCCGGAAGCGTTAAATACCGCCCAGAAAATCAGCATCTGCTCGATGAAGCGATTGGTCTTCAAAGTTTTGTGCGCGAGCATGCGATGGTAACAGACCGTCGTTCCCAGTCCGCCAAAAGCGATAAAAAGCGCGGCAAGTCCGAGAACTTTAAGGCTGGGCAGGGGAAACAAAATTATTCCCACGATGGCCAGCACGTGAATTAATAATAGAAAAGTAAAAACGCCTTCTTTACGCCGGACAGGTTTCCAAAATGGACGGTCCCAGGGCCGAGCTACTGCGGTTGCTGCTTGATTCATGTACTCTCCGGATGAGCTTGGGACAAGGCCAAGCGGTTAGTTATACAGAGGTGTAAAGTCTTTGTGAGACGTATACACAATACCATTTTCTTGGAATTGTTCGTTAGCTTCTGTTCAAAAAGAGACAGTTTAGTTACTGCCTAGATTAATTAACGTTAACCTTCGAAGTAATGCGCAATAAAAACCAACGAAAGATTCACGAACTATGATTGCTGGTGGAGCAAGATAACATACACAGGGTATTCCTAAAGCTCGCTGAAAATTACTAAACTCCAGGTCATGGTATTTTGAAAGGGATTCCGCACCTTGCGCTATTTTTGTCTGATTTCTGATTACGACGGAACCTTGGCCCACGATGGACAGGTGACCGCCAGCACTTTGCAGGCGCTCAAGCGCGTGAAAGCTTCGGGACGCAAACTGGTGCTGGCCACTGGCCGCGAACTTCCGGAATTGCTGCGCGTTTTTCCTGAAACGTCTCTTTTCGACCTCGTGGTCGTTGAAAACGGAGCGCTGCTTTACAATCCGGCGACCGAAGAAAAACGTTTGCTGGCTGAAGCACCGCCGGCCGCTTTCGTGGAGAAACTTCGACGTCGCGGCGTGAAGCCTTTGTCAGTCGGCGAATGTATCGTGGCCACCTGGCATCCGTATGAAAAGGAAGTGCTGGAAGTGATTCGCTCCATGGGGCTAGAGCTGCAAGTGATCTTCAACAAAGACGCGGTGATGATTCTTCCTTCGGGCATCAACAAGGGCACCGGGGTGAAAGCTGCGCTCGATGAGCTGGGACTTTCGACGCATAACACCGTGGGTGTCGGAGATGCCGAAAACGATCACGCTTTTTTGGGCATTTGCGAATGCAGCGTGGCGGTGGGCAATGCCTTGCCGGTTTTAAAAGAGCGCGCCGATGTGGTGACCGGGCACACCCACGGAGCGGGTGTCGAAGAAATCATCGAGCAATTATTGGCCGATGATTTGCGAAGCCTGCAGCCGCGTTTGAAGCGCCACGATATTCTTCTGGGCCACAAAGAAAACGGCAGAGATTTTTGCCTGGGGCCTTACGGCACGCGTGTCGCGGTGGCAGGGCCGTCGGGCGGCGGAAAGTCCACGGTGGTGACGGCTATCGTGGAGCGGCTGATTCAAAAACAGTATCAGGTGTGCGTCATTGATCCGGAAGGCGACTACGACGACGTGGCGCAATTCGTCACTTTGGGAGCGGCCGACCGGATCCCGGGAGTTTCAGAAATTCTGGAAGTGTTAAAAAATGCCGGGAGTTCGATCAGCGTCAATATGCTTGGCGTGCCTCTGGCTGATCGCCCCAGTTATTTTGTGGGACTACTTCCCCGGCTTCAGGAGTTACGCGCGCGGACTGGCCGTCCGCACTGGATTGTTATCGATGAGGCTCATCACCTGCTCCCATCCGAACTAGATTCCGCGAGTTTGAGCATTCCTTCGAGTCTGGGCAGCTTTGCGCTGATCAGCGTGCACCCTAAGAGCGTTTCCAAATCGTTGCTGGACACCGTGAATTGCGTGATCGCCATAGGGCCGCAGCCTCGAGAGATAATTCAGGAAGTCAACGAAGGCTCGGGCAAAACCTGGGCGCTGCCGGAAGGGAGCGCGCCAGGTGAGTCTGGCCCGGAGGTGCGTTCCGGCGAAATGATGGTATGGCAGCTTCCCGAATCAAATGCCCCTACCAAGGTCACGCTGGAACCGGCCAAAATCGAGCTGCGCCGGCATAAACGCAAGTACGCCGCAGGGGAGTTGGGTGAAGACAAAAGCTTTTACTTTCGCGGTCCGGAAGGAAAGCTGAATATTCGTGCGCACAACCTGAACCTTTTTGCACAAATCGCGGAAGGCGTGGACGAAGATACGTGGTCGTATCATCTGAAGAAGCACGATTATTCGGTGTGGTTGCGGGAAGCGGTGAAAGACGACGCCGTCGCAGATGAGATCGCCATGGTGGAAGGAAATACGAATCTGCCGCCGGAAGAGAGCCGCGCGCGAATCCTGGAAACCATCCGCAAGCACTACACCAGCGCCGCTTGAGGCTGTTCTCCAGGAATCAAACTTTTCAAGCAAATTAACGTTTTTCTCAGGGGTGATTACAGCAAAGACCTTATTGAAGGGTTTGTAACCTCCCGCTATCTTTGTTTTATTATTTTGCTTCAGATACCTCACAACGGATAGGCGCTTGGCCCCGAACACAAGTGCCTATCCCCCCACCTCTTCTAAGCCATAAATCGCTGAACAGCCATAATTATAATTCGCTACTGCGCGGCGATCGACGTGCCCCGAAACCTGGCAGAAGACCGGTCAGTTTCGGGTGAACTTGCGCGTGAGTGAATTCCTAACATAAACTGGATTGTCGTAGCACGCCGCTCTGTCGCTTCAGCTTTTCTTCCCGCCGCACTGTCTGGGTTGGCAGGGCTGGTTATCACGAACTGAACTACTCGATTCAAGTATCTCGGCCCAGACGACCGGGTGCACGGTTCAAGGGGACACAATTTGGGCACTCCGCTGGAAAATTGGGTGAACGAAGCAGCGCAGTTAACCCGGCCTGACCGCATCGTGTACTGCGATGGCTCGGAAGCGGAAAACCAGAGAATCCTGGCCGAAATGTTGCGCGGCGGAGACGCCCTGAAGTTGAACGAAACCACCTACCCCAATTGCTACCTCAGCCGCAGCAGCCCTAATGATGTGGCCCGCACCGAACACTTGACCTTTATTTGCACGCCCGAGAAGGACGATGCGGGACCCACTAACAATTGGATGGATCCTGTCGGGGCCAAGCACAAGGTTGGGGCGCTGCTTAGCAACGCGATGCGCGGCCGAACCATGTACGTCATTCCGTATATTTTGGGGCCGGTGAATTCGCCGTTGAGCAAGATCGGCGTGGAAGTCACTGATAGCCCGTACGTAGTGGCCAATATGCGCATCATGTCGCGCATAGGCAAAGTAGCCCTGGATCGCTTGGGAGCGTCGGCGGACTTCGTTCCAGGCCTACATTCCCTCGGCGATCTGGACCCCATGCGGCGGTACATCGTGCATTTCCCGCAGGAAAATTTGATTTGGAGCGTGGGATCGGGCTACGGGGGCAATGCCCTGCTGGGCAAGAAATGCTTTGCCCTGCGCATCGCCAGCTACATGGCTCGCGAGCAGGGTTGGATGGCGGAACACATGCTCATCCTGGGACTCGAAGCACCGGGCGGCAAAGTGACCTATATGGCGGCGGCGTTTCCTAGTGCTTGCGGCAAGACTAACCTGGCCATGATGGTGTCCGCGCTCGAGAGTCAGGGCTACCGGGTCTGGACCGTGGGCGATGACATTGCCTGGATGAGGATTGGGACGGACGGGTACCTGCACGCTATTAATCCTGAAGCGGGCTTTTTTGGTGTGGCACCTGGGACTGGCTACAACACCAATCCCAACGTGATGGAAGCGATCCATCGCAACACCGTATTTACGAACGTGGCTGTGACCCCCAAGAACGAGCCGTGGTGGGAAGGCATTGGGGAAGCTCCGCCGCCCGGGTTGATCAACTGGAAAGACGAGGTGTGGGATTCTTCGAAAGGTCCAGCGGCGCATCCCAACGCGCGTTACACGGTGCCGGCCAACCAGTCACCGAGCATTTCTTCGCAGTGGGAAGCGCCAGAAGGCGTGCCTATTTGCGCGTTTATTTTTGGGGGCCGCCGGGCGCGCCTGGCGCCGCTGGTTTACGAATCGTTTGACTGGCAGCACGGCACGTTTGTCGGGGCTACGATGGCGTCCGAAACCACCGCGGCGGCCACGGGAGAAGTTGGCATTACGCGGCGCGATCCGATGGCCATGCTGCCCTTTTGCGGCTACAACATGGCGGATTATTTCGGGCACTGGCTGGAGATGGGCAAGAAGATCCCGCGCCCGCCTAAGATTTTTCATGTGAACTGGTTTCGACGCGGCGCGGACGGGAAATTCCTGTGGCCGGGTTACGGTGAAAACGTACGGGTATTGAAGTGGATTTTGGAGCGGGTAGAAGGCCGTGGCTCCGCGCAGGAAACACCGATTGGCTACGTGCCGGGCCCGGGCGGGTTAACACTGGATGGGTTGAAGATTTCGCCAGCGGCTATTGAGGAATTGTTGCGAGTAAATCCCGACGATTGGCAAGCAGAACTGGATGACACACGGCAGTTCTTCGATAAGTTCGGCGCGCGGCTCCCGCGCGAAATGCGCGAAGAACACGAAAGACTGGGCCGCCGCCTGCAACGCACGGTAACCGCCTAACAGACCCCGGTTGTTTCATTTACGTCGGGATCACCAGCGCGTTTCTAATTAAATTTCTATTAACTTATTCCGAGAGCGGATGTGGGCACTGTTACGAACGCCGGAGGAAGCTGCAGCGCTGGTAATCGGCCGCTTCTTATAGCGTCGTAGTAGGGTGTTTAGCATCGACAAGCAGACGCGCGCCTTTCCGGTAAGCTCCTCGAGGTCGGCGCCCGCGACGGGAAGATCCGGCGATTGGCTAGCAAAACTGACCAGCGTGTAAGCGGAAGCTGGGTCCGTCGTTCGAGGCCCCTCCTGGCCAAGAGCGTACCGTCCACCGAAGAACACAGTGGCGAGACCAACAGTCAAGATAACGCGTGGTGCGCGATGCATGTACCATTTTTGTCAGAGAAGACCTAAGGAAAAATAGTACTTCCGGTTCATGCGCGGCGAAAAACTCCAAAGCGTAAACAAGCGGTGAGAGCTGTTAGAGCTAAACTATTTTGCGATCATTCGAACAGGACCCTGTACCACGGTTCAAGAAGGATGTCCCAATGGACGTGACGGACAGGCCTGGATGACTTCCGATACCGTGCATGGCTGTTAGTGCAGCGTGTGACTACCGCGTGAACGACGGGTGGAAGGCATGTTAAGTAGTTCTAATCAGAATGGTTGTAATATTACCATACGCGGTATATAACCATAATGCATACGAACGGATGTAAGGTACCATCCCACTAAATCCGCCACGTGTTTTGATTGTGAGGGCGCACGCTCTTGAATTATTTATTTCTGTCGCGGCCATAACGCTAGGCCTCTTTGTGTGGTTATCGATGAAGGATTCAAATTCAGGCGTTAATGTACTGGTTGGCGCTGCATTACTGGTAGGCGGAGTTATTTTGTTAGGTTCAGCGCTGAGAACTATCCTGAAATATTAATCGGCGCCGCTACTCGATTCGCAGCGCCTGCATGGGCGAGATTGAAGCTGCGCGGCTAGCGGGAATAATGGCGGCGAAAAACGAGCAGACGGCGAGCGCGCCGGCGGCCACGCCTAGAGCTAACGGATCCCAGGAAGAAACGCCGTAAAGCTGAGCGGAGATCAATCTTCCCGCTCCCACGGCCAGAGGCAATCCTAATAACAGGCCGAAGAGCACGCGTTTAAAGGCACCGCGCAGCACGAGGCGAATCACCTTAAGACGGTCAGCGCCCAACGCCATGCGCACGCCGATTTCGTTGGTGCGCTGATTCACGGTATACGCGGTCACGCCGTAGAGGCCCACGGCGGCCAGCAGCAGCGCCACAATTCCGAACAGACCGGCAAGGCTGGCAACGGCGCGCTCCTGGTCAAAAGATAGTTCTATTTGTTGCTGCATGGTCCTGATGCTGGTAATGGTCAGGTTGGGATCTACCTCCGCGAGGGTTCGAGTGAGCAGCGGCTCAAGCGTTCCGGTGGGTGTGTTGGTCACCAGCATGATTCCCTGAATATAGTGGGTGCTGAGCTCCAGCCTGGCCATCAGATCGTTTTTGTAATCGACACCCTGAGCCAATGGGACGTAGAACATCGGACGTGCCGGCTTGCTCAAGTTAAAACCAGCAAATTTCGCGTCGCGCACGATGCCGATGATGCGATACGTGCCTACGTACTCAGGCACGTCTATACCGAAATGTTGATCCATGGGATTTTCGCCGTTCTTGAAGAAGCGCTTCACAAAGGCTTCGTTCACGATGGCCACCCCCGCGGTAGTCTCGTTATCCGCGGTTGTAAAATATCGTCCGCGCAAGATGGGCACACCGAGATTTTGCAAATAGTTCGCGCTTACGCGGTCCCAGGACGCACCGGATTCTTCGCCAGGCGTAGGAGCGGGGTGGCCTGCCACTAAGACGAGTTCACCCCAGTTATTGGTGAGCGGATTGTATAGCGCCAGGCCGGTGCCTTGTACGCCAGGAAGGCGGTCGAGGCTGGCTTCCAGTTGGCGATAACGCGCGGCAAGCTGAGGCATGGTGTAGTTTGCGATTGGGTTGTGTAACTCCACGAGTACCCGACCCGATACTTGAAAGCCAAAATCCTGATGCTCCAGTTTGTTCAGGCTGCGCCCGAGCATGGTGGCGCCAGCAACTAACACAATCGAAACAGTGGCTTGTGTCACGAGGAGCGCCTTCCGGCTGAAGGAAGATCGATCGGTGGTGCCGCGGCCCGCTCCGCGCAAAGCTTCTGCAGGATCGGTGCGCGTAGCAAACCAAGCGGGAGCTGCGCCGAAAATAATGCCGGTCAGCAGTGCCAACGCAAAAGCGAAGGCCAATACGCCAAGTGATGGCATGGCGCTGATGGGCAGGAAACTTGCGCTCCGGAAGGCCAGTGCGAGCAGCAACCGGGCGGCCACCACCGCGAAGATGAGTCCGAGAACGCCTCCGGCAATCGCCAGCAGGACACTTTCCGTTAAAGCCTGGTTAATGACTTCGCGCCGGGTGGCTCCGATGGCCATGCGCAGCGCGGTTTGCGCGCGCCGAGTCACGGCGCGAGCGAGCAACAGGTTCGCGACATTGGCGCACGCCACCAGCAGGACCAAGCAACAAACGGTCAGCAAAATTTGCAGGCTACGCCCGTACTCTTCTTTCATTTCGGCTACACCCGCGCCGGCGGGCACCACGTTCAATACCTGCTTGGGCAGATCGTGTAGAACTTCGGGCATCCAACTGGACGGATAGCCAGAGTCATGTTGCATCCACTCACGCAGAAATACAGTAAGGCGTGGCGACATCCCGTCCACAGAAGCGCCGGGACGTAATCGGCCGATCATACGCAGCCACGCCGAAACGGGTTGACGGAGCAGCGATACCTCGCCGTTAATCATGGGTTCTTGATGCAGGGGTAACCACATATCAGGAGGATCGCTGCGCAGCGTTTCACCAAAGAATCCGACCGGCGCGACGCCAATTACCGTAAAGGGTTTACCCTCCACAATGAAGGTGGAACCCACCACCTTCGTGTCGCCACCGTAGATGGTCTGCCAGGCCCGATGACTAAGGACCGCAACCGGAGGAGCGGCAGGCTTGTCATCGTCGGGAATAAACACTCGCCCGCCAAAGGCTTTGATACCGAGCGTCTGGAAATAATTGCCGGTGACATACTCGGACCGTAAAGGCCTGCTAGCCACATCAACGCCCTGTCGGCGTACGCTTAATTGCCCCCGCCCTGCCTGGAAGGCCGTCACTTCTTCGAACTCTGGCGTTTGGGCCTTCAGTCTCTCGAAGAGAGGAAACGAAAACATGCCCCAACGATCCTGCGGGCCGCCTTCCACGCAGCAATCATCACCTTCGCCGACACGATAAAGTTGCGCGGGGTCCGAGACCGGAAGGGAGCGCAGCATGACCGCGTGAATCAACGTGAAAATGGCGGTCGTACCACCGATTCCCAGCGCCAGGGTAAGCACCGCGGTAGCGGTAAAAACGGGAGACTGCCGGAATTGCCGCGCGGCGTAGCGCAGGTTGCCTAACAGATTGTGCATCGCGCACCTCTTCTCAGTCCTGTACGAGGGAGGGGCGACTGAAGTTCCCCGGCTATCCAGTAATTCTGGTCACTTCCGAGGTTCGCGCAATAAGAACAGGACGGCTGGGCAAATGCAACTGGCAGGGGAACGCTAGAATACATACATGTGTTTATAAACAATATATATAATAAGAGAGTACATGCCGGACAAGTACAAAACACACGTTCGCGGAATTAAACTCTCTGCGAAATCATTTGAAATGGGTTTTGGCCTGTGATAACGAACGGGAACTTATGCAGATTCTTCGCAAGTACGAGATAAAGGACGAAAACCCACGTTTTGCCGAGATTGTGAAACTTTTCCGCGACCTGCGGAGCGGGGAGACTTGATTGCCAATTTACGACTATCGGCGCGCATGGCTTTCGTTTTAGCCGGGGGCAAAGTATCAAGATGAGCTTGAATTATTTTCGCCGCGCGGTCGGCGGCAACATCAAGTTTTGACCGTTTCACAGACATTAGAAATTGAGAATATCAGCTAGAACCTGAGCGTTCAATGTTCTCGATCATGAGATATACGTACCTTGCAAGTCGCTTAGTGGCGATTATGGCCTCGCGGCCTCAGACCCTTAGCTAGATTGAAAAGCGTTTATATCCATCCCAGGGTCGCGCCGCGGCGGCCATAAAATTTACGCTGATAAAATTACTGTGGATGATTTGCGCACAAATCCGCGTAACATCAACTTGCTTGGCCAACGACAACGGCCGCCAAGACAGATTGGAAATTATGAATGTCGAGGAGTTCAAAGCTTCCATTGTTGAAGAACAGGCACCGCCGGCGGGACTATCCATCCCACTCGCAGCGCTGTGGTGGGACGCTAAGGGGGAATGGGCCCGAGCCCATTCCATGGTGGACGAACTGGAAAGCGTAGATGGCATGGCCGTTCACGCTTACCTGCACCGCAAAGAGGGTTCTGCGTTGAACGCTGACTACTGGTACCAGCGATCCGGGCGCAGTTTTTACCGGCCGACACTGGACACGGAATGCACGGCGCTAATTGAAGGCCTGTTGGCCGCAGGCGGGAAAACTTGAGATGGGCTCCGTTTTCACACGAACCTATTGCAATGGCTGGAGCCTCGTGCGGCTTATTTTCCGCAGCGATTTTTGATTTATTAGGCGCGCGCGACGGCTGCTGTTAGCTGTTTGTTGACCGCGGGGGCCACGCCGGTGCCGAGTAGTTCGATGGCGCGGAGCATCTTCGGTTGTGGGACCGCTGAAACGCCCATTTGAAAAGTAATGCGCGTGACGCCGCCGAGAGCTTCGTTTACATAGAGAATTTTTTTCGCGACGGTGTCTACATCGCCGATCAGCAGCGCGCCCTTCGGGCCGCGCAAAGCGTCGAACTGCGCGCGAGTAGTTGGCGGCCAACCCCGCTCCTTGCCAATTTCCGTGAAAGTGTGGGCATAGCCGGGGAAAAAAACATCCGCGGCTTCCTTGGTGGTGTCGGCGACAAAGCCAATCATGTGCAGACCGACTTTGAGTTGTTCAGGTTTGTGCCCGCTGCGGACGCCTGCTTCACGATAAAGATCGATGAGCGGGCGGAAGCGGTGCGGTTCGCCGCCGATAATGGCTACCATGAGCGGCAAGCCGAGAACACCGGCGCGCGCGAACGAAGCCGGCGTGCCGCCGACGCCAACCCAGATGGGCAGCGGATTCTGGAGCGGTCGCGGGTAGACGGCCTGACCGGTAAGCGCTGGACGATGCTTACCGGACCAGTGCACGTGGGTGTTTTCGCGAATGTTGAGCAGCAGTTCCAGTTTTTCCGAGAACAGTGAATCGTAATCTTCGACATCGAAGCCGAAGAGGGGAAAAGATTCGATGAAGGAGCCGCGCCCCGCGACGATTTCGGCGCGACCGTTCGAAATAAGGTCCAGCGTAGCGAATTCCTGAAAGACTCGCACGGGATCGGCGGCGCTGAGAACGGTGACCGCGCTGGTCAGGCGAATATTTTTAGTTCGCGAAGCGGCTGCCGCAAGAATGACCGCCGGCGCAGAGTCTAGAAATTCCGCGCGATGATGCTCGCCAATGCCAAACAGGTCGAGTCCCACCTTGTCGGCCAACTCGATCTCGTCCAGCAATTGATGCAGGCGATCGACCGGCTTGGTCGTCTTCCCGGTAACCGGATCCGAAATAGCTATTGCGAAGCTGTCTACGCCAATCTCCATGTGCGCACCTCCAGTTATGGTTCTTAGATTACATTGCTTGCGTTGTTGATACTTCGTTACGCGGCCTGGCCCTGGTTCGTGCGTTGGAAGAAAATCCCGGCCAGGTATTGTTTGTTCCGGATCGCGAGAATGGACCACAGGATGACTACGAGAATCGCAAGAGGTAGGCCGGACGGAGCCATAAGCGCGTGAAAGAAGAAAATATTCACGATCACAGGGCCAAGTGTAACGAGCGCCAGCGGCACGAAACGATTTATAAGCAGAAGTAGCCCTCCGATGACTTGAACCCCAAAAATAACGACCCAGTAGTGGGACGCAAAGATCGCGCCGAAGTACTGGCCTGCCACACCTGGGGGGGGCGGCATCGGAATGAAGTGAAGAAATCCATTCAAGCCAAAAACCAGGAAGATCAAACCTAGAAGCAAACGTGCGATCAAGGAAGCAGTCTTCATTTTATTCTCCTTTTTTGGACCTGTTTTACTTACAGACTCGCGTGGGCGTGGACCTTTTCAAGCGACGGCGCGAGAAAAGTTTGTGGATCTAGCTTGCCGGACGTTAACTGCGCGGTGCCGCCGGCGGTGATGACGGTGACGTCAGTGATGCCGATGAACCCCAAGACGGTCTGCAAGTAAGGGGTCACAAAATCGAAGGAAGCCATGGCGCTGCCTTTCCCATATTCGCCGCCGCTCGCGACTAGTAAGGTTGCTTTTTTGCCGGTCAGCAAACCTTTGGGACCGGTTTCGCCGTATGAAAACGTCTTGCCAACGCGGGCTATTTGATCAATCCAAAGTTTGAGCGTGGAAGGAATGCTAAAATTGTGCATAGGCACGCCAAAGACATACTCGTCGGCTTGCTGAAGGTCATTTATTAGCGAGTCCGAGGCAGCGAGTGCCTGCCTTTGTGCTGCGGTGCGGGATGCTTGCGGGGTGTATGCTGCGCCGACCCAGGACGCGTCGAGCACCGGCAGGTTCAAAGTGGTCAGGTCACGTTCGACAACTTTGCCGCCTGGATGAGTCTTGAGCCAGCTCTCAGCGAACTTGGTGGTGAGCTTTCGGGATATAGATCGCTCTCCCATGGGACTGGAATCGAGTTTGAGTAAGGTTGCCATTGTGGTTGCCTCCAATCATCGGATGCAGCATAAGCAACAACTGTCGCATACTTTATCACAACATTTGTATTTTAAGCAACGGACGATGTTTTAAAGTATAATAGGGCTTGGAGGGTGAGCAATGCTTCATTCGGACTGTCAAAAGCTTGATCCTCGCATCCGCAGGACGCGACAGCTGCTGCAGGAGGCACTACGCAACTTATTGACACAAAAGGAGTTCGACAAGATTTCGGTGCAGGATATTACCGAAGCAGCGACAGTAAACCGCGCTACGTTTTATGCGCACTATGAAGATAAATTCGCACTGCTGGGCGAGTTAATCCGCGTTACCTTTCTTGACCTTCTAGCGCAGAGGGGCGCGAAGTTTGATGGCGGATGTTCAACGGCATTTCAGGTGATTATCCTGGCGGTCTGCGATTACCTGGGCGAGTTGCAAAAATCGCACTCCTTTAATCAGCATCAATTCGAACCGTTTGTGGAAGCTACGGTGATCGATCAGATCCGCATCGTTTTACTGGACGGATTTCAACGTCACCCCGTGGAACGTACCGTCCCGGCTGAGATGATTGCCGCCACGGCAAGTTGGGCGATTTACGGGGCGGTGAGGCAGTGGGTGAACACGGAGGATCGTGTATCCGCGGAAGAATTTGTTGCCGTTGCAGTAGAGTTGGTGCGGCCGATCGTAATGGTTGGAATCGTGCCAACTACGCAGCTTGATGTTCCGCAGCACAGTTGAACTAGAGGCGCAGTTGCGATACGTCCGCCGTACCGCGCGATTCGCTTAGAGTTTGCCTGCGCGTTTCAAACTAACATTTTGCGGAGGGGTATCTTCAGCGTCCGGCGGAGTAGCGTCTCGCTCCACTCGAAAATCCGGTTGGCTTTGCAGCAGGCGGACGCACCGGTTCCAGCGCAGAATGCTGTCGTCGTTTCCCGGCGGACGGATTTTTTCCGCTTCAGCAAAGCATTTCATGGCGTCTTCAATGAGCGGCAACAGAATATGAGCGGAATAGCCGCTGCGTAGTTGCACCTTGGCACGGCGCTCGTATAGCAACCCGGTGTAATAAGCGCGTTCATACGCATCCCGCAGTCCTTGAAATATTTCAGCCACTTCGCCGTAGCGATCACCGGCGTAACCACTGAACTGATCGGTGATCGATAGCCCCAACAAGCGGCGCGCCAGTTGATGCCCGGAATCGACTGCCAGAATATCGCGGCAGATTGACTCGGCTTCTTCTGGTTCATTTAAATAACGATACAGCTCCGCTTTGGCGATGGCTTCGGCGATCCCAGCCCTGGAAATAGCTTTAAGTTGAGCGTCCATTACAACCTCCCGAGCTGCAGACACAATACTCCTTTAGGCCTTCTAAGTGCGTTTCTCGCTGGACCCGCGCATTTTGCGGAACAGCATGGTCAGGGGATCGTAGAATTCGTCCACTACTCGTTCCTTCAGCGGGATGATGGCGTTATCGGTGATGTGAATCGACTCCGGGCAAACCTCCGTGCAGCATTTGGTGATGTTGCAAAGACCGAGGCCCAATTCGTCTTTCAGCAAGCCCTCGCGATTAGCACCGTCGAGCGGATGCATCTCCAGTCCGGCGACGCGCACAAAGAAACGTGGTCCGGCGAACTGTTCCTTTTTGTCGTGGTCGCGCAGCACGTGGCAAACGTTCTGGCAGAGAAAACATTCGATGCACTTGCGAAATTCCTGCACGCGGTCGACGTCCAGCTGCGAAATTTTCCAGTTCGTGCCGGGTCTGGGCTGAAATGGCAGAATTTTTTTGTTTACGCGGTAATTCCACGAAACGTCGGTGACCAGGTCTTTAATTCTCGGAAACGACTTCATGGGCATCACGACGATGGGTTCATCTTTGGGAAGCTCATCCATGCGCGTTTTGCAAGTCAGCCGCGGGCGCCCGTTTACTTCCGCGGAGCAGGAACCGCACTTCCCTGCTTTGCAATTCCAACGCACGGCCAAGTCCGGCGCCAAGTGGCCCTGAATGTAGTGCAGCGCGTCGAGCACCACCATGCCTGGCGCAACCGGAACTTTGTAGTCCACCAACGCTCCGCCGCCGGCGTCGCCGCGAAAAACGCGCAAGACTGTTTCAGCCATCGCTATTTTCTCCGTTCCGGTGCTCATCGCGGCAAACTCCAGACTTGGAATTTGGATGCAATGTTACTGCTGCTCCGCCAGAACTTGTTTTAAGTCATCGGGCATGGGCGGGATAGGTAGTTCGCGCCGGACCATCTCGCCGCGTTGCTCCACGATGATGTTGTGTTTTTGACCCCACTGCTTATCGAGATCTGGATAGTCAATGCGGCTGTGCGCGCCGCGGCTTTCGGTGCGGGCCATGGCGCTTTTCGTAACGGCTTCGGCAATGATGAGCATGGATTTCAGCTCGCCCACAAGGTGCCAGCCGGGATTGTACATGCGCGAGCCTTCCACACTGGCGGCCGCCGCTCGCGCTTTCAACATTTGCAACTCGTTGAGCGCGCGCTTCAAATCTTCCGCGTTGCGATAAATGCCGACCAAGCTTTGCATCACCGTCTGCAAATCGCGATGAATCGCGTAGGGGCTTTCTCCCTTATTTGAAAATGGCGCGAGTAATTCGCGTTCGGCCTCCTGCATTTGCGCATTGTCCAGCGAGGCATAGGCGGTTTTTTGGGCATGCGCTGCCGCGGCCATTCCGGCACGGCGCCCAAACACCAGCAAATCGGAAAGTGAATTGCCGCCCAATCGATTTGCTCCATGCAAACCCGCGGCAGCTTCACCGGCGGCAAAAATTCCCGGCATGGAGGACTGGCCGGTGTCCGCTTCAACGCGAATGCCGCCCATCATGTAGTGACACGTCGGACCGACTTCCATGGGTTCCTTGGTGATGTCAACGTCAGCCAGTTCCTTGAACTGGTGATACATGCTGGGCAATTTTTTCTTCACGTACTCGGCGGGCTTGTGGGAGATATCTAGATAAGCGCCACCGTGCTCGGTGCCGCGGCCTTCGCGCACTTCGGTATAAATGGAACGCGCCACGACATCGCGGGTGGAAAGCTCTAGGCGCTTAGGATCGTACTTCTCCATGAAGCGCTCGCCCAATTTGTTGCGCAGGATGCCACCCTCGCCGCGCACCGCTTCGGTTACGAGAATTCCCTGCACACCCGGAGGCCACACCATTCCGGTGGGATGAAACTGCACGAATTCCATGTCCATCAACTCCGCGCCCGCTTCGTAAGCCAGCGCCATGCCGTCTCCGGTGTACTCCCAGGAGTTGGATGTGACGGTCCAGGCCTTACCGATGCCGCCGGTGGCGATGACGACCGCCTTGGCTTTGAAGACAATGAAGCGGCCATTCTCGCGCCAGTATGCGAAGGCGCCTGCGAAGCGGCCGTTTTCCACCAACAGGCGCGTGACGGTGCATTCCATGTAGCAATCCACGCCCTGCTGCACGCCGCGGTCTTGCAGGGTGCGAATTAATTCCAGGCCAGTGCGATCGCCGACATGGCACAAGCGCTTGAAGGTGTGGCCGCCAAAAGCGCGCTGCAAGATCTCGCCTTTTTCTGTGCGATCAAAAAGCGCTCCCCATTGCTCCAATTCGCGGACACGGTCCGGAGCTTCCTGCGCGTGTAACTGCGCCATTCGCCAATTGTTGAGAAATTTTCCGCCGCTCATGGTATCGCGGAAGTGCACTTTCCAATTGTCCGCGGGATCCACGTTAGCCATGGCCGCGGCGATGCCGCCTTCGGCCATTACCGTGTGGGCTTTGCCCAGCAGCGATTTGCAAACCACGCCTACTGACGCGCCTTGTGCCAAAGCTTCAATCGCCGCGCGCAGTCCGGCACCGCCGGCGCCGATGATCAGTACGTCGTGCTCGCGAACCTCATAATTTGTGCTCACAGAATCCTCAGGTCGCGAATGATGCCACTAGCTACGAGGCGAATGTATAAATCCGCAGAGCCTA
This sequence comes from Verrucomicrobiia bacterium, assembly GCA_035482155.1. Lineage (GTDB taxonomy): Bacteria > Acidobacteriota > Terriglobia > Acidiferrales > UBA7541 > Acidiferrum. Next base: position 7,173 of record DATHRB010000063.1, on the reverse strand, counting down.
CGGAGATCAAGCTGGCCCACGCGAATTGCATGTGGCGCTCGTTCAGGAAGGAAAAGCCGCGCCAGGCCGCCGCTCGCGTTGTTCCGAAGGATACGCAGGAAAAGCAATCCAGCTTGCCTCCCGCCAAATGGCGCAGCGAATGGCACGACAGGGTGTAAATGGAAAGCAAGATAATGTTGAGCAAAAGAATCAGGCTGCCGACGCCAATGCCAAATTGCCCGTCGAAGAAAAAGCCCTTGATGGCGTCATGCCACAGAAAAACCAGAAAAATAATCGCGAGATAAAGAAAATAGCGATGCACATTTTGCAAAATAAATGGAAAGGCTGTTTCGCCGCGATATTTGCGATTGGCGGGCTCGCCCACGGCGCACGCAGGCGGATCGAAAAAAAAAGCCCGATAGTAAGCTTTGCGGTAGTAGTAACAGGTGGCGCGAAATCCCAACGGACCCGCCAGCACCAGCAAAGCGGGAGAAAGCGGCCACCAGTGATGCTGTGGATCGATGAGTGGAGAATAAAAAGGGGAAAGATAAGGTCCCCAAGAATAGTAAGCGCCTTCGAAAGCCCGCAAGGTGGCGTAAACGCCAAAGCCGCCCAGCAAAATGATTACTGGTAAGAGTTCCGTCCACCACGAATCGCGACGCAGAGTAGCGCCGAGACGCGCTTCCGGCAAAGGAGTTGGCGTGCCAGCCATGCAGGTACCTCCGAGTGAAGTAGCCTATGCAAAAAACTGAATTTTTGAAACGAAATTATCGGGCGTGCTTTGGGCCCCTTATGTGCCGGGTGGCGGTGTACCCATCCAGGCGTGCTGAATGATTTTCCAACCGCCGCCGGGCTGGCGTTTGAAGATCATTATGTAGCTGCCTTTGGAGGTAATTTTGGCCCCGGTGGCGATGGTGGTGAGAGTCTCCTGGAATTCCCCACTGTCGTAAGCCAAATCGCCGGAGGTTTCAAGGTTCTGACTGTGAAGGGTGAGGTCACTGTTGAAGGTGGCCATAATATTTTGGAACAAGGTGCGAAGAGCGGGGGAGCCGGTGATGCGATCGCCGTTGGGTTGGAGGAAGACAGCGTCTGACGCATAAAATTTCAGAATGGGTTCGAGTTGCTTGGTACGAAGGTCCTGAATCCACGCTTCGCGGATTTTGGCGATCGCCGCGATCGTTGAAGCTTGGGGCGCGGCATCTGCGGCGGGAGAAAAAGCAGAGGCGACGGTACCAACGACGACCAGGAAAGTTGCGGCGGAGCTCCGCCAGCAACGCAGCGATGGGAACTCGGCCGCGAGTGCGGAATGCAAATTCATGCGACTCTCATTTATTTACAAAATGCTTTCGATCTCGGCGTCCAGCGCGACGTGGGTCACGGGCTCGGCATTGATGGTAAAGGTCATGCCATCGAGATCGTCGAAATGGAAAAAGCGGCTGATGTGGTAGTCCTCGTCATAGCTGGAAAAAAGCTGCTCGGTCTCGGTGCGGCTTAGATTAAATGCGGTCAGCGGCACGGGCGTGCCAAACTCACCAGCAAGGGCGCGGTAGCGGTCCACGAGTTGTCGCAGCGGCAGCATGGGAGCAAGCCGGGTAGCTTCGGAGGTCATAAATCGCTCTCCTTGGGGCGAGTGTACTGCTACACCCGCGATTAATAAAGTGGTCTAATGCCGCTATAATGCGCGTGCAAAAACAATTGGCGGCAGCCGGGAACCCAACGCATTGAGAAAGAGAAAGACACCGATATGAGTATATTTCTGACTGTTTTCGCCAAGCGATACCGGATGTACTCATGGCTGCTGCTAATCTCAGTTTTTGGGCCTTGCCCATGGCCATCTGCGACGGCGCAGACCCGCGAGGGTGCTCATTCCGCTAACGTTTTACATCAACTTAATGACTCCATAGAAGACCTCGTGCAGCGGGTATCACCCACGGTGGTGCAAATCCTGGTCACCGGATATGGGGCGTCGGAAGAAACGCAGCGCGGTCAAACCGATTTGCTGGTGGGCCGCCGCCGCGCTATCGGCTCGGGAGTGATCGTCGACCCGGAAGGCTACATTGTTACCAATGCGCACGTGGTGAACGGCGCGCAAAATATTGAAGTACTCGTTCCGCCGCCACCGGCTCCGACTGCGTCCGGGGCTGCGCCCGAGGGGCCGCAAGGCAGAAGCTACCAGGCGCGCGTTGTGGGCACCTCGCGAGAGATTGATCTCGCGGTAGTCAAAATTGATGCGCACGGTTTGCCGACGCTGCCGATCAAAAATTCCATGCCCCCGGCCAGGCAAGGCGAAATGGTGTTTGCGTTTGGCAGCCCCGAGGGCCTGCGCAACACCGTCACTATGGGCGTGGTGAGTGCTGTGGCGCGCCAGCCCGATCCGGATAGCCCGCTGGTTTACGTGCAAACGGACACGCCCATTAATCCTGGGAACAGCGGCGGCGCGCTGGTGAATGCCAATGGCGATCTGGTGGGCATCAACACTTTTATCTTGTCCTCGTCGGGCGGAAATCAAGGGCTGGGCTTCGCCATTCCAGAGGGCGTGGTGGCTTCTGCGTATCCGCAACTGGTGAAGTTTGGGCATATTCATCAGCCGGCCATTGGCGCGTTGGTGCAAACCATCACGCCGGAATTGGCGGCGGCGTTGCGGCTGAAAAGAGATTATGGCGTCATTATTTCTGATATTTCTCCGGGCGGCCCCGCGGATACCGCCGGCATTAAGATTCAGGACGTGGTTTTGAATGTCGACGGTGTGGCCATCAGCAGCCTGCCGCAATTTGCGCAGAGCCTTTATCTGCATAAGACCGGGGATCACGCGGCGATCGAGGTTTTGCGCGGTGCTGATCGATTGAAAATAAATGTTGGCCTCGCGGAGCGGCCGCATAAAGAAGATAGTCTCGTTGACTTAGCAGACCCGATAAAAAACCTAGTCCGGCCGCTGGACGTCCTGGGAGTGGAGTTGACACTCGATCTTGCGCACGAGTTGCCTGACTTGCGCATTCCGACCGGCGTGATTGTGGCCGCGCGGACCCTCGGTACGCGGACCGGCGAAATTCCATTGCAGACCGGGGATGTAATTCACGGATTGAACGGCAATCCCATCACTTCGTTGGAGGGTTTACGCGCCGCACTGATGGCGATCAAGCCGGGCGAACCAGTGGCGCTGCAAATCGAGCGGCATCAGCAGATTTTTTACGTTTCGTTCACAAGGTGAGGTTACCGAAAAATATTCCTAACGCGAGTAGCACATGAACGAGGCCTTCGGATGCCTGGTCAGTTGGCCGGGAGCGGCACGGAACGTCCAATTTTGGAATAGAATCTCGGTATGAGCCACGGCCGTTTCTCGACAGCGCTAGCTGCCGCTACGATCCTCGTTTCTTCGATATTCACTTCGGTTGCGGTCGCCTTGATCTCAGATGAAAAGACCTACACGCCCAAGAGCGGCGACGAGATTGAGGTTCTGTCGCTGGTGCTGAGCTCCGAGGTTTTAACAAACAAGTGGGCCAAACGTGACCTGGTTTGCTTCTCAGTGGCAGAAATGGACCCTAGTCCAAACTTGGTTAAGGCACTTCGGCAGCGAAATCTGAATGTATGCAGTTCTGCGGAATGGCCAAAGAAGTTTAACTGCGGTTTTGAGGTTCGCATGCAATTTATGAGTAACAATATGTCCCAAAGCGCACGTGTCCATACTAAGATTCAAGACCTTCGTGACATAAACGCGGGCGTCGGTCACATCGCCGTGCGGCTAAGAGACGGCGAATATGTGCTTCGGAAAATTAATGGAAAATGGTCGATAAGCGAGTATCTACCCTCGAAATAATTCAGAATAAGATTGTAAGCTGCGGTTTTTGGCATAATCGGGAACTGAACCAGCACTCGAAACGGGACCGCATTTGTGCCGGTTAGCGGGGATTCGGTAAGATGCTCTGAGAATCCTAGAACCCCAGGAGGAATGTTATGAGCGTATCTGTAGGACAAGCGGCGCCGGATTTCACACTGAAAGATCAGAGTCAGAAGGACGTGAAGCTTTCTGATTTCGCGGGAAAGAAGAATGTCGTGCTGGTTTTTTATCCGCTGGACTGGAGCCCCACCTGCACCAATGAGCATGTCTGCTTCGTGAATGACATGAAGTCCTTCGAACAGCTGGATGCGGAAGTGCTGGGCGTGAGCGTCGACAGTGTCTGGTCGCACAAAGCGTACGCCGACAAAATGGGGATTCATTATTCGCTGCTGGCCGATTTTAATCCTCGCGGAGCCATGGCCGAGAAGTATGGAGCATTCCTCGCCGACAAGGGCATCACTAACCGTTCCATCGTGATTATCAACAAGCAGGGCAAAATCGCGTGGATTAAAAATTATGACATTCCGGTGGTGCCGGATCTGAAAGAAGTGTCCGCTGCGCTGCAACAAGTTAAATCCGCAGCGGCGTAATTTCAGCTAACCTTCGTTCTGGTTATTTGGAGCCGCACAGACAGAACAAACTTGCGCGCGGTTTATGGATTTTTCTTGTCGGTGCTGGCCAATGATCGCGTCAATAGCACCAATTGCCAGCGCTGCTCTTCCGTCAATTTTGTTTTGAATTCCGGCATCGGCCGCCGACCTTCGCTAATCTTGTAAAAAAGTTCGCCGTCGGATTGCGCACTCATGAGGCTCGTGTCCGTCAGGTCCCTGGGAGATGTGGAGAATTTCGTCGCATCCGGGCCGTCGCCTATGCCGGTTTTTCCATGGCAGCGTTCGCAGTGATCGTTGTAAACGACTCGCGCGGAATCGAGAGCTTGCGGGGATGCGTGAATAGGATTCTGCCGCAGCTTGGCCTCTTCCGGAATGTTCCATTGGCCTCGGTGCGTTACACCCAGCACGATCGATAAAGCGATCAGCGCCAGTAACGCAACAAACAAAATCTTGCGCAGTTTCAATTTTTGTCGCGCATCCATCATCTTCAATTGTCTTTAATTGTCGCGTAGCAGGATACTACGAGCGAAGAATTAGCCAGACCAATTCGGCATTGAAAAACAGAATTGCGGCCGCTACCACCCAGGCAATGGCTGTCGTGGTGCGTGAGTTCACCAACTCGCCCATCTTCTGGCGGCTGCTGGTGAGTTGAATCAGCGGAATTACGGCGAAGGGCAATTGAAAACTGAGCACCACCTGGCTGAAGACCAAGAGCGCGGTCACCTTGGATTCGCCCGCGATGCCGATAACCAGCGCCGCGGGAATAATGGCCATTGCGCGGGTAATCAGGCGCCGCAGCCAGGGCTTCAGCCGTATCTCCAGAAAACCTTCCATGACGATCTGGCCTGCCAGCGTTCCGGTCAGCGTGGAATTTTGTCCCGAGGCGAGCAGCGCGCAGGCAAACAGCGTGCTGGCCAGGCTTGCGCCGAGGAGCGGGCTCAGTAATTTGTAGGCATCGGCGATTTCCGCCACGTTGTGCAGCCCGCGGGTGTGGAACGCGGCTGCCCCCAGCACCAGGATGGCGGCGTTCACAAACAGCGCGAAGCCTAGCGCGAAGGTCGAATCGAAAATGGCGTAGCGCACCGCTTGTTTGCGCTCCGGCGGGGAGGTTCCAAAGGCGCGCGTCTGCACGATGCTGGAGTGCAGATACAAATTGTGCGGCATTACCGTGGCGCCCAATATGCCGATGGCGATGTACAACATTTCGCGGTTGCGCAAAATTTCCAGGTGCGGGATGAATCCCAGCGCCGCGTGACGCCACAGCGGCTGCGCGAAAAATATTTCGTAGGCGAAACACGCCGCTATGGAAGCGATGAGCGTAACCACAAAAATTTCGATCAAGCGGAAGCCGCGCCCTTGCAGCGCCAGCACGATCAAGACATCCAACGCGGTGATCAGCACGCCGGCCAGCAGGGGCAAGCCGAATAAAAGCTTGAGCGCGACGGCGGAGCCCAGCACCTCCGCCAAGTCGCAAGCCGCGATGGCGATCTCGCAGATAACCCACAGAAACATGGCCGTGGGCCGGGAATAATTTTCGCGGCAAGCCTGCGCCAGGTCGCGGCCGGTGGCGATGCCCAGTTTGGCGGAGAGCGCTTGCAGAAACATCGCCATCAGGTTGCTCAGCAAAATCACGCTGAGCAGCGAATAGCCGAATTTTGAGCCGCCGGCGATGTCGGTGGCCCAGTTTCCGGGGTCCATGTAGCCGACTGCGACGAGATAACCGGGGCCGGCGAAGGCCAGTAATTTCTTCAAACGCGAGGCGCCCGCCAGAAACGGAATGGTGCGATGCGATTCCGGCAGTGATGGCATGGCCACGCTGCTGCGCATTGGGCGCGCGGGCCACAGAGTTCTTGAAGGGCTAGTGATTTCGACCGGGCTAGTTTCGGTACTGGAGGAGGGTTCAGTTTCGAATTGAGGAGGAACGATGCGTGCCATAGACCATGTTAACCACGTTAAAGTTACCTACTAAACTACACTTAATAGTGTTTGGCTGTCAATGGATCTGACGCTGGAATTTCCTAAAAAACAACTTGGTCCGATTGATTTTTCGTATTGGGCACTGAATGGGCGAAGAAGGGATGCCTGCGTGATGCGCCATTACAACGCGTATGTGTTAACTTCGAGAAGCATTCAGGGAGAGCAACGCATGGACGAGCAGCGGCCACCACAGCAGGGGCAGGGTCAAGTTCAAATCAAGGCGGACGAAAAAGAATTACAGGGGCAGTACAGCAACCTGGTGATGATTCACCACAACCTGGAAGAGTTCACCCTGAATTTCATCTACATTTTTCCTAACGGCGCGCAGGGCAAGCTCACCGGCAGCATGATTGTCAGCCCCGGCCACGCCAAGCGCATCTGGCGGGCGCTGGGAGAAAACATCGCGCGTTACGAATCGCAGTTCGGCCCGATCAAAGAATCCCCTGCGGGCAGCGAGCCCACACCCACGGTTGGCTTCGTGCAGTAGTTTTAGGCAGTAAGGGCGCAGAGGCGTAGAAGTTAGCACGATTACCCGCGCACGATTCTGCGAAAAAGAATTTTGCACGTCATTAGCTATGCAGTGGCGACCATGTGCACGATCGGGTTAATACATCAGAAGCGCGATGCAATTGCGGATTTAGCGCTGCCGTCGTAAACTGCTCAGGTTGTTTCCAATCGCCACTCCAGTTCCAAGGGCCTGTAGCTCAGGTGGCTAGAGCGCGCCCCTGATAAGGGCGAGGTCGGTGGTTCAAGTCCACCCAGGCCCACCAT
>DATHRB010000062.1:0-57980 GCA_035482155.1 Verrucomicrobiia bacterium | reverse complement strand
GAGTTATTCCCCATCGAAGGGCAGATTACCCACGTGTTACGCACCCGTGCGCCGTGCGCCACCTGTATTGCTACAGGCGCGCACTCGACTTGCATGTGTTAAGCACGCCGCCAGCGTTCGCTCTGAGCCAGGATCAAACTCTCGTTTGAAACTGGTAGCTTGGCGAAAAAAAATCCCGGGATTTGCATCCCAGGCAGCCTGCCAAGCAAATTATTGTCGCTCGATTTACTCAGACCATTCAGGCTCGAAAAGCGTGAATGGTTTCGAACGGATTCTGGCACATCGTATCGATTGTCAAAGAGCAAAACCTCCCTGTCCAGCAGAAAGGCATACGCACAACTTGAAGAGTATCTCAGGAGAGGCCAGTATTGTCAACCAAATCCCGGCGCGTTTTCCACAGACTTTGCAAACTTCCGCTGCTGGAAATGCTGCTTCTGAGGTGTACTGCTTCTGAGTGGTAAGATGCGCCTTGGGGAGCTTCGGGTGGCACGCCTGGCGAAAAAATTAACCCCAATACTTGCAAGCAGTAAACAGCTTTCAGAGCGGCTGCAGAACGCGATTCAGCGGAGTGGGTTGATTCGCGAGGGCGATCGCGTGGGCGTTGCTGTGTCCGGTGGCGCGGATTCGGTGGCGCAGTTGCTGCTGCTTGTTGCGGTCAAAAAAAAATTGGGGATTGCGCTGTGCGTGCTGCATTTCAATCACAAACTTCGCGGGGGCGCTGCGGACGGCGACGAAAAATTTGTTAGCGCTTTGGCGAGCAAACATAAATTGCCGTTTTATTCCGCTGCGGCCGCGGTAAAAACCATCGCAAAAAATGAGAGGGCTAATTTGGAAGCGACTGCGCGACGTCTGCGTTACGCTTTTTTTTCTGAATGCGCTAGCGAACATCGACTGGACAAAATTGCTGTGGCGCATACTGCTGACGATCAGGCTGAAACGGTCTTGGCGCATATTTTGCGGGGCAGTGGACTTGCCGGCCTGGGCGGGATTCATCCGCGGGTCGAGAAGATTGTGCGACCGCTTCTATCGGTGTCGCGCGCCGATTTACGTTTGTATCTGAAAGCGCACAAACAGAGCTGGCGCGAAGACACCACCAATCGCGATACCACCAAAACGCGTGCGCGCATTCGCAAAAAATTAATTCCATTGCTCAAAAAAGAATTTCAGCCGCGCATCGTCGAGCACCTGGCCGCGCTTTCAAGCCACGCTCGTGAAGACGACGCCCTGCTTAACGATATTGCAGATGAGCGTTTACGGAGTTCGCTCGAAATAATTCCCGGAGGCGCGAGCATCCGCATCGCCGAACTGCTGCCATGTACTGTTCAAGAAAACGTATTCGCGCGAATGGAAGATCGGTCTCCGGAGCAGGCGGCATCGACAGGTTTAAGCGGCCGGCTGGTGCGATCGATTGTTAGCCGCGTCAAGCGTGCACACGCCGGGAATGCAAAAAACACTTCGGCAGTTGGCGAGTTCAGCGCTCTGCACGTCAGGCAGGTTTTGGAGCTCGCCCGCCACGGTAAAACTGGATCGTCGCTGCCTTTGCCGGGGAATATTGAAGTGCGCCGCCACCGCGATGCTCTGGTGTTTTGCGTCAAAGAAGCGGCGAAGCTCACTCCCCGGGAATATGAGTACAAAATCGATTCTCTGCCCGAGCTGAACGGCATCCGCGTTCCAGAACTGGGGTGCGTTTTCCGCTTCACAGTGATTGACTGGCATGGCCAGAGAGGGGAAACTAGACTCCTAGGGGAAGTGTTGGATGGAGCGCGGTTGAATTTCCCTCTAACACTGAGAAGCTGGCGATACGGCGATCGCTTTTGTGCCACCGGGCATAGCAAGCCTGAGAAGTTGAAGCGCTTGTTCAACGAAAAAGGGATTGATCGTTGGCAGCGCGCTGGGTGGCCCGTGGTCGTCACTGGCAAAGACTTGGCGTGGTCACGAAGTTTTGGCGCGTCGGCCAAATTCGCGGCCCACGATGGGACCAAAACGGGGATTGTGATCGTCGAGGAAAAGTTATTATGAGCAGCCGCAAGGCGGCTGGCTCTAAACGTGGTCGCCAGGCGATCAAAGCAAGCGCGAACGGACGGAGCGCCACGATTTCCGAGTCGCGAATTGCCGGACGGGTGGCTGAGTTGGGTAAGGACATTTCGCGTGCTTACCACGGCCGGCGCCTGGACATTGTGGTTACCATGGATCGAGGGTTCATGTTCGCCGCGGATCTGATTCGAGAGCTGGATGGTACGGTGGTTTGCCACTTTGTTCGCGAAGATTTGCGGGACGTAGAAGACGGTGGGCGCCCGCGCCGGGAAGTCTTGTTCAGTGCGGCGCCGGACCTGAAGGGCCGGGATGTTCTTTTGGTTGATGCAGTTCTGGAGAGCGGCGTGACCCAGGAATTTCTGCTGCGGCGCTTGGGTGAAAGCGCACCGCGGTCGTTGCGCCTGGCGGTTTTGCTGGATAAGCCTGAAAAGCGGCGCGTCGATCTTGAGTCGGATTACTTTGGGTTCAAAACTGCATCTAAGGAAGTATGGGTGGGATATGGGTTGGCAGCGCCCAACGGTACCGGTCGCAACCTTCGGCAACTGACTAACGGCACAAAGAGCGCGGGGAAAGCTGAGCATCGCAAGAAATAAAGTTGCTGCGGCAAAAGCTGCGTAGATTTTCTTGGGGATCTAAGTGAGGGCAATGTGAATTCTAGTTCCACGGCAAAGACCATTCTTTTTTGGATTTCTATCGTATTCCTCGGCGTGATGCTTTGGAAGCTGGTGTCCGCCAACGGCGCGCAGGCACGCGAAGACGAGCCGAGCTACAGCGAGTTCATGGGCAAGGTCGATTCGGGTGATGTCAAGGAAGTCACGCTCTATCTTTCGCCCAATAGCTACGAGCTGCAAGGGGAATACAAAGTCCCGACCAATCATAAATTTCATCTCACCGTTTTCAAGGAATCCGCTCCCGACCTGGCCAAGCAGTTGCGCGAAAAACAGGTGCCGATGAAAGTGAAAGAAGTTCGCAGCGGGGACTGGGTTCTGATTCTCTTGAACGCTGCTCCGCTCATCTTGCTGGTGGGCTTTTGTCTTTTCTTGATGCGCCAGATGCAAGCTGGCGGTAACAAGGCTCTGAGCTTTGGCAAATCGCGCGCGCGTTTGCTTTCCGCACAGCAGAAAAAAGCTACTTTTAAGGATGTGGCGGGAACCGACGAAGCTAAAGAAGAGCTGCAGGAGATTATCGAGTTCCTCAAAGACCCGCAAAAATTCCAGAAACTGGGCGGCCGCATTCCCAAGGGCGTGCTGCTCGTCGGACCTCCTGGAACGGGCAAGACGCTGCTTGCACGCGCTATTGCAGGCGAAGCTAACGTTCCGTTTTTCTCCATCTCGGGTTCGGACTTCGTGGAAATGTTTGTCGGCGTGGGCGCCAGCCGCGTTCGCGATCTGTTCGAGCAAGGTAAAAAGAATGCTCCCTGCATCATTTTCATAGACGAAATTGACGCTGTCGGACGCCATCGTGGCGCCGGACTTGGCGGTGGACACGACGAGCGCGAGCAAACTCTGAACGCCCTGCTTGTCGAAATGGATGGATTCGAATCCAACGAAGGCGTCATCTTGATTGCCGCGACTAACCGCCCTGATGTTCTTGATCCTGCTTTGCTACGCCCGGGCCGTTTTGATCGCCGAGTGGTGGTGGCCCGTCCGGATGTGAAGGGCCGCGAAGAAATTCTCCGCGTGCATACTCGTAAGGTTCCCATCTCTGATGACGTGGAGCTCTCCATCATTGCTCGCGGCACTCCTGGTTTTTCCGGCGCCGATCTCGCCAACCTGGTGAACGAAGCGGCGTTGTGGGCCGCACGCCAGAATCGCAAGTTCGTCATGATGGTGGACTTCGAAATGTCCAAGGACAAAGTACTCATGGGCGTGGAACGCAAGTCCATGATTTTGTCCGACGAGGAAAAGAAAAATACGGCTTATCACGAAGCGGGCCACGCGCTGGTCGCCGCCATGACTCCAGGCGCTGACCCGGTTCACAAAGTCACAATCATTCCTCGCGGCATGGCTCTCGGTCTCACCATGCAGTTGCCCGAAGACGACAAGCACACCTATACGGTGAAATATCTGGAGTCCATGCTGGCCGTGCTGATGGGCGGCCGTTCTGCTGAAGAGATTTTTCTCGGGCACATCACCACCGGCGCGGGAAACGACATCGAGCGCGCTACTGACATCGCGCGCAACATGGTTTGCGAATGGGGCATGAGCGAACTCGGTCCTCTGGCCTATGGCAAGAAAGATGAAGCGATTTTCCTTGGCCGCGAAATCACCCAGCATCGCGACTATTCCGAAGACACCGCCATCCAGATCGACAAAGAAGTAAAACGCATCGTGAACGGCGGCTACGAGCGCGCCAAAGCCATCCTCTCCAATAATAAGGAGACTCTGGAGCGCATCGCGCTGGCGCTACTCGAACGTGAAGTTATCGACGCTAACGAAGTGAAACTACTGATGGAAAACAAGCCGCTTCCGGAAAAGCTGCGCACTCCGCCGCCACAGCCTCCGCAAGCAGCGCCTAGCGCCGATCCGAAGGTAGTGCGACCTGAACTGCGCCCGGCCCCTGGTTTCACTCGCGGAGAAAACCCAGCAAAAGCTTAGGCCCAGATAAATCTCAACCCCTGCAGGGCGCGATTTAAAAGTCGCGCCCTTTTTTTGTCAATAATCTCTATGAAATGTCGTGGTCTCGCGCTGAAAAGTGGCGGGAAAAATAACCCACCCGAGGGCGTAGCCAGCTCTGGGATTCGAATTGGAACGCGATGCGAAATAAAGCTCACTTACAAACTTGACTGGTCCGGTTTGCGCTTTAATCGTCCACGTGCCGCGACAGTTTGCTTCCGATTACTTCCGAGAACGCTGTCTCGGGATAACTTCAGAGCAGGGGACAAACCACCCACAATGCTCGGAACCCGGAAAGGAATCCTCATTGCAAAGCAGGTGTGTCCATCAACGAAATCTAGGCAGCCACCCGTAGCCAATCTCTACACGGGTATGTGTTATGCGTCGCTCAGCCAGATGGCTCTGAAGAGCGATCGATGTCTTCCAGAGCCTGCGAAGTTTATTTTTTATCCCGATCACCTTTATCTGAACTGCGAACGATGCGAACTACGCCGTGGATAGGCTGGCCTCCGAAATGCGAAGTCGCAGGACCCGTTAACACCAGGGTCACGTTCGAAAACTGGACCTCCGTCCCCCCGTTGATGCAGACCTGCAGGGTGGATGACCCCTTAGCCTCGAAGGACGCGGAGCTCCCGTTGCCGGTAATGCTCACTGGGCCCGTGACCACAAAACCAGGGACGGTAGTAGCAGGGCTGTTGGCGGGGCAGACGCTAGTGTCGTAGCTAACCAGGGCATCCGTCATTGTGACGTGGTGAGTATGGGGACTACGCGTTCCGGGATTGTCAACGTTAGGAGAGGCAGGAGGAGTAATCGGGTGTTGCAGAATCCAATAATCGGAATGTTCCATGGTCATGAAGGCAGAGAAATCGGCTTTCCCGGAATCTCCTTCCAGCTTCAATGACCACGTGCCGTGCATTTCCCATGGGCCAGCGACGCCTGTTGCGGGGGTATAGTCATTGAACACGCCGCTGAAGTGCTTAGGCGACGGAGCCTGAGCCTGTACGGCAGTGCCCACCGCGAGTGCCAGGATCGCGATGGCGCGTAGCGTCCACAAGCTTACTTTGTTGTTCATAATGAGAGACCTCCAAACTTGAGATTTTTGCGTTTGTCGCCAAGAGTTTCTGGGCAGCTGGGGACGTTAAGACCTGCCGGCCATTTACCGCCCAAAAATTACATTTCGTAGATTTAACACTTGAGACGTGCGCACACGATGGGATAGCTAGGTGGGTGTCGTCAAACGGCAAGGCGCAGAATCGCGTCCGTTCCGCTATTTGCTGTCGAATGCCGCGGATTGCCGTCGCCTGACGGAGCCGGCGGGCGTACAATTCGGGCCCCGGGCTCGCGGCAGCTGCGGCCCTACCAGGAGAGCGCGATGGGTGAACCATCCTCTGACACGCCGCCCTCTGTGAGTCCGCCCGAAGATCGGTTGGATTCATGGAAGGAAATCGCTGCCCACCTCAATCGCGACGTAACGACGGTACAGCGGTGGGAGAAGCGGGAGGGAATGCCCGTTCATCGGCACCTTCATGACCGGTTGGGTTCGGTCTTCGCTTCGCGGGCAGAGTTGGACAGGTGGGCGCGCAGTCGCAATCTTCGAGCAGCGCCGGAGAACTTGGACGATACCCCCTCTCCCGATCCCCCTGCACAGCGGCCGCACCCGGCGATATCTACCCCTCGTCCCAGATGGAAACTTGTCGTAGCGCTGGCCGTGGGAGTCGCGGTGGCAATTGGCGCGGGCCTCTGGTTTCAGAGGACGGAGTATTTCTGGCGAAACCCCATCGCTGACGCGCGATTTCAGACCCTCACCGACTCCGAAGGAGTGGAGCAGGCGGCTGCGGTATCGCGCGACGGTCAGTTTGTGGCGTTTCTGTCGGACCGTGACGGACAGACAGACGTATGGGTTACGCAGGTTGGATCTGGGCAGTTTCACAACTTGACTCGCGGCAGCGCGCAGGAACTCGTCAATCCATCGGTCCGCACCTTGGGATTCTCTCCTGATGGCTCTCTCGTAACGTTTTGGGTTCGCAAGCAAGTCGGCCCGAGTGGCGGCGACATCAGCATCTGGGGAGTGCCCATGCTGGGTGGGCAGCCAAGGCCTTACCTTGAAGGCGTGGCGGAGTTCGACTGGTCGCACGATGGTTCCCGACTTACCTACCATACCCCCGGACCAGGGGACCCGCTCTTCGTTTCAAACGGCGACCGGCGATCGGAGGGCAAACCCATCTTCACCGCGCCTGCCGGGCTCCACAGTCACTTTCCCTTGTGGGCGCCCGATATGGCATTCATCTACTTCGTCCAGGGCTCCCTCCCAGACAAATTGGACATCTGGCGAATCACTCCAGCCGGCGGCACGCCTGAACAGATCACATCGCAGAAAACACGCGTGAGTCATCCGGTCCTTTTAGATCGGCGGACACTGATGTACCTCGCCAGCGATCCCGACGGTTCGGGGCCGTGGCTCTATAGCATGGACGTCGAGCGCCGCGTTCCCCACCGACTGACCTCTGGCCTTGACTGGTATACGTCGCTAGCGGCAAGTGCGGACGGCCGCCGTCTGGTTGCCACCCTCGCGAGTCCGAAGACAACACTCTGGCGTTTGCGGATCACTGATTTACCCGCCAAGATTTCGGCGGCTCGAATCTCGCTGACGACCAGCACAGGGTTCTCCCCGCGACTGGGTCCAGATTATCTTCTGTATGTTTCTGCGACCGGCGGGAGCCAGAGTATCTGGAAACTCGCCAACGGAACTGGGACGGAATTGTGGAGTGGTCAGGGAGCCCAGCTCATTGGAGGCCCGGCAATCTCGCCGGACGGACGTTCTATCGCATTTTCCGTCCGGCAAGGCGGGCAGACACTCTTGTACGTGATGCACGCCGACGGTACGAACGCGCGGATTGTGACCGATTTGCTCGACCTGCAGGGCGCTCCCGCATGGGCGCCCGACGGCCAATCGATCAGCACGGCAGCGACCGATCACGGCACGCCACATCTATACCGTGTACCGGTGGACGGTGGCACCCCTGCTCTTTTTGTCCGGGAATACGCGGTCGATCCCGCGTGGGCGCCCGACGGTCGCCTGGTTGTGTACTCAGGACCCGACATCGGCACGACGTTTTCGGTGAAAGCTGTCACGGCTGATGCCGTAGCGCATCCTCTGCCGACCCTGACCCTGACTCGGGGGGCCCGGCGCCTGGCCTTCCTACCTGGAGGACGGGAACTCGTGTTCCTGCGCGGAGGGATTCAACATAAGGATCTCTGGCTGATCGACCTGCAGACGGGAGCGGAGCGGCAGTTGACCAACCTGCCTGCCGACTTCGACGTTCGCGACTTCGACATCTCCGCAGATGGCCGTGAAGTTGTCCTTGAACGAGTGCAGGAACACTCTGAAGTCGTGCTTCTGGATCTCCGGCTATAACCAGGCTCCAACGCTTGCTTCAGATTGCGGGAGGTAAGGTCCGTTTTTTGCAATGATCAGAGCTAACTTTCGAAGATTTTATCCAGAAAGTTGACTAGCGGGCGGAAAACTATATAGACGATGACGAGGCACGCGGCCAGTTCAATCCATTGATAAATGTTTGTTGGCATAACTAAATAATAGTTTGAGGCGCATTCGGGAGAAGCATTTAGCCCAATATGGTTGTCGTAATTAATACCTGGACCGCAAAGGTATCGGAGCCCGGACGATAGGTAACCTATCTGGCAGATAGACACCAGGACAAGCTTGGAACTCTCATTAAAGGAAAACGCCGCGGAGGTGTCGTTAGAAAACCTTGAGGAGTTTGATTTTGCGCTCTACTGAATGTCGCCGGCTGGACCGATCTGGACCAATTCCGGTGTCCGGGGAGCATGATCCATGGGCGTGGGTTTTAAATTTTGCGGGTCGCGCCAATTATCCAGGATGCCGACCTGTTGTACGCAAGAAACGGTGCATCGCGGGGCGCAGAATTTCTCTGTGGAATATTCGCGGTGGCGCATTTCCGGCGAATATTGCGCCAGCGGAATTCCTGGATACCCGCGCTGTTGCGAGCACCAGTGCACCAATCCTCGCTCGCAAATATATAAATATCTCGACCCGGAGCGGCAGCGCCAATTGTGTTCACGGCCGCGCGCGACGTTGTGCTGAAATTCGTTGAAGCGTGAGAATGAGCGCTTGCCCAACTCCATAATTTCTTCAAAAATACTTTGCTCGCGCTCGCCCAGGGGTTTCAATTGCCCGTTGTTGTCGTGGATAATTCCGACGGTACTTGTAAATCCCAGGTCGACGGCGCGATGGGCGATTTGCAAGGCGTCTTCCGGATTCTTCACGCCGCTGCCCAACACCGAGTTGATATTCACCTGGAAAACGGCGTGCTGCGCGAGCATTTCCAGGCGGCCATCCAGTGTCTTAAGACTCTTTTTTGAGACTTCATCCGGCGTGACGTTATCAATGCTAATCTGCAGATGTTCGAGGCCGGCGCGGTTCAGGCGCTCGATGCGCTCCTGATTCAGGAAAAATCCGTTGGTGATCATTCCGGCGATAATTCCGCGGCGCCGGATGTGGCGGATGACCTCATCGATCTCCGGGTGAAGCAGAGGTTCGCCGCCACTGATGGTGATAATCGACGTACCCATATCGGCCAAGAAATCCAGGCGGCGCTTCATCTCGTCCAGAGGCACGGCCGTGGAGACATCGTCGAATTCATTGCAATAGGTGCAGGCCAGGTTGCAGCGGCGCATGGGAATGATGTGCACCAGGATGGGGTGTTTGGTTGAAACCAGCGCCTTCACGATCATGCGCAATTCGCGCACACGGGTCCGCGCAAACCGCGCCGCACGACGCAACCGCACGGCTGGCTTAGCTGCTACGGCCTGCTTTGCCGCTTTAATTTTGTTCTGTGGCCCCACGAAATGAACCAATGCCCCTACCAAGATTATACACGAGGCCTAATGCCACCCGGCGCGCAGCATCACCATTAGTAATGAGAGGCAAAGCGAAATAGAGTCAAAAGCCCCACCCTAAAAATCGAGGGTGAGGCATCCTCAGAGTGGGTTGAGTTTCGGTGGTTTGATGACGACGTTTTACTAGTGTGCGTGTGAAATGAATGAGCGTGAAACTATTCGGTATCCGGGAGTTCGCGAACCCAGATATTTCTGAAGCGCACTGGGTGATTGTGGTCTTGGAGTTCCAGGGGCAATTTTGCGGCGTGGGCTTCATACGGCTTTCCGGTTGCGGTGGGGCCGTGGATTTCCACGTTGTCCTGCACCAGCACACCGTTTTGAAGAACGGTTACATGCGCGGGGCGCAATAATTTTCCGGTGGCGTCGAAACGCGGGACGTGAAATGTGATGTCGTAGGTTTGCCACTGGCCGGGCGGACGAGCGACGTTGACGAGCGGCGGATACTGGCCATAGACAGCGCCAGCTTGGCCGTCGGGATAGGTTTTGCTCTGGTAAGAATCGAGCACCTGAATTTCGTACAGGCCCATGATGATTACGCCGCTGTTGCCGCGATCCTGATCTTCGCCGACGGGCGGGGCGGGCTCACGAAATTCGACGTGCAATTGCATGTCGCCAAAGGGCTGCTTAGTAATGATGTCCTTCGTCTTGGGAACGACTTCGAAGTAGCCGTCGGCAACTTTCCATTTTGCGGGGCTGCCATCCTTTTGCGTCCATTGGGAAAGATCTTTGCCGTCAAACAGGACAATGGCATCCGAAGGGGCGCGTCCTGCGGAACTTTCCGTTCCGGGCATACCCGGATCCACGGCTGGGGGTGCGGGACGATTACGGTCGTGCGGTTTCCATTTTTGTTCCGTTTGTGCGGCCACGGAATGCCCCCATCCGATCATGAAAAATAGAAGCGGTAGCATTTTTATAAGGACGCGAGAACATTTCTTCATTAATGTTTCTCCAGGTGATGTGCGATCTAGGACTTCAGGGGCTGAAGTCCCAACTAGCTCCAAGTCTGATCGTCGCGGCTAAAGCCGCGACCTACAAACCGCAACCTAGCGACCAACAAGGCCGCGACCTACAAGTCGGCTACAGACCGCCACCTACAAACCTTATATTAAGCGCTTTTGGCTGGCGGCGAATTCCATCCTTCGCGATATTCGCGGCGCAGAAAATCATTGGCCTGCGGCACGTTGGTGATTCTCATATTTGCGCCGTCGTAGTTAATTTTTTTGCCGGCCCGCAGCGCGACCACGCCCAGCAGCATGACCTCCGTTAGCCGCGCCGCATATTCGAAGGGACACGAGGCCTCCGCATTTCCTTTGGCGGCATCGACCCAGTTCATTTCGTGGTCTTCGCCGGGGATGCGCGGCAGCTTTTGCGGCGGCTTGCCGTAGGACTCGTGCAGCGACTTGGGCAGGAGCCGCGGCTTCGCTCCGTAGGTGTCATGCAGCAATTTTCCTTTGCTGCCGATAATCAGCGCGCCGCCGCCCATGTTCAATTCTTCGTCGCCAAGTTCTTCGGGTTTACGCGGCAGCAAGCCGCCGTCATACCAAGTCATGGTTACCGGAGGCATTTTGCCGCGCGCAGGAAATTCGTAGAAGGTTTGGGTGGCCAGCGGATAGGATGCGCCGTTGAAGGGCGTCGAGACGGTTTCGACACTGGTAGGAAATCCCAAATCGAGCGCCCACATGGAGTGATCGATCAAGTGCGCGCCCATATCGCCGATTGCGCCGACGCCCCAGTCCACCCAGCCGCGCCAGTTGAAGGGATGATAGATGGGGTGATAGTCGACTCGCGGTCCAACGCCCAGAAATAAATCCCACGCCAAAGTGTCGGGAATGGGATACGAGCCGGCAAAAGAATTGGCGATGCGGGCGTTAATACCTGGACCATTCCATTTCAATGTGTCGAGCGGCTGTTTGAGGGGCTCGGGACGCGGCACGCCCTGCGGCCAAAATCCTAGTGGCCGATTCGTCCATATGTGCGCTTCGCGAACTTCGCCGATGGCACCGGCGCAAATATATTCCACGGTGGTGCGGGCATCGTTCAGCGAATGGCCCTGGTTGCCCATCTGCGTGGCGATTTTCACTTCTTTTGCGCGCCTGGCCAGCCTGCGAGATTCGTCGATCGACCAGGTCAGCGGTTTCTGCACGTAAACGTGCTTGTTCAGGTCCATGGCCGCCAGTGCGATTGGCGCGTGCATGTGGTCGGCGGTGGCTACGACCACGGCATCGATATCTTTCTGGCGCTCCAGCATCTCGCGGTAGTCCTGATAGTGCTTGGCTTTCGGCCAATGCTCGGTTTTTAGCCGAATCATTCCGTCGAGGCGCTTTTGGGCTTTGACGCGATCAAATTCCACCGGCGGAATGCCGGGGACAGGCTGCGGATCAGGATTGTCGAGTCTGGTCTTCAAAGCTTGAATGTCCACGTCAAGATGCTCAAATGCTTTGCCGGCGTAATCCCAATCGACATCGCAGAGCGCAACGATGTTCTGGCTGGCCAGTGCGATGAGGTTGGCGCGACCTATACCGCCAACTCCGACACTAGCGATGTTGAGCGTGTCGCTGGGAGGGGTGAAGCCGCGACCAAGGACGTGTCGCGGCACAATTGTGAAGGTACTGGCAGTGGTCGCGGCCCCGGAGACCGCGGCTGCAGCGGCAGTGGTGAGAAATTTGCGGCGTGATAGTTTGGTTTTTGCGGTCATAGGGCCTCGTTGCGACTAATTACTGTAGCTTGAAGGTTCGGATCAAAGAACGGAAATTTTTTACGGCGCGTTCGGCTAGCGTGGCTAACTTATGGCGAATTATTCGGAGTGGAGACCGGCGAAGAGAGATTCCTCCACTTCGCGAGCCGACTCCTTCGCTGGAGCTAAGGAGAAGAAAAAGCGTCGGCTCGCTGCGGTCGGAATGACTGCGCGCTTGAGGAGTTGAGAAGTAAAGCGGTATGGCAGAGGACAACTTGTCTTAACATTTTGGGCTGGCTTAGCGCGCTCTGCGCGTCGAATCCCAATGCTGAAATGGACGTCAAGCCTTCGAGGTAGCGAAAAGCTTAAATGAGGTCGCGAGCCGGAGTGACGCACTGAGGCTCATTGGCTTTTCGCGCGGGAATGAGCGAAACTTTTTACTCCCAATCAAAGCTCTGGTGAGCAACTTATTTGGAGAAGCAATGCATTCAGAAAAGGATTTGTTGCGGCAATTTAAATTTTCGGGGACATGCCTGCTACTTATTTTTTTACTGGGGCCGTGGCAGCCTTTGATTCGCGCGCAAGATCATCCCGCGCAGGACAGTCACGAGGGCCAAGGGGGAATGAGCAACGATATGCCCGGAATGGACATGACTCCGACAGCGCCGGACCCGATGGCGGCGATGCGGACGCCTGAAAAATTGGCCGCGGACAAACGCGAAAGCGAATTCAATCATCACCTGGCCGGGTTTTTTGTGGTGCTCGCGGGAATTTTTATTCTTGCGGAGCCTCGGCTAAGCGCCCGATGGCCAAGTGTTCGTTATGCTTGGCCGGTATGTTTTCTTCTCGCGGGGATCTTCGTGCTCGTTTACAGCGATACGGAACTGTGGCCCTTCGGGCCGCAATCGTGGTTCTACGGGCTGTCGCAGCACATGGAAGTTCGCCAACACAAATCATTCGCGCTGATTTTGCTGGCCGTGGGCGTGATTGAATTTCTGCGCGCTCGGGGCACTTTGAAAGCGGCGTGGTCCGGTTGGGTTTTTCCGATTGTGGCGATAGCGGGTTCTGTTATTTTGCTTTTTCACGAACATCGCGGCGGCATGCACGGGGCGGGACACATGGAGCGCATGGCGCGCATTCAGACCGAGCATCACACATATACGGCGGCGGGATTTGGGATTGGTCTCACGAAAGGCTTGTCCGAAATCAAGACCAATTGGCAGCCGCTTTTTAATAAGCTGTGGCCGACCATCATGATCGCTTTGGGTGTGGGGCTGATGTTTTACGTGGAATAGCTCCGGAGTTTAGGTAGCTTTCTGTTTTTCAAATTCTGAATCTTCTCCACGCGCGCTTAATTTAATTCAATCTCCAGATCTCAGGCAAAGCCCGCGCGGCTCAATGGCAATTCGCGGACGCGCTTGCCGGTGGCTGCAAAAATCGCGTTGCAGAGGGCGGGGGCGAAGGGCGGCAGACCTGGTTCACCGATTCCCGCCGGCGGGGCATCGCTTGGAACAATGTGAATATGCGTTTCGCGCGGAGCTTCTCTCATGCGCGCCACCTGGTAATCGTTGAAGTTGGATTGCTCAACGGCTCCATCTTTCGCGGTGATCTCGCCGTAAAACGCGAGAGAAGTGCCCATCACGGCCGCGCCTTCAAATTGTTGGCGGGCCATTTCTGGATTTACCAACGTTCCGGCATCCAAGGCGGTATCGACACGTTTGATTTGTACTTGGCCGGCGTCGTTCACCTGCACTTGAACTACAGTCGCGACATAGGTCAAAAAACTGCGGTGCATCGCGATGCCCATGCCAAATCCGTTACCGGATTTTTGTTTGCCCCACCCGGCTTTTTCTGTTGCCAGCGATAAGACCCGGCGAAATCTGGCGGTGTCGATGGGGTATTGCTCATAGGCGCCGTCGTAATTCGAATAATCCTTTGGCAATTCATCTTTAGGAATGATGCGGTCGGGGCCGAGAAGCTGCAGCAAATAGTCGAGCGAATCGCGTCCCGCGGCGTGGGCCAGTTCGTCGGCAAAAGAATGTACCGCAAAGGCGTGATAAATATTTGCGACCGAGCGCAGCCAACCAATGCGCACGTGGGCGGTTGCGGGGCCGTTTTCGACGCGGTGATTCGGCAATGCGAAGGGCACATCAGTAAATCCGAGGCCCAATTCATCGGCGGCGGAATAATTTGTTTTGGGATCAAAGGTTGAACCGATCGGGGGAAACACGGTGCGTTGCAGCCAAGCTTCGGGCTTGCCATCGGCGCCGAGCGCGGCTTTCATGTACATCGCGGCAACTGAGTGGTACGTATCGAATTGAATGTCGTCTTCGCGGCTCCAGACCACTTTCACCGGCTTGCCAGTTTTTTTCGCGAGGACTGCGGCTTCGATGGCAAAATCTGGGAACGATTTGCGGCCGAAAGCGCCGCCCAGCAGAGTAACGTTTACAGTGACGTCTTCTTTTTTCAATCCCAGTGCGCTGGCGATGGCGTCTTTCGCGCCTTGGGGATTTTGCGTGGGGGCCCACACTTCGGCTTTACCGTCGTGAAAAACGGCTAGAGCCGCGGGAGGCTCCATGGAGGCGTGGGCGAGGAGTGGGGCGTAATATTCGGCTTCCACGATTTTGCCGCCCTTGGCAAAAATGGAATCCACGTTTCCGTTTTCGCGCACCACTTTTCCAGGCTTGCGCGCAGTGTCCTGCAATTCTTTTTTGTAGGAGTCGGAGTTATAAACGCTGTGCGGACTTTTCTCCCACTCGATCTTTAACTTTTTCTTGCCTTGCATAGCTGACCAGGTGTTGTCCGCAAGGACGGCCACGCCGCCCAGGGTCTGGTATCCGACCGGGGGCTTGAATCCTTCAATTGAGGTGGTCTGCTTGACGCCGGTAACAGTTAGTGCGGCCTTATCGTCGACAGTCTTCGCGATGCTGCCGAACACCGGCGGGTGCGCGACGCTGGCGTACAACATTCCATCCATGCGGGTGTCTTGGCCGTAGACGGCTTTGCCGTCACACATATCTTTCAGGTCGTAGTTGGGAGTGCCTTTGCCGATGTAGCGCCATTCAGTGCGGGCTTTAAGCTTTACGTCTTCTTCTTTCGGGACTTCGAGTTTGGCCGCGAAGGCCGCCAGTTCGCCGTAGCCAAGTTTTTTGCCGGAAGGCGCGTGGATTACTTCGTGGAGTTCGGTGTGGCATTCCGTGATTGGTTTGTTCCACTGCGCGGCGGCGGCCTGAACGAGCATCAAGCGCGCTGTTCCGCCGGCTTCCCGCAAGGTATCGAAAAAACTGCGCACCGAGTGCGAGCCGTCGGTATCCTGATCACCATATTTTTCATCGCCGGTGGCTTGCACAATTTTTACGCGCGCCCAGTCGGCATCGAGTTCGTCGGCTACGATGCGCGGGAGAGCGGTCTTGCTGCCGCTGCCCATCTCGGAGCGGTGCGCGATGATGTAGACGGTCCCATCCGTGTCGACGGCGAGATAAACGTTAGGATGCAGCGGGGCATTGGCCATCGGGGCAACCGCACTGGCGCTTGACGAATCGGTTGCTGCCGCGAAAACGGTTTGCGGCGCCCAGCGAACGCTCAGTACCAGAGCGCCGGAGCTGAGCAGTCCCTTCAAAAATTCGCGGCGGCCGGGTGCAACAATATTTATAGAGTTATTTAAGGACTCGACGGTGTTCACGGACGCGTGGTCACGGAGCATTCTTGAAGGTCTCCCGATTTTCACGAGCTAAAGGACTTCTGTTGCTAGGCTACATCGTACTGCCATTCGGAATTCTTGCAAATGCGGACGCACTGCTTTGAATCATGGTGATAGAATTCGCTCGAAATCCGGAGGAGTGCGAACATGAAGGCGACGCGACGCGAATTTGTAAGCACCATGGCGCTGGCGGCGCTGGGAGCGCGATATGTTCGTGCAGCGGCGGCGCAATTGCCGCTGGCGTTTTCAACGCTGGGGTGTCCGGGGTGGACCTGGGCGCAAATTCTGGAATTTGCTGAGAAGAATGAATTCGCGGCTGTGGAGTTGCGCGGGCTGCTTGGCGATATGAATTTGCCGGCGCGTCCGGAATTTGCTGCGGATAAGATTCCGGCGGTCAAGCGGGACGTCGCGGCACACGGGTTGAAGATCGCGTGCGTGAGCAGTTCAGCGGAGATGCACGTGGCGGACCCGCAAAAGCGCGCGCAACAACTTTCCGATGCGCGCAGTTTTATCGATCTGGCAGCGGCGCTGGGCGCGCCTTACGTGCGGGTCTTTGGTAACAAAATCGAGGGGCCGCGAGAGGAAGTTATTGCGCGGGTCTCGACCGACCTACATGAGCTGGGCGAATATGCGGGGCCGCGAAATGTGACCGTGATTATCGAATCGCACGGGGATTTCACCGATTCGCCCACGTTGAAAGATGTATTGACGCGCGCCAATTCCGAGCATGTGGCGTTGCTGTGGGATGCGCACCACACGTTTGCAACTTCACACGAAGAGCCGGAGTTCACCGTGGCGCAATTGGGGAAGTGGATTCGGCACACGCACTTGAAAGATTCGGTGCCGGATGGGAAAGACCGGCATTACGTGCTGACGGGAAAGGGCGATGTGCCGGTGAAACGGCAGGTGGAGGCGTTGGTCAAGATTAATTACAGCGGTTTTTATTGCTTCGAATGGGAAAAAAAGTGGCACCCGGATTTGCTTGAGCCGGAAGTCGCGTTTCCGGATTACGTTAAAGTCGTCGGTGAGTATTTGCGCCAGGCACGAGCCAAAACGTGATTTCTTCTGTGCCACGAGGCCGCATCTTTTTCTGAAGCCAACGCTTGCTACGTCATGTCGGAATCTGGTGCAGGCTGGTTTCTGCATACCAATACGACTAAAAATCTGAGAATCTTCTTTCCTATGAGGTAATCGGCCTTGGGACGAGAGCTGTCACATTTAGATTCCACGGTTGGCAGATACAGAAGCCTCTTGGTGAAAAACGATTTCTTAGACCAACAGTTAGCACTGCTGCCAGGCCCTGTTCTGCGCAAATTGCTCATTAGTGGAATTCTATTCCTATGCGTTGTTCTATTGTATTTTGTTGATGTTGAACGGGGCCTATCACGACTTTTCTACTTTGCGTTTGCGACGACAATTTTCATTACGTGTCTGCTTCGATTTAAGCGGGAGCGCGCAATCGTGGGTGACTGCGGCAAGGCAGTTGGAACCGTGGTCATGCACACAAGAGTGGAGGGGAGGAGGCGCGGAGCCCGCATCAAATACGCATTTTTGTCGTCGGACAATAAGCTCAATGTTGGTGACGTCAGCGGAACAGCGTTCATGCCGAACGAGGGACAATCGCTGCCAATAGTATTCAAACTCACCGATCCCTCAATTAGTCTTCCACTATCAACTTTCTGGCTTTGCGAATTTCCCGATTGAGTTTTTTATCTGATAAAGTCTCCTCGCTTCGTTGCGTATAGAGGCCGGAAATGAAACGTGAGTATCACCGCTGGTATTCTTCACGGCTGGGAATTGATCTGGGCGTGGTGGTGTACGGGCATTGGGGACCGCCGATGATGGGCTTCCCTACCAGCGCGGGGGATGAGTGGGAACTGGAAAATCAGGGGATGATTGGCGCGCTGGGCGATTTTATCGATGCGGGGAGGATTAAGTTTTTCTCTGTAAATTCCGTGAATCATCAGGGGCTTTACAACCGGGGGGCGCATCCGTTTCATCGCAGCTATATGCAAGCGATGTTCGACGGGTATCTGCGCGAGGAAGTGGTTCCGTTCATCTGGGACAATTGCAAATCGTCTGTGGCGATTTCCACGATGGGGGCGTCTTTCGGCGCGTATCACGCGGCGAATACTTTGTTCAAGCATCCCGACGTGTTCAAGCGGTGTTTCGCGATGTCTGGCGTGTATGACGTTAGAAATTTCATGGATGGGATGTACGACGAGAATTTCTATTTCAATAATCCCGTGGATTATCTGGCGAATTTAAGCGACCCGTGGCTGCTGGGGCAGCTGGCGTCCTGCGACATTCACATCATTACTGGTACGGGACCGTGGGAAAAGAGTGGGGTAAGCTATCGCTTATCGGAAATTTTATGGAGCAAGGGCATACGCCACTCTTTGGACGATTGGGGGCCGCAGGGCGGTCACGATTGGCCGTACTGGAAGAACGAGATGCGCGAATATGTTTCGCGGCTCTACTAAGGACTATTGTAAACGCCCACTGACGAAATTTTTGCGTGCGCTTTATTTAAAAAGCGAAGTGCCCGGGAATCTGGCGGTGCCGCCGAGTTCTTCTGCGATGCGCAAGAGCTGATTGTATTTTGCGATGCGATCGGTGCGGCTGGCCGATCCGGTTTTGATTTGTCCCGCGGCGGTGGCTACGGCCAGGTCGGCGATGAAGGTGTCTTCCGTTTCGCCGGAGCGATGAGAAATGATGGAGTTGTAGCCGGCTTTGCGGGCCAGCTCGATGGCGTCGATGGTTTCCGTGACAGTTCCAATCTGATTCAGCTTGATCAGAATGGCGTTGGCCACGCCTTCGGTGATGCCGCGGCCGAGGCGCTGAGTATTAGTGACAAAAAGATCGTCGCCCACCAACTGAATTGATTTTTTCCCGGCGCCCTTGCGGCCAACTTTGTCGGTGAGCTCTTTCCAGCCGGCCCAGTCGTCTTCTGCCATGCCGTCTTCGATGCTGACGATGGGATATTTTTCCACCCAGCTGGTCCAGTACACAGCCATCTCGCTGCTGGTATGCGCGGATTTGTCGGACTTCTTGAAAATGTATTTGCCGCTGGTTTTGTCGTAGAACTCGCTAGATGCGGGGTCGAGGGCGATGCGAACTTGGCCTCCTGGTTTATATCCCGCCGCGGTGATGGCTTCCAGCACGATCTGGATGGCTTCTTCGTTGGACTTGCAGCTTGGAGCGAAACCGCCTTCGTCGCCGACGGCGGTAGAGTAGCCGCGCTTTTTCAAGGCAGCTTTCAGCGCGTGGAAAATTTCCACGCCCCAGCGCAGAGCTTCCGAAAAATTCGGCGCTCCCACGGGCATGACCATAAATTCCTGGAAGTCCACGGAACTGTCGGCATGCGCGCCGCCATTGAGAATATTCATCATGGGCACGGGTAGAAGATTGGCGGAGGAATCCGTGGAATAGCGGGAAAGATATTTGTAGAGCGGCTGTTTCAGCGCGATGGAAGCGGCGCGCGCTGCGGCCATCGACACCGCCAAAATAGCGTTGGCGCCCAAGCGCGATTTCGTGGGAGTGCCATCCAGCGAGATCATTTTATGATCGAGTCCGCGCTGGTCCGCGGCATCCAATCCGGTCACCGCTTTGCCAATTTCCCCGTTGGCATTCGCGACGGCTTTCAAAACGCCTTTGCCCAGGTAGCGCGACTTGTCGCCATCACGCAATTCCAGAGCTTCGTGCTCGCCGGTTGAAGCGCCTGATGGAACCGCGGCGCGTCCTACCGCGCCCGACGTCAGCGTTACATCCGCCTCCACCGTGGGATTTCCTCGCGAATCGATAACCTGGCGCGCGTGTACTCGTATAATTTTCGTGGACATTATTTTGGTGAGTCTCCTTGGAGTGAATGGAGATTTTACAGAAAAGAGAGAAGAAGCGCACGCCGCGTATCCGGAGTACACTTCCGCCAAGACAGTTTCAAGGGCCCGACCTCCAGTCCATGTTAGGAGTCCATTGCGAAGGAGAAGAACTCCTTGCTCGACTTCAGGCGTGTGCTCTTCGCAGTCGCACTGTTTGTCGCATCGACAGTGGCAGCCGCAGGGCAGACGATTCCCGCTGCTTCAACCAATGACAACCGCGCTCCGGCCGGCACGCTCGCCAATGGCGTACTAAGCCTTCATCTGGAAATGCGACCGGCGATCTGGTACCCAGAAGAGGATGGCAAAGCGCATTTGATCGTCAGTGCCTTCGCCGAGGAAGGGCACATTCCCCAGATTCCTGGTCCAATGATCCGGGTCCCGGGAGGCACGGAAATCGCAGCCACCATCCGCAACCTGCTCGACCACACAATTTACGTCCATGGACTGGCGCCGCGGTTGGACGCAAACGCAAAGCCTGCGGCAGCACAGCTCGACCCGACAAACACCAGCGATGGCGCGAATACGCTCGAAATTCCCACAGGCACCGTCCGCGAAGTCCGCTTCAAATCCGGCGCACCCGGCAGCTACTACTATTGGGCCTCGAACGATCGCCAATCCCTCCTGATGCGAAATGGTCCCGATTCGGTGCTTTCCGGCGCGTTCCTCGTGGATCCTCCCGGCGCGCGCTCCAACGACCGCGTCTTCGTGATCAACACCTGGGTACCGGTCGGCGGCAATGCTTTCAACACTCTCCCCACCATCAACGGCAAATCCTGGCCGTACACCGAGAGCTTTACGCTGCAGGTCGGCGAATCGGTTGAGTGGCGCTGGATCAACGCCAGCGACTCCGATCACGCCATGCATCTTCACGGTTTTTATTTTCACGTGAACGGCGTCGGCGACCAGGATCACTTCCTCGCCTACAGCGGTTCTGAACAGCAGACCGTCGTCACTCAGGAACTTCTCCCCGGCGGCACCTTCACCATGAACTGGGTTCCAGAGCGTCCCGGGCACTGGCTAATGCACTGCCACATGACGTTCCACATGATGCAGCCCGAGTCGCTACCCGGTTACTCGGGCTCGTCAGGCTACACTTCACAAAACGCCGGTATGGGCGGCCTCGTCCTGATCGGACGCAAGCTAATTGCCATGGCCGAGGATTTTCCGGAGGACAAGTACGACTTCAAAGCAGCACCTACCGCGCGCACTTTCGCAGAGCGATTGATTCACGCCGCCGCAGCCAACTATTACTTTACAAATCTCGCCCTCGGCCAAAAACCTCCGGCTGACGAAGATCCGCCGCGCACCCAGTTCAAAAATAAAGCGGCTCTCGTCGCTTACGTCAAAAAATCATTTGCCGAAGGCGCAGCCGCAATCAAAGCAAAAGGCGACAAAGGCATCTTGGAATCTGTCGTCGATCCCTTCGCCCAGGACAATCCCAGCCAGGCTGGCAAGGATCAGATCCGCCTAATAGATCTCGCCCATAGCATCAACGAGCATTCCGGCGAGGTTTACGGCCAGCTTTCGGTTTACTACCGTGTGGCCGGTTTCATTCCACCAGAGTCACGTCCGAAGAAATAGGTGTGGCTGCATTTTTCGCTGCACGAACCAGGAATTTGGCGGTATACCAGGTGCCGTGGCACCTAGTGTCGGCGCAGGAGAAGAGCACGCCGAGTGTGATTCGACGTCTGTCAGTGTCGGTCGGCAAGGCTGTTTGACCCTGCAAAAATCATTTGTCGGTAACGCGATTGCGCAGGAGTTACGGCCGTGGCACCTTCGGCGCAGACAGAAGTCGGCGTCGCGATATGCTGTTAGTCTGTCGGATATGACAGCGACAAGATGTGGGGCAACTCCGTGGGTCCGCGATAGTGGAGGCCTGCGAGAGTGAAGGACGATAGGATTTCCATTCGTCAAGCTTTCCAGATCGCCTCGCCTATCTTGAAGAAACGTTTCGGACTCTTTACAGCAATTCTCTTGACACTCTTCGGTGCCTGGGTCGCCCTGGAAATCGTAGTGATTGCTGGTCAACGATTTGGCATTTTGTTATGGGCCGCAGCCCACGTCGCGTTCTTAATCTTTGCTGCGGGTGTAGAGGTCGGCTTTCTCCGAATATGCCTTGCCCTATGCGATGGGGGGGAGCCGAGATATGCCGATGCCTTTACGCAGTTAACCCTGGGTCCAAAGTTCCTAGCTGGCCAAATGCTCTATCTTCTGATGATGGTGACTGGCCTGCTCCTCTTGGTAGTCCCAGGAATATATCTTGGTGTTCGTTATGCCCTCTTCGGTTTCTGCCTGGCCACCGGTGAGACCAATCTAATGCGCAATTTCCAACACAGCGCGATTCTGAGCATGGGCTCGAAGACCTACCTGTTGTGGATTCTTGTTTTTCTTCTAGTCCTCAATGTGCTCGGTGCAAGCCTGCTCGGGATCGGCTTATTCATCACAGTTCCCCTGTCAGTCCTGATGATGACAACGATCTACCGACAATTGAACACGCGCTCACGCGTCGAATCGAGTGGCATTTCACTTGGATGATAAACGTGATAATCAGACGAGTCCTTTTCCACCGTATACAATTAGGCGGATTCGGGCTCTTCGATCAGGGATTCCTGGCGGACGACGACGACGATGCCGGAGTCGGTGACGTGGAAGCGGCGTTTGTCGGCTTCCATGTCGTAGCCGATTTCGGTGCGCTCGGGAAGGCTGACGTGGCGGTCGATGATAGCGCGGCGAATGCGCGAATGGCGGCCGACGTTGACGTGATTGTAGATGATGGACTCGGAGACTTCTGAATAGCTGTTCACGCGGACATCTGCGCCGAGGATGGATTTCATGACGCGGCCTCCGGAAATGATGGAGCCTCCGGCGACGATGGAATCCAGAGCGACGCCCATGCGCTCGGGATCGGCGAAGACAAATTTGGCCGGGGGATACTGGTGAATCCAGGTGCGTAACGGCCAGGAAGTGTCATACAGGTTGAATACTGGCGAGACGCTGACTAAATCCATGTTGGCTTCGTAGTAGGCGTCGAGCGTTCCAACGTCGCGCCAGTACAACGCGTCTTTGCGGTTTTCATCGACGAAGTTATAGGCGAACACGCGATGCTTGGAGATGATGCGGGGAAGAATATCCTTGCCGAAATCGTGATGAGATTTGGGATCTTCGGAGTCGGCCAGCAAAATGGGAATCATCAAGTGAGTATTAAAAACGTAAATGCCCATGGAGGCGCTGCAATGTCCGGCCTGATGAGGCGATTGTTTCGGGTGCGCGGGCTTTTCTTCGAATCCCACTATGCGCCAGTCTTTATCGGTTTCGATGACGCCAAATTGCAGAGCGGCCTGCTCGACGGGAATCTGAATGGTGGCCACGGTTACGTCCGCGCCGGAATCGCAATGCTGCTTGAGCATGCGGCTGTAATCCATTTTGTAAATGTGGTCGCCGGATAAAATGAAAACGAATTTGGAGCGTTCGCTGCCGATGGAATAAATATTCTGGTACACGGCGTCGGCGGTGCCTTGATACCACTGCTGGGACACACGCATTTGCGGAGGAAGCACTTCAATGTATTCGCCGAGCCCGGCAAGCGGGGACCAGCCAGCGCGAATGTGACGGTTGAGGCTGAGCGCTTTGTATTGGGTGAGTACAAAAACGCGACGCAAATTGGAGTTGATGCAATTGGAGAGAGTGATGTCGATGATGCGGTAGAGCCCGCCAAAAGGCACCGCGGGCTTGGCGCGGTCGCGAGTCAGCGGCCACAAACGTTCACCCTGGCCTCCGGCAAGAAGGACGCCGATGGCGTCGCGCATATCGGACATGGACAGACCCCCGGTGACTCTGTACGAGCGGGGTAGATTCTAACAGCAACGGCAAGGGCTCGTGCAAGCTTGCGACAGCATGGCATTCAGGCTGTGCGGCGTCGTTCCACGCATATTTACTGCTAAATAATGCCGTTACTGTTTGCTACTGAATCACCGGTCCGGGCGCCGGGAAGCCTGCCTTCATAAAGATTCCTTGACTTTAGTGCCCGCAATTGATTAGAAGATGCCAACGGCCTCGTGAGACAATCTATACAGGACGGTGCCATATAAGGCTCCGCTAGAAACCAATCCTAACCGGATTGGGGGTGACTGAAAATTGGCAGAAGTAATCATC
This sequence comes from Verrucomicrobiia bacterium, assembly GCA_035482155.1. Classification (GTDB taxonomy): domain Bacteria; phylum Acidobacteriota; class Terriglobia; order Acidiferrales; family UBA7541; genus Acidiferrum. The sequence goes on along the minus strand of DATHRB010000062.1, from coordinate 33,986 downwards.
CAGGAGAGTGAGTCTCTGGAAAACGCACTGCGCCGTTTTAAGCGCAAAGTGCAGCAGGAAGACATCATCAAGGAAATAAAGAAGCACAGCTTCTACATGAAACCCGGCGAGAAGCGCCGGACAAAAGAAGCGCTTTCGCGGAAGCGACTGCGTAAGAAGCAGCGCCGGGAAGCGGATTAATTTCCGCTTTGCGGCGTGGGCTCGGCGCGGCACTTCCGAGAATCAGGCCCCAGTCAGGCAAGTACGTTTGGGTTGTTGGCTTCACGTTCGCAGGCCCTTGGGAACCGCGCCCGGCGTCCCCGGAGATCGCATACCCACGCTGTGGGATATTCCACGAAGTCAGGCCATGCGGTGCAAGTTGACCCATCCCCTCGCCTCTTTCGGGGCTAAGGGGAGCGCCTCATGGAATATCACGATCGGGTCCTGAAGTGTTCGGAGTGCAGCGCCGAGTTTGTATTTACCGCCGGCGAGCAAATGTTTTTCGCCGACAAGGGCTTCAAGAACGAACCGAAGCGATGTAAAGGGTGCAAAGCAAGACGCGCCGAAGGTGCCGGACCAGGCGCTGCGGGCGGGTTGCAAATGCGCTCGGAAACAAAAACCAATTGTTCGCAATGCGGGAAAGAAACCACTGTGCCTTTCCGGCCGACACAGGGGCGTCCGGTATTTTGCCGGGAATGTTTCCAGCAGCGCCGGTCGATGGGCGCAGCTTAGTTAGTCGTCGTTGGCCGGAATAAATGCATGCATCGGGGGACAGCACGACATTCTGTCCCCGCTTTCTCTTCGCAAGACCCCTCCACACGCAAGTCAGCAATTCATCGCTTTTTGCCACTTCGGCTTTCATTCTTTTCTGGCATTTCCCTGTTGCGGCAGCCCAAGCCTCGAAATCGGTACGGCCCGGCATTGAGATTTGGGTCCTCAACGTTCCATATAATTTAATGGACGGGAAGCGTATGATACGCACCTTAAGTCGCGCGAATTGACAGGCTAAACAGAGGGCCACAGCATGGCTCACCGTTTCACGATCGGCGTAGAAGAAGAATTTCAAATCATCGATCCGGCTACGTGCGAGCTGCGTTCGCATGTGATGCAGCTGGTTTCGGAGGCTTCGCCGAGCATCATCGAGCAGGTGAAGCATGAAATGCACCAGTCGATCGTGGAGACGGGCACGAATATTTGCGATAGCGTGCATGAGCTGCGAATCGAGATGCATCGCACCAGGGGGGAGTTAGTGGCCGCGGCAGAACGCGCGGGATTGCAGGTGGCGGCTGCAGGCACGCATCCGTTTTCCAGCTGGATCGATCAGGTAATTTCTCCCGGCGAGCGCTATCAAAATATTATTGAAGAGCTGCAACAACTGGCGCGCTCCCTGCTGATTTTTGGCATGCACGTGCACGTGGCCATGCCAGACAAACAAACCACCATCGACATGATGAATATGGTGCGTTACTTCCTGCCGCATCTATTGGCGCTGTCGACCAGTTCGCCGTTCTGGATGGGGCGCAACACCGGGCTGAAATCTTTTCGCACCACGGTGTTTCGCAGGTTTCCGCGAACAGGCGTGCCGGAACAATTCGAATCGTGGAGCGCGTACGAAAATTTCGTGAACCTGCTGGTGAAGCTGAATTGCATCGATAACGGCAAGAAAATCTGGTGGGATGTGCGGCCGCATCCTACGTTCGGGACGCTGGAATTTCGTATGTGCGACGTAACCACAAAAGTGGAAGAGGCGGTGGCGATCGCGGCGCTAACGCAGGCTATCATCGTAAAACTTCACCGGCTGTACAAAGGGAATATGAGCTTTCGGTTGTACCGGCGCGCGCTGATCGAAGAAAATAAATGGCGTGCGGCGCGCTACGGAATCGAAGGGAAGCTGATAGATTTTGGCAAGGAAACGGAAGTGCCGATGCGCGAGTTGATTCCGGAGCTGCTGGAATTTGTGGATGACGTGGTTGATGAACTGGGCAGCCGCAGCGCCGTGGAGTACGTACATACGATTATGAACGAAGGAACCAGCGCGGAGCGGCAGTTGCGCGTGTATCAGGAAACCGGCGACCTGAAAGCGGTGGTGCAGCACCTGGTGAATGAAACTCGCGGTGGAGTGACGCAGTCAACGTCATCGGCCCGCGCGGTAAATTAATTTTGCTGGAGCGTAGGCTTCGTTTCCAGATTTTATTCTGAGCTCAACCACCAGCCCATTGCGAATTGTTAAAATCACGTGGAGATTTTGCTGAGGAGCAAGAACGATGAAGAAGGTGGGGCTATTATGCGGACGGGAATTCAGCTTCCCTCCGGCGTTCATCGAACGGGTAAAAACTTTAGGGGCGAAAGACGGCGTTACCGCTGAATTCGTGAAACTTGGCGGCACGCGCATGGACGAACCCGCGAAATACCGGGTAATCGTGGACCGCATCTCGCATGAAGTGGAATATTATCGCGGCTACCTGAAACACGCGGTGCTGCAGGGCAGCTACGTCATCAATAATCCCTTCTGGTGGACGGCGGATGATAAATACTTTAATTATTCGGTGGCGGCAAAACTCGGCATAGCTATTCCGAAGACGGTGTTATTGCCGCAAAAAGGCTATCCGAAAGATGTGGATATTAATGCGGAATCGTTGCACAACCTGGAATATCCTATCGATTGGGACGCTTTGCTGGATTATGTTGGGCGGCCGGCGATTCTGAAACCCTATTCGGGCGGCGGCTGGAAACACGTATATAAGGTGCACACCAAGGAAGAATTGTGGGCGGCCTACGATCAGACCTCGCCGTATTGCATGACGCTGCAGGAATTCATTGATTTCACGCAATATGTGCGCTGCTTCACGTTTGGCAAAATGGACATTTTGCCGGTGCATTACGATCCGAAGGAACGCAGGTACATTGTGGAGCACAAATATCTTTCCGCGGAGATTGGGGAGCGGGTGGTTAAAGATGCGCAAACGATTAATCTGGCGCTGGGCTACGAAATGAACACCATCGAGTTTGCGATCCAGGATGGCGTGCCGTACGCCATCGATTTTCTGAATCCTGCGCCGGATTTTGAGCGCGACCGCATTACCGAATTTTATTTCGAGCAGGTGGTGGATAAGATGGCGCGGCTGGTGATTGATCGGGCGCTGGGCGGAGATGTTTCTAATTCGTGGCCACGTTGGGAAGAGATGGTTGACATTAAGGCGGGAAGTCAGGAAGGCGGGGTTGCGGGTTTCACTGGCGCGCCAAAATTAAAAACGCAGGCTGCTGCGGCGCAGTCGCAGACCAGGCCAGCACAAACGGCGGAAAAGTCATCGGCTCCGAAACCACCGCGAGGTTCGGCTGCCCCAGAACCTGCTGCTGCACCTGCTGCAGCACCTGCATCCACAGCTGCGCCCGCCAGCCCCATCAAGCCGAAAATAAAATGAGCACCGCTTCGCCAAAATTTACGGGCAATGCTGCCGAATACTGGGACGCTTTGCTGCGTCCAGCGCTCCAGAATGATCGCGCCTTCGCGGACAATTTCTTGATGGAGTTGCGGGCCGCCAAACTGACCTTTGGCGATCGGGTGCACTGCCCTTTTCTTCGACCCTTCTTTCTTTCTCCGCAAGATGAAGATCGCGTGCGCCCGGTGGCCGAGACTATTGCGGAACTGGGAGAGCGTGTAGCTCTCGCGGTGCTGGCGGATGAAAAACTGTTCACGCAATTTCATTTGCGTCCCGAAGAAGCGCGGCTGGCGCGTTTGCCCGGCGGAAACGGAAGAGTAAGCACCGCTTCACGGCTGGACGCATTTTTGCTACCCGAATCCCTGAAATTCGCCGAATACAATGGCGAATCGCCGGCAGGCGCAGGCTATTCGGAAACGCTGGGCGAGATTTTCAGAGAACTTCCGGTGATGGCGCAATTTTCAAAACGATACTCAGTACATAGCTACCCGCTGAGCGCCAAGCTGCTCGACGCGCTGGTGCTGAGTTATGTCGATTGGGGAGGCACGAGCAAGCGGCCGCAAATCGCTATTGTGGATTGGAAGGGCGTTCCTACGTGGAGCGAATTTGAAATTCTGAAGGCGCGCTTTGAGAAAATGGGTGTGCCCACGCTGGTGGCGGACCCGCGTGATTTGACGTTCGACGGACAAAAATTGAGCGCTCATGGCAAAAAAATCGACCTGGTGTATCGCCGCGTGTTGATCAACGACATCGTCGCGAAGCCCGCCGAATGCGCGGCTTTAGTAAACGCTTACACCGCGAATGCGGTGTGCGTGGCGAATTCTCTTCGGTGCAAGATTCCTCACGTTAAAACTTTTTTTGCAGTTTTAACGGACGAACGAAACGAAGCGCTTTTTTCGCAAGCGGAACGCAAAGTCATCGCGAATCATGTTCCGTGGACGCGCGTAGTTGCGGATGTGCGCACCATGCACCACGGCGAATCCATCGATTTGCTCGCATATATCCGCAAGGAGCGCGAGAACCTGGTCCTGAAACCGAGCGACGAATATGGCGGCACGGGAGTCACTCTCGGTTGGGAAACCAATGACAGCGCCTGGGAAAACGCCATCCAATCGGCGATTTCGAGTCCGGGTCCGGAAAATAATGGAGCTTCCTGGATCGTCCAGGAACGCATTCCGATCCGCCGCGAAGTGTTTCCGTACATAACGGCAAGCGGCGAAGTGGAATTTCGCGACATGCTGGTAGACTTCGCGCCTTATTTATTCCGAGGAAAACTGGCCGGCTATCTGACGCGTCTTAGCGCCACAGGTTTGGCTAATGTAACCAGCGGCGGCGGCCAAATTCCGTCGTTTCGCGTCTCATTAAAACACTCCCGCGCCAAGTAGTCCAAAGACCGCGTGTCTCCGTAGTCCTGATGCCTATTTTATTTTGACCGGCAGTGCGGAGCCGTTGCTCTAAACGGTAAAAATAAGTCGCAGTTACTCTCACTGTTCCAGCCTTCGCAGATGCAAGAATTGGGTTCGTTTATATGGGTGAGGTATCTTCTGTATGGTGCACCACATTTCGGTAAATTATCCTTTGTGCGTTCGCTTTCGCATTGGTTGTCCCCCCAGTCGGCGTGAAGCAGGAGGATAGCCGTGCACGGCGAGGAAAAGCGATTTGCTCACGTAATTCTCTTCGAGTGTCCCTGGTGTCTGCGCTTATTGTCTTCGGCATTCTTGAGCTTCAATGAAAACTTGACCAATCAACAGGATGAGCCCACGGACAATGAATCGACTACGATGTGCACTTGCGGATGGGTGGGCCGGGCTCTGGATATGCCGTCGGCAAGTCATACTGTGCAGGCATGGAGTCGAGCATTGGCGCAAACATCCACGCCGGAAGTGGCGCTAGCGGATGGAATCGCTGAAAAACGAGATCGGTTATTCCTGGTAGCAAAGCAGATTGGATCGCTTTCGGAGCAAAACATTTCGGAACACTCCGCCCTAAACGAAGGCTGAACCCAGCTGAAAAGAACGTCGCTAAAAAATAAATACCACTTCTATTCTGACCGTGCGACTGGCCTGCGCTGTGACGGCACCAAGCAGGCGCAATTCCCTCTTCGTGTTATTCCTGCAAAATAATAAAAAGGTTCCAAAGAGTTGGTAAATTCTTCAGCTTTTTTCTCAACAGCCGCTAATTCACGCGCCCACTCGCTCACATTTTATGGGCGCTATTCTTTACGCACCAAAAATATTTTAATTTTTGATTTTTGAACAACCCTCAAGCGGGGGCGCGCCATCTATCTTGTGCGGGCCAAAGTACGAGGGAGACAGCGACGATCTAAATCTTCCGTTCAGCGATTCGATTCCAAATCGGGCACGCAACTCATTTTAAGAGCTTCAATAAGGAGAACAGCCTTGTCCAAGTTGATATTTCGTACCAGTGTGTTGCTATCGTTCGGAATGTTGATCATGGCCAATCATGCGCGCGCTCAGGAGCTCAGCGCGTACTTTGGATTGGGCACGGCAACCAATAGCGCCGGGACAACTTCCGGATGTGCTTCGAAATTTATTTTCGATAATTTCACGGGGAACTGCGAAGCAGCGCAGAGCATGGGCGGGCTGTTTGGTGTCTTCGGCGCGGACTACATGTTCGGGGCGCATCTAGGTTTCAATGGCGAGTACGCATTTCGTTTCGCGCAACAATCGTATTTGCCTGCCGCTGGAATCAATGCCCGGCCCGCGTTTTACGATTTTAACGCTGTGTATCAGCCACTCTCGCCAAAAGCTCGAATCGTTCCCGTACTAGAAGGCGGAGTTGGCGGCGAGAAAACGTCCTTATATTTCAGCCAGCAAGCTTGCGCCACCACCACGATCTGCAATAACCAGAGTTCCTTCTTCGCGAGCGCCAATCATTTTCAGTTGCATGGCGCGGTGGGTGTGAAGATCTACGTGAAACCGAACATTTTCGTCAAGCCGCAGTTTGATCTTCACTGGGTCCACAACATGGATCAGGAATTCGGAAGAAACGTGGTGCCGCAGTACACCATCGCGGTGGGTTATACCTTCGGGCGTCTGTAAGAAAGCAAATTGCGTTGGGTTCCCGGAGCCCACCCTTTGCAAAATCAGCAAGGGTAGGCCACCCGTTTTGTAGAACGCGGAGGAAGCAAACTTCTGCGCTTTTCAGGAGGCTAACGAGTTTCTTTCGTCGAAGTAGTGTGAGTGATGGCGATGGAAGTCTTGTCTTCATGTTCATCGTGGCCGACGGTCACCATAACGCCTTCGTTATCATTTTTGGCGGCGGTCACGATGCCACCTTGTGGAGTTTCTATCACGCTGGTCTTGGGTCCGAACTTGTCGCGGTAAAAGGCCAGCACCTGCTGAACTGAATCGGAAGTCTTGAAGACGTAGGTAGCCATGGTGCCGCTGTCTCCGCCCAACTTAAAACCGCCTTCTTCAGCGACGGCGCCCGGATAGATTGGCGCACCCACTTCCGATTCGCTTAGATGGGCAGTGGAAGTCCGTCCGCTCGAGAATTTTCCTGCCGGAGTGGTTATGGTCATACCTCCGGCCCGGTCGACATGCACCGACCTCGAAATGCGCCACAGTCCGAACATAACGGCAACCGCCGTCAGCATGCCAAGGCCAACGATCACCCCGATAATAATCAGGACGACTTTTACAGTTCCGCTGGATGGCGCGGTAACGGCAGGCGCTGGTGCAAGGGCAACTTGCCCAGCGTGAACGGCCGCGGCTGGCACCGCCGTAAAACCAGTGGGCGCGCCACAACCTTGGCAAAATCTGGTGTCCGGAGACAGCTCGGCCCCGCACTTCGAACAAAAACTAGCCATGGGAGTTCCTCCCGTAATTGGCGCTTATATATCACATTAATGCGCGAAGAGCCCGGAATTCGCTCGAAGTCCCAACGTAGTGGAAAGAGAAAATGGTTATGCAAGCAATGATCGAGGCCAGAAAATAATTTCAAAAGTGAGAATTGGTGGGCCCGCCAGGATTTGAACCTGGGACCAACGGATTATGAGTCCGCTGCTCTAACCGCTGAGCTACAGGCCCGGAGAGAGATAACCCCATGATTTTATATTGTTTTCCAGGGAATACGTAAAAGATTCAAAAGCCCTAAAAAGGCGCATTGTAGTAAAAATGTAGTATTTCCAATGTGGGTGCAAAATTATCTCCGCAGTTAGGAAAACCTTTCTTTCGAGAGTCAGTAAGACGGAACGAAACGTCTCCTGAACTGACCGTAAGATAGCACTTGAGCCCTCCGACGGCGACGTTCGCCCAGAACATTGATGATTCGAAGGGCCTGATATTGGCCGAAGTCATTTGTGACAAGAACGTCGCAGTGCGCGAGGTGAACGGCAAACCAAAGGTCGATCCATTAAGGTCGTTTTGTCTACTGGAGCAGACACATAGTATTTAGTCTTCGATAACAGCTTTGCGCTGATGATCCCGCGCGCCGTGCAAGCCAATGCGACGGTTACCTATCTCCAATAGCTGTGAGTGACGCTTATCCTCGGGGCTTGGTTGGTCATTACAGCCTCGCCGTCCTTAATCGGATAGCGGGGCGTTTTTCGTTTTGGGTGTACAATTCGTCCCAACCCAAAGGATACAAACTTATGTCTTGGTTCTACGAAATAAAGGACCGCGAGGACCGCGTTGCGATTAAGGAACGCTGGTATGCAACGCGAGAAGCGGCGATTGCGGACGGTAACAAACGGGCAGCGTTATTAACCGGAAGTGAATTCACGGTTATTGCCGGACAGGATTACTCGCCTGTGGGAACGTGGACCAGAAACTTGGGATACGGTGAAGTAACTGTGACCTACACAACGAGCGGTGCTCTCGGAACTGGGTTTGTACACTCAGCCAAGTACGAACGTCGGTTTATTGTGGAAACAACCACATCTGAAGGAACCCAAGAACTTTCTCACTCGGAAATTGAGGCATTATTTCGGAGTGCGTAACGAGGGTTGGATAGCATCGATTACAGAATCTGGACACACATTTTTGCTAGGTACAGTGAGCAACAGTAATGGGTTATGCTGGAGATTCTGAAGGATTCGAGGCAAAGGTCAGCTGCTAATTGCAGGAGCAACCACATGGCATTTCTAAAATCTGAAGATCATTTCTCGCTCGCTGCCATCAGGCTTTTCGTGAAGCCGCTGCTTGTTATTGTTCTATGCGTCGGTCCATTTGTCGTCGCGCGGGCGCAGGATTCTCAGTCCAATAAGGGCGATGAATCTTGGACGACCACGACGGAATCCAAAGCCGAAAACACCAATCCGGCGCGGACGATGGAAAGTCACACTAAGTCCGGCAACCGAAGTGTCGATAAACAAAGGGTAGAAGTGCTCGGGCCTGATGGCCATTACCAACCCGATTCCGATACGGAGACAGAGACCATCCACGTAAATGATTCCACGACACGAACCGTGGTGCGCACCTATAGGTGGGACGGCAATGGACGAAGGCAACTGTCCCAGGTAACGGAAGAGGATGCCCGAACGACAACGAGCGGTGATAAGCAGGTAACGCGCACGACTTCAAACTCTGATGTGAACGGATATTTCCAGGTTGTGCAGCGCGAGGTCGCGGAGACCACCAAGTCCAGCCCGGATACGCAGGAGACGAAAACCACACTCTACCAGGCCGACGGCAACGGCGGCTTTAGTACGCTTCAGCAGACGCACGAACTCGAAAAGCGTAACGCCGACCACTCCGTCGCAGTGCAGAAAACCCTGCTCGTTCCGGATGGCAACGGAAACTGGCAAGTAGGCGAAGTGAAAGAACAAACCATTAAGGAAGATGGCAAGAATCGCACCACCGAAGAGCGCATTTCGCGCCCTGACCTCAACGGCAAACTTTCGGAACTATCCCGCACTGTGGGACAAGAAACAGAAACCGCCGCAGGAGAAAAAAGCCGTACCGTTGATACATATTCTACGCAACTCCCTGGCTCGTCCGGCAACGGCACTCTACAACTAAACCGGCGGGTCACGACTATCACGAAAAAGGATTCAACCGGAGAAAAAACAGAGCAGCAGGTCGAGGAACCTAACCTAGGCACCCCGAGTGATGGTCTGCAAAGTAGGGCAAAAACGAAATACGTCGTGCAGTATGCTGCCGCAGGTACGCAACAGACCAAGACCACTCAAGTTCGTGACAGCGCCGGCAATTTTAGCGTCGTTTCCGTTGAGACTCAGAAATCAGACCGTCCTCCGCAAGCACCCGAAAAACCCGCCGATAATCCCTCGAAAAAGCCCTGAAAGGGAAAACGTATTAAGCCGCGTGCCTCGCCTGTTGGTCGTTGTTAGGACCAACTCATCACAGCCTAAAATGATGCGATTCGAGCAACAGGGCGGGTTTGACGTAGAAGTGCAGACGTTTCTGCACAACTCCTCTTTGTTAATCGACGCAAGACTCAGCAGGCGGCGCCGTGTTCAATCACGCTACGCGCGAACTATGCACCACGCCGCCCGCTAGGATTAACGCCGCACTCTCAGACTAATCGTCGTAGTCTGCGTCTCCGATCCAGAAACACCATTGATCGTCACGGTCCGTGTCCCCGTAGTCGCCGTTCTGCTAGCCGTAAACGTCACCGTGCTAATGCCGGTAGCCGGATTCGGACTGAACGTAGCTGTAACTCCAGTCCCCAGCCCCGAAGCCGACAACGTCACGCTGCCGGTGAACCCATTCGCGGGCGTCGCCGTAATCGTCGATTTTCCAGAAGAGGACCGCGTAATGCTCAAGCTGCTCGGCGAAGCCGACAGTGTGAAGCTACCAGACACAGCCGCGCTCACCGTCAGCGTGACCGTCGTCGTGTGCGTGGTACCTCCCCCAATGGCGGTCACCACGATGGAATACGTCCCCGTTGCAGTCGTCGACGCGACCGCCATGGTCATCGTCGAACTGCCCGAACCCGGCGCAGCAAATGACGCCGGATTAAAACTAACCGTCACGCCAGATGGTTGTCCACTCGCCGACAACGCCACGCTCGAATCAAATCCTCCCGACGTAGCGACCGTAATGGTAGATGTTCCGTTGCTCCCCCGCACCACCGAAACCGAACTAGGCGAAGCGGAAATGCTGAAGCTAGGAGACGTCGATGTCGGTGCCAGCGCATTAATCAACGCTGTACCGTTCGGGCTCCCCCAGCCACTCGCCAAATCATAACCAGCAGTCGCCGAATATCCATTGCTCCCGCTGGTGATGTCGTGGAAATCGCTGTCATAGCTCGATCCCCCGCCAATCGAATACAGCGCTGGATTAATAAATCCCAGCGGACCATTCCCGCTCGCCGCCGATTGTTGATTGATCAGCGCTAAATATCCCGCCCACATTGGGGCCGCAAAGCTAGTCCCGCCGTATTCATTAGCCGTGCAGGTTGTCTGATCCGCGCAAACATAAAAAGTGAAATTCGCATTGGCCGACACGTCCGGTCCGTTGCGATAGGTCTTCGAACAGCTCGCGCAAGAATTCGCCGCCGCTGTCTGCCACGAAGGAATCGCAAACCTGTTCGGCGAAATTCCGCCTCCGCCATCAACCCAGGTTGATTCCGAACTCCACGCACCACCCGCGCTGCTGGTGGTCAAGTCCGTTCCGCCTACTGTGGTGACATACACATCATCCGCTGGGTAAATCTCCGAACCAGTTCGTGTCGCCGTCCACTTGCCGTTGTCGCCCGCCGCTTGAAACAAATTCTGTCCCTGCGCAGCGAACTCCTCGAAATACGGATTGTCCGTGCTTGGATCGGCCGGGCTCCACGTCCACGAAGAACTCAATTGCGCATTCAGCGGGGAAGCCGTAGCCATCGCATTGAAAATCGCGGCATCCGTCGAACCTACATACATCACCAGCCGCGAAAGCCCCGGAGCCATCCCGATCGCTTGCGTCATGTCTAACGTCTGTTCGGTGTCATCGCAACCGGGAGAGATGCAGCTTGTGCTGGTTCCATCCGTGGAGTCCAGTGTGATCGGCACATGATTCGTTTGACCGGCGTTTTTGAAATACGTGGTCAGGTCCGTCAAATCCGTACCGTAATATTCCAGCAGTCCCAGCGTTTGCCCACTCCCGTTGAGCGCCGTCGCGCCATAGTAAGCCGCGCGCATATCACTCCCGAGAAAAGACGCCGACGGTCCCGATCCAGTAGTCGCCGTGGGATTCGTTCCCTTGTTCTTGTGTAGCCCCGCGGGATGCGGTATCGAATAATTGTCCAAGCCGGATATGTGCCACAGCCGCACCGAAACATTGGGCGTCGGCTCCCGGTCCGGCGCAAAGAAAGTCCGGTCCTCGGTTGGGTGCTGATAAACCTTCATATTCACGTGTAGTGCGGCCTCAATCATCTCCACCGTGCCGGTCACATCCACATTCAGCCGATTCCGCGACGTCCCCACCACCGTCAGCCCGTTCGCCTCCGCAAAATGAATCACCTCGCCATAATCTTCCTCGCTCGGTCCAAACGCCGCCGTAAATTGCTCTACGGTAAGAAACTGGTGATAGGACGGGCTCGTCGGATCATACAAATTCTTCACGAACTCATCCAACGCTGCCTGGTTGCGGACCGGCAGCGCCAGTACCAGCCGCCTCGTCTGCGTTGCGGAGAGTTTCCCGATGGCCTTGACTTGTCCATTCACGGTGGCTTCCCGCACATGCCGCGTAAACAGCGCCTGCCCCTGCGCATGCGTCGCCCCGTCTACGACGAAAAGTAATATGGCCGAACACAAAAGTGAATATAACCCGCGTAGAAGTGCCAGAACACAACTCTTCCCTAGCCCATTCATAGAATGGCTCCTTTGGTTTTTTGAGATCGAGTATCCCGTCCATGGCGTCGCGAGTAGCCGCGATAAGATAATTTGATATAAATGGCAACGGCGGATGCTTGAGGCCTCAGATTTGCGCATGCTAGCCCAGTGCCGCAACGGATGCAATGAATTTCCGCATCTTAGCTCGCTCTAACTTATTCAGTCTTGCAGGCGATTGATAATTCTTTCCGCTAGCAGTTCCAGTTGTTTTGCTTCTTGGCTTCAAGAGCCTTCATTGAACCGTAAAACTCGACGTTTCTGTTGGGCTAGACGCCGGAACAATCTTCCACATAGACCGGAACATACGCCACGGTCAGCGGCTGGCTGAAAATTAAGAACCCGAATTACACGCAGTCCGAGCGAAGGCGCGAACTTTTTGAATCCTTCAAAGGAAACGCTAAAGGAGCAACCCTCTCACCCATTCCAAAGAAGCCGCCGCTTCGGGCCGTGTCGCAATATACGCTTGCGTGCAAAGTGCTTCGGCTCAAGTTTGAAAAGATCGCCGAAGCCGACATCAGGTCCGCTTACGGCGAATTCGTTCAGTATCCAGAGGGCGGCGAGATTTCCGCCCAGGTCTACGCAGCGACCGTCCACTGGCTCGAATTCAATCGCTGGTGTTGACGCCCTTTAAGAATGGCGAATAAATCAGGCGGGCCGGTACATCAATTCGAGCCTTTGGAAGATGGAAGTCCGCTAGCACGGCGGGCCTCAGACCTTATGGCGAAGTGTTGTTCTGTGGCCAGTAAGCCTCACGTTACGCGCTAAACGGAACTGGCGACAGGAGTCTTCACGTTTTAAAGTTTTTGGAACGAGCTTGCGGCCTACGGTTCGGGATCAGACTTGGATTCGGGAGGAACTCTCAGATAAGACACCCCATGCCTAAAAAGCCCCACACCCCTCACGGGTACCGAACATACGATTCGACCGGGCACAAATATGGCTTTGGTTCCCGGCCTAAACGGAACGGCGATTTCGATCCGCGACCCTTCAGCGTATTGAGTTCGGCTGCGAAAACTTACACCACCTCCTGATAGGTCTTCGTATACAGGCTCCTCGTGGTACCCTCGCTGACGAACGCAAGCTAAGAGCCTCGATTTCATGCGCGGGCTTGCTCGTGCTGGCAAAAATTCTGTTTTGGGTGCAGGTTCGAGCTCTGACATCGGCATCAACTGATTTTCCGACGGAGCTTCAACCCAGATTGACGGCGCGGAACACTAAATGCAGGCGCGCGCAACGCATCTATATACCTCAAAAGCCCTCAGTTCCACCGGCTTTAAAGGCACAACTTCGCGATGACGACAAACGCTGCATTCCATTAGCAGTCTGCCTAAAGCATCTTCAATTTCAGGAGGGGGAAATTCTACGATCCAGAAATCCGCGCCGGTCACAAGTAGATGGAACGAGTATAAATAACCCGCTGAGTCACAATCAATTTTATGTCCGACCCGTACGTTTGTCGATTTCCATTCGTCGTTATACTGCCGACGTCGGAGTGTGATCTCGTACCCTGAGAAGAGTTTTTTCGTAAGACGCAGGAGCCCTACTTTTAAACCCACGAGTTGGGCATGTGCGATGAACTCGACCGAGACGCCGTCACTTCGTGAAAATAATACTTCTACGATCATTCGGAAACTCGCGGTTATTCACTCAGAGCGGTCTCGATTTTGCGATGAAGTGCCGCCCAGGGATTGACGCTGGAAAAAGATCGGCAGGACCATATCGGCTGGCCATCGTAGCTTGGGCGGCAGATGTATTGTTTCGTGTGATGGGCGACCGAACGAGGATTATTGCAGTTGGCGCAAAACAGGCACGTATTCGACGGTTAGCGACTGGCTAAAAGCAGGGGACTTCTTCAAGTACGGGTACGCGTCATGGCAGACTCTTCTGGCGCACGAGCCAGAATATTCAAATGCGTGGCTCTCAACCTACTACGCGCATCAACCTAACATGCATTTCGGTGACCTGCCAGAAATCCTGCCCGGGTTGACCTTGCGATTAAGTGTGCATGCGGATGGCCGGGGTTTACGATGTGCTAGTAGAAGACGTGGGCGACAAGAATGGATACGCAGGGCTCAGTGACGAACGTGGAATAATCAGAGAGTGCAAATGGCTACAGTGAGCAGCGACTAGAACTGCGCGGCTAACTCCTGTGTAGTCGGGTTACCGGAGATGTGCCAGGCGACCAATTTCACATGTACGATTTCTGCGTTACTCAGGCATTGACCCCATAAAACTATCAGCAACCAACTAATCCCAATAAGTTCCAGCGGGGTCTATAATCGCCAGACCTTGCAGACCACTCTGATTTTTCGACACAAAGTGAGGACTAGTCGCCGTTTCGTCTTCGAAAACATAATGGACCTCGATCATGTTTGCACTCTGCACAAGCGATGGTTTCGAAACTTAAGAATCATTGCTCATAGGCCAGATTACGTCGAGTACCGCTTGACTAGTCTCTTTTATGGATTGAGACAGGAAATTAAAGCTCGTGGCGCGCCTGTTGATGAAAACCGCTATTGGTACGAATTCCTCGCCCCGTTGGCAAAGATGCGCGTCGAGGGCCTCATGGAAGGTCCAGATGGAAACCTGACGCAAATTGAGACTATTACCTTCAATTTCCATTGGTTCCTTGCACCATTGTTTTGGCTGCTGCGCCCGCTCTTCAATAAACAGAAAGAAGACATCTTGCGCGATGACTCCGCGCTGCTCGAACGTGTGTATGAGCTGGACAAAACTGGCTTCAAACGACTAGAGCCTAGCCTGCCGAGAGTGGTGGTCTATGGTGGAGACGGTTTCTTTGGTCATCTTGTGGTCGAGGACCTCCTGAAATACTCGTCGGCAGAAATCATCGTCGCCTCACGGCATCCGAAATCCAAAGCCTTTCACTCTTCCGAGACACGGGTACGAATGGTCGAATCAGATGTAAACGATTATGCTTCGGTGCTCTCAACCATTGATGACGCCAAAGTTCTCGTCTCGTGTATTGGTCCTTACCAGGGGCAATCCTTGAACCTTCTTCGGGCTTGCATTGAAAAACGTGTCGCCTACGTCGATGTCGCCGATGATAGGGACTTCGTTCTGAGATGCTATCAGATAGCGTCCGCAGTCAAAGAGGCTGGCATTCCAGCATTCGTTGGGTGTTCAGTGGTGCCGGGCATGTCCTCTTTGCTGACCAAGTATTGCCAGCAAGAAATTCCTTCGATTCAGCGAACAAGGATTTTTATTAGTCCAGGTACTCAGCATCCAAGGGGTCGTGGTTCCTTCCTCTGTTTGCTATCGACCGTCGGAAATGAATTCTCCATACCGAAGGGCGCCGGTCAAAAGATTGTGCACGGCTGGACAGGACGCGAGCAAGTTTGTTTTCCGCCGCCAATGGGACATCGATGGGTCTATTTTGTCGTCGACATCGCTGATTATTTCCTCCAGCCACTCTACTTCAACGTTAAGACTGTAGAGTTCAAGATCGGCTCAGAGCTAGACATATTAAATCGCACTATGTCGGGCCTACGTGAATTCAAAAAACTCTTGAGGCTCAAGAATGCAGATTGGCTATTGCCAATGTCCAAGATCCTCATCTATGCAGCATCTTTATTTGGTACTTCACAGGGAGGCGTAATGGTTGAGGTCTCCGGTCAGAATAACGACGCTGACCGGAACATGTGTTTAAGTGTATTCGCTAACGAACGTGGGGAAGTGATCCCATCTATTCTGCCGTCGCTCGCTACCCAAATGATTCTTCGAGGAGAAGTAGCCTATCGAGGAATGGTGCCTTTGCCCGATTGGCTGCCACGCGAGAGGTTTCTAGAGGAATTAACGAAGCGGCAGGTGGGAATAGCAGTGAAAACCGACGAGACAGGAACTTGGTTGGGTCTTGATTGAATGTTCGTTCCGTCCAACGTATGCCCATACATCCCGAGAAGGCCCTTCTCCAAAACTGGACGCTGACGCACATTTGGCAATAGGCCAAACCAGCGGTGCAGGTCAGTGGCGAGTCAAGCGACTCCCTCATGCCTCAGCCACCAACCACGTAAAAGGACCCCAGCCAATTGAGAATAGGCAAGAGGGCAGCATAGGCCCAGCGATTTGAACCTAAAGTCGCTGCGACCAACGCTAACACGATCGCAAGGGCCCATTGCCCAAGGAAAAAATAAAACGAGAAGTCAAAACGCGGGACCGTAACGATTAGCCGAAGTAAAAGCGCAGCCCAAAAGAATGAAGAACACCCAAGGCTCGTGAAACCGCACAATTTGGCCCAGTGCGCCTTATTCATCATAGATAGTATGACACCGCCATTGACGGCTACGGATTGTGTGATAGAGCTTCCAAACACCGCACCACCGTCAGGATTCCTCTTGCGAGGCGAGGTCGCAGGTTACATGGATGTATAGTCGGCTAATCGAAAACTACGTGATGCAGACGAAGAAAGCGCTCATCAATGTGTTGCGCGCCACCGACGTATTCCAGATGTCACAAACAGGCTCCGGGGACCTGGGATTGCGGCGTGCTGACCCCGTGGTTCTAGTGTTTCTTCGTTGAAAGAAAGGGCTCGCGGTTTCTTTCAGCTTTTCTTCGATGTCACGGCGAAAAAGGCGGCGGCCTCCTGATGTACGTGTTTGCCGCCACATTTTGGACATTTGATGTTGCCTTTTTCGTATTCCGCAAGAGTAAGGATTATTTCAAATGGCTTCTTGCAATCTTCGCAGTAGAACTCATAGCGAGGCATGGGGACCTCCGAAAAAACGCCAGAGCAGCTGGGCTTCTAATTTATGGTGTACGCTCCAGAATCGCTGGCGTCAAGGCAAGCAGTTATCTGGAAGGCGGTCAGTTTCCGGTAAGCGCTAATCGGGCACTAGCCATCGGCTGGCAAAGACCTGCACCTCTGAGCACAGCAGAGTAGAGGTATGAGTTCCAGTCCCGGTCCAGCTCCTTGCCGAACATTGCTCGGCGTCAACTCAGGAACCAGCCAAGTGCCACCGCAACGATCATGAGCTTTATTAACCAGCCGATAGAGTAAGACACGACAAAAACCCGGTGTAGCTTCATAAACGCGGCATTAGTGAGGATCAGCGGCAGCGGCCCGATCAGCCACACCGAAACAGCCAGCTTGACCGCGCCCGATACAGAATGAAGACCCAGCCGAGCGGTGACATAGGCAAAGACACCGCAGGTCAGAAAAGGTAGCGGACTGGTCAGAGCAATCGCTCTCCCTTCGGCACCCTGACGCCAGATTTCGGGATAGGTGTAGCGTCGATGAATCCAATCTCCGGCGAAGAACCAGTCGGTGAGTGACGTGACGACACCGGCGCCAACAACGACCACAACGAGTCGGGCCCAGTTCATACCGTCCTCCCTCTAAATACGCAGGCATTGTACTTGTACTTAGGCAGCGAAGGGGCAAACTCCCGATTAGTTCTGATATGGAATGACCTGTCAACTACGAGCAACTGTTTTTTCTTTGTTTTTTCTTCTTGCTCTTAGGAGGCAGCGCAAGTCGTGGTCGAGGTAGTCTTCGCGACGGTTGATCACTCTGATATTCGCGGGTCGAAACCGCATAATCGTGATCCGTCGGGAGCTGCCTCGGACTATAAGCGCGGGTTCGGCCCGAAGACCTGCCGCATAGAACATACGGGTGACACGTTTAGGTCCGAACGGCGTGGCAGCGACGAGTTGTGGACTGGCTATCGTCTGTTTAGTTTGCTGCGAGTGCAGCAACCGGGGAGAGCCTCGTGGGCCGGGGAAATTGGCACGATACTGGCGTTGCCTGGGTTTTCACCATCACGTAACATCGCGTTAATGGGTAATTCGACTCAGGATGGCGGACGACAGCCTGGGGCGCAGGGCGCGGATCGCCGTGTGCATCAGCGACGGGCGGTTAGGCCGCGGCTGTATGTGCTATTGGGCGGCTCGGGCACCGATGGAATATTGAATGACGTGAGTGAAGGCGGCGTTGCGCTGGATCTTGTTGGTTCGGAAGCGCCGGGCGAATACGTGGATGTCGATTTCGAAATGCCCGAACTGGGGCGCCACTTTGAAGCCAAAGGGCGGGTCACGTGGCGAGACCAGTCCGCGAAAAAAGTTGGAGTGACGTTTGTAGATCTTCCCGAGGCGTCGCGCGACCACATCAGGCAATGGATCGCGATGAAAACTGCTTCCGCGGAGGCCGCGCAACCTGCAATCGAATTAGAGGCATTGGAGGCAGATCGAGAGGGAGCTAAAAGTGCTGCTCCTGCGCGTGAGCGAGAGATACCCCTAGAAGCGCCGGTCAAATCTGCCGCAGCCAAGACCACCGTCGAACAGCCAAGTGGAATGAAACCTGTCGTAGTCAGCCAAACAGAAATTGAGACCTCCGCTAAACCGAAAGAAGACCTGGTCCAGAATTTAGTCGACTCTTTCAAGACCCCAGCGAAAAAGCCGGACAATAAATATGCTGACGTAATTGCCACCTGGAACGAGCACAGCACCGGTTGGAATGTAAGCAGGGACTTTTTTCCCACGTGGGGATATTGGCGGTGGGTTGTGGTGGGAGCGGTGGCTGGTGTGCTGGTGCTGCTGGCGATTGGCGTGACCGCGCACCGTTTGCCGTGGCGCAAGGCCGCGCCGATCAGCGTTTCAAAAGCGGGCCAGTCGCCAAATGCGGCGGCGCAGGATTCGCAAAATCAGGCAGCAGAGAATACCGGCAGCGCCGGCGATGCGGGAAACGCCACCGGAAATGCGATTGGCAGCGACCAGGGCGACAATGCGAATAATGCGAACAATTCCAACGGGGGGGCCGGTCCCGTGAGCAGCGCTCCGAGTCTTCCGCCCGGGCTGTTTTCCGCGTTATCGAGCGCGGGCAAATCGCCTTGCATCAATCTGGCTCCACGCAGCGGCAAGATCCGCATTTATTTTTGGACGGAAAAAAATACCCCTGAAGCGATCGTGGCAACCTACGCAAAGAATCTAAAGGCGGTGCAAGATGTCCAGCTGGTGGACAAGGTGCCCTACGATCTGGTGCTGTACGTCAACGGCGCGCGCGTGAACGGCAGTAGCTCCGAAGCGGGATTTATGTGGAGCTCGCGCGTGTTTCGTGCCTGGTATTGCGGGCAGGCCCCGGGCCTCTTGGAACAACCGGAGGTCAACGAAAGTTTGCATTACGCCCAAGGCGCAAACCTGGATCAACGCGTTCAAGCCGAGGTGGCCTACATGATTCTTCACACCTTTGAAAGCGTCCGCAACGAACACCAGAAGCAACCTTGAGCCAAACTGTTCACCAATCTTAACAATGCGCTGCGACTACCTCCACAGGGCGGGGATAACCGCATCCCGCAGCGCGATTTTTTCAAATGAGAAAAGTAGATTAGTGCGGGATTCAATTTCTCACGGCACGCGCAGCGGCTTCTATGGGTTCGCCGCGATGGATCAGCGACCGGTGCTCCTCCTGGCCCAGTAGTTCCTGCCAGTGTTGGTGCGCCGTCCATTTATAACCACGCAGCCAATCGAGCTATTTCTGATCCGCGAAACCCTGGGGAAAATAGCGTAGAAACTTGTTGGGGCGCCGTTTCGCGGCATTCGCGAGTGGTGCGCTAAGCGCACGGCTATCAAGCCTTTCAACATGTTGCGTTTGGATAAGACACCTTGTGGTTCTGAGTTCATCGCTGCCCGTAGCCCGTGGAACAATATTCACTTTAATTTGAAATAGCGGCAGCCCAATCCGGTGAATTCCCTATTTGTCTCACCTCGTGCACGTAGGAACGGGGCCCGGCCCGCTCGCTTCCGTTATCGCAAAATACCCGCCTGCAAAGCCTTCCGAGCTGAAAGCCGGGCGCCAACATTTTTTTTCCAGAACACATATAATTTAGAAGCAGGACTTATAACGAAACCAAAGCGCACATACCGTTCCAGCCTCCGGAGGCCCAGTAAACATGGCAATCGCGTCTATTAATCCCGCAACGGGAGAAGTCTTAAAAACGTTCGAGCCGCTCACGGCTGCGCAGGTCGAAGCGAAGTTGAGCCTGGCGGCGAAAACTTTTGAGACATTTCGCAAGACCAGCTTTGCCGAACGCGCACGCATGATGAACAAGGCTGCGGACATTCTGGAGAGCGAAAAGGAATCGCTCGGTAAGCTGATGACGCTGGAAATGGGCAAGACCTATCGTTCCGCAGTGGACGAAGCGGTGAAATCGGCGTGGGGTTGCCGCTATTACGCGGAAAACGCAGAACGATTTATGGCTGACGAGGTGATCGAGACCACCGCCAGCCGCAGCTACGTGCATTACCAGCCGCTTGGTCCGATTTTGGTGGTGATGCCCTGGAATTACCCTTTTTGGCAGGTGTTTCGCTTTATCGCGCCGGGTTTGATGGCCGGAAATGTTGGGGTGCTGAAGCACGCGTCGAATGTTCCGCAATGCGCTCTGAAAATCGAAGAGATCATGTTGCGCGCTGGATTTCCAGAGGGCGCTTTTCAGACCTTGCTGATCGGCGTGAAAGAAGTGGACGGAATTTTGAACGATCCGCGCATTCAGGCTGCCACGCTTACGGGCAGCGAAGAAGCGGGCAAGCAAGTAGGGATGTCCGCGGCCAAGCGCATCAAGAAAGTTGTGCTGGAACTAGGTGGCAGCGATCCGTTTATCGTGATGCCCAGCGCGAATCTGGATGACGCGGTGGCTACCGCGGTGAAAGCGCGGGTGGGAAATAACGGGCAATCCTGTATCGCCGCGAAGCGTTTCATCATCGCCGAGGAAATTGCCGAAAAGTTTGAGCGGGCGTTCGTCAGCAAAATGGAATCGTTGAAAGTTGGTGATCCGATGGATGCAAAGACCGATGTCGGCCCGCTGGCGACCGCCGGCGCCGTGGAATCGCTGCAAGCGGATGTGCAAAAATCCGTCGATGCGGGCGCAAAAGTTTTGACCGGCGGAAAACCAAACGGGGGGCCGGGATATTTTTATCCGCCGACGGTGCTCACTAATGTGCCTAAGAATTCGCCGGCGGCCAGCGAAGAATTGTTTGGGCCGGTCGCTTCTTTATTTCGGGTGAAAAACGCTCAAGACGCCGTGCGGGTGGCTAACGATCACCGCTACGGACTGGGAGCCAGCGCCTGGACCAATGATGATCGCGAGCGCGAATTGTTCATCAAAGAGCTGGAAGCCGGAATGGTATTTATTAACCAGATGGTGGCGTCCGATCCGCGCGTGCCGTTCGGGGGCGTGAAGCGTTCAGGACACGGGCGTGAATTGAGCATCAACGGCATTCGTGAATTTACAAATATAAAAACCGTGTGGATTAAATAGCTAAGTCGCTTTAGTAAAATGCTGCGCACGTCGACCAGTGTGCGTAATTCGCCCTGCCAAACACTTAGTTGTAAAAATTGTAAAATCGTAGCGCAGTAAAAGGAGCCAGGCCGGTGATTCCCCGCCCTCCTGCTTACGATTCCACCTTCCGTGCGTCTATGCCAATCATGTGGATAGCGGCGGCATTTCTGCGCGTCGTTCCAAGCCTTTAACTAGTGCTCATGCAATGCGTAGGAATTTTTCGACCGAAAAGGAGCCTCTATGCGTAACTTCTGCGGGCTGATCGCTGTTGTTTTGCTTACCCTGGTTGTTGGAGCGCAACCGGCGCGCGCGCAATTTAAAAATGGGAGCCAGGCTACGGAGTTGAATCTCCCCAGGCTTAGCCAGCGGGCGCAGATAACGCAACGCGTGGGCCTCACGGATATCACCATCGTGTACCATTCCCCCATCGCCGGAGACCGCGAGTTGTTCGGAAAAACCGTGCCTTACGGAAAGGTGTGGCGCGCCGGTGCCAATGAAAATACAACGATTTCTTTCAGCGATGATGTCAGCGTCGAGGGCCATCCCTTGGGAGCCGGCACTTACGGCTTACACACGATTCCGAGCGCCGACGAATGGACCATTATCTTTTCGAAGAATTCCAGTTCCTGGGGCAGCTTTAGCTACGACGAAAAAGAAGATGCTTTGCGCGTCAAGGTAAAACCGGCGGTCGAGGAAAATCGCGACACGCTTGCCTACACCTTCGACGACATGAAGATGGATTCCACCAGCATCACGCTGCGCTGGGGGAAAGTCGCGGTGCCCTTTCACGTTAAAGTCGATACCATGGCCATCACCGAGCGCAGCATCAACAATCAACTACGCAATGTGGGCGGCTTTACCTGGGCGGGCTACGATGAGGCGGCCAACTGGAACCTGGACAACAACTACAAACTCGAAGAGGCGATGAAGTGGGAAGACACTTCCATCCAGAATGAAGAACGATTCGAAAATCTGGAAACGAAGTCGCGCATCCTGGACGCCATGGGCAAAAAGCAGGAGGCCGCCGCCATGCTCACCAAAGCGCTGGATAAAGCCAACGCCATTCAGATATATGTTTATGCGCGGGGACTGCAACGTCAGAAACAGCAGGACAAGGCGTTTGAACTTTACCGCCGCGGCGCCAAGCAGTTTCCGGATAGCTGGATCTCGCACATCGGGCTGACGCGCATTGCATCCGCTTCCGGGAATTTTGACGAGGCTACGAAGCAGATGAAACTAGCGATTGCATCCGCGCCGGACCAGCAGAAACCGTTTCTGGAACCTATGCTGAAGCGCCTGGAAGCAAAAGACGACATCAACAAATAAGCCGCACAGTTCCGCGGCGCGGGCGTCGCGACCATCGCGAACGTGGGCCGAACACCATCGTGTGGTCTAATGCTCAGGTTAGGCGTGAGACAGCGCGGGAGCGCGCTCCGACACGGCGGCTAGCGCCGCTTCCATCACCTGCAGACCTTCATTGAGCTGCTCGTCGGTAATGGCCAGCGGCACCAGGATGCGCATGACGTTGTTGTAGGTGCCCGCGGTAATGGTAATGAGGCCGTGTTCGTAGCAATAATGGGCGATGTCTTTGGTTTCGGTATCCGCGGGCTCACGCGTTTCGCGGTTGCGCACCAGTTCGATAGCACACATTCCACCGATGCCGCGAATTTCGCCGACGAGCGGCCATTTTTTTTGCCACGCATGCGCGCGCGCCTCAAATTTTTTGCCGATCGCGGTAGAACGCTGCAGCAACTCGCCACTTTCCATCATTTCGATGGCCGCCAGCGCGGCAGCGCATGACGCCGGATTCCCTGCAAAGGTGCTGCCTAGCCCGCCGACACCAGGTGCGTCCATAATTTCCGCGCGGCCGGTAACCGCGGCGATCGGTAGGCCGCCGCCCAGCGATTTCGCGGTGACAATCAGGTCGGGCTCCACACCATAATGTTCGATGGCGAAAAACTTTCCGGTGCGCCCGATGCCCGATTGCACTTCATCGGCAATGAAAACAATGCCGTGTTTGCGGCAGATCTCCTGAATGATGCCGAAAAATTCTTTGGGCGGAGTGACAAAGCCGCCTTCGCCGAGAATGGGCTCGACGATTGCCGCTGCCACCGAATCAGTGGGCACAAGCCGTTTGAAGGCGTCTTCCAGTGCATGAGCGCAGGTCATTTTGCATGACGGATAAGTCAGATTGTACGAACAGCGGTAGCAGTAGGCGTACGGAATGCGGTAGATATCGTTTACGAATGGCGCGAACCCTACTTTGTAGGGATTCGTTTTGCTGGTGAGCGACATCGCCAGCAGGGTGCGCCCGTGAAAGGCATCGTTGAAACAGATCACCGCGGGCCGCTTGGTGTAGGCGCGGGCGATCTTGATGGAATTTTCCACTGCTTCCGCGCCAGTGTTCACGATGAAAGTTTTCTTTGGGAATTTTCCGGGGGCCAGCGCGTTTAGCTTTTCCGCCACGGCGACGTAGGGCTCGTAGGGGGTCACGCTGAAGCACAAATGCAAATATTTTTCGATTTGCTCGCGAATCGCGGCCATGACCGGAGCGCTGCGATGTCCCATATTCGCGCAGCCGATGCCGCCGGCAAAGTCGATGAAGCGATTGCCGTCCACATCTTCCAGAATGGCGCCTTCCGCCTTGGCTGCAAAGATAGGCGTGGAATGATACGGGCCGCGCGGTATCGCAGCTTCGCGGCGAACCATTAAAGCGCGGGAACGTGGGCCGGGAATTGCGGTTCTAATTTGAATGGAGCTCATGTTCTTTTTCCTTTAAAGCTAATACCAGGCGATGGGCGTTTCATCGAGATTGACGAACACCTGCTTGGTTTCGAGATATTCTTCCAGCCCCCAGGGACCCAATTCGCGGCCGAATCCAGACTGTTTGTAGCCTCCCCAGGGGGCTTCCACGTAAGTGGGCTGCATATGATTGACCCAGACAATTCCTGCGCGCACCGCTTTCACGACCCGGAAGGCTTTGTAAATGTCGCGAGTCCACACTGCGGCAGCTAATCCATACGGCGTATCGTTGGCGATGCGGATCGCTCCGGCTTCGTCGTCAAAAGGAATTACGGAAGCGACGGGGCCAAAAATTTCTTCGCGGGAAATTCGCGCATTGTTGTCGACGTCGTAAAAAATCGTGGGCTCGAGGTAATAGCCTTTACCAAATTGCTTTGGGCGGCCGCCGCCGATGGCCACTTTGGCTTCTTTCTTGCCGATTTCCAGATAAGAACTAACGCGATCGTATTGTTCCTTGCTGACCAGCGGACCCATTTTTGTGCCCCGCTCGAGCGGCGCGCCCAGCTGGATGCGTTTGGCTTTTTCGGTCATGGCTTCGACGAACTTGGAATAGATTTTCTTTTCCACCAGGATGCGGCTGCCCGCTGAGCACACTTCACCTTGATTGATGAACACACCGAAGAGCGCGCCGTCGACGGCGGCTTCCCAATCAGCGCCCTCGAAGAAAATATTCGGCGATTTGCCGCCGAGTTCCAGGGTTACCCGCTTCAAGGTATCCGCGGCGCTCTTGACGATCAGTTTGCCGACGGCCGCGCTGCCGGTGAAGGCGATTTTGTCCACGCCGGGATGCGCAACGAGCGCAGCACCGCAGGTCTCGCCAAAGCCATTCACAATATTAACGACGCCGGGCGGCAAACCGACTTCTTCGAACCAGTTTGCAAATTCGAGCGCGGTCAGCGGAGTTTGCTCCGCAGGTTTGAGCACGCACGTGCATCCCGCCGCAAGCGCGGGAGCGAGCTTCCACGCGGCCATCAACAACGGATAATTCCAGGGAATAATTTGCCCCGCAGCGCCGACGGGCTCCCGCAACGTGAAGCTGAGCGCATTGGCAGGGACGGGATTTACATGGCCCATAACTTTGTTGGCGAGGCCGCCGTAATATTCGAAGCAGGTGGCCACGTCGGCGATGTCGAATTCGGCTTCGACGATGGGCTTGCCGGAGTTGCGCGATTCCAGTTCCGCAAGCATGGCGGTGTTCTGGCGGATTTTTTCCGCGAGCTTGAATAAAATGCGGCCGCGTTCGGCGGCGTTGGTCTGTCCCCACGGGCCAGAATCAAATGCGGCACGCGCTGCTTTTACCGCGCGATCGACGTCGGCAGCGTTCGATGAAGGCACCTGCGCGATGACTTCTTCCGTGGAGGGGTCGTAAACCGGAAAAGTTTCGCCGGAACTGCCGGCTACCCATTCACCATTCACGAAATTCTTGTATGTTCGGACTTCCGCCTTCACCGTGCCTGGCATAACTGCCTCCAAATCCGCGTGCTGTCACATACATTTATAAATCGTCCAACGAAAACGTTAAATACCCGGCGCCATGGCGGCCAGTTTTCGCGCCGTTTTGCGCCGGCCGTATATGAAAAAGAAAAACGCCGCGAGGCCGATAAAAAAGAGCGTGCCGCCGAACATCCACAATTCATAGGAACGCAGCGAAGTAATCTGCTGCGCGGGAAAAAAGGCCAGAGCAATACCAACAATGGTAGTCAAGAATCCGCTGGCTCCGGCGAGCAACAAGGTCGTCCGGCTGTAGCGTCCCCGCACGAATGGAGTTTGCAACGCCATTTTCAGCAGCGCCCCGAACATATAAAGAAAAGGGACCAGTTGCAGCACTACCGCTAACGACAAAAGCTTTTGAAAAGTTTCCTGTACTCCCGCGCCCGTGAAACTGAAATTAATAATTACCAGAATCATGGATACGGAGGCATGGACGATCAACGCGGCGTAAGGCGTCGCATACCTAGGATGAATTTTACCAAGCCAGGCGGGCATGTAGGAATCCAGGCCGGCCACAAAAGGGATTCTTGCTGAGCCGCCCAGCCACGCCGATCCGATACCGGCAATCGAAATGCTCAACATAAACGCGAAGGGCGTGACGATCCTGGCCACGCCAACACGCGTGGCCATGTGCCTTACGGCTTGCACAATTCCTTGCAGCACACTGATGTTATCTTTGCTGACGGCGATCAGCAGCGTCAGAGTCGCGCCGATATAGAGTAGGCCGGAAAGAATTCCGCCCCACGCGACGGCACCGGGCAAAGTTTTTCCCGGATTTTCGATTTCGTCACCCATCACCGAAGCCAGCTCGAGTCCCACCAGGCCAAAACAAATCACTCCAAACGAATTGAGCACAAATCGAGGATTCGCGGGAATCGCAAAATCGGCGGAGGTCACCGCGGTTCCAAAGCGCAACCAAACGACGACCCCCAATCCAATCAATACCGCGGCGGCAATACCGGTGCCTATCGCGCCAAGATTATTGATCCATTTGCCCACGCCCAGCCCCATGATATTCATCACCACTAAAATAATCAGTAGCAGCAGCGAAGCGGTTAGCGCGAAAATTTTATTATCGGCTAATGATTCGTGTCCCGCGCCAAGCGCGTACACCGAAACGCCCACGAAATACAGCATCACGGTGGGCACGTACATCATGTTATTCGTCCAATAGCACCAGCCGGACAAAAAACCGTGGAAGTCTCCAAAAACTTCCTTGGCCCATAAATAAACGCCGCCTTCGCCGGGAAAGCGGTGCGCCAGCTCGATCACCGCGACGCCCTGGGGCCAGAAAAAAAGTAGCAGCGAAATCAGCCATAACCATACGGTGACTCCGCCGTTGGCGGCGATGGAAGGAACAACGTTCAGGTTGAAGACCGCAACGACAAAAAGAAGAACCAGGTCCCAGCGGCCTAAAACGCGCCGCAAATGTGGCGCACTGGTTTCTGGCGCATTGACAAGCGGCACGCTGATTTCCGTCGACATAATTTCCCCGGGCGTTGATTATGGTGCGCTAAGCCGTCAGCGTGCCTGCGGTTTGCTCGCTGGCCAGAATCATTCGCGACTTAGTTAGTTAATGCACGTTAGTTAATGCCCGGCTGCGCCCACGAATGCGACACCGCGCTCCTGCTGCGCCTGAGCGAGCGCGGGAGCGATTTCTTCAAACACCGCGAGGTGCTTGTCGATGTCTGCTTCCGTGTGTTGCACCGAAATGGTCCACTGCTCGTCCCACCAGTAGGGCTGCGCGAGCACGCCGCGATTCACCATGGCAAACCAGTAATGGCGCCACAGATCGACATCAATGGCGGTCCAATCGCGGTAATTGCGAATTTCCTGTGGGTATAGCATCAGCGCTCCGTTTACTCCGGCGCTGACCACGTAGGCCTGCAAACCTACTTTTGCCACAGTTTTGCGATAGCCCTCGGTAAGTTTTTTGCTGAGCTTCCCGACGTGTGCGTAATTATCGCGAGTCAACACTTCGCGGAAAGTGGCCAGCCCGGCCGCCATGGAAATGCGATTGGTGTTGTAGGTGCCGCCGTGAAAAACTTTATGCTGCGAAATTAGATCCATCACCGCGCGGCTGGCGCCGAACGCGCCGAGTGGCGCGCCACCGCCAATGGATTTCGCCAGGCAGATCATGTCCGGTTTCACGCCGAAAAACTCCGAGGCTCCGCCCCAAGCTAGTTTCGCGCCGGTTTTCACTTCATCAAAAATCAGCAGTGCGCCATTTTTTGTGGCGATATCGCGCAAGCCCTGCAAAAAACCTGGCTGCGGCATGCACAAGCCCACGTTCATCAAAATAGGCTCGAGGATAATCGCCGCGATCTGGCTGGGAAATTGTTTAAAACGGTTTTCCACGCTGGCCAGATTATTGAAAGCCGCGATGGTTACGTTGTCGATGGAGGCTTTGGGAACGCCCATGCCGCCGGGCACGGAAGTTGGAGCGTCAGGATCGCCGTACTCTCCCGCTTTGGGTTTTACGCTGACGAGCGCAGTGTCATGCAATCCGTGATACGCGCCTTCAAACTTTAAAATTTTGTCGCGCTTGGTGGCTGCGCGGGCCATGCGGCAAGCGTGCATGGTGACTTCCGTGCCGCTGGAGCCGAAGCGCACCATCTCTACCGGATAGCGCGCGCAAATTTCTTCAGCTAGTTCCCACTCCATATCGTGAGGCATGCCAAAAGTGGTGCCGATGTGCAACGCGCCTTCGATAGCCTTGACTACCGCGGGATGACAGTGCCCGGCCATTAAAGCGCCAAAACACAAATTGTGGTCGATGTATTCGTTGCCATCGAGGTCCCACAACTTGCTGCCTGCACCTTTCTTCACGAAGATCGGATAGGGATCGTAGGCGCGATAATTGCTGGCCACTCCCAGCGGGATGCGTTGCAGAGCGCGTTTGTGAGCTTCCGCTGATTTGGGCGTGCGCTTTTCGTAGGTGGCGATTTCTTTTTTTAGTCCTTCGTGCATTTTTTCCGACATACATTCTCCGTGCCTGGCGGCATCACTGCCGCCAACAGGTCTCTTCCCTGCAGTCAGTTTTCCGAGCTGTAAAAAGTTAAGAATCGGTTGTGCAGCCATAACCGCAATATAGTCTACCAAGCGCGGTCATGCGCCCACCGCGAATAGATCTTTAACTCGCCTCTGCGAGCGGTCAGAACAAAAACTTCAGGGCAAACTGGAACAGTCGCGGCGGACGCACTTTCTGCGCAAAACCGAAGTTAGTTCCGTCGGAAATGTTTCCGTCCACATCATAGAATTGCGCGTGGTTGGCGATGTTATAAACTTCGGCGCGAAATTCCATGCGCACTCGTTCACCCAGCGGCGTGTCTTTCACCAGTCCCATGTCGATGTTGTTGATACCTGGCGTGCAGCAAATAGAGCGTGGTGCGTTGCCGATGGTTCCGGGCGGCACAGTGGAATTGGTGAACAACGCGGGGTTAAACACGTAACCGTTATTTTTCCGGACGTCCTGCGTCTGGAATGGCGCGGTCAGGTTTGGCTCGCCGGGAGCCTCGAAGAAAATACTGCTGAATTCCTCGACGTCGTCCGAAGAGGTGATGCGAATCGGAAATCCTGTCTGGAACGTGAGAATCCCGGACCACTCCCATCCGTCCACCAGCTTGCCGGTTAAGCCTTCATATTTTGGCACCGGCAAGGCCCACACATAACTGAAAACAAAACGGTGCCGCGCGTCGTAGAGTGAGGGCCCATAGGTGGAATTAAAGTTGACCGGGTTCAGCGAACTCTCGAAGCTGGAAGCGTTATCCAAAGATTTGCTATAGGTGTACGCCCCCTGGAATTGCAGGCCGTGCGAGAAGCGTTTTTCGAGGAGCACCTGCAGCGAATTGTAGTTCGAGTGCGCGACGGTATCTTCGCTAAAAATATTGGAGAAGACCGGAATTCCATCCGCCGGGCATCCCGTTCCAGTCAGCGGATTGCAATTAGGTGATGAATACTTACGCAGCCCGACGAGTGTAATCGGATTGGGATTCGGACCCGTAACCGTCGCCGCCGGTCCATAAGGCAAATGAAGAGTAAAGCCCGGGGGAATTTCATTTGCGGGGATGGTGTATGAGCTGTCTGCTGAGAAAGGACCGCAGGTCAGACTGGAGTCGCTAGCGGCTACAGAAATAGCTTGCAGATCGTTGCAGGTTTGCGGATTGCCATGGTTGATGTCGTAGGAAGCGAGCAGCCGATGGCCCTGGGTGCCCACGTATCCGATTTGAAAGAGAAGGTTGCCGGGTAATTCCCGTTTAATGGTCAGGTTATATTGATCTGAATATTGGGGGCGCAGAACTTTGGGAAATTCGCCGAAAAGCAGAATGGAGCGGAAGCTTGCCCAGTCGATGGGAGATCCGCGCGGGGGATTCAGAATGCCGTTAAATGGATTCGGATTTGCCGTGCCGGTCTGGTCCAGGAAAGGCGCTTGAAATATCGGATTAACTATAAAGTTGCTGCCACCGAAAGGCGGCTCGGCGCTGAATTGTTCAAGAACCAATTGCTCGATGGGATTGTAGAAAAGCCCGTAGCCCATGCTGATGCTGGTTTGGCCTGGACCGCCAATCAACTTCCCGAGCCAACCATCGTGTGCACCAGGACTCCAATTCAAACCGAGCCGCGGAGCGAAGCCTTTCCAGTAAGTTTGCGTAAGCGACAACGGGACACCTTGGTCGCCGGGAAAGACCAGACCGGTGGGCGTCACTCCGGCAGCGTCGCAAGCACTGGCGCCGCCACCAAATGTAGCGAACAGCGGGTCGTTTGGCGCAATGGTGCAGGGATAGATGGTGGAGTTCTGGCCGGGACGGAACGTCTGCACCTTGTGGCCGATGTCATCTAGCGGCGTATTTACTTCCCAGCGCAAGCCATAATTCAACGTCACGTTAGACCTGATTTTCCAGCTGTCCTGGGCGAAAAGATATACCGAGGTGCTGCGCACCAATTCTGTCTGCGCGGAGCCCTGGCTGTAACTGCTCGGCAAGCCCAAGAGGTAGTTCGGATAGTTATCGCTGCCAGCTACATCGTTTACACCGCCAGGCCCGAAGGAGATCGAGCCATTCACGTTGTAATACAGGGTTTGGTCGAACTTCTGATAGCGAATGTCTCCGCCGAATTTCAAGCTGTGATTTCCGATAATCTTGCTGAAATTATCCGACCATTGAAAGGTGTTCCCCACTTGCGGCAACTGTCCTTCGAAGTTGTTGCCCAGCGAAAATCCGCCACTCACGGAGATAAATGGCAGTCCTTCTTTGGTGGGTCCCAGGCCAGGGTGGATACCAAAGTTGGGGTTGGGAGTAATGGGCGCGCCGGTGCTGTCGACCAGCGGAGTATCTGTAGTGCCGGTAAAACAGATGGGCGCGGCCGCGCTTCCGCAGGAATTCTGCACCAAGCTGGTCACCGTTGGCTGGTTGAACTTCCCTTGCCCTTCACGGAAGTAGGAGAAGCGCGCTTCGTTCACCGCCGTGGAACCTAGCGTCCAGGTGTGCGAAACGTTTACTTGTTGCGTGCGAGTGGCAAAATCTCCCGGAAAATTGCCGAGATTGCCGCCCGCCGCTTGAAATTTGGCGAAGGGGTCAAGAGTGTTGTCATCGTCAAAGTAGTAGTAGCCCGAGAGTTTTTGATTCTTGCTTAAATCGTGATCGACCTTGATGGTGAATTGGTTGCCATTGTCAGTTTCGTTGGGCGCTCTCTGGAACAACCCGTCGGAGGTGGGGTGCACATAACTCAGCAGTGCGGTGGAAAGGGGATCAAAGCACTGCGTGGGGATCTGGTTGCCGGGGAACAGAATGCTGTAATTGTTGGGGGTAGGTGTGGCGCCCGCCTGAATGTTGGCCAGTTCGGTGTTCGCTGCGGGACTGAGTGCTGTGCCGCAGCGTGTTTGCAAAACGTTGGCGACCGTCGGAGTGGTCAACGTGCCGGCGAAGGGAGTTTCGTTGGAAAAATCGCCGGCCAGGTTAGCGGAGGTCGGGAGCGGGACGGGATTGGAGGAAATACCCTGCTTGATGCGCCGACCTTCATAGGAACCAAAGATGAACGTCTTATCCTTTTTAATTGGCCCGCCTAAGGTGCCGCCAAACTGGTTTTGCTGGAAGTCCGGTTTAACTGGATCGTAAAAACCCTTGGCGTTCAGAACTTTGTTCCTGAAAAACTCAAAGGCGCTGCCATGGAGCTCATTTGTTCCGGATTTGGTGACCACGTTCACCACCGCGCCAGAATTGCGGCCATATTCCGCATCGAACGAATTGGTGATGACCCGAAACTCCGAGATGCTGTCCGGCGATGGCTGAATGGCCGGCAAATTGGCGAACAGGTCGTTGCCGTCGCCTCCGTTGACCGAATAGTTGTTGGAACGCCCGCGGCCACCATTCACGGTAACCACGCCGGCCTTGTCGGAGCCGTAAAATAAATCGTTGCCCAATTGAGATTGCACGCCAGGTTGAAGCTGCAGCAGTTGATAGACGTCGCGCTGGTTCAACGGCAATTGCGTGGCGTCTCTTTCATTCACAACCGCGCCGAGCTGCGTCGAGGTGGTGTCCACGATGGGGCCGGAGCCAGTTACTTCCACGGTTTCCGTCGAGCCACCGACGGTCAGAGCGATGTCCAGGTTTGCGACCTGGTTCAAATCGATGGCTACGCCTTTGCGTTCGTATCTCTTGAATCCTTGCTGCGTGACACTGAGGTCATAAGTGCCAACGGGAATTTCCAGAAAAATGTATTCGCCGTTGGAGCCGCTCACGGTGCTACGCGTGACGTTAGTGGCTTCGTCGGTCAGCGCCAAGGTCGCGCCCGACATAGCGGCTCCGCTAGTGTCCGACACGGTGCCGCGAATTCGCCCGCCGGTGCTTTGCGCTGACGTGTGCGGAGCAATGCAAAGTATTGTCAATAAAAGCGAGAGAGCTCCTAAACAGACGGATGAACGCGAACGTAAACGTAAATTTGAGTCTCGGGACATAATTAACTCACCCCTATTTTCTGGACGCGAAATTTCTATTCACTTGCGCGATTCTTCGAGGTTGCTGCATTTCCCAAACCTTACTATAATCCTGCAAACTTAGAGAAGGTCGGCACCGGTGTCAAGTAGAAATAATTTATCAGGCAAATCGGCGGAACGCGCGGTAGAGCGTCCACTGCGCATCAGTGAAGTGGCGCAGCGCGTAGGCATTTCATCGTCCGCGTTGCGGGCCTGGGAAGCGCTGGGATTGGTAGTTCCGCGGCGCACGCAAAGCCGCTATCGCGAATACACAGAGTCCGATGTGCGCATGCTGCGCCGGGCAATTTTTTTGCGCCGGGCTCGCGGATTGAATCCCGCAGCCATCGTGCATGTGTTAAGGCGGCAGGGTGTGGTGATAGCTCCGCCGGATGCGCCGCGCGTGCCGGGCCAACGTTTTCGGCGCTTGCGCACGGGCCGAGGACTTTCGCTGGCGCAGGTGGCGCGCGCGACAGGCGTCTCAGTAGGATTTCTCAGCGCACTGGAGCGCGGGCAGATGCGTTCTTCAATCGCCACATTGCGGCGCATTGCGCGTTTTTACCGCACCAATATTCTTTCGTTTTTCGAAGCTGCCGAAGAAAATCCTCGCCTGGTGCGCCCCGCGCAACGCAAAATTCTGGAAACAACACCGGGCGTGCGCATGGAGCTGCTCGCCTGGGGCCACACCGCCATGGAGCCGCATCTGTTTCGCGTGCAACCGGGCGGAGGCAGCGGCGAATCTTACGCCCACGAAGGCGAAGAATTTCTTCACGTGCTTCGCGGCGATTTTGAAATCTGGCTGAACAGCGGCGAACATTACCGCTTGAAGCGCGGCGACAGCCTTTATTTTGAGAGTTCCACGCCGCATCGTTGGAAAAATCCGGGGCGCAGCGAAACTTGGTTATTGTGGATCAATACGCCGCCAACATTTTGATTTCAGGGAGACCTAACTGTTGAGGACTAGGCGCCGGACTCACTTCGTGGTTCTAATTGTTTGCGTTTTTTTCTTCGCGGCCGCGCCCGTTACGGCACGGGGCTCCAAAGACGCAAAGATTACTGCGGACATGGTCGTGCTTCACGGCCGCATTTATACCCTCAATTCCAAGCAGCCGTGGGCGCAGGGGCTAGCCATTCGCGGGGATAAAATTGTGGCTGTTGGTGACGACGCCGCCATCGGAAAATTTCGCGGTTCTGACACGAAAGTAATTGATGCCGCGGGC
>DATHRB010000061.1:0-5863 GCA_035482155.1 Verrucomicrobiia bacterium | reverse complement strand
GCAAGAACTGCGCGGGATGAACATGACCCCGCATGTGGCGCAGAACACGACCAATCGGAGGAGCGCGATAGACGAGCGGACCACGCGACATGCGGGGTACGAGGTGAGTCAGCGGAAGAGAAAACGAGTGGAGCAATCGTTCGGGTGGATGAAGATCGTGGGGATGCTAAAGAAGGTGAAGTTGAGAGGAATCGACAATGTGGGGTGGCTGTTTACTTTTACTGGGGCGGCCTACAACCTGTGCCGATTGCGAAACCTGATGGCCAGAACGTGACACGCGGCTTCGACAAGCCGGCTCGGTCAATCGAAAAACCCAAACCACTCCCTTACCACTCAGCGAAAACTCAAAACTGAGAACGAAAAAACCTCGAAAACCAAATTCTTCAACAAGCTGCTAGTCTTTCTAGTAAGTGCCTGCCCTTGCCAAACATCAGAACGTGAGCATACGTGCGCACAAATGAAAACCGCCCGCCGGTAGACTCCGGCGGGCGTCAAATGATGCGTGGTGATGCGCTAATTATTGCTGGCGTACGGCGGTGCCAATGACCACTCGTGCGCTATCCACGCCTACCAGGATTATAGTGTTGACGTTGACTACGTAAGCCCGGAAATTAAAGGTCGTCGATGGCGTCTGCGCAGTTGTCAACTGCAACGCATTTCCTTGCGCCCCGCCCAGCGTCCCATCTCCTTGCAGCGTGAGCAGTCCATTCACTGGAATGCCCGTGAAGATTTTGCCGTCGCCCAATTCGGTAAAATCCAGCACACCGCCAGAGATGTTGTTCGAGCTGGCGCTGGATACAGGAATTACGCCGACAAAATCCTCTTCAAAGCCATTGGCTAGGTTCACACCACTCCAGTTGATTGCGTAGCTCCCCGCTATGGAAGCTGCGGTGAACGTTCCGCTTTGCGCAGTGATGGACCCATCGGCAACCACATTGGGAGAGTCATCCTGAAAAAACCCCTGGGTAGCGGAAGCCATATAGAAAACATATTGAAAAGGTTGATTCCTCGTCACGTCCGTGAAATTCAACGTGCCACGCCCACTGCCCGCCGCATCGATCGTCAAAGTAACATTGCTGAATCCGCCGGTCTTCGGAAAAGCATTTACTCCGCCACTGAAATCCTCATCGAGGCTCAGATTGGTGATGTTTCCGTTGGCATCCGAAGTAAACCTTCCTGCGCGTGCTAACGAACCAAAAACTCCCTGGCTGATTGCTGCGCCGCCAACCGCAAACACAAAGCTGCCCGGGAACGCCGCGACGGTGGTGGGCACCGCGGTTTGTGCCGTAGCCGAACCCGAAGTTGCCGCCACGGTGTCATTTTCCACGAGCACCAGATGGCTGGCATCCACGACATAGAAGGCATAGCTGAGATTGAGGATCTGGCTATTCAGGGTGGTGCTGAGGGTCATTGTTCCGCGCCCGAAGTTGCTGAAGTTTGTGGCATCCAGCGTGATCGTTCCGGGCTGCAGCGCAATCGCTCCAGTGGGAGAAGCACCGTCGTTCACATCCATTTCCCCGCCGGTGACACCACTAACACCGTTGGTAGTGAATTGGCCGATGAACGATACGGACGTCGAGTTCCCTAAGTCTAAGCCGCTAACATCAAATCCATAAGCCGTCGCGAACGTGCTGCTGATGGTTTGCAGCCGGAAGTTTCCACTCATGGTGGAGGAGCCGTCCGTCTCAATCATCAAGCCGCCAGAAGTGGAATCCAACGCGATGCTGAAAGTAAAATTATCCGCCACGCTGGGGTTCACTACGTCCGGATGGCTTAAGGTGAGCACGCCTCGCCCATTCGAACTCATCGTATAGTTTGAAGCAGGGGCGGCCGTGAAGTTAAAGGTGCTGAACGAGCCGCCATCATTTACGTCTTCAATCGCCATGGTGATGTTGCCTTGCCCGTCGGCGTGAAAGCTGCCAATGCGCGAAATCGATAGACCTTGAGTGTTATCGGTGCCGCTCATCGAGAAGGCGTAGGTGCCGTTCAAACTCGCCAGTGAGTAACTGCCCTGAGGGGTTGGGGTGGGTGTCGGCGTAGGAGTGACCGTGCTATTTCCTCCGCCGCATGCTGCTGCGTACAACCCCAGCGCCAGACTACCAGCGAGAAAAATCCTCTGCAACGCGCGCGTCTTCATCGTGCACCCGCCGGTGCGACGATCTTTCCATTCGCGTTAACCGCGGTGGGTAGTAGCGGTACACCGTTTTTCGAACGCACCGCCACCGATTGCGCACCCTTCTGTATAAGCCGAGCCACAAAGACATTGCCGTTGCCGAATTGCACCGATTCGCCGGTAATGCTGACGGAATCGCCAGCCTGCAAAGAAATGTTGCTCGCCTGGATTACTTTCGCGTTGCCGGCATGCACGTCGATGGTCCCGGAAGAAGTTTGCAAAGAGATGTGTGCACCAAGCGGTGGAGTCGTCGACGAGGCACTGTACTGCACAATTTTCCCACTGATTACGCTCTCGCGCGCCACATCGTAGGCAGCCCCAACGCGATGACCAGCGCTCAGCTGAATCTGTTGCCCCCGCGCCTCAACACCCAACACGAACGCGATCACCGCACCAATCGCGCATGCATTCCGCATCCACTTATGTATTTTCATTCCTCACCCTTGAAGAAGTTGCCAGGACACATCGACTCGTTAGATGGGCCTTCCCCCAAAATGGCTGTGAGCAAACTACGAATTGAGTTAACTTTTTACAAACAAACGCCGCAACTCAGGCCAGGCCGTCACGCAGGACGCAAACCACACCTGATACACAGCTAGCCCTAGTGAGAAAAACACTGCAGAAAAAATAAAGTTGCAGATGAAATTCATTACCCGCATTCAATTCACCACCATCCGCCGCGACCCCAGCCGTCGCGCGACGCTTATTCGGCCCACACCACATACTTCCGGGACGATGCTGCAAAAGTTCCATTCAAAAATTAAAACCGTGCTCGCACTAATTCCATTCCAGGGTATTTTCCCGTTTGACTCTTTTTCCCGCAGCATCCATAATTCCTTGTACGTCACCTGCGGAGGGCGGATAAGTCCGCGATTCAGTTCGCGGTCC
Organism: Verrucomicrobiia bacterium; assembly: GCA_035482155.1. Classification (GTDB taxonomy): domain Bacteria; phylum Acidobacteriota; class Terriglobia; order Acidiferrales; family UBA7541; genus Acidiferrum. The sequence continues at coordinate 2,802 of DATHRB010000061.1, read as the reverse complement.
ATCACGGATGGCGCCAAAATATATTTTTGTTACCGGCGGTGTTGTTTCCTCACTGGGAAAAGGCGTAGCTGCCTCCTCCATCGGCTGTCTCCTCGAAAGTCGCGGTTTCAAAGTCACCCTGCAAAAGTGCGATCCGTACCTCAACGTCGATCCCGGCACCATGAGCCCCTTCCAGCACGGGGAAGTCTTCGTCACCGAAGACGGAGCCGAAACTGATCTCGACCTCGGCCACTACGAGCGGTTCACTCACGCCAAGCTTTCTCGCGACAATAACTGGACCACCGGTCGCATCTACGAAACCATCCTCACCAAGGAGCGCCGCGGCGATTACCTTGGTAAAACTGTGCAGGTCATCCCCCACGTCACCGACGAAATCAAAGCCACCATCAGAAAAGTTTCCGAAGGCGTGGACGTAGTCATCGTCGAAATTGGCGGCACCGTTGGCGACATCGAGTCGCTTCCCTTCCTCGAAGCCATTCGCCAGATGCGCCTGGAGCTCGGCGCCGAAAACACTTTATTTGTTCACGTGACTCTGGTGCCTTACATCGCTGCGGCCGGCGAACTGAAAACCAAGCCCACCCAGCACAGCGTCAAGGAAATGCTCGGCATTGGAATTCAGCCGGACGTTTTGCTTTGTCGCAGCGACCGCCATATTCCCGAAGAGTTAAAAAAGAAAATCGCGCTGTTCTGCAACGTCGCGGAATCCTGCGTAATTTCCATGCAGGACGTTGACACCATTTATGCTGTCCCGGTGGAATTGGCCCGGGAAGGCCTCGACACACAAATTCTTCGCCACCTCAAGCTGGTAGAAAAACCAGCCAACATGCAGCCCTGGCTTGATCTCGTTCACCGCTTGCATCATCCCGCCGGCGAAGTGCGCATCGCGGTAGTTGGAAAATACGTGCAACTGGAAGACGCCTATAAAAGTTTGCGCGAGGCCTTACTCCACGGCGGCTTGGCGCACCAGCAGAAAACCGTTCTCGAATGGATTGAAGCGGAAGAAATCGACTCGCCCGAAACGGCCGCGGCGCGCTTGCGTGGTTACGACGGCATCCTGGTTCCCGGCGGATTCGGCAAGCGCGGCATTCAAGGAATGGTGCAGACCATTCAGTACGCGCGCGAAAACAAAGTCCCCTTCTTCGGCATATGTCTCGGCATGCAATGCGCCACTATTGAATACGCACGGGACATGGCTGGCCTCAAACAGGCCGACAGCACCGAGTTCGACCCGCAAACTCCCCACCGCGTAATTTACAAATTGCGCGAACTCCTCGGCGTCGACGAAATGGGCGGCACCATGCGCCTCGGCGCCTGGCCCTGCAAGCTGGAGCCCGGATCCTTCGCCCATCAGGCGTACGGCAAAACAGAAATCAGCGAACGCCACCGCCATCGCTACGAATTCAATCGCGACTACGAAAAAACTTTACTCGGCGCGGGCCTGCGCATAACCGGCCGTACTCCCGACGAAAACTACGTCGAAATTATCGAGGCACCCGATCACCCTTGGTTCCTCGGTTGCCAATTCCACCCCGAATTCAAATCCAAACCTCTCGAACCGCATCCGCTCTTCGCCGCATTCATTGGCGCAGCCATTGACCACAAACGCCACAAAAACCGCCCCGCCGCTATGCTTTCGCAACCCGAGTCGGCGCACGCCCCACTCCTTCACGCCTCCCCCCGCCCCGCCGCAAATTAGCAACGATCGGTCGCGAGGTCTGCAATACTCGCTGATGGAGCACGCAATAATAGCTGGCGGGTGCACCCTACGCTGAAGCATTGCCGCACGGGCCGCACCCGCTAAAACTGACACCGCCACCAACATATCGACACTTCCCCCACTCCATACACTCCCCGTTCCTGCTATCGGCTGCTCCTTAACCTCTCAAAAATAAATCACTTACACAAAGACTGCTATCGCTTCTGAGTTTGGCATCTAGGCTGCCTTTATGCATGGTGTGAAAAAAAACAAGGGCGCGATGACGGTGAGAAGTACGCAAGCCTGGTTGTGGAACGCGAGCTACTCCCATTCCACAACACTCAGCCGCACCACCCATAAAGGAGACGTCATGAAAAAACTCATTACCGTACTCGCATTTTGTTTAGCTGTCGGGGGTGCGTCATTCGGAGCCGAACACGTGGTCACCCGTTCCGCGGAGGTCGCAGCCAAGGGCACTTACAAAGCGACGAAGGCTACGGTGAAGGGAACCGGCAAGGTCCTGAAGCACATGATCTAGCGTTCTTGAAAGGTAAATTCGAATCGAAAAATAAAAAGGAGATAAGAAAATGAAAATCAACAAACTTGCTTTACTAATTGCTTTTGCCATTGCATCGGTATTGTTCCTGGAAGTTGCAGCTCGTGCCGATGAAGCAGACCAGTCCACCAAAATCACCTTCAGCCAGGCGATAGAAATTCCGGGGCAAATTTTGCCTGCCGGAACCTATCTGTTCAAATTGGCGGACCCCAACGACCTGGATGTTGTCCGTATCTTCAATTCTCAGGGCACTCGCTTGTATGCGACTCTTCAGACCGTTACAGCCGAACGCGCCAAGCCCACCGGAGAAGCCGTCGTTGTTTTGGCGGACCAGCCAGAGGGAAGGCCCGAAACGCTCGTGAAGTGGTTTTATCCCGGCGATACCAGCGGTCATGAACTCGTGTATTCCAAGCAAGAAGAGCAACAACTAGCCCAAACCCGGCAGCAAACCATCGTAGCCAACGAAAGTGCCCAAGCTGGCGATTAACAAAGTGGACTGGCATTCACTCACGCGAGCCATGTGTCTTAAAGCCAACGTGAGTGAATGTCA
>DATHRB010000060.1:0-88616 GCA_035482155.1 Verrucomicrobiia bacterium | reverse complement strand
GCCTGACAATGTGTGGGTTTCGGCCGAAAAATAAAATCAGTGCAGCAAAGGAGACGACACATGGGCGTCGAGGGGAATAACTTTAAGCGTGCGGAACCAACCATGAAACGGCAATGGCTCACCCTACGCGGAATCCATTCGACTATCTTCTGCCTCTTGGTATGCGCGGCGTTTCTGTCACCGAGTCGAGCGCAAGGTCCAGTGTTCGAGATTACGCCGGTCGAAAGCTCGATTAAGTTCGACGTGGAGGCGTCGGTGGCGATCAAGGGCGTTTTCGACGAGTGGGACGCCACTCTAACGTTCACTTCTCCTGAGGTGGAGTCCGGGGTTCTGGATATCAAGATTCAGGCCGCCACCGTGGATACCGGAAGCGGCATGAAGAATGGCAAGCTGAAGGGCAAAGACTTCTTCGACGTCGAGAATAATCCGTTGATCACGTTCCATTCGACGAAAATAGTTCAGACCGGTCCAGCGGTGGCGGGCCAACCCATTAACTTTGAAGTTGATGGCGACTTCACTATACGCGGAGTAACGAAACAGGAGAAGTTGACGCTGATCGTTTCCGGCTATGGGACGGGCGCCGGAGAGATCAAGGGCACCATGGCTTTTGACCGCAAGGATTACGGAATCAATGGCAGCATTCCCTTCATCAAGATAGCCAACCGCGTCGAGGTGACTGTCGACCTCAAAGCAAAGCGCGTCAGCGGGTCTGCGCCGAAACTTACCCAGTAATCAGCCTAAGCCTGCCGACGCTACTGCGGATTCCTCAGAGTGCCGCCTTTGGCAGTTCACTGTTAGGGGCTGGAGGGTTGTCAGGTTCTCCGGTGTGAAGAGCTTCTCATCGAGATGTTGGTTGAATTGGCCTCATAGATTGTCAGCACCGTACTAGTTTTGTCCTCGACTGTCTGCATCTAAATATAGCTATGACCTTCCTGCACCGCGTCGTAATGCTCTCTCGCAGCCGCAAGTTTGGCCGGTATCCAGAGGCCAGATGTGCGAATTGCGCCTTTGGGACGATTCAAGCGTCCATCGCTTTGATAGTGCTGTTGTCGTTGCTGCATCCATCGCGGGCCTTCGCGGCAAATCCTGATCTGGCGACTGTGCTGACAGGCTCACGCCAGCGTATTCAGCAATTGGACTACCGCGTGACCGGGCGGCTCACACGGGTGGAAGGCAATGGCCAGCGCACGAGCTACAAGTTTGCCGCCAAGGCTCACTGGTTTCCCGATGGTCTGCGTCTGCTATGCGAAATCTCCGGACCTGGCTCTGAGAGGACGAGCCTCCTTTTGCATATGAGCGTAACGGGGCAAGTGACCATCAAGGCCATACTTCCCGGCCAAAAAACCGCTAGTGTGTTGCCGTTCGAGCGTTGGAACGACCGCCTATTGGGAACTGACTTCTCCTATGAAGACATGGTAGAGAACCAGTTCTTCTGGAAGAATCAGGAAGCCCTGCCACCACAGAAATACGGCACACGGGATTGTTTTGTCCTGAAGAGTAAGCCCGGTTCGCAAGAGCGGACTTATTATGAGTCGGTAACATCGTGGATTGACCGCGGCATTTTGTATCCTGTGCATGTGGTCAAGACGCTACGAGGAACGGGAGAGCAGAAGGAATTCATTTACTACGGGTTGCGGCAGGTCGGCGGCGTTTGGTCTGCGACGCAAGTGGAAGCCAAACTAGAAGGTAAACCGGGCTCGTCGCTTCTTGTAATCGAAGGGGGCTCAGGAAAGGCAAATCTTAGAGCGAAGGACTTTGATCTCAGCCAGTTCAGCATTCAAGGCGAGGAAGTGAAATAAATCGAAGCCGCGGGTAGTGGGTCAGATGACCCACTACCAAGCTGCGAATTCAGTTGCAAGATGATTAAGCAGTTGCAAGATGCGGTGCGCCCGACTGAAGCATCGAGTCGCAGTCAGGGCACGAGCTTCTTTTCATTCGTGACGGTGGCCCCGTACAGGCCAAAAGGCCACCAATTCCAGTCGCCGGCGAGTTGCAATAGCGCCGGCCCGACCACCATTCGGACCACTGTCGCATCAATGAACACCGCTACTGCGAGTGTAAAGCCCAGCATTTGGACCACTAGAAAACTTCCCACAGTGAAGGCGATGAAGATGGCAATCATAATTGCCGCTGCGCTGGTGATGAGCCCGGCGGTCCTCGCCAGCCCCTCGATGACCGCTGATCGTTCGGATAGGCCGGCCCGGCGTTCTTCGAGGACGCGGGCGACCAGAAAGACCTCATAGTCCATGCTCAATCCGAAGACGATCGCAAAGGAGAGAATCGGCACGATCGGATATACCGTGCCGGTTGGGCCGTCGAGCCCAAAGAGTTTGCTGCCGTGACCTTCCTGAAACACCAGAACTAACGCACCAAAGGAAGCGCCAACGGAAAGCAAATTGAGCAGAATTGCTTTGACAGCCGCAAATAAGGAACGTAACCCGATCAACAGGGCCAGCAAGCTCCCCAATATCACGCCAAGGACCACACCTGGCAACCGCGCTTTCACTACCGAGCCATAATCTGCGTCGAGCGCGGGAATGCCGCCGACCCGCAGCACCGCGCCGGCCACACCGGTTATCGCCGCGACATCGCTGGAGCGCACTTCTCGCACCCATCGTATCTGTGCGTTCGGCGTAAGAGTGGCAGTGGGCAGCAACTCAATCAACGTCGCTTGCCCATCACTGCGAAGAAAACTTTCGCGGACGGGCTGCGGCACATCCTGCACAGCATCCACGGTGTCAGACATTCCCGTGAGCGTCGGAAGAGATAAAACCTCTTCGGCTCTAGGATCGTTCTGGAAGTGCTTCGTCAACCGCGTGACTCCCAGCCACCCGGCCGGCGAGAGCGCTGGAGACTGCGGCGGCAACTCCAGGACCACCCGGAGAGATTGCACAATACCCGAGCGCCCCATGCCTTGCAGCGTGCGCAGTGCTTGCACCGACTCCGCAGCGGCCGGGAGCGAGTCATGTGCAGGAATCCCGGGCGAGATTCTTCGCGCCTGGAATGCCAAGATCAGCAGCGGAGCCCCGGCCACCAACACAGCTGTCCAGGGCCAACGCGTTATGATGCTACCCCACCGTACCCATCGTTCACTCGCCGCGCATAGCTGATCGCGCGTTTTGAATGGTCTGCGTCGAAGACGGACTTTGGCGGAATCGATGCGATGCCCTAACAGACTAAGCACCCAAGGCAAAATGGACATACACAGCAGGACACTCAAAACGGTTACCAGCAGGCCGGCTATTCCGATGGAGCGCAATTCGCTGATGGGCACCGTAAGTAGCGCTGAAAATCCGATGGCAACGGTGGTGGCCGAGACGATCAGCGTGCGTCCCGCTTGACCGGCAGCAATATCGGCAGCGTGGCCGGGAGCATATCCTTCGGCCAACGCTTCGCGAAACCGACTTACCATCAGCAAGGCATAGTCGATGCCCAAGCCAAGGCCGAGCATGGTCGCTAGATTCTGCACCAAAATCGACAGGTGCAGATAATGCGCCAGCAGCGCAGCGGCACCCAAGGCCATCGAGATGGAGAGTAATCCAATTCCCAGCGGCAATAGCGCGGCCACCAGACTGCCGAAAGCCAGAAACAGCAGCACGAGAGTTACGGGCATCGCTCGTTCTTCGGCATGTCTCACGTCATCTGCGCTGACCTTGCGAAGGTCGTAAGTTAGTGGCATTTCACCAGTAATCCCCAGTTTGATATTGGGGTATTGGGACCTAAGATGACCTTCCATCCAGTCTGCTTTTTCCCTCAATACGGGGACCAACGCCTCGACACTTTTATCGTGCGGATCCAACCCGACGATGATCAAGGCTCCGCCAGTGTTCCCAGTGAACATAGGATCTGGCCAGTCGAGACTCGAGACGGCGCCGGAGACTCCGGGCACACTACGCAATGAACTGGTTAAGAAGCCCAATGCATCCGCGCTTTCTGCTGAATCCGGATCGGGAATGCCGCTGATCACCACAACCAGGCGGTGAGCGTACGGAGACTGAAAGCGCTGCGCCAGTTCCAGGTCGACTTTTTCAGCTTCTCCGCCCTTGATGTGCGCAGCTGTCTCCAGGCGACGTTCGACTTTGTAGGAAAAGGGCATTAGCGCTAGCGCCATGACAAACCCCGACATCGCCAACCAGAAGCGGCGGCGAACAGCATCACGGCCAGTGTTCGAGACTGTCATGAAGATAGAAGATCCAAGTTGTGTCCCGCTCCGTTTTTCGCTGATCGGGCTCCACCATACTATAGGATCAAATTGGATATTCACTGAGCTTCGGCGTTGCACTCAGTTAACGATTGATCACCGAGTGGTCCGGGCAGTCTCGGAAGAAAAAAGGGATAAAAGGAACACGACTCACATGGACGGTAATCCTGGAATCAGCTTCAGATCGGGCTGCCAGCAAGATTCTTCTAAATGGGGACTAGCATCGCAGTAACAGCACCAGCGGAGTTTGCAGAGATCACGTGAATTTTGTGCCGAGTTTTGGCGCGGCAATTTGTTATCCTGCGTCGCGTGAAACTTCCATTTCTGATTGATACTGATACGGCTTCCGATGATGCAGTTGCGTTGATCATGGCGCTGCGCTCTCCCCAGATTCAGGTTCTGGCGATTACCACGGTTGCGGGAAACGTGGATGTCCATCAAGCTACCGGTAATGCGCTCTATACGGCGGGGCTTTGCGATTCGAAAGTGCCGGTGTTTGTAGGCGCGGAACAGCCACTAAAGCGCGCGCGTGTAGGCGCGGATTGGTTTCACGGACGCGATGGCCTGGGCGATCACGGTTACCCGCCGCCACATCGCCCGCCGGAAAGGCAGAGCGCTTCCGATGCCATCATAGACACAATTGAATCTCAGCTAGGCCTGGTGATGGTCACGCTAGGCCCGCTTACGAATGTCGCGCTGGCGTTGCAAAAGAAGCCGGGGATCGCGGCGAAAGTGAGTCGTTGCGTGGTCATGGGCGGCGCGCCCTGCTGCGAAGGCAACGTCATTCCCGCGGCCGAATACAACATCTGGTGCGATCCGGAAGCGGCGCGCATCGTGTTGAGAAGCGGCCTACCCATTGAACTTGTTGGTTGGCACCTATGCCGAGGCGAAGCAGTAGTGAATCCATCCGACATTCAGCAAATTTTAAGTTTCGACACACCCGTGGCCAAGTTTGCGGTGGAGTGCAACAGCCGCGGGCAAGAGGCTTTCCTGGAACAGACTGGCGAACACGGAATATCTCTGCCTGACCCTGTCGCCATGGCCGTCGCGTTGGATGAGTCTATCGTCACTTCGCAGTCGGAACATTTCGTGGACGTGGAAACGGAGAGCGAACTAACCCGCGGCATGACCGTGGTTGATCGCCTAAACGTCGCGGATAACGAACGCAACCGCGATGTGTGGGCCGCGAGTCTCGCGGCAGGACACAAAGCGAAGGTCATCTGGACCATCGACAATGTCCGTTGGAAAAAGACTTTATGCGCCGCGCTGAGTTAGGGCTGCAGGTTATTTAATTCGGAAATTGACCTCGACGTCCGTCCAAACGGGCACAGGTTTGTCGTTCGGGTCAACGGCTGGCTCGAACCGCCAAGTTCCTACGGCCTCGACCGCCTTTTCGTCCAAGCCGTAACCCAGCGAACGTTTGACCTGGATATTCGAGGCATAACCTTCCGCAGTGACGATCAGGTGGAGCACAACGATTCCCGAGACCTTCGCGGACTGCGCCTGGTCGGAATAAGACGGATCGGGGCATTCGACACACTTAGGGAAGCCAATGCCGCCGACGCCTACTTTGTAAGCCTTGTCTTCGAAAACCGGGGCTTGAGAGCTTTCATCCGCGGGCTTGCACGCGGGTGAAGTCGGGGGTCTCGGAAACGATGCTGCGATTGACTTCGGCGTGCCTGGGTCACCAAAGTCGTCCGCTAGGATTGCGGCGGCCAAGTCGACGGCAGTCGTTCCATCCGCATTGAAACGTACCAACGCTCGTATCCGAGACCAAGTCGCCTCTCCTTGCACTACATTTGGCCGAAATTTCCATTGACGCAAGGCATCCATCGCCGACTGAGCGAGTAAGGGATGGCCATCCAGCAAGCGAGAATTTCTGCCGACATCACCCTCTGGCGAAACGCCCAGTCCGATATCTATCGTGCCCGTTATGTGAGAAGCGATGGCAAGCGCGGGATACTTAGGAAAAGTACACTGCGTTACCCGGTTCCACATTTCGTCCGGCGCAATGTTTTGAATCCGCCTCGACTCTGTGTTTGCGGGGGCTTTGGTTTGGTCGACCTGTGCAGGCGTCGGCAGACCGGTGAGAAGACCATATAGCGGAAGGATTATGGCGGCCCTGAAGGAGTGCATACGGTGCTCCTTGGAGCTGGAATTTATAATCTAGAGTTTACCTTGGCGCAAAATATATGCCTGCCGTGCTTTGGCGTCAACGTCCCAATGGCGCTGGCGGCTGGTGGATTTTCAGCGCAGACCAATCTCACTCAGAAGTGTACGCGGGTGTAAAAGTTGGGCTAAGCGAAACTAACTCATCACCTGAGTATCGCGAAACCGACCTCACTTTGACAGCTCCACTAGCGGGTGGCCGCCGCCGCTTTCGCCGGAGACTGAGTGAGCCAGGTTTCGAAACGCGTCTCGCCGAGTCGTGCGTCATCGCCGGGAATGAGTGCCCTCTCACTCAGCTCCAGGCCGTAGTAACGCGCGTGCGGGTCAGCGACAACGTCGCGCGGATCATTGCGTGCGGCTAGACCTCGCCGGACGAGTTCATCGAGACGAAACTTTTCTGGCCCACCTACTTCAACGGTGCCATTCACTGGTGAGCCCACAGCGATCCGGGCTACCGCACTAGCGACATCGTCGGCCGCCATGGGCTGGATGAGCGCAGATGGCAAGGACACTTTGTTGCCAGCAGTAGAAAAATCCGCGATACCCTTGACGAATTCGAAGAACTGCGTCGCGCGAACGATTGAATAGGGGATGGAGGAAACCTTGATTAAATTCTCTTGAGCGATTTTTGCACGGAAGTAACCGCTTTCGAGCAGACGCTCAGATCCTACGACAGACAGCGCAACGTGATGTCCCACGCCCGCGGCCGCTTCATAGGCAAGGAGGTTACGGGTTGATGTCTCGAAGAACTTCATAACCGCAGAGTCATCCCACGAGGGACTGTTCGATACGTCAACGACCACCAACGCACCCTTCAGCGCTTCGGCCAGTCCCTCGCCCGTGAGTGTGTTGACGCCCGAATTGGGAGATGCAGCAACTGCTTCGTGCCCGTGCTCGCGCAAATTGGTAACGAGCTTTGACCCGATCAGTCCACTGCCGCCAATGACCACGATTTTCATGATCGCCACCTCTATTTTTCGGTGTACCTCCATGCTTGTCTTCTGTCAAGCGAACAAATACGGTTCCTTAAAGTCCCGATAAAGTCGCGTTAGACAAGCGCTTTGGACTTACGCTGAACTATTCGCTTGGCGCGCGGGCGCACGTAGTGGAAGCGGATTAAATAAATATTATTGCCGCGACCGTGTTTCGCGACTTTGAGCAGGTCTAGAACACCAAGGAATCCAGACTCGCGGGCCAGTTCGGGGGTAATATCTGGAAAACCGATGGGTTCAATTGAATCTACCTGAATCTCGCCTTCCTCCATACGGTACCGCGCGCCGACTCTGACGTGAGGACGCGTCCAGATTCGCACACTGCAAGTGATTTCTCCGCGTCGGATTCCTTCGCGAAGTCGTTTAGTGAAGGTCATGAATAGAGTTTACGAAAATTGTTCGCCGTTGGCTAAGACCCGGTAAATCGGGAGCCTTGACGTTAAGGAGTAAGAGGATTCTAATCGGACTTCACGGCTCTACTTGAGGGACGGTAGAGTCCGTGGTCTGTGGATGGGACGACGATAGAGAGTCGAGAGGCAGTCAAAATTTGGAGGGCACATATATGGCTACTAAAGCTGACAAACGCAGTGCGAGTTACGGTCAGATCGAGAGCGGCACAGAACGGGCAAGGCCGATTCTGCATCAGAGTGCTCGGGAAATTCAGCCTTACGGAAAAATCGCGAAGTTGCCGATTGCGTTGGATGAAAAGGTGTGTGCCGCCAGCGCCGAGAATTTGAATCAGGTTCTGGCGGATACCATGACGCTTCGGGACCTCTACAAAAAGCACCATTGGCAGGTTGCGGGACATACTTTTTACCAGCTTCATCTGCTCTTTGATAAGCATCATGATGAACAGGACGAGTTGGTGGACATGATCGCGGAGCGAATTCAACTGCTGGGCGCCATCAGCCTGGCAATGGCAGCGGACATCGCGGAAACGACCATCATTCCGCGTCCGCCGCGCGGCAGGGAAGAAGTGCCGGTGCAATTATCCCGTCTGCTGGAGGCTCACGAAATCATACTGAAGGAGGCCCGCACGATGGCCGGACAAGCGGCCGAAGCTGGAGATGATGGGACAAACGACTTGCTCGTCAGCAATGTGATCCGCTCGAACGAGCTGCAAGTTTGGTTTCTCGCGGAACACCTTGTGGATGTGCCGGTAGTGCACGCCGACAACGCGAAAGCTGCTGCATCCGGCCGATAATTCGGACAAGCGGGAAAACAAGAGAAATAAAAAAGCGCCGAGACCGGGAACCGGGCTCGGCGTTTTGCTTTAGCGGTGCGCGGGGCTCATGGTGGACGAAAAACCTCTCCCACACCGGTGCTCCGGTTTCGAGCCTGAGTTTGTATAATGCCCTCGCACAATGGCGCTTTCGAGGTCGCCGGTATGGGGGGTCTGAGTTTTCTTATCTATCCGTGGGGATTCATTATTCAAGGAATTGCTCTTTGGCATTTCGTCAAGCGGCGTCCCGAGAACTATTGGCTCTTCATCATCATTTTCGGTGGGGTGCTCGGAGCCGGAGTGTACATGATCGTCGAAGTGATCCCTGACCTCGGATTGTTACGTGGGACGCTTCGGGGATTCGGAAAACGATCGAGAATCCGAGCGCTGGAAACGCAGATACTGGATAATCCTTCGGCGGGAAATCTGGAAGAATTAGCGGAATTGAATTTCGAACAAAAGAATTACAGGAAAGCGCTAGAGGCGCTGAACCGGGCGATATCGTTGCGCGCTGATTCGCCCCACGCGTTTTATCTAAGAGCAAAATCTTTGCTGGCGATGGGCAAGTACGCGGAAGCCCTACCCGACTTGGAATATGTAGTAGCAAAAGATCCGAAATTTGACTATCACCGCGCAACAGGATTGCTAGGCGACGCCTATGCCCGGACCGGAGATTTGGATAAAGCAGCGATTTATTTCGCACCCGCCGCTCAATATTCGACAACTCCAGAAACGCTGTATAACTATGCGAACTATTTGAAACTGGCCGGGAGAAGGGAGGAGGCGCTCGAATGGTTGGGACAGTTGGCGCGGAAGAAAAAAACGTTGCCGAGATACATGCGGAGAGAGGCGCGGCCGTGGTTTGCGAAGGGCAAGGCGCTACAGAAAGAATTGAGTCGGTAACAAGCAGAGAAAGCGCCGAAGCCGGGGGAACTGGACTCGGCGCTTTGCAAGGTTCGATATGGAGACTGTTGCGTCGCCTTGCTAATGGGTCAGCCTGCGCGGGCCGAACTCACGGCACCAGCGTTAGCAGGCTTGACGTTGGAAAAAAGCGAATTGAGCCCTTCAGCCATGGTTGGGTGAGTGAGAATGGCATCGCGCAATGCCGAGTAGCAAAGTCCAGCGAGCATTGCCATCTGTACGACGGCCATCACTTCACCGGCCTCGGGCCCGACCATCGTAAAGCCCAGAATGCGATCGCCGTCCGCTTCGATGAGCGCTTTCATGAATCCGCGGGTTTCGTCGATTGTTCGCGTTCTCAGGACTGCGGCCATGGGTAATTTGATGACCCGAACGGCAATGCCTTGCCGAGCCGCTTCAGTTTCACTGCGGCCAACATGTGCGACTTGGGGATCGGTGAACAAACATGACGGGATCATGCGGCCCCGGGTGGTGCGATCAATGCCGGCGAGGTTGTCGCGTATAACTCGAAAATCATCGAGAGAGATATGAGTGAATTGCGGACTGCCGGCGCATTCACCAATGGCCCAAATATTGGGAGCGGTGGTCTGGAGCCGGTCGTTCACCTTCACGTAGCCTCTTTGATCCAATTCGACGCCTGCGACTTCCAATCCAATTCCAGTGGTGTTGGGGGTGCGTCCGGTGGCAACCAGGATGTCGCTACCTGCGATTGTCTTTTCGCCAGATGACGTTTGCACGGTGAGAGTGACATCAGTACCGGAGCGACCATGCACGCTGAGAATCTCGACCGGCGCGATGACGTCAATTCCCTCGCTCGCGAATGTCTGGAGTAGGGCGTCGACAACGTCGGGATCCTGATTAGCAAGAAGCCGCGGGCCCTGCTCAAAAATCGTCACCCGACTTCCAAATCGACGATAGGCTTGAGCGAATTCGAGGCCGACGTAACCACCTCCGATCACGATGAGGTGTTCGGGTAGACGATCTAGTTCCAGAAGCTCGATATTCGTTAGCGGCTGTGACTCTGCCAAACCGGGCACCGATGGAATTGAGGCGTGGGTTCCAAGGTTCAGGAATATTTGTTCGCCGGTTATTGTTCGGGTGCCGCCGTCATTTAGTCGTACGTCTATCGTCTTAGGATCTATGAACTTCGCTTCGCCCATGACGAGTCCGGCACCGCTTGCCTTGTAGCGATCTACGTGCGCGGCGATCAGACTCTCGACCATCTCGCGCTTTCGTTTTCGCACCGCCGCGATATCAGATGAAGCGCTGCTGGGTGTAATTCCAAATCTGGTTGCGTGATGCATGAGATCGGCAACTTTAGCGCTCCAGATTTCGTTCTTGCTGGGAAGACAATTCACATTCGGACAGGAACCTCCGACCCAGCGCCGCTCGACGACTACCGTTGGTTGTCCGGATTGGGCCAAATGCCAGGCAAGGTATTTTCCGCCTTCGCCGCTTCCAATGACTACATTCTTATAGTTCTGAACGCTCATATTGAGACCGTTTCGTCAAAATAAGGAAGAGTGCATGTTAATTTCAAGGCTGCCTTCACGGTCAAAGTTCGCCGGTGAGGAACTGGGCTCGGCCGTAGCCGAAAGACCAGTCTTCGTCAGCATTTTGCGTTATTGAAACAACGACATCTGAGGGCTTGACCCCACAGCAGCGATTTAATTCCCGGACGAGCAACTCGTAGAAAGTTTGTTTTTCAAGGCGAGTTCGCGGACGGGTCGTCACTTGCACCATGACGACCCCATCGGTACGCGCTATGCCCAGTCCGGTGTCCTCGACTTTTATTTTCGTGGCGGGGTGTTCATGGACAATCTGATAGCGGTCGCGTTGAGGCACTTTGAATGCGGCGAGCGTCGCGGCGTGTATGGCATCGAGCAATTTTTTTAGTTCCTCTTCGCTGCGGCCTTCAATTACATCAATTCTGAGTAGCGGCATAGAAATGTCTCACCCTTTCCACTGCGAACCGCGGATGACACTGCAGAAGTTCAGGCGCTTGAACCTTGGATCCTTATCCGCCAGCACATCCGCCTTCACATTGCCGAATGTTGTTTGCGGCTTGCGCTTGATGCCATCGTAAAAGGCCTGGACGATGTCTTCTTTAAAGCGCTCCGTGCGGGGATACGCGGCGACAATTGCTTCGCGATCAGCGGCGGAAAATTCCGAGTAGGCGATTCCGAGAACATCCATCTCAACACCGTTGGTCAATAGCGCAACTACCGGATGCATGTACTGCGGAATTCCCGGCGTAGTGTGCAGTGCGATCGCTGTCCACACAGTATCCATCTCCTGGTCCGAGATACTGTGCTGACGCAGGAACGCTCGCGCAGCGTTGGCACCATCCACTTCGAAGCGATCCGATGCGCTGCTAAACATCGGAGTTAATCCCACGTCGTGAAACATCGCGGCAATGTAAAGCAGCTCGGCGTCGAACTGTAGCCCGCGCCTTTTTCCTGCAAGCGAGGCAAAGTAATACACACGAGTCGAGTGGTTGAACAGCAAAGAAGACTCGGTGTCACGCACCAGCTCGGTTGCTTCGCGCGCAAGTTTGCTGTCGGGAATGCTTACACCTGAGATCGAGATTGCGTGTGCCGTGCTTCTTGTTGTAACGGGCATATATAAATCTCCTGTCCAACGTAGTGCATGTTCTATTCCGTAGCGACATGTCATAAGCCCCACTTTTTCTGCAGACGAGAGAGGCCGAAGAACAAAACCCCGTCAATATGCGGACACTACGTCAGCCCGTAGTGCATCTGGACACACAAGAGTGGCGCAAGGTCGGGAGTTAGAATCGACGAGGTAGATTCGAGAGTCAGAGAAATGAAAAACCCGCACCCTTTGATAACCACAAAGGGTGCGGCACCCTACCTCCCGCCCGCAATCAATCCCGGGGCACCCGCCCAGAATTGCGACGTAAGCAAAAATAAAAAAGCGTCGAGCCGGGGAGAACCGGGCTCGGCGCTTTGCTTTAACGGTGCTCACGCTAGGCGTGAGCGGGGGTTAGTCGTTGTCTTGGACTTTTTTGCTGAAGTCGAAGAGGTCGAACAAATCGCCGATTGCGGGGCTGTTGGATGGAACGTAGGCGTTGCCTTTTGTCGGTGTGGGGTTGGGTAGGTTGTCGCGGCTGCGCTTGGAAATTGTACCGAGATCCCAGTTTCGCTCGATGAACTTGAGGACGGAAACGTGGTCCGCGTAGGTGTGTGAGATGTGGCCTGCTGAGGTGTAAGGCGAAACCACGAGCAGGGGGATGCGGGTGCCATCGCCGAAGAAATCGAGCGGCTGAACGTAGCCGGAGTCGTAATAACCTCCACCTTCATCCACGGTCACGAAGACGGCGGTGCTTTCCCAGAGTTCTTCGTTGGCTTTCAGGTCGGTGACGATCTTTTTGACGAAGCCTTCGAATAGATCGACCTTCGACGAAGCAGGATGTCCGTCAACCCAGCCGCTGGGCTTCACGTAGGAAACCGCGGGAAGATTGCCGCTCTTGAGGTCTTCGTAGAGATCTTTGGTGTCCTTCAAGTGGGCGGTGCGAACGGAGGCGTTGGCCATGACTTCGGTCTCATACTGGAACGGGTTGCAGATGTTGCAGTACTGATCGCTCTTGGCGCCGACGGTGCCGTAATTGAGCTGGTATTTATCGGTCAGGTAGGAATCCCACTGGTCGCCGTAATACTTCCACGAAATGTCGGCTGCTATCAGCACATCAGCGATGGTGTGCTGTTTGGTGGGAGGAATGGTGAACGGAGTGTTGGCGACGTTGTGATCGGTGTAGGCGTTGGAGCCGTCGCCGAAGTAGCCGGGATTGTAGTTGTTGAGCAAATAGTAGCGGCCTGGATCGCACTTGGGGTTAACTTCGTAAGGCAAGCTGGCCAAATAATTGAGGATGGAGTAAGCGCCAGGAGCGTCTGAGTCCGAGCAGTTGGTGTAAGAGCCGCCGCCGAAGGCCGGCTTCCCAAAAGCGCCGCCGCCGTAGCCATCTTCGGTGTACCAGTTTTTGGTGCCGGGCAGGGGATTGGGATTCTCGATCTCATGGACGATACCGGCGTTGGGAGTTCCTGCGTAGACTTCCACGCCTTCCGGCGGTTTTGCCGGATTGCCGTTAGAGTCGCTAAAGAAAATGGCGTCGCCGAAGCCCAACATAATGCTGTTGGCACCGGTGCCACCCATCACGGGCTGGTGGTAGTTGTCGCTCATGGAATAAGTGTCGGCGAGATACTTCAGGTAGGGAGCATCGCCTTCCTGCACGTTGAAAAACTCCATGGAGGTGGAACCTTCGCCAGTGGTCAGGTTAGAGAAACCGGATGGCAAGGGGACCCCGTTGGTGCCTGCTCCGACGGTTACTTCGACCCATGGAAACAAGTCCGCTTTGCAGCCGCTGGGATTTTTCGAGGTGGCATATTTAATGTTGCAATCTTCTTGCTGCCACATTTGGTAAAAGCGGTGTACCGGGCTGGCCGCATACGAATCGTACGGGAGAGTCGTGGAGGTCAACTGAAAGGGTCCTGAGGGTAGGTCATTCACGTTCGGAATGCGCTGGTCGGGAACGTGCGACGGCTGTTCGGTGCCGCCGGTCAACAGGTATTGGTAGTACGTGGGGTAAAGACCGTTCTCAGATGCCATCGCCTGGGCCAATGTGCAAATGCCGTTGTCTTTGCAGACGTCCGAGGGGCCGCCGGTCAAGGGAGGAGGAAGAGTCGGGTAGACAACGTTGTCTTTCTCGGGGCTGATTGAATACTTGCTGGAGTCGTCCGAGTCGCGAGCGAAGCCATCGGCGTCGATCTGGGCTGCCTGGGAAAAGTTCGGACCGGGCGTGCCGTCGGCATTGATAATTTTCCTGGAAAGAAGGTTATCCACGGTTTGACCGTTGGTCGGTTTGTAAGTGGCAAACACGTGGTCGAAAGTACGATTCTCACCCACGATAATGATTACGTGCTTGATGGGGCTGGCGGTTTTTTCTTGTTGCGCTTGCAGCGATGGTGCGAACATTCCTCCTAAAGCGAATTGGACGATCGTCGCGCCGGCTACGGCGACGCGGCAGTATTGGACGCACTCGGATACCACTTCTTTTAAGGTCATGCACTCTCCTTCTTGCGGATACCAATGAGAAATTAACTGCGGGAGAGCACAGTGCACTTTGCGCTTTACGCGGATATTGCGCTCATGTGAATTGCCAGTAACAGAGGTGCAGTACGAAAAAACTGTGCACGGTACTAGGAGTTGAGGGGAAAAGACTCTGCTGAGGATTATTGCGGGGCTTTTGTGGAGCGTTGCATGGACTACTGGGGGACTTCGTCGCTGACGACGCGAAAGCTGAGAAGTTTGGCGCGGCCGAAGGAGGTGGTCATGGCGCAATCGGTGGCGTCGCGGCCGGTGGCCATCAAGACGCGGCCGATGCGCGGGATGTTGTGGCGGGCGTCGAGAGTCCACCAGCGATCGCCGAGATAGACTTCAAACCAGGCGCTGAAATCCATGGGGCTGGGCGCGACGACGATGCCGATGTCGCCGAGGTAGCCGGTGGCGTAGCGCGCGGGAATATTTAGTGCGCGGCAAAAAGTAATGGCGAGATGTTGAAAATCGCGGCAGACACCGACGCGTTCGGTGTAGACGCCTAATGCGGTGCGCGTGGGATTGGCAAATTCGTAGCCGAAACTGACTTTGTCGTGCACCCAGGTGCAGACTTCGCGCACGCGCTTCCAACCCTTGGGGACCCCGCCGAATAGTTCGGAGGCGGTGTTGGAGAGCAGATCAACTTCGCAATAGCGGCTGTTCATCAGGTAGGGAAGAACTTCATGAGGGAGATGCTCGATAGGAGTTTCCGGGGCGTCGAAACCTTCGAGATCGGGCTTTCCTGAATCTTCGATGAGGGTGGAATTGTAAAAGCGAATCTTGCCGGGCGGCGCGACCAGGCGGCAACAATCATTGCCGAAGGTGTCGTGGTAGCTTTCGATGTTGACGACGGGGTCGGTGCGCAGGTAATCAGGCTCGCGTAGATCCTTCTTACGGGAGGGATGGACGTTGAGCAGGGTTACGATGGGGACTTCCGAAAGTGCGTCGAATTGCATGTCGTAACCAAGACGAATGAGCATAGATTCAGGGTTTCCGTTTCCGATGGGAGCTATGTCTGCCTGAGACGTGGAATGCAGAAATTAACACGACTCGGGGTTGGTACTGTTACATTCTTTTTCGATGCAGCACATCACAAATTCACAGTAAACAATGGGTGTATGATGCAGTAGGTTCATACATCTTATTATTTCGAGGCCTTAGTGACATATTGTTTGGGAATTACGACGCAGGAAGGCCTGGTATTGGCATCGGACTCGCGCACCAATGCCGGATTCGACCAGGTAAATGTATGCCGGAAGATGTACAGCTTTGTACAGCCCGGCGAACGTATGTTTGTGATCTTGACGAGCGGAAGTTTGTCGATCAGCCAGTCGGTGGTGACGCTGCTGCGCGCGGATTTTGACTCGGGGCGGGGCTTGGCGCAGGCCAGCTCGCTTTATGACGCGGCGCGAATCGTGGGGAATTGCGTGCGCCGAATTTCGGAATTGGATCGCGCGTCGCTGGAACGCGATTCGTTCAGCTTTAACGTGCATTTGCTGCTGGGCGGGCAGGTGCGCGGGCAGGAACCGAACCTTTATTTGATTTATCCGCAGGGCAATCCTATAGCGGCTACTGAAGATTCTTTGTATTTGCAATTGGGCGAATGCAAATATGGGCGGCCGATACTGGACCGGGGAATTCAGGCGACCACGTCGTTGGAAGTGGCGGCGAAGTATGCACTGCTGTCACTGGATGCGACTATGCGCTCGAACGTGACAGTTGGGCCGCCATTCGACCTGCTGCTGTATAAGAAAGATAGCCTGGAAATAACGCGTTACCGCCGGGTGTGTGCCGGGGACCGGGACCTGAACCTGATCCATTCGAGTTGGGAGCAGTCATTACGGCGGGCGGTGGAGCTATTGCCGGACATTGAGTTCCCGGCAATTGATGGGAACAACGCCGGGACAGTGGCGCAAACGGCGCGGTCTGGGACCTAGTTTTCGTAGTCTGACCCAGGTTCAAACTCAGATGCGAACCTGGGGCACCCAGGCGCGGTCCCAGGACCTAGTTTTCGTGGTCTGACCCAGATTCAAACTCAAATGCGAACCTGGGGCACCCAAATCCATCGTGAATCTGGGTTATTCCGCTGTTTTTTCGATGTTTCTAATTGGTTTTCCCGATAATCAACGACGCTGCGATGCGCTATCCTTGCGCCGGACGTAAAGTACCGCAACAGTATGATTATCGATACGGATGCTCCTGACCATAGCGCCAGCGAAGCTTTCCGGCGCTATGAATTTAATGGCTCGTACGACGAGATGTTTCGGTCGACGGACCTTCCTCGCAAACAATACCGCCCGCTGTACACCCAACTGCTCAATCTTGGCGCTGACGAATTGCGCCGTAGCAAACAGGAAGCCGACCAGTCATTTTTCAACCAGGGCATCACGTTCACGGTTTACGGAAGCGAAAAGGGGACGGAGCGGATTTTTCCTCATGATTTGCTGCCACGCATTATTACCGCGGCGGAATGGGAAACGATTGAACGCGGACTGACGCAACGGATTACGGCGCTGAATTTATTTTTGAAAGATGTGTATCACGAAGCCAGGATTATTGAGGAAGGCATCGTTCCCGGGAAGATTGTTTATACCTGCAAACATTACCGGCGAGAGATGCGCGGGATCAAAGTGCCGCGCGACGTATATGTGGCGGTGGTGGGGACGGATTTGATTCGCACGCCGGAGGGGAACTTCGTCGTGCTGGAGGATAATTTGCGGGTGCCGAGCGGCGTGTCGTACATGCTGACCAGCCGCAGAGTGATGAAGCATATCTTTCCAACGTTGTTCCGGAAATGTCGAGTGCGGCCGATTGAGCAATATAGCCAGGTGCTGTTGTCAGCGCTGAAGTCACTGGCACCGGAAGGGCGCACGGAGCCTACGGTGGTGCTGCTTACGCCGGGCTCTTACAACTCCGCTTACTTTGAGCATACGTATCTTGCGCGGCAGATGGGTATTGAACTGGTGGAAGGGCGCGACCTGCTGGTGCACGACAACGTTGTTTATATGCGCACCACTTTTGGGTTGCAGCGCGTGGATGTGATTTACCGGCGCATTGACGACGATTATCTGGACCCGCTGGTGTTTGAGGGGCATTCGGCGCTGGGCGCGGTGGGATTGTTCAACGCATATCGCGCGGGGAATGTGGCGTTCGCGAATGCGCTGGGGACGGGCGTGGCCGACGATAAAGCGATCTACGCGTATGTGCCGAAGATCATCAAGTATTACTTGAACGAGGACCCTATTCTGGAAAACGTGGAGACGTTGTTGATGTCGGATGCGGCGCAACGCGATCACGTTTGCCAAAAGCTGGATCAATACGTGGTGAAAGCGGTGGGCGAATCGGGCGGGTACGGGATGCTGATCGGGCCGCACAGCACTGCGGAGCAGCGCTCGGAATTTCGCGACAGGATCATGGCGGAACCGCGAAATTATATTGCGCAACCGACGATTAATTTATCGACGGCGCCGTGTTTTGTGGACGGAACGATTGAGCCGCGTCATGTGGACCTGCGGCCGTATGTGGTTTATGGGGAAAATATCACTATTGTTCCGGGAGGGCTGACGCGGGTGGCGCTGCGCAAAGGTTCGCTGGTGGTGAATTCGTCGCAAGGCGGCGGGTCGAAAGACACGTGGGTGCTACAAAATTGAAAAACATGAGCGTTAAGTTCGAGGCTCGATGCTTTCGCGCGTAGCTGACAGCTTGTACTGGATGAGCCGCTACTTTGAGCGGGCGGATAACGCGTCGCGGGTGGTGGAAGCAACGTACGGGCTGATTCTAAATCCTGCAAAATTTTCAAGCGACGAGCGATGGTTTCGCGCAGTGTCTTCACTGGCGCGCGGCACGACTTCCACGAATCTGGATCCGCAGCGTGCGTTATTCCTCCTGGTAGCTGATCCTGAAGGTGTGTTTTCCATCATGAAGTGTATTGGCGGCGCGCGCGAAAACGCCAGGCAGGTGCGCGAAGAGATCAGCTCGGAGATGTGGGAGCACCTGAATAAGTTATTCCACGAAGTGACCGGAACGGATTTGCACGCGGATGATGACGCGGGGGCCATGCGCATTGTGAATATTGTCCGCGAGGGGGCTTATCGTTTTTACGGCATCACGGACACGACGATCAATCATGGCGAAGGCTGGCATTTTATTCAGTTGGGGAAATATATCGAGCGGGCTTGTAATCTCTCCATTTTGCTGGATGCCTATTTTTCGGTGGACAAGAATGCCGACGATCTGGACTGGGTGGGACTGTTGAGCAGCTGCGCGGCTTTTGAAGCGTACTGCAAGGTTTGCACCGCGGAATTAAAACCGGAACGCATCGCGGATTTTATTTTGCTGCAACCGGAATTTCCGTATTCGGTACGCTATTCGCTGGACAGAATGCATCATGCGTTGACGTCTATTAGCAACCGTTCGCTGAGCCGCAGGACTGGGAAGATTGAGAGACTGATCGGGCGATTGCGATCGGCGGTGACTTACGTGCAGATCGGGGAAGTGATTCGCGGGGATTTGCATATGTATCTTGCGGCGATTATCGAGCAGTGCCGGGATTTACATGCCGCGGTGAATGAGGTTTATATCGAATATCCCATAGAGGTCGCGTTCGAATCGTAATGTTCTACGCTATTCGACATTTTACGCGCTACCGCTACAGCCACTCGGTGTGGCAGAGCATGATGGAAGTGCGAATGCACCCGCGCAGTGAAGGCAGCCAGCGGTGCTTTATTTTTCAGCTGTCGGTAAATCCGCGCGCGCGGATTTTTGCGCACACAGATGCGCGCGGAAACCTGGTACATCATTTTGATTTGCCGCAGCGGCATCGCCAACTGACGGTTATTTCGGATGCATTAGTGAATATAGACGAGCAGCAACCTTTGCCGGAAACGATGGATTACAAGGCATGGGATGACCTGCAAGAGATGACTGAGAAAAAAGATTATTGGGACGCGCTGATGCCCAGCCATTTTGCGCGGACTTCGCCGGAACTGGAAGATTTGGCCAACGAGATCGGAGTGGCAAATAGGGATGGGCGTAGTCCGCTGGCGTTTCTTACGGACGTGGCGGCGGGGGTGTATCGCAGCTTTACGTATGTGAAGAAAAGCACGGCGGTAAATTCGCCAATTGAGCACGCGTTGCGCTCGCGACAGGGCGTATGCCAGGATTTCGCGCACATCATGATTACGCTGGTGCGTAGAGCGGAGATTCCGTGCCGTTATGTCAGCGGGTATCTTTATCACGGCAAGGAAAACTCGGACCGGTCCGCGGACGGGGCCACGCATGCGTGGGTGGAAGCGGCGCTGCCGGGGCTGGGGTGGGTGGGATTCGATCCCACAAATAATTTGATTGCGGCGGAGCGGCACATTCGTACCGCGGTGGGCAGAGATTACGCCGACGTGCCACCGACGATGGGAACGATGAAGGGCAAGGCGGAGACGGAGTTGCAGGTGCGCGTGCGGGTGACGCCGTCGCAAGCGGTGCTGCCGCCGGACGAAGAGTTTGCAGCGGATGAGGAATGGTCGCAATTCCTGGAAGAGGATCACCAGTCGCAGTTGATGCGGGCGCAGCAGCAACAGCAGCAACAACAGACGCAGCAATAATCAACCACAGTTTCCTTCATAACTTCCGCACGACCTGCCACACGACCTAATTTTCCGCAGACTGATATGTTTTTCGCGCTGTCTCCGCTACGGCGCTTAGAGCGATGCCATGGTGAAGTGATGTAGCTGTTTAGGAACATGTGCTGAATGGGATATACGGGGCGGGAGGCTCAGAACATAGTGCTTACAGGCTGGGTTTTCAATTCACTGCGGTTGGAGGGAATTATTGTGCTACGCACATATGGCTTTATGGGTTCATTGTTGTTGGCTGGAGCTATCTTCGCGCCAGCGATCATGGGGGCACCAAGACCTCAAGAGGTTCAGTTGCGAGTCTATGATCGTGACCATCGTGACTACCACAATTGGGATGACCGCGAAGATCATGCCTACCGGGGCTACCTGGTAGAGCGGCATCAAACTTACCGGGCGTACAACGACCAGCGAGCCAGGGACCAGAGAAACTACTGGAAGTGGCGCCACAATCATCCGGACCGCGAAGAGAGACACGAAGAGAGATAGGCGGGGAGTTTTCGTGACGGTGGGGGAGACGTGCTGATGCGTCTCCCGCGCCACGGGACAAGTAATGGTGTGCGTGAAATTCCTACCGCTGGTTCTGTCGAGCAAGTTAAATCCCAATTCAAATTAATGTGAGAGTTGTTTTGCTGACGAAGCTGGATGGTTGCGCTTGGTTTATTGCGAGTAAGTATGCGACAGAGAGCATTTCATAATCTTCTAGAGATTGCGGCGATAGGTTTTGTAAGGTGGTTAATGCCCACGCTATGTAGAAGGGCCAACCCCAAGACCCAGGTTCAACCTCAACTGCGAACCTGGGCCACCCTTCGCGTGATTTTGATTGGAGGAGATAGTTGAGGGATGCAAGTTTGATCGTTAGAACAAGACCCGAGTTCAAACTCAACTGCGAACCCGGGGCACCCAAAAGGCAACAAACTAGGAAAATTGCGCGATGGCGGAGCTAAGTTAGCATCGCTTGGACCGCTTGCGAGAAGACTTCGGTGTGGCGATCGACGTGGGCTGGGGTGGTAGCGGGGGACATTAGGGCCATATTGTGGAACGGGGTCAGCAGGATGCCGCGGTTCATGGCGAATAAATGCATGAAGCGCTCGAGTTCGAAGTCCATGGCGTCGTGAGCTTCGGTGCCGTTGCGCGCGGGATTCGGCGAGAAGAGATATTCGGCGCGGCAACCCAGGCGGGTCACGTGCCAAGGCATTTGAAATTTAGTTATGGCTTGCTGCACGCCTTCGGTCCACCGTTCGGCTAGCGGGATCATTCGGGCGAAGGCTTCCTCGGTCAAAACTTTGTCGAGCGTGGCGCGCATCGCGGCGAGTGAGAGTGCATTGCCGGCGAGCGTGCCGCCGATGCCGCCAACATCGCAGTCCTCAAGATTCATTCCAGCAGAAACGGCATCGGCGACTTCCTGAGTGAAGCCGTAGGCTGCTCCGGGAATCCCAGCGCCAATGGCTTTGCCAAAGACGAGGAAGTCGGGGTCGAGATTTTCGGCTCGCGTGAAACCGCCGTGGCCGGCGCAGATGGTGTGAGTTTCATCGATGATCAAGAGCGTTTTGTATTTTCGGGTGAGCTCGCGTAATTGCCGGTGGTAGTCGGGCGCGGGGTGAACGATGCCGACATTGGTGAGGGCGGGTTCGGCGAGGACGCAGGCTACGTCGCCGGGTTGCAAGGCTTTCTCCAGTGCCGCGAGGTCATTGAACTCCACAACCTTGGTGGTGATTGAGGGATCTACTGGCGGGCCGATGTTGCCTGCTCGCGCGCGGGAGACGCCGTCTTCCAGAGTGATGAAGGCTTCGTCGACAGTACCGTGGTAACACCAGTTGAAGACCAGTATTTTTTGCCGGGAGGTAATGTGGCGCGCGAGGCGAATTGAAAAACGATTGGCGTCCGTGGCCGTCAATGCGAACTGCCAGTAGGGCAGATGAAAACGACGCTGCAATTCTTCTCCAACCCAGATGGCGTCCTCAGAGGGCAGCATCAAAGAAATTCCACCATCGAGTTGCGACTGCGCGGCGGAAACGGTGGGTGCGGGGGAATGCCCGGTCATGGCGGCGGTGTCGCCGAGGCAGAAATCGATGTAGCGATGTCTGTCAACGTCGACTACTTCGGCGCCGTGAGCTTCGCTGACGAAGGGAGGGAATGCGCCGGCCCACTTGGCCATCCAGTTCATGGGCACGCCGCCGAGGAGGGATTTGGTGGCGCGGGTGAAGAGGGATTTGGATTTGGGATGGGCGGTGGCGAATTTTACTTGCTCGGAATGCATCAAGGATTTTAGGCGGTCGCGATGGATAGGGGGCATTCGTGTTCTTGCTACAAGTTCTCCTAGGATTTCCGGCGTCAGGGGCTAAAGCCCCATGAGCAGGGCAACGCTATTGTCGCGGGTGAAGAATACTCAACAAAAGCCCCACCCTTTGCAAAAACCGCAAAGGGTAGGGCACCCGACTTCAAAGGCGAAGAGCACTTCAAAGGCGAAGATCGCGCCAACTACAAATGCGCGGCGATGGTAGCCGAGTGAACGCGGGTCAGTCAATTCATTCGAGTTGAAGGAGGAAGGCGAAGAGAGATTCCTTGGCTGCGCAGACCGGCTACTTGGGCGTTGAGGGAGTAAACGGCGAAGCTGGATGGGGTAGAAAAAAAAGGGCTTGACATATTCCCATATGGGAATGTAACGTTGGGGCATGGCGAGGGCGGCGACGACATCGGATGCGTTTAATGCGGTGGCGGAGCCGCGACGGCGGGAGATATTGCAATTTCTGGCGACGGGGGAACGGTCGGTCGGGGAAATTGTGATGAGGCTGGGATTCGAGCAGCCTTCGGTGTCGAAGCACTTGCGAGTGCTTCTGGAGGTGAAGCTTGTGGACGTACGACGGGACGGCAGGCACATGTTGTATCGGACGAATGGGGACGCGATACGGCCGCTGCATGAGTGGACGGGTACGTTTGAACGGTTGTGGAAGCACCAGTTGTTGCAGGTGAAAGCAAGGGCAGAGAAGAAGAGTCAGGCTTGAAACAAATGGAGTAGAGAAACGTTAATTGAGTAACAAAAACTTTTTACAGGAGGAAGGGACCATGAATCAGGCAACTGCGAAGAAAGAAATTTCGGTGGAAGACTTGACGGTGCATATCACTGAAGAAATTCATGTGAAGGCCGGGTTGGAAGATACTTTTGCAGCGCTCCTGGAGCAGATAGGCGAAGGCAATACCACGCCGGAGGGAACGGCGATGCCAATGAAGCTCGAAGCGCGGCCGGGCGGGCGATGGTACCGCGACCTGGGCGACGACAACGGACACTTCTGGGGAACAGTGCAAGCAATCAAGCGGCCAACGCTGCTGGAAATTACCGGGCCGCTGTTTATGTCGTATGCGGCGGTGTCGAACCTGCAGTACCGGCTGAGCAAAGTGGATAGGGGAACGTTGATTAAATTTCACCACATCGTGCTGGGGCTGGTTCCCGACGAGCATCGAGAGGGAATGGGGAAGGGCTGGAAGCATATTCATGAAAAAGTGCGGCAACGCGCCGAAGGGAAGCAAGCAGCATCGTTCAAACGTTAGCAGCGGGTTTGCGGAGAGCGGTTATGTGTCCAGTGTGCTTGATGAGTGGTGCGGCGATGGCCGCGGGAGTTACGTCGTCGGGAGGACTGACGGCTCTGGTGGTGAGATGTTTTCGGTCAGGAAAGAGCATGGGAACGGGAACTCTGCGATTCAAGGAAAAACAACGGAGGAGAAACGACAATGGCAACTTCAGCTACGAGCAAAATAGAAAATCCGAAAGTGACAACAAAGGCGCAGTGGTTGGCGGCACGCAAAGCTTTGCTGACCAAGGAGAAGGAATTCACGCGGCTGCGTGATGAGATAAGCCGGCAGCGTCGTGAATTGCCGTGGGAACGAGTAGAGAAGCGATATGCGTTCGATGGGCCGGGCGGTAAAGAGACTCTAGCCGATCTGTTTGAGGGACGCAGCCAATTGATCGTGTACCACTTCATGTTTGGCCCGGATTGGGTGGAAGGTTGCCAGAGTTGCTCGTTGCTGGCGGACCATTTTGATGGAAGCGTGCCGCACTTGAATGCGCGCGATGTGACGTTTGTGGTGGTTTCGCGGGCGCCGCTAGCACAAATTGAGGCGTTCAAGAAGCGGATGGGCTGGAACTTCAAGTGGGTCTCGTCTTATAGGACGGATTTTAATTTT
The DNA here is from genome assembly GCA_035482155.1 of Verrucomicrobiia bacterium. Lineage (GTDB taxonomy): Bacteria > Acidobacteriota > Terriglobia > Acidiferrales > UBA7541 > Acidiferrum. Next base: position 64,190 of record DATHRB010000060.1, on the reverse strand, counting down.
GACTATCAGGCGGCGTTCACCAAAGAGGAAAAGGGCAAAGGGGAGGTGTATTACAACTACGCGACGCAGAATTTCCCTCCCGACGAGGCGCCTGGCGCCAGCGTGTTTTACAAGGATGCGGCGGGCGAGGTATTTCACACATATTCCACTTACGGGCGCGGACTGGATATTTTGATCGGCGCGTATAATTTTCTTGATATGGCACCGAAGGGACGCGACGAAGAAGGGTTGGCGTTTTCTATGTCCTGGGTGCGACACCACGACAAGTACGAAAAAAAACAGGTTGTGGACGCCAAGAAAATGTATGAACAGCCGAAGAGCATTGGCGAGTCGTGTTGTTCAGGTAGCACTGAATAAAGGCGGTCGCACGGAGGTCTGATTCGTGTTGTGAGTGTCGCGGCTGAAGCCGCGACCTACAAGGCGACGGAGAAAAAGCGGGGAGAGATTCCTTGACTGCGCAAACTGACTCCCTCGCGGGAGCGAAGGAGGAAGAAAAAGCGTCGGCTTGCTCCGCTCGGAATGACCGGTGGGTGCGTTGACGGGTGTCAATTTTCGGGGGGAAGTGATTGGCGGCGGTCGACGACTTTAAATCCTTCGGGGAGGTCGAATAATTTTGGATCCGGTTCAGAAAGAATCAGTTGTGTTGCGGTAAAGGTTTGCGTGCCGATTCTGGGGTCGGAACGCTTGGAAATCAGATTGATACCGAGTTTCGGCGAATACCAAAATTCGCGCTCGATGGTCAGCTTGCGGTCATTTCCAAAAACATTCGGATTGTAGATCACGCTGTCACGGGTGCCGGTGGTTTCGACACCGGCGATAAGTTGTTTACCAAGATCTTCGTGGATGACCGAGCCGGCATCGTCAGGAAGTTTCCCGGTAGGAGGTCCTTGAAAGTTGTAAACCGCGCTGGTGGAGGGAGAATAACCGCTCAATACGCATTGATTCATGCCGTCGAGCATGAAGCAGTTGTACAAAGTGTGAGCGTTGGGGTCAGAGATCTGGATGGTGGTCATCTGCGATTTTAGTTTTCCGTTTTTGGGGACCAGGTACCAACGCTCCTGGTAAATGCGTCCGCTGGCGTCGCGGGCGATGCGGCGCTGATTTTCGGAAGTGATGGTTCCACCGTCCGGCAAAGTTTTGACCCATTCGGTTTGCAAGAGCAGGGAAAACGGGGCGTTGGCTTTGGGAGGGATCACGATGCTTTCCAGGATTTCGCGGGTTCCGCCATCCTCGACACGATACTGTTGGACCGGTTGTTGGGGACCAGAGGGCCGCGCGCCGGGAGCTAATGGCGGAGGCTCCGTCTGGGCGTAGGATTTTGGAGTACAGAGAAAAAAGGCCAACAACGCTAGCTGGGATAGAGTGGCGCGCATAACGAAACCTCGCAGAGCTGAGGACGATGTTCAGCAATCTCCGGGACGAGGATAATGTACCTCCTATATTGTTAAATGTTAACTGGCCTGACTGAAGATACTGCCTGGGATGATTTAGATTTTTGGTCCCCTCTAACGGATTGTCTCTGATAAAATCCGCGGTCATGAACAGAAGAACATTGCTGCAAACGCTTTCCGCGGCGCTATTTTTGCCGTCGCCGGGCGCGGCGCGCGGAACTGGCCAGGAGGCCGGCATGGATACGGTCTACGAATTGCGGATATATCATGTTGTGCCGGGGAAATTGGATGCGTTGCTGGCGCGTTTTCGCGACCACACCATGGAGCTCTTTGAGCGGCATGGGATTAAGAACATCGCTTACTGGACGCCTGTGGATGAGCCGCAGAAGGGTGTGACGCTCATTTATATTTTGCAGCATCCGAGTCGCACGGCAGCGACGGAAAACTGGAAGGCGTTTCAGGACGATCAGGAGTGGAAGAGCGTTAAGACAAAGTCGGAAGAAAACGGCAAACTGGTTGAAAAGGTCGACAGTACCTTTATGAGTCTGACGGACTTTTCTCCCCGATTAAGGTAGTAGTTGGTCGGCCGAACAATCGAAAGGCAAATCCTTAGAGATCAAAGATGCATCCTGCTAGGAAAAGTTAGGCGCCCTCCGTTTCAAGTGAGTCCGGGAACTAGTTTAAATCCGCATGGGAATGAGGGATGTAGTGCGGGTGTGTCTGCCCTGGCGGACTTTGCGTGAGGATCTCATTGGCCAGGCGTCCGCGAAGGCAGGAATTGCATCTATGTTGTGCAGTGGTCTGAGGGCGCCAGCGTCCGGTGCCCGGCGGTTGGGAGTGAAATGAAAATAGCTATGGTTAAGGGTTGGTCAGGCCGGCGAACCGGCTTGAGAGATTTGCTGTGTTCTGGCGTGTTCATTTTGACAGCGCTCGTCGTGGGGGCAGCGCAGGCGCGACAACAGGGAGCGCAAAGTCAGGAGGCACAGCCGCAAACCAAGACAGAGCAGGGCACGCCCAAGATTTCGGTGGAGGTGAAAACCGTCAGTGTGCCGGTTACGGTGCGCGACAAACATGGGAAAATTATTTCGAACCTGACCAAAGAGGATTTTGTGGTGGAGGAAGATGGCCGCCCACGGACAGTGAACTACTTTGCGCGCGAGAAGGACTTGCCATTGCGGTTGGGATTGCTGGTGGATACGAGTTTGAGCCAGCGGCGGGTGTTGGAGGAAGAACGCAGCGCGAGCTATAGCTTCCTGGACCACTTGTTGCGGGAAAATAAAGATTTGGCATTCGTGATTCACTTCGATAGGGAAGTGGAGTTGCTCGAGGACTTCACTGGGTCGCGGCCGAAATTGCAGGCGGCGCTGCAGTCATTGCAGACGCCGCAGATGGATGCGAATTCCGGCGGCGGTGGTGGACAAAGCGGAGGCGGAGGTCAAGGCGGCGGAGGCCAGGGCGGAGGAATCGGCGGCGGCGGGATCGGTGGAGGAGGAATTGGCGGCAGGCGGGGCGGAGGTGGAGGTGGTGGCGGAAGAGGTTCGGGACACGGCGGCGGAGGAACGCTGCTTTACGATGCGGTGTATCTGGCGGGCGACGATTTGATGAGCAAGCAACAGGGGCGCAAGGCGCTGATCATACTTTCGGATGGCGTGGACCACGGAAGCAAAGTGGGGATAACCACGGCGATCGAAACGGCGCAGCGAGCAGATACGGTGGTGTACTCGATTTTGTTTAAGGACGATGAAGGATATGGCGGGCGGAGTTCGATGCAGATGGGGCCGTTTGGGACGGGGCGGCGAGGCGGAGGGAGGCCGCAGGAAACGCGGGTTGACGGGAAGAAAATATTAGAACAGATTTCGAAAGAGACCGGGGGAAGAATGTTTGAGGTCTCGAAGAAGGAAACGGTCGAAAAGATTTATGCCCAGATTGAGGAAGAACTGCGCAATCAGTACAGCCTGGGTTATACGCCGGACAAAAATACCGGGCCGGGATATCACAAGCTGCATGTGACCACCAAGCAGCAAGAGCTGGTGGTGCAGGCGAGGGACGGATATTACTCGGGGCAGTAGATTCTGAAACCGGACCTGATTATTTTCATGGCGTGAGCGCTCTCACGGCTTTTTTCACGACTAGGCCCAATTGAAAACTTATGCGTTCGACTTCGTGAGAAGTCATCGGTGGACCTCGTACGATTGACGCTGACGTTTGCTGGGAATATGATCGCCGCATTAGATTTACGACGGAGGGTGAGCTGGTCCCTGGATCGAGGTGCGTCGGTGAATAGAATCAGCGGAGCAGTAGGTACGATACTTAAGCGTAAGGGCGGGGAAATTTGGTCGGTGCGCCCGGATCAAACTGTTTACGAAGCTATCGAGATGATGGCTGAAAAGGGAGTTGGGGCGCTGCTGGTCATGTTGGACGGTAAACTCGCGGGCATTATTTCAGAACGGGATTATGCGCGGAAGGTGATACTGCAGGGGAGATCTTCGCGGACGACGGTGATTCAGGAGATCATGACGAGCCCAGTGATTTCCGTTAGTCCTACGGATGCGGTGGACGAATGCATGGAGCTGATGACGCGAAAGCGTATACGGCATTTGCCGATTATGGAGAATGAGCGAGTGATTGGGATTGTGTCGATTGGGGATTTGGTGAAGTGGCTGGTGACCGAGCAGGAAGAGACGATCGAGCATTTGCATAACTATATTTCGGCGAAATATCCCAGCTAGAGTTTAGTTTTTCGCGCGCGCAAGGATTAATTATTCCTACTCCTCGGTTGAGCTTTTCAGCAGGCCTTGATCACGCAAAATTCTGCGAACTTTTTTTGGTGAGATGGACAGGCGCGTGGCCACCCGCGCTACTTTGCGCTTTTCGCGGCGCCATACTTTGGGAATGACGATGGCGGCAAATTCTTCGCTGACCTGCTGAAACGATTTATTTCCTACCATGCCTTGAGACCATTCGCGCAGGGTGGAATTAACGTTGCCTGCGCCGCGAATCTTGCGCTTTAAGTCTTGCAGTTCACGCCAGACGTAGTCCTGATGAGCGGGTTTCAGTACCGCAGACGCGGCGTCGACGCATTGTTGGGCGGGTTCCAGATCGTCGGGAAAATCGAGGCAGAGCGCGAGGCCGAGGGTGATGTGGGCCTTGGCGATGAGGCGGCGATTTTGCGTGTGCTGAGCGGAGTCGAGGGCTTCGCGAGCAAATTCGCAGGCGAGTTGGGAAGAGGGCACGCGGCTGGAGCCTTCCTCGATTTGACCTTCAAACATGGCGCCTTGCACGGCGGACTGCAGCATGCGCGCACGAGCTTTGAGGACGCTGTCCTTTTTTTCGGCACCGAGCCGGAAGGCGGTGGCAGCCTGGGCAGCGGCGCGATCTAATTCGCCGTCGTCTAAATTCAGATAGCCGAGAGTGATGTGGACATTGCCGTTGCCGCGGTGATCGTCGTAGCGCTGATAAATTTCCTGGGCTTTGGCGAGGTGTTCAAAGGCCTCTTTGCGGAGTTGAGTGCGCTGCTCGCGTGAGGGCAGTTTCGGTGCGGGGGAAGATTTGGAATTTAATTTACGATTTTTTTTGGCTTTTTTTCTGAGCCGGGCGGCTTCGGTATCAATTTTATTTCCTAGTTGAAGAGCGAGCAGGCGCTTCACGAAAGCGATGTTTACGAAGGAGCGAGCGAGATTGCGATTGTAGGGATCGCGCTTGTTATAGAGCTCGATGGCTTTCTCGAACTTCGAGAGGGCATGCTCGGAATTGCCCTGGCGGCGGGCGATTCTGCCATAGGCGGAGCTGATATTTCCCAGCGTGACGTAGTCGTCGGTGTCGGCCAAAACTTCTTCGGCTTCCGCGAGGATTTTTGCGGCTTTTTCGGGGTGGCCCTCCTGGAAAGCGACCCAGCCTTCCAAAACTTGCATGACCGCGGCCATTTTGGGGAACTTGAGCTGCATGGCCAAATCTCTGGCCTTAGCGACGTAGCCGAGAGCGTCATCGTAGCGGCCCTGACGGCGAAGGCAGCGGCCCATCCAGAAATTTGCGATGGAGATCATTTGTTTATCGCTGATTTCGTTTTCGAGGGTGAGGACGGTGTTGAAGTTTCGGATGGCCTTGGCAAATTCTTCCTCAGACATGGCGACCAGGCCTTCGGCCATACGTAGGTGCGCGTACTCAAGCAGAGTGAGGTCTTCGGGGGAAGCGTTAGAGAAATGGGACAGAAGCTGTTTTAACAGCGGGCGGCCGGGGAAGCCGACATCGACCCATTGGGCGAAATAGCCGAGCAAGATAACGGAATTGTTCTGGTGGGGCTGGACGGATTCGACGATTTCCTTGTGGGCGGTAAGGCAGCGAAGGCCGGCCTCGATGCGGCGGTTGGCGATGTCTTCCTTGATTTGGGCGAGGAACTCATGGGGGATTTCGCTGGGTGGAGCGTGATCGGGTTTGAGTGTGGACGGTGGCATATTTTTCAAACGATCGAGCCCACCCTTGCAAAAAACAAAATCGCAAAGGGTAGGCCACCCAGGTTCAAAGGCTATTAGCTCCAGGGGCTGAACAACTGTGTGGCCGAAGCGGGCACACGTCCGAATCGGACTAGTGGCTTTGACGCGGGCCCAAATATGGAGTCTACTCCATCATGGTCGCTGTGGGTTGCGGGATTGTGCATACTGTTCCGATGAGCAACCACAAAAACGACCAACAAAACACTGAGATGCAAGGCACACAGCGAAGCCGGGTAACGGAAGGCGCGAATTCGGCGAGTCGCGTCGTTCCGGTGAACAGCGCGCCGCGCGGCTTTGATCCTAAGCGCGACCTACCCGCGGGATTTCTTGAGTTTCTGCGGCCATTGCACGAGGCGTTGACGCCGAGGCAGCAAGCCCTTGTTCGGCGGCGCGAAGTAGCGCTGGCGGCGTCCAATGCTGGGAAACTGCCCGATTATCTGCCCGCTTCGGAGGCGACGCGAAGCGCGTGGCGAATTGAACTGCCGACGTGGTGCGCGGATCAACGCAATCAGATGACTGGGCCCGCGGATGAAGCGGACCTGGTGGTGAAGATGCTGAATTCTGGCGCGCCGGGAGTGATGCTGGATCTCGAGGATTCAACGGCGAACGTCTGGGAGCATAACCAGCGCGGGATCAAAAATATTCTTGAGGCGCTTACGGGGAAGCTGAATTATTTCGATCGCAAGCGCGATAAGACGGTTCAGATCCGTGCAAGTAACACGGTGATCTTTACGCGGCCGAGGGGATTGCATCTGCATCAAGCCGCAGTTTTGGGCGGGGAATTACTGCCGGCGTCGCTGTTTGACGTGGCGATGGTTGCTTTTCAGGTGGATTACAGTGCTCTGAAACATCCGTTATGTTTTTATATTCCGAAATCGGAGTCGGCGGAAGAGGCGCTGTGGTGGCGCGATTTATTCCAGATGATTGCGAAGGCGAAGGGGCTGCCTACGAACGCGATCAAGTGCATGGCGCTGGTGGAATCGCATCCGATGGCGTTTCAGATGGAAGTGTTTGCTTGGAATTTGCGGGAACACATTTTGGGATTGAACCTGGGGCGCTGGGACTACATGGCCAGCCTGATCCATTTCAATCTGGGAAATCCCAAATGGGTGTTGCCGGATCGCAATACCATTCCACACAACGTCGCGTTTTTTCAGAATTTGCGCGAACTGATTCCGGAGATTTGCCATAAGCACGGCGTGCTGGCGATTGGCGGGATGACGGCGCTTTATCCGAGTCGCGAAGACGCGGAACTGAATGCGCGGGCCCTGAAAGTGCTTGCGGAGGATAAGAAAAATGAGTCGCTCTCTTTAATGGATGGAGCGTGGACCGGGCATCCGGATCAAAACGAAATAGCGGTGGCGCAATTTCCGGCTCCGAACCAACTGCAGAAGCGGCCCGAGAAGGCGGAGCAGCATCCGGATATGCGGCCGCTGCCGACGAATGTGGGGAAGCGCACGGTGGCGGGGACGCGGGCGGCGATTCGAACGGTGATTCGGTATCGCAACGGGGTTTTGAATGGGAAGGGCGCGAGTTTGCTGGATGGGTATATGGAAGATCTGGCGACCGATCGCATTTACCGGCTGATGATCGCGCAACGGATGATGCATTCGAACGCGGTTGAAATTTTGGACGAGACGGGGGAAGCAGTACGGCACACGCCGGAATTTATTACGCGGATGTTTGATGAAGAACTTGAGCGGCTGCTCGGCGAAGGCTCAAAAGAGGATCAAGCAGCCACGGCGCGGCTTCGCGAGGCTCGCAGGATGAGCGAGGAGATGATTCACAGCGGGGAATTTAACCCGGCGTGATTTGATCGCGCGTAAACGATTTCTCGATTTTTGCTCCGCAGCAAACGAGACAAGGAGAACACCATGACGGCTAACGGAAGCAACGGGAAAAACGGAAATGGCAATGGGAATGGGAATCATTTCCATGGCGGAGCGGAATGGGCCAATGCCCCGCGTTGGACAGGAATAACGCGAACTTATTCTGCGGCGGATGTGCTGCGGCTGCGTGGATCGATTCAGATTGAGTACACGCTGGCGAAGCTGGGAGCGGAGCGGCTGTGGAACTTGATGCACAGCGACGATTATGTGCCGGCGCTTGGGGCAATCACGGGAAACCAGGCGATCGAAATGGTGCAGGCTGGATTGAAAGCAATTTATGGCAGCGGGTGGCAAGTTGCGGCGGATGGAAATACGGCGGGCGATGTTTATCCGGACCAGAGTTTGTATCCGTGCGACAGCGCACCGAACCTGGTGAAACGCATCAATCGGGCTTTGATGCGCGCGGATCAAATTGAATCCGCGGAAGGAAAACATTCGGGGACGTATTGGTTTGCGCCGATCGTGGCGGACGCGGAGGCGGGATTTGGAGGTTCGCTGAACGCGTACGAATTGATGAAAGCGATGATTGAGGCGGGCGCTGCGGGCGTTCATTTCGAGGACCAGCTTTCTTCGGCGAAGAAATGCGGGCATCTGGGCGGGAAAGTTGTGGTGCCGATCCGTGAATTTATCGAGAAGCTGGTGGCGGCGCGACTGGCTGCGGATGTTTGTGGCGTGCCGACGATTCTGATCGCGCGGACGGATGCGAACTCAGCGGGGCTTTTGCTTTCGGACGCGGACGAGCGGGACCGGGAATTTATTTATGGCGAACGCACGCCGGAAGGCTTTTATCAGTTTCGCGGCGGGATCGATGCGGCCATTGCGCGAGGGCTGGCTTACGCGCCGTATGCGGATGTGCTGTGGTGCGAGACTTCTACTCCCGATTTGGCGGAGGCGAAGAAATTTGCGGACGCGATCCACGCGAAATTCCCTGGGAAGCTGCTGGCGTATAACTGTTCGCCATCGTTCAATTGGAAGAAAAAGCTGGACGATGTCACGATTGCGAATTTTCAGAAGAAGCTGGGAGAGATGGGTTACAAGTTTCAGTTCGTGACGCTGGCGGGATTCCACGCACTGAATATGTCGATGTTCACGCTGGCGCGGGGATACGCGCAGTCGGGCATGACGGCGTATTCGAAACTGCAGCAGGAAGAGTTTGCCGCGCAGGAGTTGGGGTATCGCGCGGTTACTCACCAGCGATTTGTGGGTACGGGATATTTTGATGAGATCGCGCAGGTGGTTTCGAGCGGGAATTCGTCGACGACGGCGCTGGCGGGATCGACGGAGGCGGAACAGTTTCATGCGTTGCCGGTGGAAGCGGCGGTGCCGATGAGCATAGAAGTTCACAACTGAGTGACGTATTGCGAATTAAAGCGCGCGATATGCAGCTCTAATTAAATCAATCGAAGTAAATGCGCCTACCCTTTGCAAAAACAGCCAAGGGTAGGCCACCCGGTTCCCTGTGATCAGTAGTAGATTATGGTGCGGTGAGTTACGGTTGCGTCGTTGGGACTGGTGGATGAACTGATCGCCTGCTCGGTCCAATTGCCGAAAATGTCGTACTTGTAGGAATAGCGCCTGTGGGATTCTTGCGTAGGCGGCGCGGACGATTGGGCTTCGCCGAATTGCGAGTCCCTGGGTGGGTTTGGGTCGCCGGTTGTAAATGTGTGCTCTTCGAGTTTATCGGAATGATCGTTGTACGTGATCTTCGTAGTCTCATCCATGGAATGGCCGATGTAACGGTGCTGTTCGATTAAGCGGCCGACGATATCGTAGGTGTAGGTCATCCTCATAAAATTGCGTTGTTCTCCGAGTAGTTTAGTAAGTTGCGGCAACATTTCCTCGACTGCTCCGGGTTCGGCCATTAATTCCTGTTGAACTTCGGCGGGTAGCAAGTACTTAAGATCCTCGATGGTGTACCTTAACTCTGTCAGACGGCCATTTTCGTCGTAGGTGCGAATTAGCCTGTTCGTGAGATTGCCGTTCACGTCGGACACCTGCCACTCGACGGGCCGATCTTGCTCGTTATACGAAATTTTGACGTGACCGTTGGTGGGCATGGGAAGGTACGGATCTTCGGTTTCGGGCATGGGAACGATGTACTGAGTGCCGTCTGGGATTAGCGGCTTGGACGGGGACGATACGATACGAGTCTTGCGGCCATTATCGTCGTATTCGAAGGTGGAAGCTCCAAGCGGGTCTCCGGTGATGCTGATGATTCGTCCTTTTTGATCGTACTGATAATTTGATTCGGACACGGGCGAACCAGAATTCGTGGTGGTTTTTTTAAGGAGGCGGCCCGCAGAGACATATGTGTAAGTGATAGAGGATTCTTGCGCAGACTCGACGGAATTGCCGGTGGAGGACTGCAAGAGCTTACCTTCGGGGCTGTACTTGTTTATCGAGACGTAGCTCGTTCCCGGAAAATTCTCAAATACTGGAGTAGTGCGTTCTTCGGTGCATTGTTGGACTGGGCCACGAAGGCCGGCTTTTTCGCGATCTGACATGGAAGGGTTTTCTCCGGTGGAGGTTTTATTTGTGACGGGGGGATCGGACTGGCTGTTAGCAGGACGGGGTAAATCGTTGGCCGTGAGGATTGGCGGGTGCAATACAAAGAGAATAGCGATCGCCGCGGTGGGCTTTATATACATTGTGATTAGTGAACTGAGGCATAACTATCATGCCTGGGGACGCGCGGCAAGGTGATTAGCCGGCGACGGCGTGCGGGGTGTCATGGACTATTCCGGAGTGCGGGACAAGATGCGGACGAGGAGGACGGTGCGGTCGTCTTTCTGGGGGCCAAATTTTGAGACGGCGGCGATCAGGGCATCGAAAACTTCGGAGAGTGGGCGAGTGGCGTTTTGAAGAAGGAGGTGTTCGAGGCGTTGTAGGCCGAACTCTTCGTCTTTTTGATTCAGCGTTTCGATTAGGCCGTCGGTGACAAGAGCAAAGATATCGCCGGGTCCGAATTGCACATGCTCGCTGAGGTAGCCTCCTGCGGGCATTAATCCAAGGGGATATTGAATCATGGCGCGACGGCTGACACGTTGCGCGGACTGACTATAGTGAAGCAGCGGGGGATGCCCTGCGAGGGTGAACTCCGCGGTATCGGAAGTGTCGAAGCTTAGTGCTGCAAAGGTGACGAACATGTCGGGCTCTTTGACGCTTGGAAGAACGGCGTTGACGCTTTCGAGTAGAGCGGGCATGGAAAAGCGCGCGAGCAAACCTTGGCGAACGGAACTTTTGACCATGCCCATGAGGACTCCGGCTGGAATACCGTGGCCGGAGACGTCGGCGAGATAAGCGAAGACTCCTTGTTGCGGATCGGCAACGAGGTCCACGAGGTCGCCGCCAACTTCAGCGCTGGGAATGGTTCGTCCGTACGCTTCCAATGCCGCTGCGCGGTAAGAAAAGGTTGGGACCAAAGTTTTTTGCAGACGGTGCGCGAGGGCAAGTTCGGTTTCGAGCTGGATGTGGGCGATGCCCTCGGTGTTGGCGAAATTTAGAAACAAACGATAGCCGAGGAGCATGGCCACCATGAGACAGCTAGCATCGAGTATGAGGCGCTTTTCGCGTGCCGGAGGCGACTCATGGATTCTTGTCAATTCTGCGAAGGATGAATACACCGCCACAACAGCGAGGATGGGCAAGAGTATCCAGCGCGGGCGGCGGAGTTCACAGATAATGACCAGGATGTTCAATACGCCGGTCACGGCGGAGATCGCTATCAACCCGGTTAGCGGATAAGAGCGCGTGGAGAGCGTGTCGATGAAGAAAGGAACGCCGGCGAGCACGAAAAAGACGGCGGCGAAAAGTTTAGCGGCGCGGCGTAGGGGTAGATCGCGCCAGTAGCGACGGCGCTCGGGAGTGGAGGCGAAGCCGTAGAGCGGATAAGCAAGTTCGAGGAGCCAGCGGGCTACGCGGGTTATGGTCTTGCGGTTGAAGAAGGAGCGGGTTTGCATGGGCGTCGACGGTGTGGCGACTAGAGTCTATCTCTTGTGGTGTGGTAGGAAACAACTGGATAAAGTTGGGGTGGATTTTTGACGGCGTGAGGACTTTGATCACGGAAAATAGAATGATAAGAAAAGGCCCCATCCTTGCAAAAACCGCAAGAATGGGGCACCCAAATTCAAAATCGAAACCCAAATTCAAAATCGAAACCCAAATTCAAAATCAAAGCCCGACTTCAAAGGTTAAAAGCCAACTTCAAACAGGAACGAGCAACTTCAAGGGCAAAGAGGGTCAGGCGGATTGTTGGGAGGAGCGCGGGCGTTGCTCGGAGACTTCTGTGAGCTTGCCGGATTTTACGTCGTAGACGAAGCCGCGTACGGCGATGTCCCGGACGTAGGGGTGGTTTCTGATGCGGGCGACCTGGCGTCGAACATTTTGCTCAGTGTTTCTGAAGGAGTGAAAATGCGCTGGGGTAACGGCTGAAACCCCAGTTTTTTCCTCGAGTTTGTCGAGGAGTTGGTCGTCGGTGAAGGTCAGCATGCCGCAATCGGTGTGATTGATGACGATGAACTCCTGGGTGCCCAGCAGGTGATGAGAAATGATCAGGGAGCGCAGGGCGTCTTCGGTGGCGATGCCGCCGGCGTTGCGAATGATGTGGGCGTCGCCGGTTTTGAGGCCGAGAAGTTGTTCAACGGAGAGGCGCGCGTCCATGCAGGCGAGGATGGCCAATTTTTTGGCGGGGGGCATGGCGAGGCTGGCTTTGTCGAATTTGGAGGCGTATTGCTGATTGGCTGCGAGGACTTCGTCGGTGATGCTCATGATGGAGGTGGTCCTTTTGTTAGATTGGTCCGCATTTGGCCGAACGTTTTGACTATAAGGGGCGAGGAGTAGGGATGCAAGTTTAGGTGAAGGGCGCGATGCTTAAGCACGCTCGGAGGGTGCTGGCGCGGACGTTGGGCGCGCGAGGATCGCGGCCCACGCGATGCAGAAGGTGACGAGGGCGGAAAAGACTACGGGTGGCGTAGAAAAATATTTCCAGCTGAGCGCCACGCCGACCAGCTGCAGGAAGAAAAATATCCAAGGCAGCGATCCGCCGGCGGCGGGGATTTTGCGGGCCAATTCTCCCAGGTGCCACGCCACTGAGGCAGCAAACAGAAAATAGACGGTGGCGAAAAGACCGAATCCTTTATAAAAGCGTCCGTACGTGAATGCAGCGCCGGGTTGGAGCTGAACTGTGTTCATGGCGTTCATTACGGCTTGGCCCTCTGGCGTTGGAGGAACAAATTTCAAGAAGCCGAGGGTGTGGCCGGCGGCGAAAAGTACGAAGAGAACCGCGGCGATGCGGTAGAGCCAAGTAGCTTTCATGTCTGAATTCCTCGCGTAAAGGGTGCCCTGCCTTAGTAAGGTCAAATAGCCCGCGCAAGCATTGCGACCCTTCGGGGTGTTTAGTAACTATCATGAAATACGAGCATATCGCCCAGATTTTTCTCGTGGTTTTCTGGGAATCCGCAGCGTGAGGCAAATTGGTCGGCATCTTTAAAAGTGCCGAACAGGCGGTCCCACCAAGTAATGTCGCCATAATTAAATCCGTGGACATCCAGTTGATGATGGATGGAGTGATGTTCCGGACGTTGAATAAAGTAACCAATCCAGCAGGGAGTGCGCAAATTGCTGTGGTAGATATACTCGCCGAGCACGGCGAAGACATTGAACCAAGCGCCACCGGTAGGTGAAGCGCCGAGGAGCGAAAACATTACGGCACTGGCGATCATTGAATCAACAGCGATCTCCACCGGATGCTTATAAAAAGCGGTTAACAACTCGATTCGGGCGGGACTATGGTGGACCTGATGGAAAACACGCCAAAGGAAATCGACCTCATGACGAGCGCGGTGCCACCAATAAAATACAAAGGTTCCAACGAACCACCCTACAAACCCCTGAACAAAAGGCGGCATGGAATGCGCGATGTGAAAGAAGGACCATTGGTACATCCAACGATTCCATGCGACCCCGGCGAGAAGAACGATTCCGACCTGACAACAATTTAAAAACGCCGAGCGGGCGTACCAGCCGGGGACTTCCGGCAACTCCCGTCCGGGTAACACTCTTTCCGCGATAAAAAAGGCGATGGTGGCTCCTACGATGATCAGCGTTGGAATCATGGTGTTTCTCCTAGTCACTGATTGACTCTGGAGAGAGTTTAGGGTGCCGAGTTCGTAGCGACAACGACGCCAGTGACACTTTCGGCGGGTGTCACAAGCGCTGACGGCAATCTGGAATCTCGCGGTGATTTAGATTGGAAGTTCTGATTTGCAAGAAGTAATGAAATGCGGCGCCCAAAGAACAAAGGAGATAGAATTCTTTTCGAGCTGGAATGCAAATCTCGCTTAGCAGAAACAGCGACGTTTCGTTGAGACGCCAACTGGCGGAACAAGTCGTTTTTCTGATTACAACCGGACAGCTTCGTGTTGGTGAGAATCTGCCAAGCGTGCGTGCTCTTGCGCGGCTTCTGAAGGTGCACCACAACACCGTCAGCGGCGCTTATCAAGATCTTGTACAGCGGCACTGGGTGACCAGACAGCGCGGAAGTAAACTGGTCGTCGGAGTGCGGCTTCCATCGACCGCGGGATCACCTGCGAGTCTCGATCAACTCATCAATGACACGATTCAGCGTGCAAGAGCATTGGGCTTTTCATTACAGGCTCTGACGGAATGCGTACGTGAGCGTCTGGAAGCGCAGCCCGCGGATCATATCCTCATTGTGGAAGAAGAACGTGGGCTTCGCAAGATTATCGGCGCAGAGGTTAGGACGGCATTGGGCTGGCCCGTCGAGCTATGCTCTCCCGCAGAAGCGAAAAGAAGATTGGGAGTGGCAGTCGGTGCGCAAGTCTTCGCTCCGACGCACATTTTAGGAGAGTTGCAACCGTTTATTCCAGAGAACCGGCCTGCCGTTTCGATCAGCTATTCGCAGGCGAGCGAACACGTCGCCGCGATCCGCGCACTGAGCAAGCCATCTGCTATCGCGGTGGTATCGATCAGTGAGAGCCTGCTAAGGACGGCCCGAGGACTATTAGCGCCGGCTATTGGACGAAAACATACACTCCGCGAAATTTTGATGGGTGGGAAAGCCAAAGCCGATGTGGGCGGGTTCGACGTAGTGTTTTGCGATTCTGTTGCTTTTCTCGCGTCTCGGAATAAACGAAAGATCCGCTATCAACTTGTGCCGGACAGTTGTCTGGAACATTTGAGGGCGGCGATAAGACCTACAATGGGCGCGAGTTAGTCACGGGAATGCTGAGGGGAATGCTCGTTGCGTAATGACCATAGGTTGCTGTGATTGTAGCGTGTTCTGGACCGGCGGAGCTCTAGGGCGCGGATTCTTGGAATGGGACCGAAGAGGGAATTCCGAGCGATTTGAGGAAACTGACAAGCTGCCAGCGTTGCGGTTCGGGCAGCTTGGACCAGACCGGCATGCCACGGCGGACGACACCATTTGTCAAAATCCAGAAAATTGCGCCTGGTTCGGCGCTTTGAACATCCGAGACGAGAAGACTTGGTCCTCTCTTTCGGCCTTCGGCCTTTCTGCCGTGGCACTCGGCGCAGTGCTGCGCGTACAGAATACCCCCGGCGGCGATCGCTTCGGGGTCGTTCCTAATAGGATTTTGTCTGGTGCGAGCCTTGTCCGGAGCTTTTCCGATCTCGGCATAAATGGAGTTTTTTTTCTTCGATGTGTCGGGAGCGTTTTGGGCTGAGGCGAAAGATACTAATTGGATGAATAGCAGCAGCGCGATTGTAACGAGTCGCGATCTCATTGGTTTCCCTTTAAGAAGTTGCCGATCATGGAGCCGAAGCCGGAGACTTCGCGGGAGATTCCGAACCGCAACAGAAAGCGGTGGCTATCGTCGTTCAATCCGAAACCAGGAGATATTCGCAGCGTCCAGTCGGATGGCAAATTCCACGCCAGGACCGGCGCCAGATAGTGTGAAGTATCGTGAAGTCCAAAGCTGTAGCGGTCACCCAGGCCGCCATACATTTCGGCACCGGCAATAAAATTTTGCAGGCACAGGGAACAGCGTTTTGCAGAAGCCTTGAGCGCCAGGGGTCGACTGAAGCCTAAGGCGTATCCGAATTCCCAGGGAGCGTTCGACAGATTCTTGGCTGCCAGGGTATTTTCGCTGAAGTTCCAACCTTTGTACGTGCTGGAAAGAATGAGTTTCGTTTCAATTTCATTGCTATGTTCTTTGCGCAGGATGGAGTTGGACGGTGCGTAGTCGGACTCCACGTCGTGGCCTTCTACTTCCTTCAGGATTTTGTCCGCCGCGCTTTTGTGTTCGTACTCAACATAAATGACCGGATCAATGAAATACTCGTACTTAAGCGGACGAAAGCGGTTTTCCCAACGGACTCCGGTGAAAATAGTGGAGTCTCCAAGGGTTGTTTGGCCGTCGAGATATAACTCGGTGGTCCACCAGGCGGTTGCCCCGTATTCGAACTCCATCCAGAAGGCATGGAAATTGTTGGCAGCGCGCTGAGTGCCAAAAGTGGAGAAATATTCGATTTCAAGATTTCCGGGTTCTTCCAAATAGTGATCGTAGGTGACGATGTAAGGATTTTCCTGGCATTGGACTCTCGCAGTGGTAATTGCGAGACAAGAGAGCAGGGAAATGGCGGCAAGAAATGAAGTGAAAGTAGTGGGCACGCTCTTCCTTTATGCAAGTTATTTGCAACTGGATATAAGACTAAGATAGTCGCATATGAATTTCAAGTTGGAATCGGGCGGCTGGATTTACGTGGTGTGGCCGGGGTCGGCGAAATTCTTTGGAACGGGCGGCCTGGTAAAGGTGAGGGGCAGGATCGAGGGGCATGCGTTTCGTGCTTCGTTTACGGCAATGGGTGGGGGAAAGCATATGCTGCCGGTGAAGGCGGAGAGTCGTGAACCGATTGGGAAAGGTGTGGCCGATGTGGTGGCGGTAGATTTGGAAGAACAGATGGTACCGGCTAAACTCGGCCGAAGGGTCTCGGCTCGTGGGAGACGGGAGAAAAACCACACTCTTTGAAAAGCACAAAGAGCAGGCGGGCTATCACTAGCAGCAGCGTGTCACTTGCGCTCGACTTACTTTGTACTTTCCAAATATATAAGTCGGTAAGTGAGCTGGGCACTTGATACACGTATAGCGCGCCAGCAGATGAGTTGCCGATTCCGCCACTTCTAAACTGTGCTTGGCATTGCCAAGCGGAGCTTCGCCGTTCACCTTAAGCTAGTGGCTCCCAGGTTGTAGTGAATACGGCATCCTTGTGCTTACGCCTACGAGCAAGCAAACCCGCTAGTCCAACGCTGAGCAGCGCCAGCGTGCCCGGCTCTGCCGTTGTGACCGGAGGTGGGGTGCCCCCTCCTGGCGGCGTGATGGGTACACCACCGACGCTTACACCGTCTACTGCCAGCCCCGAATCGAACTGGGTGTCCTGCCAATTGGTTACGCCGATTTCGAGGAAGTAATTTCCAGCGGTCGCGATCGTGTAACTGGAGTTCACCCAGCCGGTAAATCCGCAACCTGCGGCAAAGCAGGTGCCAGAGGAACTACCAAGCGGCGACCAAGCCGGTCCTCCACCGATTATTGGCACCGAGGCGGGATGCAGAGTCGCCAATGGGCTCGGCAAGCCCGTTCCCGGGACGATACTACCGGTCGGTTCTGTGCGCGCCGTAAACAACAGCGCCACAGGTGACTTTGATGAGTTAAACAGTTCGGCCCAGGCATAATCGGAAAATCCGGCGCCATCCGAGGTGACGTAGTTAAAGTAGAAGCTCAACGACGTACCGGCAGTGGCCGAAAACACCGTCGTAGCCAGGGTGGAACCATTCGTTTCCATTCCAAGTGCCCCAGTTGGCAAGGCACCAACTCCGTTCGGGCCGTTAGTCGTCGAGACCCACTGGTATGAACTATTGCCGGTTGGAGACAACGTCACTACCCCGTCGGCACCACTTGAACCACAATTACCGGAACACGTCCAGCCGCTTGGTATGGAATCAGCGGCGGCCGTATCGGCCAAGCAAGCTAGTAGACCCATCGTTAGGACGAGAACGATCAGTTTCATGTAGCCCCCTCTTAGTGTTCTGCTGGTTGGAAAAAGAAAAAGGCCCACTGTACCCGGGAATGCTTGGCTGAAATCGAGCAATTTACGTACCAGGACTGCTCGCGCTAACTCGATGAAATCATTCGGCCCTTGAAATTGATCTTATTTTGGTAATCCTGCGTCTTGCGTAGTTCAGGAAATTGTTTACCAACAGTGGAGGAACGCCACGACGACATTCGCGCGTCTACATCCTGTGGTGTCGAAGGCTGTGACCCACATTCCAAGGTTGCCCTGATGCCCAAGATCATCTGCAGCTGTCTGCTACTCGGGTCAACGTCGGGCGAAGGGTCTCAGCTCGGGGTAGTCAGGAGAAAACCCTCACTCTTTGAAAGCCAGAAGGGTGCAGCCCCACAGTCGTGACTGCAGGTGGTTACAGAGCGATACTCCACGCCGGTGGTGATTTCCGGCAAGGCGAAGAGAGATTCCTCGACCCGCCGAAGGCGGGTAAACTGCGGCGGCCAACTTCTTCGTCGGAACGAAGAAGGAAGAAAAAATTCGCCGACTTCGCTCGGAATGACGATGAGCCCTTGGGTGCGATTGAGGCTGTAAAATTAATCGTGGGAGTAATGAAACATGTCGTGCAGCCGGGCGATGCGGTTACGACTCAATCAAAAATTAGGGAAGAAGGGTTGATTGCGCAGGACGGCGTCCACAGCAGCTAAGAGCGTCGCACTGGCTTCCGACTTACATACGAAACCGTCTATGCCAATTTTTCTAGCATCCTCGATGATGTGTTTACCATCGTGCATGGTGAGCAAGAGTATCGGTAACTCGGGAAGGGTTAGACGAATAACCCGTGCCGCATCCAAACCGTTGAGGATAGGCATTGTAATATCCAGGATAATTAAGTCTGGTTTTAGGGAGTGGGCTTTCGCTATCGCTTCCTGGCCATTTGCGGCCTCACCACAGACCTCAATGTCCAGGCGGGCGGCCAAAATGGCGCATACACCCTTGCGAACGGCTTCATGATCATCGGCAACGAGGATGCGCACCTGGCCCGGATTTCGCGCGTGCATGCTGTTGAGAAATTAATCCACGAAAGCTGTGTTTGGCAAGGCCGGCTTGGTGGTCGGGACAAGTAAGCTGGCTCAAGATTCCGAGCTGATCAAAGATAAAACATTGTTAGAATGCGCGGCATGCGGATGCGCATTCTGATCGTGGGGATGGCGCTCGCAGTGGCGCTGGCCGGCGCAGCTGCGCTTACTCCGAGATGGCGCGCGTCGAGTATGAGAGCTACCTCAGCCGCGGCTGGCGTGTCGTGGTCGGTGCAAACTAGTGGGATCGATACGAATTTGCGAGGTGTGAGCGCAGCAGGGTCCGTGGATTCAGACGGAACAGAACACATTGCGGTATGGGCGTGCGGCTCGAACGGGGTGATTCTGCTCTCGAGCGATTTCGGTAAAAGCTGGAAGCGGGTGCATGTGGCCGGAGGCGACGCGCTTGATTTCCGAAGCGTTGTGGCGTTCGACGCGAATATTGCGTTGGTGATGTCCAGCGGAGAAGGGGATAAATCGCGCATCTACAAAACCGTTGATGGCGGCGTGAGTTGGAAGCTGGAATTTACGGATTCTCGCAAGGGCTTTTTTCTCGACGCGCTGGCTTGCGACGGAGAGTGCTACGCGCTGAGCGATCCCGTTGACGGCAAGTTCGTGATTGTGGCCACGCATCATTACGAGGACTGGAAAGAACTGCAGGGTGATGACATGCCTGCCGCGCTCCCCGGCGAGGCTGCGTTTGCCGCGAGCGGGAGCTCGCTTGCGGTCAATAATGATGTGGGAATTTATTTTGGCACCGGGGGCGGCAAGGCCGCGCGGGTGTTTCACTCTGCCGACCGAGGGAAGACATGGAGCGCGGTGGAAACACCGATCGCGAGTGGCAGCGCATCTTCAGGAATATTTTCCATCTCGTCTACTCCGTATGCGGTGAACGTGGTGGGCGGCGATTACAAAGATCCGAAGCGGGCGTACCGCGTGGCGGCATTTTCGAAGGATCAAGGGAAAACTTGGGAGCTTGCCGCGCAAACAGCCGGGTGGCTACCGTTCCGCGGTGGTGTCGATCGATGGAGCAACCCTGGCAGCGTTAGGCCCCAGCGGCGAAGACATCTCTGATGACTTTGGCGCGCATTGGAGACATATGGATTCGCTGGATCTGAATGCCGCGTTCGTTCTGGACGATCGTAATGGTTGGGCGGTGGGCGCGAAAGGGACTATTGCGCGGTTGATCAATCGCAAGGAGTATTTGATTCGTGAGGACGGGCTGAAGGACGATTCGGTGCTGGCGCTCGGTTTATCGATTAAATGATTTGGGGTGCTTTCTGTAGTCGCTGGACAAGTACTAAGACGCGAAACTATGTTCAATGGTGGGCGCGATGTAGGAAACGTCCCGTCTGTCCCGGTCTCCCAGAAGCTCAGCGTTGGTACCGGCGGCAGGTCACACTGAGTTTCGTTCCTATAGTGTGGGGCATCATCAAGGAAGTGATCGGCCTCGCAGTTCTTCTAAAGCATATCAAATAACCTTAAGGGCATTTGCGAAACAATCTCTCGACATTCGTGCACGACAGGCATTGAGCAGTTTAAGCGGCACATCACGGAAGACGTGCTGCCGCCGCTACTGGATAAACTTTCGAGCGACTTTCGAGCGACTCTCCCGCGTCGTCACTCTATTAGCTTTTTCCAGCATGTGTATAATCTGCTTTGTGTTAACTAACCGGATTCTTCAGATGCATTAAGCATGATCGAGGATGGCCTATATCAATTTTGGGGTATGCGACTAGCAAGCGCTGCAAGCCGTTCTCCGAGAACCCTAATGTGAACTGTCGTAATCCAACCGCTACCGTAAAAAGGCGACCGCCGGGGTATCTTTCGCGCCTCTTCGTTACGGTCGTCTGCTTCTAATATCTCGTCCAGCTCTTCATCTTGAAAATGGAATGTTCCTAGTTCGTCGCGCAAATTTTTGATTTGGCGAAGGTATCGCACACGAAAGATTTTATCGGTCGCCGACCGCCAACCGTTGAATTCAAGCTCTGACACATGGGGATACCTAGTATTCATCAAATCTGCCCGCTCGGTCGCGAATTCATTTAATTGCCCAACCAGTTCTAAACAACGTTGCTTTAAATTTCCGTAGACGGGAGCAGTCTGTACGACTGTCTGCGGCGGCAACAACGGTACCTTAATGGAGGTTGGTCGCCTTACGGGCATTGAAACAACCGTCGTGGTGTTAACGACGATGTATGCGGACCACTTTTCTGTTGGTACAAATGTTTTAGGCGGCACGCGGTCAACCGAAAATCGAACTGTGAAAAAGGTACACACCGGCTGTGATAGAGGCCGCCGTTGCGGCCAATGCAATGACGATTTTACCGGCTCGCGCATTTTCGTGAAGATGGCCTGAAATAAGGAAAACAATTCCGAGGAAGGTACAAGCGGCTGCGGCAAAAAGAGCTGATGTTGCCGAAAATAATTTGTCGATAAGAAAAAAAGCTCCCCATCCGAAGAACAAAAAACCGCAGGCGAATTTCGTTTCCCTCAACATTTTCGTCGAAGGTAGATACTACAGGTCCCAGTCCTTTCGTCACTAGAAAATAAACACCGCCCTCAAACATCGAAGGCGGCTTTGTTCATTTTGCGAACACAATTTTGTCGCTGCCGCTGTCGAGGCATGAAAAAATCTGAGTCACTTCGCGCACTTCAAGCGGAAATCCAAAAGCATAACCTGTCGACATTCATGAGCGAACAGCGCCGGACCCCATTTTGAGTGGCGCGCCCAAGGGGACGATCTTAGAACTTTTCTAGGCCAATTCTTAGCCTGTTTGCCACAGACCGACAATCCGGCTGAATTGAACCTCCGCAGGTGAGCTGACACGACTTAACGGGAGTTAGCACCTGCACTGTCAGTTCTGACAGTTCCGCGTTTGTCGGTTTTGCGAAAGCATCACTACGCTTTTCATCGACTAAACAAAAGGAGTATCAGGCTGGACTCGCCTGCTGATACCTTGGCGCATTGTTGGTAAGGTTTCGATTGAACGGGAAATGGTCGATCCACTGCCCTGGGGACGTGATGGTAGGCTTTATGTCCAGCAAGGGCGGCCGCAGGTATTTCGGTGGGTTGAAAGCCTATGAGAAATGGGGCGAGATTGACGCCGCATTTCAATCTTGGGCGAAGAACTTTCGCGAGCATCTAGAGAAGGCGCGCGATCGTAGCGGTGCGAGGTAGCAGACGCCGAGTTCAATGGGTGCAACATGTAGTTCGGTGGTAACCGTGGTTTTCACCCATGGTGGAACGGGAGGTCAGATGATCAAGAAGAGCACGGCAGCCGCTCTGGCGCTGAGCGGGTTACTTTTCGGCGGCGAAGCGTTGTTCGCTCCGAATGACGTAGCCCAGACAGCGCAACCCGTGGCCGGCCGCGAGAACGCATCATCCGTCGATCAAGAGATCGCCATGCTGAGGTCAGACCTGCGGTCTACGCGAAAGCAAGTTATCGCCGCCAATATGAAGTTGACCGACACCGAAGCGGAGAAGTTCTGGCCGACCTACAACCAATACGTCACCGAGTTGGTGAAGATCAACGACGCGAAATACGCTCTCATTAAAGAGTATCTGCAAAACACGAACTTAACGGACGAGCAGGCCGATAGCCTCTCGAAGAGGTGGCTCGCGGTGGATGAATCCGTCATCCAACTCCGACTCAAATACATTCCCATCTTCCGTAGTGCGCTATCGGCCAGAGGCACGGCGCAATTCTTTCAACTCGACCGGCGCGTTCAAATGATGATCGATCTGCAATTGGCAAGCTCGATTCCGCTGATTGAGCCTTAGCTGGCCGGAGTGCCAAAGATGAGGAGGGCCCACTTTCAAGTATCTACTCAGAAGGGATGCTGTGGCTCGCCCAGAGAACGAGTTTATGGGTTGATCGACCCTCAGCGCGTAGATGGGGCGGGTGGCCTGGATGAAATGCAATACAAATTAGAGTGCCCCACTCTCGTTCTTTGAGGGTGGGGCTTTTTCTTCGCCTTGAATCTACATATTCACCCCGGGAACCGAGGTACGACGGGACGTTTCTATTTTTATCTGGATATCACAAGTGCGCCCGGAGAGATTCGAACTCCCGACCCTCTGGTTCGAAGCCAGATGCTCTGATCCGCTGAGCTACGGGCGCGTGAAGGACATTATAGCGTCAAGTTTATTTGCGGGCGCTAGCGTTTTGATTGCGGTGGGAGTCGGGGGTGTGGATGTGTTCGGGGCGGAAGCCGAGGCCGACCATGCGGGCGGGGATGCGGCGGAGGATGGGGAAGTGCTTTAGGAGGAAGAGTGGGAGGGGAAGGCGCTTGAGTGGAGCTTTGGTGGCTAGCGCGGGGCCGATGAAACGTTGGTGGGCGAAGATCTGAACTGCTTGAGTCATGCGGGTGGGGAATTCGCGGCGAGCCTGGACATGATGCAGCTCGGCGTCAGCGCATTGCTCAGGACTTGGAATATGGGGATTGTCGGAGGCGATGGTGGACAGGGCGGGGACGAGAATATTTGCGGCGGCGACGGCGTCTTGAATGGCGAGATTGATGCCGACGCCGCCGATGGGAGACATGGCGTGGGCGGAGTCGCCGATGCAGAGCAGGCCGCTGCGGGACCAGTGGCGCAAGCGATCGACGGCGACGGAGAGCAGCTTGATGTCACTCCAATCTTTCAACTCGGCGGTGCGGCCTTGCAGGAAGGGAGCGACGGTCTCGAGGTCGCGGCGAAAGGCGGGCAGGCCATTTTTTTGGATGGCAGCGAAACCGTCTTTGGGGATTACGTAGGCGCATTGCCAGTAATCACCGCGGTTGAGAGTTACGAGGAGCTTCCCGGCGCGGAAACGGCCTAGAGTTTGTTCGGGGTCGGTGGGGAGACGGGAGACGCGCATCCAGAGGACGTCGATGGGAGCGCCGAGATCGAGGACTTCGAAGCCGGCTTTGGCGCGCACGATGGAATGGCGGCCGTCGGCGCCGATAGTCAGGGGGGAGCGGAATTCGCGATCGCCATCGCGGGTTTTGGCGCGGACCCCTGCAACGCGGTTATTTTCGATGAGCAGATCGGTGACTTCCGATTCCATGTGCAAATGGAATTGTGGGTAGGCCTTGGCTTTTCCGGCGATGAAATTCAGGAAATCCCATTGGGGCATGAGGCCAACGAATTTGCAGTGCACGGGGAGATGGGAAAAATCGCCGACGGTGACGGTAAAATCGTCGACGGCGGCGGCGATTTGCAAAAGCTGCTGATGCGGGACGCGCAGGAAATCGTCGAGGAGGTCGAGCTCGTACATGAGCTCAAAGGTGGAAGGGTGAATGGTGTCGCCACGGAAATCGCGGAAGAAGTCGGCGTGTTTTTCGAGGACGAGGACTTCGATGCCGGCGCGGGCGAGGAGGAAGCCGAGCACCATGCCGGCGGGGCCGCCTCCTGCGATGCAGCACGTAGTTGGTATGGCTGGAGAATCGGATGCTTGGGCCGCCACGGTTCGAGCCTCGGCTGAAGAGTTTGCCACAGATGCGAGGCTGCCGGTCTAAGTGGAATGCGCGGTGGTCGATTATTTCGGGACGTTAATTGTCACAGAGAGGTGCAGACTGTGACCGTTGATGGGGTCGGTGGACACGGTCTCGGAGGTTTGAGCATCTTTGAGAATTATATTTACCGAGGCTTTGAACTGGCGGACCAACGGCGGGGCGTCGGGCCGGGAGACTTGAAGTTTTTCGGTCTGAGCGCCGGAACTGGGAGAGAGGGCGGAGCGCTCAAAGATCATATAGAGATGATAGCGATCGTCATCGGTAGTCCGTAGGCCGCAGTCAATGTTGGAACCGACGTCCATGTAGTTGGTTTTCTGTTCCGGACCGCCAGCCTCAACGGGGACGCGTACACCGGTACGCAAACTGGCGCTGTAATAGCCGCCAACTTTTTCATCGGCAATGACTGTGAAGGAATAGGGCATGCTTACGATTTTCTTTTCGCCATCGAACTCGGAGAAAACAACTTGTACCTTAACCGGGATGGTGGGCTTGGCACGCTCCTCGGATTTTTTCTCTTGCGGGGGTGCTTGGGCGAGGCAGAGTCGCGGCGCGAGAGTAAAGGCGCTGCTTAGCAACAAAAAATAAGGAAGTGCTTTCATCGGGTTTCTCCAGTTATTCAGACAGGCATAAGATCATTTTTCGCGGAGGTCATCTTGCTGACCATCTTGCTGCGTGTCCGCTAAAGGCTTGACGTCAAGCTCGGCGATTTGGATCAACGGAACTTGTAACGGAGCTGTTTGGTCCGGGGCGACTTCCGTCAGCAACGTGGCAGACGACTGGTGATGGCGCCTGAATTGGTCCGCATAGCGGGCCAGGAGAATTTCCTGGTCGGGTGGAACCAGGATTTCGGGGGCGCTACTGCTGGCTGGTACGGGATTCTTGTCGGGCCTGATTACACCTTTACTAGCATGGCGCTTCTCAATCGCAGCAGTAATTGGAGCGGTGGTGGCCGGAGACGGACTTGCTGCGGTTGTTGCCGCGGCAACTGGAGATTCAATTCGCTGGGTTGCGGACTGTTCGGCGGTGGGCTGCGATTTTACTCCGTGATCCTGGCTCGCGAAGATGAAGAGAATAATTGCGGCGGCGGCGATGGCGGGAAGCCAGAATAGCGGGTTTGTGATGTGTGCTGCTGGAGCGGCGGGAGATTCCCGCTGCAACTGTGCGCGAACAGTGGGAATAAAAGCGGATGGAATTTCGGCGTTGGCGGAAGAGCGCAGGCAGGAGTCGATGGAGGCAAGCAGGCTGCGCTCGTGTTCGAAAGCGCTGCGGCAGGAAGAGCAGGCTTGGAGTTGAGCGCGCAACTCGGGGCTTGGTTCAACGCCAGCTGCGGCTAGTTCCAGTAAGGCGTGTTTATAGTGGTGGCAAATCATCGTAATTTCTCCGCTAGTTGCTTGCGGGCAAAAAATAATCTGGACTTAACGGTGCCGATGGGAATGTTTAATAGGGCCGCGACTTCCTCCAGGGTGTGACCTTCGATGGCGGAAAGCAGCAAGACCAAGCGCTGCTTTTCTGGGAGCTTGTCGACGGCGTGATCCAGGCGCGATCGAAACTGATTGGCTACGGCTAGATCTTCGGCGGTTGGGAGAGCGGGCTGGCGTTCTGGGTGAGACCACAACGTTTCGCGATGCTGGCGGCGGTTGGAAGATTTTGCACGATCGAGGGCGAGTCGAAAGGTGATACGCACGAGCCAAGCCTTGAAGCGTCCACGGTCGCGCAATTTATCGAATCGGTGGTAGGCGCGCAAAATCGCGTCCTGGGCGACGTCCTCGGCGTCGGCGGTGTTGCGCAGGACACTGCGAGCTACGCGGAAGGCCAGCGGGCCGCATTCGGCGAGGCGTTCTTCAAATTCGCGGCGCAGGGCGGCTTCGGTAGCGCCACTCTGAAGGTCGGTCTCCGCCGTGCGGCCTGGCTGGATCAGAACCAGCTCCTGCATAGATGATCCTGTTCGAGGCAAAGGCAGTGACTCCCCTCGTCAAGTTACCAGACGCCACGGTGGAAGGAAGGGTTCAAAGGGAAATGATCTAGCTAATGGCGCGAAGAGAAAAGCCCCACCCTTGCAAAACCACAAGAATGGGGCACTCAACTTCAAAGGTGCAACTTGCAAGGCGCAACTTCGGGAATCGGGTATACAATGCGGGCAATCTCTTCGCAAGTTCCCGGTTAATTCTGAACGATTGCGCAATCTGGAGACACGATGGCGACTGCTGTAGCGAGTAACGCGGTGAAGGTGCGTGCCGGGATTCCGGGTCGCAAGTATGATCATGTTTTTTTTTCGGGGATGGCCGTGTTGTTGCTGGGGTCGGTATTTCTAGGATTTGCACACACGTATTATTTGGCGGGGATGTTTCACGCGCCGTTGCCGAGCATGATCGTTCATTTTCATGGGGCGATATTTTCGAGTTGGATTCTGTTTCTTCTGGTGCAGACGACACTGGTCGTGTCCGGGCGAACGGATGTTCATCGACGCATTGGGATAGCGGGGTTCTTGCTGGCGTGCTTGATGGTGGTGGTTGGAGTGTGGGCGGCTACCAATTCCTTGGGGCGGAACGGTGGTCCTGCGGGCATTGATCCGAAAACGTTCTACATCATCCCGATAACCGACATGCTGATTTTTGGCGTGCTGGTATTTTTTGCGTTTAGGGCGCGGTTTGATTCCGCGGCGCACAAGAGGATTATCATCATCGCGACGGTGGCGTTGATGATTGCGGCGATCGCGCGTTGGCCACTTCCACTGGTACAGCACAACCCTATAGCGGCAGCACTACTGTCCTATGTGTTCCTGTTGATGCTGGTGGCTTATGACTTGTGGTCCACCCACAAGATTCATCGCGCGACGATCTGGGCGAGCGTGTTTTTGATTTTCGTGCAGCAGATACGATTCCCGATTGGGCAAACGGCGGCGTGGCAGGCGTTTGCCACGTGGGCGCAAAACTTAAGACTCTGAACGATGCGGACCGCAGATGTCCTTAAGTGATCGTTCATTTTCCCTAAAAGGCCGGTCCCCTAAGCAGACTGCGGCGTAGTGTTTGTGGCGGGGGGCGAAGAGCGATTTCTCCACTTCGCAGACCGACACCTTCGCGGGAGCGAAGGTGAAAAGAAAAAGCGTCGGTCTACTTCGGTCGAAATGACCGTGTTGCAGTGAGAGTGGTGGAGTGCTGACATAAACGGGAGCACGGTCGAAATGACCGAGAGATTTAATGAGGGCAGATCTGAAAACTGAAATTTGTGTGTACCGAAGGCGGGGAGTTTCGCCGTCCTATTCCTGAACCCCGATTGTTGAACCTGAATTTTTGTTAATGCATCCTCGCCAATGGTGGAGGCATCTTTCTACCAATGCCTAAATCTACGACTGTAATTGACACGCGGGTCTCTGCAGCAAGTTCGTATTCCGATTATGTAAATCCGCAGTGGGCAGCGCTGCTCGAACTGCTGGGTATGAATGTGCGGTATGAGCGGTGCGAAGGGGCGGAACTGTTTACGGAGGATGGCCGGCGGATTCTGGATTTTTTGTCGGGATACTGCGTGCACAACACGGGGCACAACCACCCGCATATTGTTCAGGCGCTGCAGAAGGAATTGGAGGCGCGCGGGCCGGTGATGCTGCAGAGTCACGTGCCGGAGTTGGCTGGGGAGCTGGCGAAAAGGCTTTGCGAACTTGCGGGGGGCGGGCTGCAGAAGGTGTTTTTTTGCAGCAGCGGGAGCGAAGGCGTTGAGGCGGCGATTAAATTTGCGCGCATGAACACGCGGCGAGATGGGTTGTTGTGCGCGAAGAGCGCGTTCCATGGATTGACGGCGGGGGCGTTGTCGTTGATGAGCGACGCGTTCTGGCGGGAGGGATTTGGGCCGCTGCTGGCCGATGCGGCGGTGGTGCCGTTCGGGGATTTGGCGGCGTTGGAGAAGCAGTTAAATTCGAAACGATTCGCGGCGTTTGTGGTGGAATCGATACAGTCAGAAGCAGGGATCAATATGCCGCCGCAAGGATATTTGAAGGGAGCGGAGGCGATTTGCCGGCGCACTGGGACGCTGTTTGTTGTGGATGAAGTGCAGACGGGAATGTTTCGCACCGGGAAGTTTTTGGCTGGGCATTATTACGGTGTTCGTCCGGATATGGTGGTGCTGGCGAAGGCGTTGAGCGGGGGGCTGGCGCCGGTGGGCGCGACGCTGATGACCGACGCGGTTTACGAAGGGGTTTATTCGTCGTTGCGGCGGGCGATCGTGCACACGTCGACGTTTAGCGAGAATAGTTTGTCGATGCGAGCGGGGCTGGCGACGCTGGATGTATTGGAGAAAGAAGCGCTGGGGGCGCGCGCTACGGAGCTTGGTGAGGAGTTGCGGCAGCGATTGCGTGAAGAATTGGCACCATTTGAAATGGTGAAGGAAGTTCGCGGGTTAGGGATGTTGTCGGGGATTGAGTTTGGATCTCCGTCAAAACTGGTTTTAAAGGCGGCGTTTGAAGTGTTTATGAAGATTCATCCGGCGATGTTCGGGCAGATCGTGGTGATGAGAATGTTTCGGGATAAAAATATTCTGACGCAGATTTGTGGGAATAATTTTATGGTGCTGAAAGTGGCGCCGCCATTGGTGGCTTCACGAGCGCAGTTGGATGAATTTGTGGTGGCGATACGAGAGGTTGTGGAATTGATGCATACGTCGACGAGCTTCTGGACGGATGCGGTGACGTTGGCGAAGAGGGCGGTGAAGATTTAGGAGATTAGTGACGGACGGACCCCAAGACCCGGGTTCAACCTCAAATGCGAACCTGGGGCACCCCCTCGGGCGCGAAGATTTAACGGCTTTGCAAAAAAACCTTTAAGAACAAAAACTCATTTACGGACTGCCCAGGCCAGGCCATCGGGATTTTTGCCGGCGTTAATTTTGCTCGTTACTGTGAGGGATTTCAGGTCGATGACTACGATGTAGTCGTCCGGCGTGCAGGCTACGAAGGCGCGTTGTCCATCGGGCTGCATTAAGATGCCGGCGGCGCCGTGGCCAATTGGGACGCGCTTCACTTCCTTGCGCGTGGAGGCATCCAGCACAACTAAATCAGACCCACCTAATGTTGAGACAAAAACCAATTTCCCATCTGGCGTAAATTTCAAGCGGTTTGCGCCTCGAACATTGGCGTTTAGAGTTTGAACTACTTTTTTGGCGGCAAGATCGACGACGGAAATTGTGCCATCCTGGGCGTTAGCGACCCAGATTTCCCTTTGGTCGGGCGAAACGTCGAAACCCTCTGAGCCCCTGCCAACGGGAATTACCGTTTCGCTCCAATTGGTTCGCGGGGCGGGTCTGGGGGCGCCGGGAGGCGGTGGAGGACCGCTGGAGGTGCTCGTTTTTTCAATGACGCTGATGGTGGCGGCATTGACGTTCGAAGTGATGATGGGATTCAGGCTGGGGAAAACGTAAATCATGTGGGTGCGATCCTGGCCGGTGCCGAGGATCCAGTCGATTTGTTTTGTGGCGGGATCGTAACTGCCGATGGCTTTGGCGGCTTCGGCGGTGAACCAGACTTTTCCGCCGCCGAATGCAAGGCCATGAGGGCCGCGCAATGCGCCGAGGTCGATTACCGGTAAGGATTTTTGGGCTACAAGATCGACAGGGGTGATGGTGTTGTAAGCGCCGCCACCGTAATTGGAAATGTAGGCGAATTTGCCGTCATCGGAGGCGATTACTTCGTGGGGATCAGGGCCGGAGGGGACGCGAGCGATGACCGCCAGGGTTGTGGGATCGACGATGGAGAGCGTCTGATCGCTCTTGGAAAGAGCCAGCAGGGAAACGAATGGAGTTTCTGCCGCGTTCAGGACAGTTGTGAAAATACCGAAGAGAATTATCGCGGTAAATTTTCTAAAGTTTCTGATTGTTGGCGTCGTCATGCGCACCCTCGCGTATAAACGCTCAAGAGTCTGCGCCGAGTTGGTAAATTTCACAAGGCTGGCAGGCACAGAGAAGCGGTCGCGCTGATCACTACCCCCAAGAACCCATGTTCATACCTCAACTGCGAACATCGGGCACCCGACACCTCGAAGCGTTGAATGTGTAGCTTGATTTACTTAAAAAATTCCCACATGGCGGGAGCGGTGGCGGCGTCACCGGGGAGTTTTGTTACGCCGAGGCCTTCGAGCATTAGGCGAAGGACGCTTTGGTGTTGATATAGGGCGATGGATTTGTAGGCGGGCTTTCCAAAGGGGCTGATGATGACGGCGGCGACGTGGCCGCCTCCTTGAGTAAAGTCGAGGGTGTTGCCTTCGTCGAAAACGATGATGAGCAGGCCGTCTTTTTGAAATACGGGGCTGTTGATTAACGGGTCGATATTGGTTTTGAGCCAGGCGTCGGCGGTGCTGAGGGGACAATCATGCGCGTCGTTGCAGCGGTTAGGAACGATGAACGAATATTCGGGGAGGTTGGCGGTGGGAAGATCCGCGGCGAATTCGGAAAAGGGGACCAGATTTTGCGCTTGCGCGGGAGTGTTCTGCACATCGGTCATGTAGGCGAGGGGATTGTGACGAACTAAATAGTTGCCGGTGTCACCTCCGGTGTAGCCCGCGTTAGGTAAATCCTCGGCGTAAGACTTCCAGGTTTTGCCGGCGGCGATAAGCTCGCGAACCGCGTTGTCATTTGACACTGGGAAAGATTGTGGCGTTTCGCTGTCGATGATGGTGAGAGTTTTGCCTGCGGTAAGCTCAAAATAATTGGGGATGGAGGGGTGCAAGTTGGCGTAATAATTGGTCGCTAGTCCGTAGGTATTGGCCAGGCTGTTGAAATAGGGCATGGAAGAACTGCCGATAACGTCGGCGTAGCTAGCGTTTTCTTCAAGAACAATAAAAACGTGGCCGAATTGCGGATTGGTTTGCCCAGGGGTTGGAGGAGGTGGGGCAACATTGGCAGCCCCGCCCCCGCAACCTGCCAAAGAGAAGACGAGACTGAAGAATCCGGAGATCCCAGCAAAAGATTTACGCTTAGCCGATGGGTATGGAAACATATGGAATTTTAGCGTGCGAGCTTTTGAGGGCATATACAGGCAGAACCGTATGCCGGGTGAGTGAGGACGGTATGAGAGAAATTGTCGGTACTTGACGAAAGCGCCGTAGAAAACGCACAAAATCAACGCTCTGATTATTCGCGTAAATTTTTTACGGAGCAGCGGGGCGGAGGAAGTAACGAGCTTTGTCCATATTGGCGGGGACGGCCACGTCGAAAAATCCGACCATCATTTCGTCGTAGGTTTGCTCGCCCCAGCGGACTGCTACTTCGGGGTCGGGATTGTGTGGATTGTTTTTGGAATTGTCGTACCACGCGACGGATTGGAGAATAGTGCCTGCTTTGAGCGGCAGCGGATGAGCGAGGCGGTAACTTAGCTGCCAGAAAAAATCGTAATTCACGCGCAGCAGAGTTTCGGGAGCGCTGCCGGGATGAAGGATATTGTATTCGAAGTGCTTGCCGCGAAGGTGCATGTGCGGGAAGAAGCTGAGGAGGACGGCATCATTGGGTAACGAGCCGTGGACTTCCACACGAAAATCGGGGACGCCGGGCGGAATTACGAAATGGTCGTTGGTTAGTTGAAGCGTGAGCACGCGTTGCGCGGGTGGTTGCCTGGCGAAGACGAGGCCAAGGCTGGGTTGATCGGTGGCGGCGTGGCCGTGAGTCATGTAGTGCATCTGGAAGACAAGATCGGAACCAGCGGGGATAAATTTCGCGGCGCCGTCGGGCCAGTTGTCTGGAGAACTTCCCGGCGCATAGACGAGAAGAATGTCGGCGGTGGTGAAGAGTGGGTCGGTGCCGTCCTGGCCGCCGGGCATGTCGGCCTCTGTGAAGGGCACGCCGATGGGTGCGGTTTTGAGCCAGATTGAATTTGGAGGGCGAACGTAAACGACGGCGTGGTGAACGTTCGCGCGGCTTGATGGACGTATTTCTGATTGTTGCACCCATTTGTCTTCGGTGAAATGAGTGTGAACGATTTCGTAGGTGTAGTCGACGTCACCGTGAGCGGGAATCGCGACGGGTTTGGGCATCTGTAAAATTGTGTCTGGATGAGGAATGAGCCAGCCTGGCGTCCAGTGGCGGGGCGGTGGGGCGTCGCTGGCGTCGCCCGCGGGGGCGTTGAAGTTAGCCCAGGAAACCAGAGTGGCGATTTCTTGATTGGTTAAAGAAGGGTCACTGGAAAAATGGCCGACGGTTGGATCAGCAAACCATGGAGGCATCGTTTTTTGACTCGCGGCCGTGGCGATGGCGCGGGCGAAGGGCTGAGTTTGCGCATAAGTCATCAATGGCATCGGTCCGATATCGCCGGGACGATGGCAGGACTGACAGTGATTTTGAAGGATGGGAAGCACGTCGCGATAAAAGGTTGGCGGCGGGGATTTGTCGGGACGGGCTTGGATTTTTGGGAAGCGAAGCAATGCCGGCGCGATGGGTAGAAGGACGAGAAGGAACGCGGCAATTCGAATCGCCGAAGTGGGCGGATTGATTGGATTTAGGGCCGGGACTAGTTTCGCGGGCCGGCGCAAGATGGAGTATGGCGACACTGTTACGATCTTCTTCCGGAGGCGCGCCGTTTGCAAATATTCGTCATTGATGGCGGGCTGCAAGCCCGAGGCGTAGCTTTCGAGAATGCATGTTCGTTGACTGAAAAATATTTGCAACCGAAGATGACGCGGCAATGGAAGACGCGTCCTCGTTCATCGGACAGACCGTTTCGCACTACCACGTCGTCGAAAGGCTTGGCGGCGGAGGGATGGGAGTAGTTTATAAAGCTGAGGACAGTAAGCTGCACCGTTTTGTGGCTCTGAAATTCCTTCCGGAAGTGGTCGCGCTAGATGAGACAGCGCTCAACCGATTTAACCGCGAAGCACAAGCGGTATCCGCACTGAACCATCCCAACATATGCACGATCTATGAAATCGGGGAGCATGACGGGCGCCCGTTTATCGCCATGGAGTTTCTGGATGGGCACACGCTCAAGCACCGCATTGATAGTGGAAAGTTACCCGCCGAAGAACTTCTGGAGCTTTCTATAGAAATTGCGGATGCGCTGGAGGCGGCGCATGCAGAAGGCATCATCCACCGGGGCATCAAACCAGCAAATATTTTTGTGACCAAACGTGGGCACGCCAAGGTTTTGGATTTTGGGTTGGCAAAGGTCACGCCCGGAGTCAAGGCGGAAAACTCCGCGCTGCCAACAATTACTGCGCAAGAGTTGTTGACCAGCCCGGGAACGACGCTGGGGACGATCGCATATATGTCTCCGGAACAAGCCCGAGGGCGAGAACTGGATGCGCGCACGGATTTATTTTCGTTTGGCGCGGTGTTGTACGAGATGGCCACAGGGCGGATGGCGTTTTCGGGCGAGACGCCGGCGCTGGTGATGGATGCGATCCTGAATCGCACACCGATTGCCGCGGGACGAATCAATCCGGAGCTTTCGCCAAAGCTGGAGATAATCATTGAGAAAGCGATCGAGAAGGATCGCAAGCCGCGCTATCAAAGCGCGACGGACATCAAGACGGACTTAACGCGGGGTTGTACTACGCGAAGGGCGACGAGGGAGCGGAAATTCGCGTCGTTTCCAGTAACGGGGGCGAAGACCGCGCGGTGACCGGAATGCCCACAGTGGGCGGTATGACGGACTGGGCGTTGGGCAAAGAGGGGATATTTTTTCTAGACCGGGGAGCGGCACCTGCGACGATCAAGCTGTTTGATTTACGCACAAAAAAAAATACGGCAAATTGCAACACTTACTAAACCACCGCAGATTTGGGGAGGGTTCTGTGTTTCGCCAGACGGAATGTGGTTGGCTTATACGCAAGTGGATGACACGCCGGCGGATATTATGCTGGCGGAGCATTTCGAATGAAACAGCGAGTACCTCATTTATACCCCGTTTACCTGATGGCCAACGGAGGGCGCGGTGCGCTGTAGTAGGGAGCGGGCCTGGCAACCAGTTGGAGGAGATAAAACATGGCTGATAGCAAAAAGTGCGCGCATCCGGTTTGTTCTTGTACGGTGACGTCGGGGAAATATTGCAGCGTGGAGTGTGAAGCGATGGAGAAGACTCCGGATATTGCCTGCAAGTGCGGGCATGCGGGGTGCAAGGCTTCGGCGGCGGCAACAGCGTAACGTCAAACGGAACTAGCGTTTTTTGGGTGAAGGGCTCTTCGCGGGCTGAGGTTTTGACCGCGGGGGGCCTTTTTTGTCGGCCTTGGCGTTTTTTTCGAGGCGAAGCTTCCACGCGGTGCGTAATGCGCCGGCGAGTAAATCTTCATTGGCGAGATCGAGGCGCACGTGGGTGGCGCCGTTGCGGCCCCAGCCGCCTTTTACGGGGATGAAGACCTCGGGTAGTTCTTCGACGAAAGCGGCTTGCTGTTCTGGGGTGATCATGATGTTGCCGTAGCCTAGCTTTGCGGCGGCGAGGGTGGCGAATATTCTATCGCCGACGCGGAAGTCGGGGTTGCCCATGTGGGAGGATTCTTCGGCGCCTTCGAGGCTGAGGGCGATGCGGCGGAAGTCGTGGATGTTCATGGGACAGTGCCTGTTATGAGGATTTTATTTTATCGGAGTTGAAAAATAGAGTGAAGCGCGCCTGCGGGTTAAATTTGTAGTTGTTGTTCCACGTTACAGTCCCCACCCTCCAAAAACCTGAGGGTGGGGTACCTTGCGTGGGTTTGCGATTGTGCTTGATAGAGCGATGGGTGGATGTTTATTGGGTCGGCGTTGAGGGTGTCGGGGGATTTTCGGTCAGGATGACAAGGTTGCTGATTCCAGCTGCGCTGAGTTGGTCTACGACGCTTTCCACATCGGAGTACATGCATCGCGCATTCGCATCCAGGTAGACCTTTTTCTCAACAGTATTTTTCGAGGCATTACGGACAAGTGGGGTCAGCTCCTGGATTTCAATTTGAGTGAAGTGCGTGTCACCGGAGCTACTAAAAAAGAATTTACCGTCGCGAGTTATCACCAAGTGCAGGGAGTCTTCGCGCAAGGAGCGGGGTTGAGGAGTGGCATTACGGGCGAACGGGCGGTCTCTGGGAACGCCGTGCATGTGATAGGTCGTTAACGGCATGAATAGGAAAAGGAGCGCTACCATGACCGTTACGAAGGGCCAGAGATTTAGGTAGAGGAAGTAATTGGATTCTCTTTTCGCGGCGCGGGCGGCGAGAGCTTTAGTGGGAGTCCAGGCTGAGAGGCTCATGGTTTGGAGCGGCGAAGTGACGGGCATGACGGTTCGTCAACCTCTAGCTATTAGACACCGTCGGCTGGTGGTGCGGTCGATTAAACACTGGTGAGGTGACGGTAGAGTAATTTGAGAGATCGGCGCTGCGAAACATGAGACGAGACTGCGTCTGCGGTTTTGATTTTTTGGTGGGTCCACGTTAAAAGACCCACCTTCCAAAAAACTGAAGGTGGGGCACCCTCCGCAATGAGGGGGTTTTGCTACCCGCGAAATTACCAAGAAGCTTATTGGGAGGCGGTGAGGGAGGCGCCCATTTCTTTTAGTTTGGCGCGGGCGCGGCGGTCTTCTTCGGTGCCGGGGTAGCGCTTGACGATTTCGCGGAGTTCGCGGACTCCGGTGGCTTTCTGGCCGAGTTCGATATTGGCGAGGGCTTTTTTGAGGCGCGCGGGTGGGACTTTAAAACTGTGAGAATAGTTGGTGAGGACCTTGTCGTATTCGGCGACGGCGAGGTCGTAATTTTTTTGCGAATAAGCGATTTCGCCGAGATAGAACTGGGCATTGCCTGCCAGATCGGTGCTGCCGTAGTAGCGGAGATAATCCTGGAACTCGGAGCGAGCGAGATCATATTTGCCGCTGGTGATATCGCGGAGGCCGTTCGAATACAGAGTGTCGGCGGAAGGTGCACCAGCCGGTGGCGGACCAGTCGATCCCGCGGGATTATTCGCGCCAGGGCTGACGGAGCCGCTGCTGCTATAAGCGGGCGCAGTAGGGAAGCCGTTGTTGGAGGCGCTGCCTTGATTTGGCTGGCCGGAAGCTGGAGGCTGGCCTCCGCCGCCGGAGATTTTGGCATCGACGCTTTGCATGGTGTTCTGCAGATCGACCAACTGTTGATTGAGTTTGCCGAGACGCGATTTAATTTCCTCGAGATTGTCTGAGAGACCCTGCACCTGAGTGGACATAGTGTCGAGGCGCGCGCCGGAATTGGCTTGCACGTCCTGCACGGATTTCTGGAGCCCGCTCATTGTGGAGTTGAGGCGGCCGACATTGTCGCTGGATTGTTCGACCAGGGTCTTCATGACGGTGTGGTCCTGCGTCATTTGGGACTGCAGGTCTTTTTGTCCCTGGAGGAGCGTGGAGACGTCGCGCTGGAGCTCGATGAGTTCGCGAGCCACGG
This sequence comes from Verrucomicrobiia bacterium, assembly GCA_035482155.1. Classification (GTDB taxonomy): domain Bacteria; phylum Acidobacteriota; class Terriglobia; order Acidiferrales; family UBA7541; genus Acidiferrum. Next base: position 27,463 of record DATHRB010000060.1, on the reverse strand, counting down.
CCTCGGCGGGGCGCGGACCGACGGCGCTACCCGCGATGAGTCCGGCTAGAGCAGCAGCGCTGAAAATGGCGATATTACGGTAACGCATGGTGAAACCTCCTCGGGACTGCGAGTACGGCGATCAAGTTCAAACTCAATGACAAAAGCTCTTACCTGGCTGGGTAGAAGAGAGAGCTGCAAATTTTACTTTAATAGGACGGGCGCGTGTGGGCAAGAGGTGATGTTTAACGTTGCCGCAATTTTTGATAAGAGGAACGGCGCTTCGCGGATTACGTTTTGTTTGTTCCACGTTACAAGACCCACCCTCAAAAAAGCTGAGGGTGGGGCACCCTCCGTGTGTCAACACGCCGTGGTCAATTTAGACTGCAAATCAAAGCGCGCTAGTTGGCGCGGACGAAATGGCCGCGACGATTTTGCTGGTAGCACGGTTCAGTGGGTTCATTGCAGAACGGCTTTTCTTTGCCGTAGCTGACGGTGCTGAGGCGATCGGCAGAGATGCCCAGAGAGATTAGATATTGCTTGACGGCGGTGGCGCGACGGTCTCCGAGACCGAGATTGTATTCGGTGGAGCCGCGTTCATCGCAATGGCCCTCGATGGTGGCCTTGATGTCCGGGTAGGCGCGTAAAACTTCGGCAGTGGCACTAAGAGCTTCTCTGGCGTCGGGGCGGATATCGGCTTTATCCAAATCGAAGTAAGCGTCTTTGACCCTATCGCGGAAAATTTTGTCCCTATCGCGATCGGTATCGGTGGGCTCGACGTTCGCGGCGCTGGCGATGGTGATGCGCACACTGGCATCGGCGGTGCCGCCGGGACCTGTAGCGGTAATGGTGTAGGTCGCGGAGTCTCCGGGAGTGACTTTGGTGGAGCCTTCGGCAGAAACGGGACCGACTTCCGGCGCGATAGCGACTTGCGTGGCGTTGGTGGTGGACCAGGTAAGAGTGGTCGAATCGCCCTTGTTGATGCTGGTGGGGTCAGCTTGGAAAGTCACGGTGGGGCGGGGTGCCTCTTCGGTGCGCTCAGGCGCAGTGTTGCGAGTGGTCAGGGGCTTTTTTCCGCAACCAGAATTCAATACCGCGATCGATAAAGCGGCCAGCAGGCAACTTCTATACAACTTCGGTGAAACTGCAAACATTCGTATTTCCTCCTCGACATAGAATCCCAAGGCGTCTGGGCAAGAATCGTACCACTTGCGTGTAAATCGAAAGGCTATTACTCCTAAGAGTTATACCCGATGTTCCAGCACTGCAACAGTTCTATACATGATTCCGATTACAGTTGATTGAAGGCGAAAGTCAAAAGTGCTTCGTGGTTTAGGGTCTCCTTGTTCCATTTTACAAGACCGTCAAGTTTTAAAATCTGAAAAGCGCTTCGTGGATTAGGTCCCCTTGTTCCACGTTACAAGACCCACCTTCGAAAAGTCCGAAGGTGGGGCACCCGCCGTGTCGCTTTGTTCTGCCTGAAGGGCCGACCATCCGCGTCTCATTATTTGGGGGACCAGTTGGGGGATTCGTTGTGGCCGGTGGTGGTTAGTTGATGGGGCTGGGAGCCGTCGGCGAGCATGCTCCAGATTTGGCGCGTGCCGCCGCGAGTTGATTCGAACACGATGTGACGGCCGTCGGGAGCCCAGCTGGGACGCTCGTTGCGTCCGGCGTCGCGAGTGATTTCGATAATTTTGCTGGTCGCAGCTTCCATCACGTAGATGTCGTAGTTGCCGTTGGGGCGGCGCCAACTAAAGGCGAGGATTTGTCCATTGGGCGACCATGCAGGATCGATCACATAACCCATGTCGGGCAGATCGAATTTAGAGACGCTGGTGCCGTCGGAGTTCATGGAATAAAGTTGCGGAACGCCGCCGCGATCGCTGACGAATACGACGGTTTGTCCAGTTTTAGGATTCCAGGTGGCGGAAGTGTTGGCGCCGCTGGAATTGGTGAGGCGCCGAGGGCGGCCGCCGTTGGCCTCGGAGACATAGAGTTCCGGATTGCCTAGCATGGATGAGGAAAAGATTATTTGTGAGCCGTCGGGCGACCAGGACGGGGAGCTGTTGCTGCCTTTGAACTGAGGGAAGGAAACAAGCTTTCCGGTGTCCATGGAATACATGCAGATCTGCGCGCTGGTAACGCGAATCATGGGTTTAAAGCAGGTGAAGGCGATGCGCGAGGCGTCGGGCGACCAACGCGGAGTGAGCGCGATGGAGCGCAGGCTGGTGAGCGGATGCTGGTTGGCGCCGTCGTAGTCCATGAGCCAGATTTCCTTGGTGCCGGTGCGGGAGCTGACGAAGGCGATTTGCGTGCCGGCAATGCTGGGGAGGCCACCACTTAGTTTGTTGATGATTTCGTCGGCGAACTGATGAGCGAAACGGCGCACTTGGGCGTCGGTGGGAGCGCCGCGGTAAACCTTGGCGACGACCGGTTGCGACGAGGGATTGCGGACGTCGAAGAGCCAGGCCTGGATGGCTACTTCGGGAGTGGATTCGGTGAGGTTGCCGAACGCGACCATGCTGGCGTTCGCGGGAGCATCCGTCCAAGTCAGGTTGCGGAGCTCGGAAGGTTGGGAAGGAGCTTGCGGCGGATAAAAGCTGGGACTGACGAGGTCGAGAATGCCGCTGAATTGGAGATCGTCGCGGACTACCTGCGTGAATAATGCGGAATGATTTTTTGCAGGGTCGACACGCGGAGCAAAGTCGGCCACAGCTACACGCGGTTTTTCCAAGCCGAGTCCGGTACCGGTCTTGATCCAATCCTGAGCGCGTGTTGCATGCGGGACGCAGGATATCGCCAGAAGAATTAGAGAAACAAATTTGAAACGCTTGAACGAACTTTGCACCTTCACCCCCGAGTTTCAGCCGCGTTGAAATGCGGCGTGGAAAACAGATTACTTCGTCATGGACAAATCGAAATCAAAATTTACGTTCACGTAGGAGCCGGAATAGTCGTTGGGCAGCGGTGGCATGGGCGAGGCGTTCGCCAATGCGCGCTGGGCGGAAATATCCATGGATTGGTTTCCGCTAGACGTTTCTATACGAATATTTTTGACGGAGCCGTCCCGATTGATGGTGAAAGTCAGCACGGATTTAGCGCGGCGCGCGGAGCGGACGGCGGGATCGATTTCAAAAAGATTCCAGTTGCTGCCGATCTTGCGGCGAACGGCTTCCACGTACCAACCGTAGCGGGTGGCGAAATCGCCGCCGCCCTGGCCTTGAATCTGCACGCCACTGGTTGTCTGCCCGGGATTGTTGCCGTACCCGGTTGGCATATTCGGGCTGCCGCCTTTGCCGTAGTTTACGGCGTTATTTGGAGTGGGGCGGAGATCCTCAAAAACTTTTGAAGGATGTACGACGGGTTTCTTTCGTGGTTCGTCCTTGAATTCCTTGTCGGGATGGACGACGGGGACGGGCTTGGGCGGCGTCTGGTCCTTAAACTTAGGAATAGCCAGGGCGTCCTGAGGGACTTCAGGAATATCTGGCGGTTTCGGTTCTTCTTTATAAAGGCCCTTGGTGGGATCGACGGCGTGGCTGTCGCTGGTGACATCGGGCTTCAGCATCGGGATGCCACCGCTGGGGACAAGATTGACTTTGACATCGGCGCCGAGGTTGCCGCCAATGCTGGTCCACTGGTTGCCGCGATATTGGTACCAGGCAGAGAGACCGATGGCGAGGGCAAGCGCGCCGTGCAGAAAAGCGGAGTACACCAGGAATTTTCGTAGTGTGACTTCGTCCGTGTTGGCGAGAGCGACGCTCATCTTTTTTGTCTTTTATCTCGGACGCTCATTTATTTGGTTTTTGGACGATCGGTGATTGGTTCGGTGACGATACTGATGTTGTTGATGCCGGAGACGCGGAGGGCGTCGACAACGGAGGCGAAGACGCCAAAGGGCACGGTTTCATCGCAGCGCAGAAAGACGGCGTCCTGCTCATCTTTTAATTTAGCCTTCACCTTTGCGCCGAGCTCGTGGACGTTGACAGGCGCGTTGCCGATATAGATGAGTTGCTGCTTGTCTACCGAGACCACGACGCGCTGCTCCGGGCTTTCTTTGACGGTGTGTGTTTTTGGCACATTAAGTTCGATGCCGGACTGAAGTATCGGGGCTGTAATCATGAAAATGATGAGGAGGACCAACACGACGTCCACGAAGGGGACCATGTTGATCTCGGAGAGCGAGGATTGGGTGCCTTTTTGAATGGATGCCATGTTCGTCCAGCTTATTCGAGGCTCGCGATGAGCGGCATCTCGCGAAAAATTAGGTGAAAGTCTTTTCGATTTGCGCGGCGACTTCTAGAGTAAAGGTATCGAGACGCTGCGCAAGGTTGCGAATATTTGCCAAGAATTGATTATAAAAGATTACGGCTGGGATGGCAGTGACCAAACCTGCCGCAGTGGTGAACAGCGCTTCGGAAATACCAGGCGCGACGGCGCGGAGGCTGGCGGAGCCGGCGGCGCCGAGGCCCGAGAAAGCGTCGATGATGCCCCAGACGGTGCCGAAAAGACCGATAAAGGGAGAAACGGAACCGGTGGTGGCGAGCCAGGACATGCCTTTTTCGGCGCGACGAACTTCTTCGGCGGCGGCCAATTGCATATTTACGGTGACGGCCTGGAGGCTTTTGAGTCTGCCGCCGGAACTGGGATTCGCGGAATTGGGCGAGACCTGGCTTTGCAGTTCGCGATAACCGAAGGCGTAGACGGTGGCGTACGGAGAACCGGCTTGCGCCAAGGCTTGGGGATTGGCGATTCCGTGAGTGGCGCGGAAGATGCGGAGAAACTGGTCGCCTTCGCGTTTGACGCGACCGAAGAAACCCAGTTTCTGGAAAATCATGGCCCACGAGACGATGGAGAAGATCAGGAGAAGCGCGAGAACTCCACGGGCGACCCATCCGGTTTGTTCGAGAATGCTGCCGATGTCGGTCAAGAAGAACGCAGCGAACAGAAAAATGGTTTACCCCTCAGTGAAAGCGAATTTTTAGTGACTCAAGAACCGTAGCATACGCATACATGGGAAGCAACGAAACGTAACACTAATGGTTACGAGCGTTTCGTGAGCGGAAATGAGCGAATCGAGCTATGGTAGACTGCGAATTCAGATGAATAAGGCCTTCGATATCGGCGTGGAGTCGTTACGCAGGAGCGGCGGCGCCGAGAATGGCGGGCTCGTACTCAATCCTTCAGCTCACACTGGCCACACTGACCATTCCAATAAATTTGATGCTGGCGGCAGGATTAATGTTGCTGACGGCGCAGTGTCTGGTGATGCGGCTACGCCGGGTAGAAGTTTTGGCGATACGGCAAATGGCGGGACGTTTTTTCTGGAGACGTTTGGATGCCAGATGAACGACCACGATTCGGAGAAAGTGGCGGGGTTGCTGCTGTCACGCGGGTACCGGCAGGTGGAAACGCCGGAAGCGGCGCGGATGATTTTGTACAACACGTGCAGCATTCGAGAAAAGGCGGCGCAGAAGGTGTTTTCGCGGCTGGGAGAATATCGCGAGCGCGGCGCGGACAAAATTATCGGGGTGCTGGGATGCGTGGCGCAACAGGAAGGACAGGATATTTTCAAGCGGGCGCCGTGGGTGAGTTTGGTGTGCGGTTCGGCGAGTTACCGGAAGTTGCCGGAGATGTTGGCGGAACTGGAAGCGGGGAACAAGCGGGTCACTGGGCTGGATAACGATACGGATGAAACTTTTGAGACGGAGATTACGAGGCGGGACAATCCTTGGCGGGCGTATTTGACAATTATTGAAGGGTGCGACAAGGCTTGCGCGTATTGCGTGGTGCCGCACACGCGAGGGCCGGAGCGCAGCCGTGGAAGCGAATCGACCTTGCGGGAAGTGCGGCAACTGGCTGAGCTAGGATATTCCGAAGTTCAATTGTTGGGGCAGACGGTGAATTCGTATGTGGATCCGACTGCGCGTCGGATGAAATTTTCGGAATTGTTGTTGGAAGTGGCGCAGGTGGCGGGGATTCGTCGTGTGAGATTTACGACTTCGCATCCGCGGGATTTTGGCGCGGACATTGTAGAGGCCATTGATCGCGAGCCGAAGCTTTGCGATCACATTCACTTGCCGGTGCAGTCGGGATCGACGAAGGTGTTGCGGGCCATGGCGCGAACGTACACGCGCGAGGAGTATCTCGAGAAGATTGCGTTGATCCGCGGGGCTGCGCGGCCGATCAGTATTACTACGGATATTATCGTGGGATTTCCAGGCGAGACGGACGAGGACTTTGCAGAGACGTTGAGCATGCTGGAGGAGGCGCAGTATGACGGGGTGTTTGGATTTAAATATTCGCCGCGGCCGAATACGCCTTCGCTGGCGTTGAATGATCCTATTTCGGAGGAGATCAAGGGGCGTCGGTTGGCGATGATTCAGGAAAAGCAGCGGGTGATTCAGACGGCGCGGAATTTGGCGATGCTGGGGCAGGAGTTGGATGTTTTTGTGAGTAATAAATCGCGGCGGGAGAATCAGTGGTCGGGGCATACGACTTCGAATCGGGTGATAAGTTTCTCTTCACAAGAGCGGGAGCTTCTGGGAAGCTACGTGCGCGTGAAGGTGACGGAGAGTGGGACGGGGAGTCTGGTGGGAGTGCAGGTTCGAAATTAGAAGTTGGAAGTTAGAGGTTGGAGGTTGGAGAAAAGCGAAGAGTGGGCGGATGGATCGAAGAGAGATTCCTCCGCTGCGTAAGCCGACTCCTTCGCAGCAGCGAAGGAGAAGAAGAGGCGTCGGCTTACTTCGGTCGGAATGACTGGTTGTGGCTTGCTGGTGAAAGTTGAGTGGCGGCTTACTTCGGTCCGCATGACTGGTTGGAAGTTAGAGGCTCGAGGTTGGAAGTTCGAGGTTGGAAGTTAGAAATTAGAGATTAGAGATTAAAGATTAAAGATTAGAGGTTCGAAGGAAGAGCTGCACACGGCGAGGCAAGCTACCCAAAGGTTTAGTGCGACTGCTGCTGATCGGGGGTCCAACGTGGAAGTGGAGATGAAGATTCGTGGGCTGATGATGGATCCCGTGACGAATATGCCGATTGTGGTGTTGAAGGACGTGGGCGGGCAGGCGATTTTGCCGATCTGGGTGGGCGTGTATGAGGCGAATGCGATTGCGCTGGAAATTGAGAAAGTGCAGACGCCACGGCCGATGACTCACGATTTGCTGAAGAATGTTTTGCTGGGGCTGGAAGTGCGGGTGCAGAAAATTATTGTGAGCGAATTGAAAGACGATACGTTTTATGCGCTGATTTGCGTGGAGCGCGATGGGGAGATGATGACCATTGATTCGCGTCCGAGCGATGCGCTGGCGTTGGCATTGCGCATGGATTGCCCGATATTTGTGAATGATCAGGTGTTGAAGAATTCGAAAGTGTCCAGCGCGATCAGTGAACGGACTACGAATGAGCAATTGCGGTCGTGGCTGGAAGGGTTGTCGGATGATGATTTGGGTAGATACAAGATGTAGGTAGTTAGTGTGAAGGTTTGGGCTGACTTCAACTAAGAAACGGAAAAGGCCCAAGACCCAGGTTCAAACTCAAATGCGAACCTGGGGCACCCGGCAACCCAACACTCCCTCAAATCTGAGAACTAAAAAATAATTTTAGATACTAGCTGCAGAGATGTGCGTGGCGGCGGAAGTGTGCTTGACGAGGCGGCGGGTCTTGCGGCGCCACGTCATAAGAAGGACTACGCCGATGAGGATTAGGGCGAGGCTTAGGCCAGCCCAGAGGCCGAAGGCTCCCCAATTGAGAGTGAAGCAGAGCCAGGAGCCGAGAGGGAGGCCGATGATCCAGTAGGCGATTAGGTGGCAGAGCATGGGCGTACGGGTGTCGCCGGCTCCGCGGAGTGCGCCGGTTGCCACCGTTTGAATGCCGTCGAAGAGCTGGAAGGCGGCTCCAGCGGCGAGAAGAAATGTGGTGGCGCGAATTACGTCGGTCGCGGGGGTGTACATGCGCGCGATCGGGCGCGGAAAAATCAGCAATGCGGCGCTGGCGCAGGTCATGAACGCGGCTCCCAGAAAAATTGCGGTGTTGCCTGCATCGCCTGCGGCGCAGGGATCATTGCGGCCGATGGCTTGGCCCACGCGGACGGCGGCGGCGGAAGAAATTCCCAGCGGGACCATATAGGTGAAGGCCACGGTGTTGAGCGCGATTTGATGGCTGGCGAGCGGCACAGGACCGAGGCGCGCGATCAATGCGGTTACGAGGGCGAAGATGCCGCTCTCGAGAGTGAATTGAAGAGCGGCTGGGTAGCCGAGAGTTAGCAGGCGGCGAATGCGCGGGAGGTCGATGTCGACTGGAGTTTTCAGCAGATCGGTGCGATGGCGGTGGTCGTACCACAAGAGATAGATGATGAGCACGGCGGCCATGTACAAGCGCGCGAGTGCGGTGGACCATCCGGAGCCGACGGCGCCCATGGCGGGTGCGCCCCATTTGCCGTAGATGAGCACCCAGTTGCCGACGGCGTTCACGATGTTGGCGGTGATGAGGGCGAAGGCCACGATGCGGACCATGTTCATGGCCTGCAGGCAACGGCGCACCGCGAAGTAGAGCAGCAACGGGAAGAGGCCGACCGCGAGAGCTTTGGTATAGGGAATGGCAAGCGCGAGAATCGCGGGATCAATATGCATGCTGCGCAGGAGCTTGGGCAGCAGCCATACCGGCGCAGTGAGGATAGGGGTGAGCGCGATGCTCAGGTAAATACTGTTGACCAAGGAACGATGACAGTCCTCGCGCTGACCGGCGCCGAAAGCTTGCGACACGAGAGTGTCGAGTCCCATAAGCAATCCAGCACCGAAGAGCGCCAGGACAATGAAGATATTGGAGCCGAGGCTGACCGCGCCCATGGCGGTGGCGCTATCGGGGAGATGGCCGACCATCACAGTGTCCACGATGGCCATGCTCATCCAGCCGAGCTCGGCGAGTACCAGCGGCAGGGCGAGTCGCACCGTGGGCGGAAATTCTCTGCGGAGAGTTTTCAGGCGGAGCATGGGACGGTTGTGGGATGAAGTTTAAGCGGAGGAGAGGGAAGTGGCAAACGGACGGGAATGGAAGGTGATGCGATCGGCGGTTTCACGGTGCTGAAAACTACCCGCGAACGCGTTGCGATTTAGAGGTGCAGTGTTTGCTAGGGATGAAAAATCCAGGTTTCGTTGGTGGCGCGGTCGTTGTCGGGATAGCCGCCGGCTAAAAGAACGTTGCCGTCCCGAAGCTTGGTGGCTGTCATGAAATGGCGCGCGGTGTCGATTTGGCCAGTAGCGACTAAAAATTTGCGGGTGGCGGGATCGTACACTTCAACGGTTTTGCTGCCACCGGCGAAAAGCAATTGTCCGGAGGAGAGTTGGATAGCTTCCCGAGGGAGCTTGAAGCGACTGTCGTTCAAGGGCGACGCGGCGGTGAAACTTTGCTTTTCGGGGTCGTAAATTTCAGCAGTGCTGAGCTTGCCGCTCCAATCACGATCGTCTGAACCACCGGCGATGAGCACGCGGCCGTCGGGGAGCACTCCCGCGGAGTGTTTGTAGCGGGCGGTCAGCAGGTTACCGGCGACGGTGAATTTTTTTGTGGCGGGATCAAAAATTTCAGCGCTGGCGGTGACGGAATCGGCACGCCCGCCGGCAATGAGTACGCGGCCATCACGCAAGAGGGTGGTGGTTTGCTCGATACGAGCGGAATGCATGGGGGGCAGCGGTTCGAATGTGGAAGTTGCGGCGTGGAAGATTTCTGCGGAAGCAATGCCTCCGGGACCAGTTGTATCGCCCCCACCGGTGATCAACACGTCTCCGTTCACAAGCAGGGTGGCTCCGGGACCACCGCGCTTGGCGGTCATTTTGGAGAGCGACGAAAATCTTCCGGTGGCGGGATCGTAAATCTCGGCAGAATCTGTTTCGCCGTGGCCGATCCAGCCGCCCACGATGAGGACTTTGCCAGAGCGGAGCAAGACGGCGGCGTGACCGACGCGTGGGGTGGTCATGTCGCCGGTGGACTGAAATTTTCCGGTGGCGGGATCGTAGAGTTCGGCGGAGCGATAAAAATCCTGGTTGCGGCGCATGCCGCCAACGATGAGAACTTTGCCCTCGGGTAATAGCGTCGCGGTGTGGCCGGAACGCGGTTCAAGCATTGGAGAGGCGGGTCGAAGGGTGCCTGGGGTAGCGTTGCCCGCAGCGGTGTCAATGGGTCCCGGATGCGATTCGAATAAGAAACCGGTTGCTGCGAAGAAGAGGAGTAGGCCGGAAAATCGAAACATTGAGGCCTCCGGGAGAAGAATGGAATTTGGTCGAAATGTACCATCAAATTAGACGGGTAAACCGCGAAAGTAGTGCGTGAGGGTTTCGCTGTAGGAGCCGGCAATTACGAGGCAAGCATTCCTCGAGTCAGGGGATTTCGACGACGGCGGCTTGGGCGGAGAGGCGTTGGGATTCCGAATCGCGGACGACCATTCTTACCAGGTAGGGACCGGGATCCAGGAGAAAAGAGAAGGTTGTGGCGGTTTGCGTTCCGGCATGGTCGTCAGACCAGTGCACGGCGACTTTTCTATTGATGGCGCCGAGGTATTTGCCGTTGCGGTCGAAAACGGCGGCGACGATTCTCAGCTCGTTGATGTTTTTTCCATCGGTTTGGTGATGGGGCAAGGCGTCGAGATCGACCAGAGTCAGGACATTCAATTTGGCCGTGGGTTTATCGCCGCGGACGGTTTGCGTCTGAATCTGGATGGGCAGGTCATGAATTTCAGCTTGCGAATAAAGGCCGTCGTCTAATTCGGTGGTTTCGATTTGCTTCGGATTAGCGAGGTGGTTCGGTGCGAAATAGCCCCTTCGCGCGCTGACGGAGAGCTTGTCGACGCCGACGATTTTGACGGTGAGCTGATGATACTTGCCGTTTTCCCGCAAATCTTGCGGGGAGAAACCGAGCTGGTAAACAAATTCCGGCGGCAAAGCAATGCGGCGGAGGCCTTCGGTCAAATCATTGTTGTTATGAAAAAAGGTGCCGCCGGTTCCATCCGTAAATTCTGCGAGCACATTGGAGTCGGCGATCTGGTCGTTTTCGTCAGTTAACACTCCTCGCGTATCCAAGGCGCTGATGACAACGTGAGCGCGAAGGGCCCGATCCACGACTTCGTATTCGCGATGTTCTCGGTCGCTCACGAGGAAACTCGGAGAGGCAAGAACGATAGTGCGCTGGCCGGGCAGAGAGGAGAGACGATTGACTACGTCAGAGAGCGTTTTCAGTACCAGAGCGGTTTGCATGTCGCCGATGCGCAGCACGTACTCGGAGGCTTCGGTGACCAATACCTCGGCCACCTTGGGGCTGTTAACGCCGCATGCGGCGACCTCGGAAAGTTTTTCCTCGCGAAGGGCGCGGTCGACACGGTTCACAATCTGGTTGGCTTCGTAGTAGGTCATGGAGGGGCATCTTGTGGGTTGCGTGCCGGGAAGGGGATTAGGCTTGAGGCGGCGGATAGCATCTTCAAGCTTGGTGCGGTCATCGGTGAAGTCGACGGTGACTTTGCCGGAGGTGGTGAAGATGCCGAGACGTTCTGTGCGTGCGAGTGCGATCGAGCTGAACCGTAAGGCAGCGGCCTGGAGTTGAGAGAGATTTACAAAATTGGAATGCACGTCGTCGAAGAGCAGGGCGGTAAAAGTGCGAGGGATGACGAAATGCTTTGCGGTTACGGTCGGGGCGATGGCAGCGGGATCGGCGCCGGGGGCCTCAAATTTTTCTAATGTGAATTGGGTGATTTGCTGCTGTTTACGATTGTCAAAGAGCTGAAAGTTTTCTTTTTGCAGATTGCCGACGGCGTGACCTGCCGAGTCACGGACGACAACGGGGACTGGAACTAAACTCACTTTGAGGCGGAGGGTTGTTCCGGAATTTGTGGGGGGAATTTGATTTGCGTCGTGCTGTGGTCGGGGCTGAGAAGAGGATGAGTCTTGAGATTTTTGAGCAGGTGAAACCGCTGCATCCTGGGCGGTTGCAGGTGCAGGACAAAACGTGATTTGCAGAACCACCGCTACAGTGACTACCACGAGCGCGCGAAGGACTCGCGAATTTGAAAGCGAACGATATATTTCCATTGTGGGGCTTAAGATTAGCGCGAACGATTAGCAGCAACCAATACGAAAACTACAACCAGCTTACTGCATAACGATGGCATTGCGCTGATCGAGCGTAATTGTATTTGTGCCGGCGTGGAGGTCGACTTTAAAGCCCCAGGAGAGATTCTGTTTGTTGTACTGGGTTGAAATCATCAGGTAATACGAGCCTGGAGGAACGCCGGGGAAAGCGGCTTTGCCGGTGATGTCGGCGCGGACGGCGGAGGCAGCGTCTGAAGTGATGGCGGCCAAAGCCTTTTGACACTCGGGCGTGCGGGTTGTGCATGTGCTGGCCACAAGTTTGGGCCCGGTCATTCCCGCAGGAATCGCGATGCCGCCTTTCTTTAGTGCGGTGTCGTAATCATCGCGCAACAGGACATATGGGTGGCCAGCTAGAGGATTGAGGACGTCGGGTTGAGCAGGGAACCCGCTGACGATGGTCAGGACGGCATTGCCGGTTGGAGCGTTGGGAGTTGAGAGGCTTCCAGATCTGTTGGCCGTTGCTGTTGCAGGAGTACCGGCGGAGGCGGTCAGCGCGGCGGGTGCGCTGCCTGAAGGAATGGTCTTGCTCGGAGTGAGCGGGGCCAGGTTGCAGGTCTGCTCCAGCGGAGCGAAGTTGAAGTCGCCTTCGCCATTTTGTCCAATGACGGTGCGTCCGTGGACCTGGTACGGACCGGAGGCGTCAGGATTGAGCGTACCGTCAGCTTGAAAGTTGAGAGTGAGGGGATGATCCGGTGTTGCGACTTGGATCACGGCCTTAGTGCCTCCGGCCATCACGGAGTAAGGGTAGGCGCGAGCGGCGTCGGGGCCGCAACCGAGAATTACCGACTCAGGAAAAAACTGCACGCTGAAGCCGGTCGGGGCGGCGAAGATGCCGTGCATGCGAATTCCCGGCGGCGTGGGAGGACCTTTGTCGCCGCCGAACATAGTCTTGAGAAGATCGGTTTGCATGGTCTGCACGCCGACGGAGGCTCCTTTGGTGGAGAGATTCAAAGCGGGGCAGGTGACTCGTTTGGGCGCGAAGACGGTGTGGCCGGTTTGGTTGACGGTGGGAGAATACACCCGGTTGCCGGCGCCGTCGTACACCTCGGAGCCGGGGGAGACTTGGCTGTTCGAGAGCGCTATACCATTTCTGTCGTGATAGCCGCTGGGGGCTGACCCGTTGGCGTCGCTTTTGTATCCGGCGTTAACGACTCCGTCGATCACAAATGGACCGGGGCCGCTGATGGTTCCATCGGGTCTGAAGGTCAGGACGAGGGGTTTCGGGGTGGTGTCGATCACAATGGTGGTACGGTCGTTTTTAAAATCGATGGAATATTTGTGCTCGTCGGGAGCGAGGATGGAACAATTCACGAGCACGCCGCTGTCAATGAAGTCGAGGCGCCAGCCGCCCGCGCCCTGGAAGACTCCGGCCATGTTGGGACCGGAGCTGCTGGCGGCGGAGATGGATTCTTTGGTTTCCGTTGGCAAAATCGAGGAGACAGACGAGAGCATCTGGGTGAATGCGCCGAGCATTGCGTTGCCAGTGCAGGACGCAGGGAGTCGCCCGGAAGTGATACAGCGATTCATGGCCCGCTCCTCGGGGGTTTGGGGTTTCTTGCCGGTGATTACCGCTTGCGCGCGGGCTTCGATAGCGTCGTTTTCTTCGTTGGCCTTTTTCACATTGGCTTCGTAAATATCGTTCTGCTTTTTGTCACGGGCCTTGGCGCGTGCGACTTCATCGGCGGAGGGCTGTTTGCAGGTGGGGAAGAGCTTTTTCAAAGCGCCGCGCGTTTCGTAGGTGTACTTCATGAGTCCATTGGATAAAACGGTGTCGGGATGGCCGACCATGCATGTGGCGGTGTCAGAGAGATCACGAATATTGCAATTTTCGATGAACATGCGCTCGCCGTTGCAAATGTAGGTGACATGCAGGGTTTGGGCGGTGGCGATACGGGCTACGAATAAAACCAGGAGAACTGCAATTGCGAAAACGGCCAGCCTAATTTTCATTTCGACCCCTCCGGGCGAAGGAGCGGGGCACTAAGTTGGGACGCATCAATGTAAGCGGGACCCGGGTGTTTTTCGATGCGGGGAAGTGTAGACCGAGGTTATGGAAGTTGCAATCGCGGAGTCAGCGCGGCCAGGTGCAGCGGAGATATGTCCCCAGGCGCTGGCGTGTCCGATTCGGGATTGGTGCCAAGAAAGACACAGCAGGATTTCCACCGATGATTTTCTGGGATATAGTTACTTTTCGCTTGCCATTATATGGGCTGGGAACGTAAAGTTAGCTAGCTCTAGGGGGTTTTCCACGGACAACACCCATATCTGGGATGCCGTTTGCCGGATCGCGACGGCCAAAATTTGAGCGCGCGGGCGGGGGCAGAAAAGCTATGACTGCCATCATCACGGTTGCAAATCAAAAAGGCGGCGTCGGAAAAACCACCACGGCGATCAATCTGGCAGCATCGCTGGCGCATCGCGGAAAACGCACGTTGCTCATCGATTTAGACCCACAAGCAAATTCCACCATCGCATTTTATGATTCAGGAGAAATAGCCACGTCGATGTTTGACGTGTTGAGCGATCACCGCGCGGAAATGGCTACGGTGGTGAAGGCCACGAAAGATCCCATGCTGTTTGTGGGACCGGGACGATTGTCGCTGGCGAAACTGGAACAAGTGCTGGCGGGACAATTCGACGCGCCTTTTAAATTGAAGGACGCGCTGGCGCCGATGCAAAAAGATTACGACTACATCGTGCTGGACACGCCGCCTTCGCTGGGAATTTTGACGGTGAATGCGCTGGTGGCGTCGACGCATTTGCTGGTGCCGATCCAAGCGGCGTATTTTGCGATTGAAGGCACCGACGATTTGCTGGAGACGTACGAGAGAATTCGCGCGCGGCCGAACCCGGGTTTGAAAATGCTGGGCGTGGTGATTACTCTGTTTGATAAGCGCACGAATATTTCGCGCGATACACACGAACAGATTCGCACGGTATTTGGCGGAGTGTTGTTCAAGACGAAGATCAGCAAGAATGTGCGGCTGGAAGAAAGTCCCGCATATAAAGAAACAATTTTGACCTTCGCTCCCAAATCGCCGGGAGCGGTGGAGTATAAGAAATTGGCCGGGGAGGTTATTCAACGTGTTGAAGAGAATCGGCTTGCCAGCCACGCTGAAGATGCGGCATGACGCGCACTACGTCGAATCGTTAACGAGCTATAGCGGCGCGGCAGTAGGAAGAATGATTCCGGTGGAGCAGATCCGTCCGAACCCTGACCAGCCGCGCAAGGCGTTGGGAGATTTGCGCGAGCTGACGGACTCGATTCGCGAGAAGGGAGTGCTAGAGCCGCTGTTGGTGCGGTTTATTGCGCGCGAGGACTGCTTTTACATTATTTCTGGTGAGCGGAGATATCACGCTTCGCGCGCGGCGGGATTGCGCGAGGTGCCGTGCATTGAGAAGACCGCGGACGATGCCGAGACGCTGGAAATTGGGCTGATTGAGAATTTGCAGCGCAAAGATTTGACGGCGTTTGAGGAAGCTGAAGGTTTAGATCGGCTGGGGACGCAGTTTGAATATACGCATGATGATATTGCGCGGAAGATCGGGCGGGCGCGGACTTCTGTTACGGAGACGCTTTCGCTGCTGCATATTCCGGAGGCGCTGCGCAAGAAGTGTGCGGAGCAGGGAATTCTGACGAAGTCGCTGCTGTTGCAAATTGCGCGGCAGCCGACCGAAAAGAAAATGATGGAGACAATTCAGCGCATCATGCAGGGAGGGTTGACGCGCGATGAGGCCCGCAGGGAACGCCAGGAGCATGTTACCGGGCCGCAGAGGCCGCAGCCGTTTCTATTTCAGTTTGAACCGGAAGATGAGGAGTTTAAGTTTCGGATTCAGTTTAAGAAGAGCCACGTTACGCGCGACGAATTGATCAGTACGCTGCGGGAGATACTTTCGCAGTTGGAAGGTGATTCGTCGAATTCGTCATCAAAGTCGAATTCTACCGCGGCGTAATTCGGGTAATTGCTGGAAACGCCGAGTTGAGGTGGCGTGGATCTCACAGTGTCCGGTTTCTTACCGCTCCTGAAAAACTAACATTTCAAATTGAGTGGTGAATTATGGCTTTGGAGCTATCGCCGCGTCAGATAGGTACCCTAGAGCGATTGGTGGCGGCGGGATTTCGTCCCATTGCGATTCCGCCTTATGAAAGCGCGTTGTGCATGCGAAAAGGGGAGTGCGCGGTGGTGCTGGCTCCAGTTCCTAATGGTGGATTGAAAGTGCTGGCTCCGGCTTCGTATTTAGTGGATCGAAATTTTGGCGTGCGGCTGAAGCGTGGAGACGGTGAAGTATTTGTTTGGAAGAAATCGGAGATTCCTGCGACGCCGGAGCGATTAGAAGAGTTGGCTGCGTTTCGGCGGGAGTTAATGGAAATTCTGGAGTTGGCGCCGACGAGGTAAGGTGTGCGTTAACCGCTGGTCGCTAATCGCCGTCCAGTAAAAGTCTCCAAAATACGATAGCCGGGAACGGTCCGGTCATTGGCCTCAGCAATGTGAAGACTCAGCCTTCGCATTTCCGATTCTAGCCCATGCGATCAGCGCGAACGTGCCCATGGCGAAGACGGAGGTCAATACGGATGCGCCGATGATGCTGCTCACTTTCCACGGTGCGCCAGCAGGGTCCGAAACCATCGAAACATCTGCGGTTGGAATGGCAACAAGAAGGTTTCCTGCCGCAGATACTGCGTAGAACAGAACTGCGAGCGGCCACTAGCTCGGCGGCAACTGGATTAACTGGGCGGGCTCGTCCTCGAAGATATAGCGCGAAGCACTGATAGACTACATAAACCGTAAGATACCAGCCGAGGAAATTGCTAACCGGTACGCCGAAATAAGCTCCGCCATCCCTCCAGAACCACGCATGCATGATTGCGGACCACACCGGATCCATGGACAGATCCCAGGCGACCATGATGAAGCTAGCAACTAAGGGCAACGTTACGACCCGGTGGCCACGGAGCGGAGTTTCCGGATCTCCCAAGATCAGTGCACCAAGTGTCCAAGAGAGGTAAGCCATTCCCACGTACGCAAATCCAAGAAGTATGGGGACGGCAAAAATCTTTGGCCCCATTAAATCCGTGAAATAGTAGTGCCCAAAGGGGAAGCCGGTTCGAATACTCAGATTTTCAAAGACACTTCCGACAAACAGGCAGATAGCGATGAAGGTGACCATCCCGCGAAGCCGATAGAGCACAGCGCCGTGTATTACGGCAAACGCCATTGGGGGCAGAACATGCAAAGCGACTATTGCGAGCAGTGCAATTTTGCCGGGAAATACTTGTAAGACTCTGGCTGCGGCATAGACGACAAGCAACGTCCAAAGGATTAGAACGGTTTGGGGCTGGGTTTTCGTTGCTGAATTCACGATTGCTCACTGAAGAGCGCTGGAAGACATATCACATGAGGTTGCGTAAGTCCCCACCTCGAGACGATCGGAGTAACGATTTAGCGAGTTGAGCGTCCCTGGGCTCGTTTGCAATTGTGCAGGGGAGAATGCAAACTGAAATTCATGGACACTTACGACATTATTTGTTTTGGGGCTGGGCCGACGGGCCTGGCTACTGCGATTGAGGCACGGCGAGCGGGGATGCGTCCGCTGGTGATTGACAAGGGCACGCTGTGCAATTCGATTTTTAATTATCCGGTGAACATGGTTTTTTTTACGACGCCGGAGTTGCTGGAGATCGGGGATTTGCCGCTGGTTTGCGCCGCGGAGAAACCGACGCGGGTGGAGGCGCTGAAATATTACCGCAAGTGCGTTGAGCATTTTGAACTGGACCTGCGGCTATTTGAGCTGATTGAGGGGCTGGAGGGGAGCGACGGAAATTTCACGGTAAATACTCGCGCGCAGGACGGGACCAAGCAGAAATATCACGGGAAGAAAATCGCGGTGGCGACAGGGTATTACGACTTGCCGAATATGCTGAGGGTGCCGGGCGAGGACCTGCCCAACGTGTCGCATTACTATACCGAGCCTCATCCATACTGGAGGCAGGATGTGGTGGTGGTTGGGGGAAAAAATTCGGCGGCGGAGGCAGCACTGGATTTATATCGCAACGGTGCGCGGGTAACGATGGTGCACCGCGACGCGGAGCTGGGGTCGACGATTAAATATTGGGTGCGTCCGGATATTGAGAACCGGATCAAGGCGAAACAGATTACCGGGCTGTTTAATACCCGGGTGAAAGAATTTACGGACGAATATGTGGTGGTCGAAAATGAAAGCGGTGAGAAGCGATTGCCAGCGAAGCAGTCGTTCGCGCTCACGGGATATCACCCGGACTATACGTTTATCAAGAGCCTAGGAGTCAAGCTGGATGAGAAGACGCTGAAGCCGCATCTGAATCCGGAGACGCTGGAGAGTAATGTGCCGGGGATTTTTCTAGCCGGAGTAGTGATTGGCGGGCGGCACACCAGCGAGATATTTATCGAGAACGGCAGATTTCATGGAAAGCTGATCATCGATTCGCTGACGAGCAGGGCGCAGGCAGCGCGGTAATTGCTGATAGTTGTTGGACGCAAATTTGCCCGATGGGTGGGCGTTTGTTAGAGTTAGAACATGGCATCAGGCCTCCGGGAAGTAGCTGAAACTTTCATCACGTTAGCGAAGGGCTTCAGCGTCACATTTCGCAATATATTCCGAAAAACGGTTACGGAAAATTATCCGTACGAGAAGGTGCATTTTCAGCCGCGCTATCGCGGGATTCACGTGCTGCATCGCGATGAGAATGGGCTGGAGAAGTGCGTGGGCTGCTTTTTGTGCGCCGCGGCTTGCCCGGCCAACTGCATTTACATTGAAGCGGCGGAAAATACCGATGTGAACCGGATTTCGGCGGGCGAACGGTACGCCAGTGTTTACAATATTGATTATTCGCGGTGTATTTTTTGCGGGTATTGCGTTGAAGCTTGCCCTACGGACGCGATTACGCATGGACATGGATTTGAGCTGGCGACGTATGACATTAATTCACTGGTTTACCGCAAAGAGCAACTGCTAGAGAAGACTCCGGCTGCCGAAACTAGCGCTGCGCGATAAATTCTCCTCGGAAGAAAGACCTATAACTTCATTTTTGAATTTCCATCCAGGCCAAAACTGAGAAATTCTCACGGAACGGCATAGCGCAGCAGTCTCGCAAAAAGTTCCCGCAGTAACTTCCCGCAGGGACTTCTCGAATAATTTCGAGTGCACCAGACCGTGAGGCCACGGCGCGACAGCGTTCGTGATTACACGGTGATGCCGCGGCGTTCCCGCGAATGTGAGTCTCATAACCTATATAAAGCAGCCATTACGTAAGTGGGTGGAGGCAGTGATGTGCGGAGCGAAATTGCCGCGGCAAGCGGATTTAGCTGGCGATCACAGCGATCGAAACGCTGCGAGTTACGAGTGGAAGACGCGAAACTTTGTGGCTGGGCTGAGGGAGCGGCATTGCTTGAGGCGCGCGTCGGGGGCGGGAGCATGAGCGGTCTCCTTGCGAGAAGTTCGAGACGAACATCCGGGCACGCCGGGACGCGACCGGGTGACCGGACCTTTTAGCAACAGCGAGAGAGAAACCTCGAGCAGCTCAACTAAAAAAGTTGCCGAGGTTTCAAAAAACTCCGTTGGGAGCAGGCGGATGGAGCGCCTGATCCGTGAGGAAATGATCGGACACCGAATGCGCGCCGGCCTGGGTGCCGGACGAGGACGAATCGTTTGCGCTGGACGCGGAAGTTTTGTGCGGGGTGGAGCACGGGCCGGTGTGGGAATACCGGCTGAGTCATGCGGTACGGCTCGATGTTGTTTCGCCGATCGGGCCGAGGGATGACGGGTCGGTTGGTACTGCCGTTGCGGTTTGTTGAATTGATGCGCGGGGCTTTGTTGGTTTGATGCGCGAGTGAGGTTGGCGGGCTGGTATTCGCAGTTCGTAGAATTTCGGCGGAATGGATTCGCGCTACGTAGCCAGGGGGAGAAAGCGATGAGCGTGAAACCGGAACTGGCGTTTGATGTGTGCTGGGAAGTGTATCGTGGGGCGCGCGAAGTGCTGGAATCGCAGCGGGGGATTTCTGCGCTGAACTGGAAGGATACCGGGAAATTTTTGTAGAGGCCGGATTATCGCCCGCGGCTGAATGAGTGGGTGGCGGATTTTGCTTTGGCGGGGCGTGCTGCGCTGGAGCTGGCGTGCTGGGCTTCGCGCATGGTTTTGTTTCGGACGTATTACCTCGGGCTGGCGCCTTATGACACGGCGCGGCATTTTATTGGGTTGAGTGAACGAGGCTGGGTGAATTGGACCGAGCAGATCCGGCAGCGGTGCGGCGAAGAATTGCTGAGGCGCGGAATGTTTCCGCCGAGAAAATATTTTAGCAGCGAGATGATGGACTGGCGTTCTAGTGCTGCCGATTAGTTTTACAGAAGCAAAGAATCGCCGACGTGGAGGGGCTTGCCGGATTCGCTGGAGGGAATGCGGGTGTTGGTGGCGAGGCAGTAGAAATGCTCGAAGCGGTCAGCGTGAGACCAGCACGGCAGATGGGTGCGGCGCTGCTGGGCGAAATGTTTTTGAAAACCGATGATGTCGGCGCCGGTGTGCGGATCGCGCGCTGGGATGGGGCAGCGGATGCAGGGGTAGCTGCCTTCAAAGGCGACTTCGCCGATGTGGAAACGGACTACGCTGCGAAGTTCAGCGCCGAAGAGTTGGTCTTCCCAGAATGGCGGCACGTCGTCCAGCTCCAGAGTGGCGCGGAAACGCAGGCGGGCTTCGACGACAGTCATGCCGGGAAACCATTCGCAGACGGTTTGGAGCGAGGACGTGGAGATTACCGTTGGGCCGTTGGCGATGAGATCGTCGGGAATCCCGTTGGGATCGTGGCGAACCATGATGGGGTAGCCCAGGTACTTGGTGAACCATTCGGCGGCCGGGGCGGTCTCATTGGGGAACACGAATGTTGCGACCGGGATGTCGCGTGGGTCACTTGGAACGGCAAGGGTGACGCTGGTGAAGTTCGGAGCGTAGGTGGCGCGAATCAGGTGCAGCGCTGGGACGCGGGTGGCGGTGATCAGCCGGCCGTCGAGGGCATAGATGGCCCAGGCGCGATCGAATTGGAGGCTGCCGGCGGGGCCTATTGTGGCGGCGGCGACTTCTACGGAGTCGAGGGATTTGATGGGATGGACTTGGATGCGGGCCAGGCGAGGAAGAATTGGTTTCGATTCCACTACATGATTTTAGCAGACTACTTGGGCAGTCATCGAGTTGTCGATCGCGGGCGAGATTTGTCTTCGTCAATTGAGCCACAAGTCTTAGCGCACGATGAAATGCGGGAAGGCATGAATGCCTTTTCCAGGACACCACTATGCCGGTTGTTGGATCAAGCGCGTATAACACCCCGGGGCAGATTACTTCGCTGATGCGGTCGCTGCTGAACGATGCGCAAGGGAATTTGTTCACGGATGCGGTGCTGCTGCCGTATGCGAATTCGGCATATCGCAAACTGCAACGGGCGTTGGGCAACGCGGGCGGTGACGAATTTATCCAGGACGATGTGCTGCTGGTAGTGACGGCGGTGATGGCGACCGACACGTCATTGCAAGTATCCATCACGGACGCGACAGCGCCTTTGCCGAACGATCTGCTGGTGCCGATAAAGATTTGGGAGCGGCCAAACGGTTCGTCAGACGAGTTCTGCGAGATGGTGGATTTGACGAGGCATGACGGACTGCCTTCGCGTGCGCAAGACGTGAACCTGAGCGTATGGGAATGGCGCGCGGATGGATTGTATTTTTTAGGGGCCACGCAAGACACGCAGATCCGCTTGCGATGCGAAGGCGTATCCCGATTTTACGGACGCGACCTCGGCGGTTTCGATTCGCAACGCGCAGGAGGCGATAGCGTATGCGACCGCGGCATTGGCGGGATGGTCGCGTGGAAGTCCACTGGCGCAAAAGTGGGATGACGCGGCGAGCGATGCAATTGAAGATTTAGTGATTGGCGCGGTGCGACGTGAACAGCAAAGCTCACACCAGCGAAGGCCGTTTTCAACGCGGAGCGGGTGCACACCGTTCTAATGGCGCTGACGACTTTAATGGATTAATCACGCAGAAGGCGAGGAGATTCTCAGATGGCTATTCAGATTACGGTTTTGCCAGGGAACGTAGATGCTTCGGGGAATAATTTTGTGTACGCCATTGGGACGCTGGCGTTTTCGGGAAACTATACGGTCGGCGGCGACACTATGGATTTCACCACGGTGGACGACAAACTTAGCAGCTCGCAAATTATACAGATTTTTGCGGACAGCCAGAACGGCAACTCTGGCTATTACATTCCCGTGGCGAGTGCGACGCTGAGCGGGTGGAAACTCAAGGCGTTCACAGGCGGTGGAACGGAGTTAAGCGCAGGAGCGTACCCTGCAAGCGTCACGTCCGACATCGTGCAGATCACGATCACGGCGCTGAAGCTGCAATAGATGGCTGGGTATCAACTGGAGCAACGAAATAGACACAACCGGGCCAGGGAACCGAGCTGAGATTAAAACTTTTTGTGGGCGTCGCAAATTGGGCGCTGAATAATTTACACACTTGATGATTTGGCGTGGGGTCAGACGGGCTTGGCTTGCACGAGGGATCGAAGAGAGATTCCTCCGCTTCGCAGGCCGACTCATTCGCAGGAGCGAATGAGAAGAAAAAGCGTCGGCCTGCTTCGGTCGGAATGACCGTCGGTGGGTAACGGCGCGTACTGCCGGTAAGTAACGCAAAGTCGCATCTACGATTGAAGTTCTGGCGATTCACAGTGCTCCCGATTATTTAAATTTCCGAAGCCTAAAACGAGCGAAGGTCTCTGCATGATACGATCAAAAATTGCGATGGGGTTTTTGTGGACAGCGCTGGCGCTCGCTTTGCATCTCTGGCCTGGAGTAGTGGCGCCGGTGCATGGGCAGGGCACGCGCAAAGATGACATTGTTTTCAATTCTCGCGGAGTGCCGCTGGCGGGCGCAAGCGTAAGAATTTGCGCGATGCCTGCGACGGGGCAGCCATGCACGCCACTGGCGCAAATTTATTCCGATGCCGCGCTGACGCAAGCGATGGCCAATCCGACTACCACCGATGGCATGGGGAATTATTTTTTCTATGCTGCGCCTGGGAAGTACGAGGTGGAAATTTCCGGTCCGGGAATTACGAATAAGCAACTGCCTAATGTGATGCTGCCGAGCGATCCTTCATCACCTACATTCACCGGGGGAATCAGCGCGTTTTCGTTGAATCTCAGCGGCAATCTGACTGTCAACGGCAACACCACGGTGGTTGGATCACTCGCGAGCGGTACGCTGAATTTGACGAACCAAGCAACGCCCCCGGGCGCAGCCAGCGCGGGGACGGTGAACCTTTACTCCAAAACCACGGACAAGAAGTTGTACTACAAGGATGATACCGGGGCGGAGAGCGGGCCGATCTCTACCGGTGGCAGCGGCGCGCAGACGAACATCACCAACACGTTTACGGCGTCACAAAACTTCGATGCGGACCTGCATTACAAGGGGCCGAATCCTTACTACGATCTGGTGCGGTTCGGACTTTATACCGGGAGTGGCGGCGCTATCACCTGTTCGACAACGGCGGGAAGCGCGATTGCCAATTGTCCGGGCGGCATCGGAGATTTTGCGGTGGGGCAGGGCATTGAGATTCCGCTGGCCGGCGTGACGCCCACGTTCAATCGCTGGGGCGTGACCAACATCACGAATTATTCGCGGTCCAGCAATGTGGCCACTTACACCTATACGAATACGACTTTTGGCGCGGGGCAAACGATCACCATTGCCGGGCTCGCGGATTCGACTTTCAATGGCAACTTCGCGGTGAGCGGCAACACTGGCGATTTTTATACTTTTACGGCGCCCAATACTGGATCCAATCTGGGAACCACGGCGGGCAGCGGCACGGCGACGCTGACGAGCGCAGCGGTGGTGGTGACTCCCGGCGGAATTTTGAATGGCAGCACTAATTACAATTACAAAGTTGTGCTGCGGGGCTATCACGGCGAATTGAGCGTGGCGAGTCCCGCGGGAACGACGACGAAGGGGGCGGCGACGCTGGGCGTCAACACAGTTGCCATTTCCTCTTGCTCGCGAGTTAGCGGCTTTACGACCTGCACTACCAGCGCGGCACACAATATTCAAAACAGTTCGCCGATCAACGTGGCGGGCACCAGCGACAACAGTTTCAATGGCGCGCTGACCATCGCGAGCGTGCCAAGTTCCACAACGTTTACGTATTACCAGTATGGGCAAGTGGATTTGACGGCCACCGGCGGCACCGTAAGCGTGGTCGCCAAAAACACCGTGCAATGGAATATGCAGCAGTACAGCGTGCTGCAATCGATCATTTACCGGCAAATCGGCGCGGGTGCGTGGAGCATCGTAGGCGTGACCGAAGGCATGGACAGCGCGTTTGTGGACTGGGGTTTGAGCGGTACGCCTAACGTGCCGTCGTACGTGCCTAGCACTCCGCCCAGCAGCGCGACCAACGGAATTTTAGCGACGACCATCACGGCCATTAATGGCACGAATTTGACTTTGGCGGCAGCGGCTACCAACACCGCGGCGAGTCAAACGGCGCAACACGACAACACGCCAATTGTTCTGGCAGGGTGCGCGGCCATGCCCAGCGCTGCCGGCGGCACGCTCGTGATTCCGGCGCTCAATCCCATGGGGAGCACGGTATTTAATTCGCCGCTGGACCTGTATCACAACTGCAATGCGGCGCAGGTGGTTTGGGAAATCGGCAGCCCCATCGTGCTGAATGATCCGGTGATTATGAAGCCGGCGGGATTAACGATTAAGGCGCGGCCGGGCGATATGCGGAGCGGTGCACAATTTCAAAATTATTTTTCTACTTCGGTATATGGCAACGGGTATCCGCTGTTTTATTTCGTGCCTGGCAGCTTTGGGCCGAACACGCTAGAAAACCTGGCCATGAATTGTAACGGGGTATACCAGAGTTGCGTTTTGCAAGACCAGGACGCCGGAGGCGGCGGAGTCGCGAGCATTTCTTACAACAATGACATTTTTTCGGGCAGCGCGGGCGCGATGCCGTTTTTGATGCGCTCGTCAGGCTTTAACTTCTGGTTTGACCGCGGAATCTTCCAGACCAACGGGGGCTCGTGGGGCGTGCCGGAAGTGTTGACGATCGGCCTGAATCACGGCCTGGGAATTGCGGGCGGACAATTCGGGCAAGGATTAGCGAGCATCATCGAGTTCAATAAAACATTTTTTGCGGGCACGGGAATTTTATATGAATCGTACGGAATACAGCCGCTGAATGCGCAACCGGGAAATATCACGTTCATTTCGCCGCTGTTTGAAAGCGGAGACACGCCGTGGCTGCGCTACGATATTTTTGGCGCAACGATTGCCAGCACTACCATCAACAATATGAGTTACGCGGACACCGTGGGCGGCCCGGCGACGCCGATTATCGATGCCACCAATGTCAACGCCATAAGCACTTACAAAGTGCTGAATCCATCGTGCGGCAACGGAAACCAACCGCTTTTTGAAAGCGGCATAAGCGGCGGCGTGGATGTGACCAGCGGATATTCCGGCTGCGGAATTATCGGGCTACCGACTTACATTCTGCACAATCTAGGCGCGAATGGTTCCAGCGATCTTTACGCCAATGGCACGGTAGCGGTGACTGGCGCGGGCGGCGAAGTTTTTTCTGCCATGCCCGCGCCTGCCGGAGCGCCGAGCCTGGTGCTTTCCTCCGGCGGATCGGTGCCGGTGGGAACGCACTTTTACGCGGTAACGGCGGTGGACGCCAACGGGAATCAAACGGCAACAGGGCCAGGCGCTTCGATCACTACCACCACGGGAAATCAGACAGTGACGATCACCCCGCCAACGTTGCCGGCGGGAACCGTGGGCTACGAAATTTACCGCGACCTGGCCAAAGTGTTTTATGCCGGCTTGACCTGCTCAAGTGCGTTCACGGCTGGCACCGGCCCATTTGTGGACTCCGTGGCTGCGATTTGCGGCGAGTCGCAACCCAGTAGTGGCACGGCGGGAACTTCCACGTTAACCAGCACGGGCATCAGCGCGCCACAGCTAAAAATCGTGGGCACCGGGTTTGTGGATACCGTTTCTGGGGCTTTCACCGCCAACCGCGCGCACACGCTTCCGGACATAAGTGGGGTGGTGGAGGTGAGCAGTTACCTGAATAGTTCTTATGACAATTTCAAGCGTGCGAACGGCGCCATCGGCAGCAACTGGACGGTTACTGACGGCGGTTTTAACGTCAGTAACAACGCGGTAATCGGGACTGGTGGCGTCAACGTGGCGTACTGGTCAGCCAACTTATTTGCGAATTCGCAATTTTCGCAAGTATACGTGACGACGCTGAACGGCACGACCGATTATGTTGGTGTGCAGGTGCTGATGTCTCCAGCAGGGAACGGTTACACGTGCCTGGAAAATAGCACTTCGCTGTTGTTGCAAAAAATGACGGCGTTCCGTGGCGCCAATTTGACCACCTCGAGTACCGCGAGTGCAGCGGGGGATATTCTCCGGCTGGAAGTGAACGGCGCAACTGGCGTGTTGACGTGTTCGAGGACCGCCGGCGGAACGATCACCAGCATTACCGCGACGGACAACACTTACACGAGCGGGGCGCCGGGTCTGGAGCAGTTTGGTAGCGTGGCTACCATGGATAACTGGAGTGGTGGGAATTTGCATCCCATCGCGCAATTTGATGCGGAGCAGGATTGGACCAAATTGCAGCATTTCGGACAAGGCGTAGCGATTGCTTCGGAGCCGTTGAGCGCCAGCCCGCGTGCGGAGCAGAATATTTTTCTTCCGGGGGCGCTGACGTCGACTTGGACAGCAAGCACATGGACGACTGACAAAGCGGTTACCGTGACACGCATTCAGGTGCAAACAAAAACGCCGCCGGCGGGGTGTAACACAAATGCGGTGGTGCGACTCACTGACGGCACGACGCCGTTGAATGTGACGATCGCGGGCGCGGCCAACGACAGCGGCACCATTTCGCAAAACTATGCAGCGGGAGCAGCGTTGCAGTTCGTGGTGCAGACGGCCGCGGCGGGTTGCACCACAAGCCCCGCGGATGCCAACGTGGTGGTGCAGTACCGCATGCAGTAAAAGCCTTAAGTTAAACTGACGTTTCCTCTGACAATCGGGTAATGCACAGTGTTTTTGGTCAAGAATTTGATCTGTGAAAGGTGTGTCTCTATGAGTCCGGCACTGGCGGCAGAAACTGAAATGGTGTGGCTGGTAAATATTTCGCCGGAAAAGTGGCCGCCGCGGAATCGTACTTATTTCGGGTCGTTGGAGGTACGTTCGCCGGAAGCGGGAGAAGCCTGGAGTTCTTATCACCGTGGCTAA
>DATHRB010000059.1:0-67266 GCA_035482155.1 Verrucomicrobiia bacterium | reverse complement strand
ATGTATTCCTACGGAAACGATGGCCGCTCTCTGCTCTCACCAGTGGCCGGGCAACATTCGCGAGCTTCAGAATTTTATCGAGCGCAGCGTTATCCTCACTTCGGGCAACGTCCTGCACCCCCCTCTCACGAGTCTGAAGAGCGCCGCCGTAGTGGAATCGATTGGGGCAATTACCCTGGAGGACGCGGAGCGCGACCACATTTGCAAGACTCTCGAGCAAACTCGGTGGGTGGTCGCAGGTCCCAACGGGGCGGCCGCACGTTTGGGAATCAAGAGGTCCACCCTGTATTTCCGGATGCAAAAACTTGGCATCTCACGTACCAACAAGAATCTCCTTTCGTCGTAGCATCGTCGCTATCGTCAGGGAATCGGTCCTCAATCGATTGACCCTGTCCATGCCGCAGCCACAACGCGCCAGCACTTACCTCCCCAGCTGGCCTAAATCTGAGGCTGCTTGAAATTCAACAAATAAATGACCTCACTGAGCCTGTCGGCATGACGGACGCGGTGTATAGCCGGCTGGCATCGCATACCGCGCTATTGCCTGTGTGAGCCTCTATTTTCAGTCACTTACGTAATGGTCTTTTGGCAACCGTCTTGCCTCTCCCAATTGCGTCACTCGACACACCGAATCCATTGGTGGCGAGTCGAAAAGGAGGGAATCGTGAAATTGCTAAGAGCAGTGTTCGTTTTGATGGGAATGATGTTGTTGTTCGGAGTCAAGTTGTCAGCACAGCAGGTGAAGACCGATTACGATCGCAGCGCTAACTTCGCGCAATACAAGACCTACTCGTGGGAACACGTTAAGACGAAAGACGCCCTGGACGTTGATCGAATCAAAACTGCAGTCAATACCGCCTTGGCAGCAAAGGGCTGGACCCAGGTGGATTCCGGTGGCGATGTCTCCATCGTGGCCATGGAGATTACGCGCAATCAGCAGACCTTGAATACTTTCTACGACGGGCTTGGAGGAGGTTGGGGTTGGCGACGCTTCGGTGGTGGCGGTTTTGGTGAGGCAACAACCACGACCGAAACGTACAAGGTGGGCACCGTGGTCGTCGATCTTTTCGATACCAAGACCAAGGGGCTAATCTGGAGGGGCTCTTCGAGCGACACACTCTCCAACAACTCCGACAAGAACATCAAGAATCTGGATAAGGGCGTGGAGAAAATGTTCAAGCAATTTCCTCCAGGCTCATCGAAGAAGTAAGGGCGGCCAAGATGATTCGCTACTGGTATGCCGTCACTCTAGGGTTCGTTGCAGTAACGATACCGTTGCGTGCGGCCAACAGGCCGCACGTAGGAACGGATAGTCAGAACGGGATGGTTTGGACCAACGACGACTTAGAACGGCTACATAGTCTTGGCCTGATTTCCATCGTAGGTCAGATTGACCAAGAGGAGTCAAAGCCAGTAACTGCGCGCGCAGAGTACGTCAAGACCCAGGACCCGGAATGGTATGCGGAAGAGTCAGCAAGATTACGCGATGAACTCGAACGCCGGCGGGCTGAACTCGATAGATTCCGGCGAGCGATCGACGATGCAAGAAGCCTTGAGACCGCGACGAGCGGAATAGATCTGAACGGCGGCGACGTAGGCAGCACGCCGCAAGCCGGCATTGAAAACCTTCAGCAGCGTGTGAGTGAAACAGAGACGCAACTCGACGCACTGGAAGAGCTGGCCCGGCGCAATGACATGCCGCCGGGCCTGCTACGCGGGCAGTAGGTTTGCTAGAAGCCGTTGATGAGGGTTCACGAAATTGTTTCAACGCGAGATTAACACCAAGGAATATCTGATTTGTTTGTACTGGAGAATGTGCCATGAAGTTATTCAAGCAGATTTTGACCTTACTTCTCTGTTGTTTGCTTGTGCAATTCACTACGGAAGCCGAGTCTTTTGGTTCGACGGGCCAATCCAACACACAGGCACAGGCGCCGCCGCAGCCAGCGCAACAGACTCCGCAAGAACTGCAGCAACTGGTCGCGCCGATCGCCTTGTACCCCGACGCGCTCGTCGCACAGATTCTTGCGGCGGCAACGTATCCGGCGGAGATTGTCGAGGCGGACCGCTGGATGCAAAGTCATTCCAACCTCAAGGGAGAAGAACTGGCAAGAGAAGTCGACAAACAGTCCTGGGACCCCAGCGTACAAGCCCTCGCGCAATTTCCGTCTGTTCTTGAAAACATGGACAAGAATCTCTCGTGGACTTCATCGCTTGGCGACGCATATGCCAATCAACAGCAGGATGTGACGGACGCGGTGCAGACGTTGCGTCAGCAAGCTCATAAGGCTGGCCATCTGAATAGCAACGAACAGGAGACGGTGACGACGCAAGGCAACACCGTCGTCATTGAACCGGCCAATCCCGAAGTTGTTTATGTGCCCCAGTACGATCCGTGGCTCGTGTACGGTTATCCGATCGTTGCGTATCCCGGATGGTATGCCGAGCCGGGACTCTTTTTGGCCGGAGTGGGCATTGGATTCGGAATCGGTTTTGGGGTCGGATTTTTTGGGGGATTTGGTTGGGGCTGGCATCACTGGGGATACGACTGGCATGGCCGGTCAGTGATCTATAACCACAACACCTACGTCTCCCATAGCCGAACGATCGTCAATCGCAACAACTTCAATCGCGGCAACTTTAATCACGACAACTTCAGCCACGCCAATAATAGCCATGGAAATGCGTTCCACGGCGGCGGATCCTCGTCGTTTCACGCGCAATCAGGTACCCGCTCCAGCGCATTCAGTGGCTTTGATCATGGCGGGAATGTACGAGGCTTTTCTTCCCGCGGCCGATCGAGCTTTGGCGGCGGTTTCCATGCTGGCGGTTTCCACGGTGGTGGTGGTTTTCATGGCGGCGGTGGGCGTCGTTAAGCGCACCCGCGCGTGAGTGGGATTTATCGAGAATTTAAAAATGGAGAAAAATATCATGCTGAACAGACTTTCAAGTATTGCTGGAGTTGAACGCAAATTGGTTCGATTGGTAGTGTCGGCGGTCTTCGGAGTCTCTTTTGGCTGTTTGGCCGCCCCAATACTCGGACAGCAGCCGGGGCAGCGAACTTTTACTTCCCCGGAAGATGCCGGGAGCCAGTTCTTCGCGGCCATGGAGTCACAGGACGAAAAAGCCCCGTTGCGCATCCTCGGACCGGCCGGAAAGGATGTGCTTTCGTCCGGCGATGCATTAGAGGATTCAGACGCTCGCGTCGGATTCGTCACCAAATACCAGGAGATGCATAGATTCGTGACCGAGCCAGATGGCAAGGTGACGCTGGTTATTGGGGCTGAGAATTGGCCGTTTCCAATTCCCCTGGCGAATAATCACGGTACATGGTATTTCGACACTTCCGAAGGTAAAAACGAGATTCTATTCCGCCGCATAGGCAAAAACGAAGTCGCTGCCATGGATGCGTGCCGTGAATTGGTCGAAGCGGAACAGCAATACTTTGAGCGCTCGCCGGATGGCGCCACGAAGCACTTCGCCCAGAAACTTGTGAGCGATGAAGGTCAGCACAACGGTCTGTACTGGCAGGGGGCCGACGATGAAGCTGATAGCCCGATCAATCCGCTGATCGCGTACGCGCGCCAAAATCTTCCGACGGAGCAGGTTGGTCAACATGTGCCGTTCAATGGGTATATGTTCCGGATCCTTAAAAGCCAAGGACGACATGCACCCGGCGGGGCCAAAAAATATATCGTCGATGGAAAGATGAGCGCAGGCTTTGCCGTCGTTGCTTATCCTGTAGAGTACCGCTCCTCCGGTGTGATGACTTTTATTGTCGACAAATCTGGAACCATTTACGAAAAGGACCTTGGCCCGGACACGACAAAGCTCGCACAAACGATGACTGTCTATGACCCGGATTTCACCTGGCACAAAACGGAGTGAATGTTATCGGGAGTAGAGCCGAAACCATGCGTACCGGGAATGTAGTTTTGTTGCCAGTTGGTCTTTTCGCATTCAGCGCACTCTTGATCGCAGCGGTAGGTAAACCGCCGGTTGGCGCAGCGGTTTCCGGCGAAGAAAAGTCTCCGAGCAAGCTCGACGGCAAGATGCCTCCCTCGTTCGATCAAGATGTGGCAAGAGTCGTTATGGAAATTGATCGGATTGAGGCAGACACTTTGAAACAGATGGACCACACCACACTCGATCGCCAAGGACAGATGCGCACCCTGGGAAGGTTGCTGCTGTTTGATAAGCATCTCTCTGTTAAACAGAACGAGGCCTGCAGTTTCTGCCACATGCCGGAGATGGGATTCACCGGCCCGATTCAATCTTTAAATGAGACAACCGTGTCGTATCCAGGGTCGGTGAGAACGCGATTCAGCAATCGAAAGCCGCAAAGTTACATGTACGCGCCCTTCGCGCCGGTGCTTCACTACAATGAACTGCAAGGCGACTTTGTTGGCGGCAATTTCTGGGATATGCGCGCAAGCGGCTACCGCCTGCAGAATCCCAGCGCTGAACAAGCTCAGGGACCTCCGACGAATCCCGTAGAAATGGGCTTGCCCGATTCGGCCTGTGTTGCGTATCGCCTTTCACAGGCTCCCTATCGCAAGCTCTTTGAGGCGGTATGGGGAGCTGACTCGTTCGCCATTCACTGGCCTGCCGACGTCGAAAAAGTCTGTGCGACTCCAGGGCCGCCGGCTCCGGATGATATGTACCCTGTCCATCTTAGGGTGGCAGACCGGTCGCGAGCCGACCACGTTTATGACGGCTTCGGGCTGGCCGTCTCCGCGTATGAGTTTTCCCCGGAGGTGAGTCCGTTTACGTCAAAGTACGACTATGTCCAAGCAGGAAAAGACCAATTCACGGCACAGGAAAAATTGGGCTACGAGTTATTCCGCAGCAAGGGGCGATGCAACGAGTGTCATCGCGACGGCGGGCCAGGCGAAGAGCCTTTATTTACAGATTTCACCGCCAGCAATCTTGGCGTCCCCAGAAATCAAGGATTGCAATACTACTATGAGGGCCGGCCTGACGAACGCAGCTACAGCCCCAATCCTGCCGGAGAGGCCTATGTCGATACCGGAGTTGGATCCTTCCTGCGCAGCCTGCAAAGCGATAGCGGCCAACTAAATCCTGATTCCGTGTGGGTTAAACTGGCGCCAAAGTTCGACGCGAAGTTTCAGGTACCCACCTTGCGCAACGTTGACATGCGTCCCACGCCAAGTTTTGTGAAAGCGTACATGCACAATGGCTACTTCAAGAGTCTGAAAGAGGTAGTGCATTTTTATAATACCCGCGACGTCTTGGCTAAGTGCCAGGCCAACGACCCCGGCGAGAAGGTCACTTGCTGGCCGGCGTCCGAAGACTCAACCAATCTCAACAAACGTCAACTCGGCAATCTTAAACTGACCGAGCAGGAAGAAGACGCGCTGGTCGCTTTTCTTAAGACTCTTACAGATGGCTACCTGGTGCCAAACCCTCAAACGGCTGAGTAGGCGTACCTACCGATCGCTGAACTCGCCGAACAGTGTAGGAGTTTTTTTGACAGGGATCAGAAATGAATACCACTACCCGAGCTTTGATGACTGCCAGTTTGCCTGACATACACAAAAGAGTCCCGCTACTGGCTCCCCTAAGGAAGGATGTGGCTTCCATCGGACCAGCATGGCTCCCGGTCGCGTTGGTGTTGGGGGCCATCGCCGCGGTCGCGTATGTAGATCATCGAGTTCTGTCGCCTTCGCTTGTTGACCTCTACATATTTCCTGTTGGCGTTAGCGCGATTCTATTGCGCAAGGAAGTGACCTACAGTCTGATACCGTTTTGTATCCTGCTTCATGATTATTGGTCGCCGCGAATTATCCATCTGCCGATTCGAATCTTTGACAATCTCTTTGCGGTGTTGTGTTTCTCTTTCGTCGTTTACGTTATCCAGCGGTATATCGAGCAGCGCGAGTTGCTTGCCGAAACGATCCAGGTGCAACGAGACGATCTTCTTCGAGATGTGGAACTCGCTGCACAAGTTCAGAGGATGTTCCTTCCGGTGGGAACGCCAGTCATAGCCGGACTTGAAATTGCCGGCATGATGCGACCGTTCAAAAGCGTGGGAGGCGACTATTATGACTATATTCCTATCAACGCGAACACCATTCAGATCGCCATTGGGGATGTATCCGGAAAAGGAGTTTCTGCGGCCCTGTTGATGTCCGCTACGGCGGCTGCCATGCGACTGGAGGCCGATCGTGATCGAAACATGCTGCAACAAGTGGGAAGGTTGAATGCTGACATCGCCGCGGTGTCGGATCCTGAACACTACGTGACACTGCTGGTTGCGGAAATCGACACACAAAAACGGATCATCCGCTACATCAACTGCGGCCATAATCCCGCGCTTCTGTTTCAAGCAAGCACCCACACACTCAAGCGCCTGGACTCGTCTTGCCCACCCATCGGCCTAGCTCCAAATGAAGATTGCCAACTAGCCACAGCTGAACTTACACCGGGAGACGTGCTGGTTTTCTACACGGATGGAGTTACCGAGGCTGAGAATCTTCTGGCTGAGGAATTTGGTATTGGGCGGCTTTCCGCCATCTTGCAGCGCGGCTCGTCGCTCTCCGCGAAAGGGCTCATGGACGAAATCTTCAGAAGCGCGGCGAATTTTTCTAAAGACGTCGGCTTTGGCGACGATGTCACCATCCTCGTAGTCAAATGCAATTTCAACGGCATACCCGCATAACTTCAACCACAAGAAGAAACTAGAATCGTGGCGGCCTAAACCGACCCAAACGACGGATCCGACTTAGTTTTTCGTTCTTGGCGTGTCGACACGCGCTGTCAGAGTATTGGCATCCCGTCCACCGTGCTGGACTCTTTGCATGACGTGATTTGCCGCCGTAGTATCTGAGCTCAATCCTAAACCTTCCTGTTATCAACCACTTGCTGAAGTTCTCCGTGAATTTTCGCAGTGGCATCGAGTCTGCATTCTCAAGCTATGAGGGTGAGAAATCATGTGGATCGTCAAATTAGCATTGAGCCGGCCGTATACGTTTGTGGTCGTCTCGATACTCATTCTAATCCTGGGCGGGCTGGCAATCTTTCGCACTCCGACGGATATATTTCCGAACATCAACATTCCGGTGGTCAGTATCATCTGGACGTATAACGGTCTCGTGGCTGAGGACATGGCCGACCGCATCGTCAGCATCACAGAACGATCGCTTACCACCACCGTTGATAATATCGAGCACATCGAATCGCAATCGCTATATGGAATCGCTGTTGTCAAAGTGTTTCTCCAGCCGACCGCCAACATTGAGCAAGGCATCGCACAAATAACGGCGGTCTCTCAGACCCAACTCAGACAGTTGCCTGCAGGTTCGACGCCGCCGCTTATTCTGGCCTACAGCGCATCGAGTGTTCCGGTTCTTCAGTTGGCGCTCTCGGGGCAAAACCTGTCAGAGCAGGAACTCAACGATTATGGTTTGAATTTTATTCGGACTCAGCTCATTACCGTGCCTGGCGCATCTGTCCCCTATCCGTATGGCGGAAAGCAGCGCCAGGTTCAGGTGGATCTGAATACGACCGCGTTGCAATCTAAGGGGCTGTCCGCGCTGGACGTAACCAATGCCATCAGCGTTCAAAATTTAATTCTGCCGACAGGAACGTCCAAGATCGGCTCCAGGGAATACAACGTTTCCATTCCCAACGCGGCGCCGCAGACCATCGCTGATCTGAACCGCATCCCCATCAAGACCATTGGCGGCACTACGATCTATATTAAAGATGTCGCGTGGGTGCGCGATGGCTTTCCTCCTCAGACGAATATCGTGCGCGTCAACGGCCAGCGCTCGGTACTGCTGACCATCCAAAAAGCCGGCAACGCGTCGACACTGAACGTGATTGCCGGCATCAAGGGCCTGCTGCCTCAAATCAAGACTACCGTTCCGCCGCAGCTCGATATCGCACCGCTGGCGGATCAATCTATTTTTGTTCGTGGCGCGATTAGTGGGGTCGTGCGGGAAACGCTGATTGCTGCGTGCCTCACGGCTTTCATGATTCTCGTTTTTCTGGGCAGTTGGCGAAGCACCTTAATAATCGCCACCTCCATCCCGCTGGCAATCCTGACCTCCATCATTGTGTTTAGCGCGATCGGAGAAACCATCAACATCATGACCCTCGGTGGACTCGCGCTAGCGGTCGGCATCCTGGTGGACGACGCGACGGTTGAGGTTGAGAACATAAATCGTAACCGGGAAGCGGAACCCGATAAGGATATGGATACCGTGGTGCTCGACAGCGCATCGCAAATTGCGACACCTGCGTTCGTGTCTACACTTTCTATCTGTATCGTATTTGCTCCGATGTTTTTGTTGTCGGGTGTCGCGCGGTATCTCTTCGTGCCGCTTGCCGAAGCAGTGGTCTTCGCTATGCTGGCTTCTTATTTCCTCTCGCGGACGATCGTTCCGACGATGGCCAAGTATTTGTTGCGGGGAGAGAAACACCAAGCCGGAGCGCCGAGCCGGAATCCGCTGGTACGACTTCAGAAGCGTTTCGAACAAGCCTTCGAGAAATTCCATCACAGCTATCATAGTTTGCTGGAAGTTTGCCTGCACCATCGGCGCGCTTTTCTGATTGCTTTCTTCGCGTGCTGCCTTGGCTCTCTCGCGGTTCTGATTCCCTGGCTAGGCCAGGACTTTTTCCCCACGGTTGATAGCGGCTCTTTCAAGCTTCATCTGCGCGCGCCTACGGGAATGCGCATTGAGGAAACCGCCAATTTGTGCGATCAGGTCGAGCGCTTCATTCGAGGACAGATTCCAGCAAACGAGTTCCAGAGTGTTATCGACAATATAGGTTTGCCTTACAGCGGCATCAATCTTTCGTACAGTAACTCGGCTCCCGTGGGCACATCGGACGCCGACATTCTTGTTACTCTCGCCGTGAAGCACCATCCCACGGATGACTACATTCAGCGCCTTCGTCTGACCCTGCCAAAACAATTTCCCGGCGCGACTTTCTCGTTCTTGCCTGCCGACATGGTCAGCCAAATCCTGAACTTCGGCCTGCCGGCCCCGATCGATGTGCAGGTCGTAGGAAACGATCTGGAGGGAAACCATCGCTACGCCGATGCACTGCTCAACAAGCTGAAATACGTTACCGGAACGGCGGATTTGCGAATCCAGCAACCCTTCGATCAGCCTTATTTGCGAATGCGGGTGGAGCGTACGAAGGCAGAGCAGCTCGGTTTTACTGCTCACGACATCGCGCAAAATCTTCTGGTGTCCCTCAGCGGGAGCTTCCAAACCTCACCTACCTTCTGGGTCGACCCCAAGAATCGCGTGAGTTATCAAATTGCGACTCAAACGCCGCAGTATCGTACCGACACGCTGCAGGGTGTTGAGAACATTCCGATCACCGGCACAGACCCCAATGCAGCTCCGTCGCTGATGGCCAGTTTAGTGTCAACCCAGCGAGGCGCGGGGATGGCGGTGGTCTCTCATTACAACGTAGCGCCAGTGGTGGACATCTTCGGTGCTGTCACTGGGCGTGATTTGGGCGGCGTCGCCGGCGACATCAACAAAATCATTGACGCTTCTCGGCAGCAATTGCCCCGCGGTTCTCGAGTCGTTGTTCGTGGACAGGTTCAGACCATGCGAGCGTCCTACGTCGGTCTTCTGAGCGGGCTGGCGTTCTCGATCGTGCTGGTTTATCTGCTGATCGTGGTCAACTTTCAGTCCTGGCTGGATCCTTTCATCATGATTTCCGCGCTGCCCGCCGCGCTTGCCGGGATTGCCTGGTTTTTGTTTATAACGCACACGACCCTCAGCGTGCCCGCACTCATGGGAGCCATCATGTGCATGGGCGTGGCAACCTCCAACAGCATCCTGGTGGTGAGCTTTGCTACGGAAAAAATGGAGCAGGGCAGCGACTCCATCGGCGCCGCACTAGAGGCCGGTTTCACGCGCTTTCGGCCGGTGCTGATGACCGCTCTGGCCATGATCATCGGCATGGTGCCCATGGCGCTCGGAATGGGAGACGGTGGGGAACAGAATGCGCCACTTGGGCGTGCAGTTATAGGTGGATTACTGTTTGCAACGGTTTCCACGCTGTTTTTTGTCCCAGCATTTTTCAGCGTTTTGCAGGGTTCGCGCAAACAGGTAGCCCAAACGGAGTAGCAACACTAGCAAAACTTTTGTGGAGTGACTATGTCGCAACAAACTGAAGAGAAAAAACAAATCGGCGGGCAAACGAGTCCTCTGAACGATGCGGGAAGAAAGCAGAACCCGTTGAGACGATGGTTGGGAGTGGCGATAGCGGTAATCGTCGTTGCCGTGCTACTGGTTACCGGCATCTTGTCGCGGGTCAGAGCGCGTACAAAGCTGAAGGCGGAGACTAATCAAGTAGCCCTCACCGCCGTATCGGTTGTCGTGCCAAAACAAACTGCGCCCGCCGAGGAGATCATCCTTCCGGGAAACGTACAACCGTTCATCACTTCACCGGTCTATGCGCGCACCAACGGATACTTGAAGAAGTGGTATTTCGACATTGGAGCGCACGTCAAGAAGGGGCAATTACTTGCGGTGATCGAAACGCCGGAAGTGGATCAGCAGCTCCAGCAAGCGCGCAGCAACCTTTCCACTGCGCAGGCAAATCTGGAACTCGCCACTATCACCAAAACGCGATATCAGGGACTGTTGAAAACGCATGCCGTGGCCCAGCAGGATGCCGACAACGCCGTAGGTACTTACAACGCCAATAAAGCCATTGTCCAGGCAGACCAGGCCGCAGTAGATCAATATGCCGCACTGGTATCTTTTGAAAAGGTTTACGCTCCGTTTGACGGTGTGATCACCGCGCGCAACACCGATATCGGCGACCTGATTAACTCTGGCAGCAGCACCGGTGTAAAAACCGATCTCTTTCATATCGTCCAACCCGGCATGTTGCGCGTTTACGTAAACGTCCCGGAAGAATATTCCCGCGGGATTAAAGTCGGCATGACCGCGGATCTTGCTCTCGCTGAGTTTCCCGGACGCACCTTTCAGGGGAATCTGGTACGCACCGCTGACGCCATCAACATGACGACTCGTACCTTGTTGGTTGAAATTGATGTGGCCAATCCCACAAATACGCTGCTCACCGGTTCTTATGCAGAAGTCCATTTAAAGGTTCCCAGTCAGGGTTCCACTTTCATTATTCCCGTCAACACCTTGATATTCCGCTCGGAGGGTTTGCGTGTGGGCGTTGTGAAGGATCGGAAAGTTACGCTTACTCCCGTGACTCCTGGGCGCGATTTTGGCAATGAGATAGAAATCGTGGCCGGCCTTAAGCCGGAAGATCAGCTCATAATCAATCCACCCGATTCCATTGTTACTGGACAGCAGGTCCAAATTGTTCAGGCGACATTGCCGGGGGATAGCAAGTGAAGCGTGTTCGAAACAGCGTATTGGTCGAAAAGCCCCGGCGAATATCTTGGCTTGTAGTTCTGCCAGCGATCGTCGCGTTTCAGATATGTGGATGCACGGTGGGGCCAAACTACAGGCGGCCCATCGCGGAAGTTCCTACTGCTTACAAGGAGCTTGGCAATTGGAAACAGGCCCAGCCGAACGACCAGAATCTTGGCGGCAACTGGTGGGAAATGTTTCAGGACCCACAACTGAACGCCCTCGAAGCGCAGGTCAATGTCTCAAACCAAAATCTAAAGGCAGCCGAGGCTCAATACACTCAAGCGCGAGCTTTGCTCCGCTATAACCGGGCGGCTTATTTCCCAACAATCACCGCAGGTGCGAACGCATCGCGAACCAGAATATCCAACAATCGGCCTCCTAGCCTGGCTACCAATGGAGTTACGTACAACGACTTTCAGATTCCTTTTGAATTGTCTTACGAGGTCGATGTCTGGGGACGCATACGCCGCACCGTTGAGTCTTATCGCGAGCAGGCCCAAGCCAGCGCAGCCGACCTGGCCACCGTGAACCTCTCCATGCATGCCCAGGTTGCTCTGTTTTATTTTCAGGCGCGCGTTCTAGATGCCGAGGAGCAACTACTGAACTCTACCGTCACCCAGTATCAACAAGCTCTGGAATTGATTGAGAATCGGTATGCGGGAGGCATTGCTTCCGACTTGGAAGTCCAGCAGGCAACAACTCAACTCGAGACCACTCGCGCACAAGCGATCGACGTTGGAGTCGCCCGCGCGCAGTACGAGCACGCCGTGGCAATTCTGATTGGAAAGCCTCCGGCCGATTTCAGTCTCGCCGCTCTTCCGCTTACAACGCCTCCTCCACCGATTCCTGCTGGGCTTCCTTCTGAGTTACTGGAACGGCGCCCCGACATCGCGGCGGCGGAAAGGCGCATGGCCTCGGCTAACGCTCAAATCGGAGTGGCGAAGGCCGCTTATTATCCGACCATCAGTCTGGGAGCGATGGGAGGTTTCGAGAGTGGTGTGATCACCACGCTAATTTCTGGTCCGAGCGCTCTCTGGTCGCTGGGCGGCTCGGCAATAGCGCCCATTTTTGATGCTGGCCGCCGCAGGGCCAACGTGGATCTAGCCGCAGCAGCGTATGACCAGACCGTCGCCAACTATCGCGAAACAGTGCTGACCGGCTTTCAACAGGTCGAGGACAACCTGGCGGCGTTGCGTATCCTGGAGAACGAAGCACAGGTTCAGGAAAGAGCAGTGGTCGCCGCGCAAAAGTACCTGGAACTTGCCAATAGCCGTTACACAGGTGGCGTCACGAGTTACCTGGAAGTGACCACCGCTGAGAGTGCAGCGCTCTCGGACGAACTTACTGCCGTAAATATTCTCGGCCGCCGCATGGTGGATGCAGTCACGCTGGTGCAGGCCCTGGGTGGCGGATGGGATCGTTCTTCTTTGCCTGACCGCCCGGAGTGCTGCGGCAAGCTGACTAGCAATTTAAGGTAACTTTGCATATTAAGGAATCGAGGTTCAAGCTTCGCGCGCATTGGATTTGTTTTCCAACCGCAATATCCAAAAACACTCTCGCATTCGGTTATGATGAAGCGATTTCCGGGGCGAAGTATGAGCGAGATTCGAGTTCATTGCTATTCGGGCTATCGAGCTGACGAACGTCCGTCACGGTTTACCATTCGCGATAGGGAATACAACGTTGAGAAAGTTGACGATCAGTGGTATTCGCTCGGCGCGATGTATTTTCGAGTGCGAGCGAATGACGGAAATTATTACGTCCTGCGTCACGATGAGGGGCAGGATGGTTGGACGTTGGACGGGTACCGGCAAGCGCCGATAGGGCGATAATACGACGATAGTAAAGGCCGCGGACCGCTTGATCCTTAGTGGGCGATTCCTGCTCCTTCCTTCACCTTATAGAAATGGTCGGCGCGGAGATCGAGGAGAATTTCTTTCTTTCCGGAAGGCCAGAGAATCTCTACTTTGCTGATCTGCGTGTTAGTTCCCAGGCCAAAGTGAATTCGCAGGTCATTCTGGGAAAGATAGCTTCCGCCGCTGAGCACTTCGCTTTCCTGCACCAGGTCTCCAGCAAAACATTTGACTCGTGCGTTCAGAGCCAGGCGGTTGCTCTGCGTTCCTTCTAATTCGAAGCTGACCCAGTGATTCCTTGGGCCACCTTCGGGCCGAAGAATCGTGGGCTGGCCTTTAAGATTTTCGATGACCACCTCGAGTTTGCCGTCGTTGAAAAGGTCGCCGATGGCGACGCCGCGGCTTACCTGGGGAATTTCCAGTGCAGGACCGGCGAGCTTGCTGATGTCCTTGAAGGTGCCATTGCGCTGATTGAAGTACAGGAGCTTGGGCTCCATGTACTTTGGGCCGCCGACGATGGAGTCGACCTGCGGGTAGACGTGACCATTGACCTGCAGGAAGTCCAGCCAGCCATCATTATCGAAATCAAAAAACGCATCGCCCCAGCCGACATATTTTATGGTGCTTTGCGCGATGTTTGAAGCGTAGGAAACATCGGAGAAATTCATGCCGCCATTATTGCGAAATAGGGTGGTGTATTCGTCGCTGAAATGGCTTACGGCGATCGAGAAACGGCCCTCATGCAAGTAATCGCCCAGCACCACGCCCATGTTGGCCTGCTCATTTCCATCCTGGCTGACGGCGACGCCGGCATTAAGAGCGACATCAGTGAAGTGGCCATGCCCGTCATTTTTGTAAAGGAAATTTTGTTGGCCGTCGTTGGCGACGAAAAGATCCAGCAGACTGTCGTTGTCAAAATCGGACCAGACGGCTGTAAGGCCAAGAAATGTTGTGGACGAATCGAGTCCTGCTTGCTGGGAAACATCGGTGAAGGTTCCGTCGTGATTGTTGTGATAGAGAATGTCCGGGGAGCCTTTGAGGCCGCGCGGGCCGCACTGCACGTCAATTCCGCGGTACTTACAAGTTTTGAGTGAGCCGAACGCCGGAAGGTTCTCGAGAGAGATATCGGCATAATGGGTCACGATCAAGTCGACCCAACCGTCTTTGTCGTAATCGCCGAACGCTGCGCCGGCGGCCCACTTTTTATCTTTGTCGAGACCGGCTTGTTTCGTAACGTCGGCAAACGTTCCATCGCCGTTATTGCGATACAGAACCACGCCGCCGTCAAAACAGGTGACCACCAAGTCGGGGAATCCATCATTGTTATAATCTCCGACGGCGGCGCCCATGGCCCAACACGGATATGCGAGGCCGGCTTTGTCGGTAACGTCTGTGAAGGTTCCGTCGTGATTGTTGTGAAACAGCGCGCTACGGGCTTTCTTACCGGCCTGCGCCATTTCCACGCTCGGACTGTTGGTAAAAAAAATGTCAGGCCATCCATCGCGATCGTAATCGATCAGAGCCACGCCGCCGCTCATGGATTCCACGATGTATTTTTGTTCAGGGCTGGATAGATGGTCGAATTCTATTTTGGTGGAAGAAGTGATATCGACGAGTTGGGGTAATTGCGGGGGTTGGAATGGCGGTGTTGCGAGCGGAAATTTATCGGTATTTTGTTTCTGCGCGGGGACTTGGTGTTTCGTAGCGTCATCCGTCGGCGCCTGGCCGGACAGAAATGACACCATGGCAAATAGC
Source organism: Verrucomicrobiia bacterium (assembly GCA_035482155.1). GTDB lineage: Bacteria > Acidobacteriota > Terriglobia > Acidiferrales > UBA7541 > Acidiferrum. The sequence continues at coordinate 52,268 of DATHRB010000059.1, read as the reverse complement.
AGCGCAACTATAGAAACAGCTGCGCCGACGGACGCCCTCGAAGTAATCTTACGCGTGGAACGATTTGTGCGCGCTGAGGAAGGGAACAACGGCGTGTTAATTTCCTTTATATCGCGGCGGTACGGCATATAAAGAGGTACGCGCAGCGATGAAAAGCGTTTTGCCGTCAGGGCCGCCAAATAAAAGCTGTGAAGGCCGTTCGGGGACTTCGATCGTTTCGAGATATTTTCCGGCGGAGTCGTAGACAAAAATTTGCCCGGCGGCAATGTAGACGTTTCCAGCTTGATCAGTGGTCACGCTTTCGCCGCCCACGTGCTGAAAGAGTCGGAGGTCTTCGATGTTGCCAAATGAATCGATAGTGGCAGAGTAGGTTGTTTGCCCCTCTTCATTGGTGATGTAAAACTTCTTACCGGGCGTAACTGGGGCCATGCCAAAGGCGCGAATTACATCATGAATCTTGGAGCCGTAATAAAGTTCGCCACTGACAAAATCGTTCCCGGCGGGAATGAAGGTGGTGCCGTCGAGGGAGACAAACTGGTACGGCTTTTTGACGGAGACGGCTTGCGCGAAATCGTTTTCGTTCCGCCACACATCGACCGGAAGAATGGCGGTGAGACCGGGGCGAGCAACAGCGGGCTGCGCTTTGAGAAGAGTGATGTCGGCGGATTTGGCGTTGGGGTCAAAGCTGTATACCGTGCCGTTGCCCGCGTAGGAGATGACCATCAGATTTCCGGCGCGGTCGAAAGCAAGCTGCACGGGATCTAGTGGATTGTCTCTTATTTTGGAGAGCTGCCCGTCCGCAACCGACCAGCGGTAGATGGTTTGCCATTTCGCGTCGACGAAATAAACATTTCCGGCCTTGTCGACGGCGCCACCAGAAATATTGAAAAAGCCGCCAGCTAATTTTTTAATACCGGCTTGATCATCCAGCACGGTTGATTTTAATTTCGCGCTCGCGGTCGTGGTCTTTCCAGAAATATCAAGCCAGGCAAATTCCCGTTGCCGCACATTGATGCCCGAGGTTTGGTCATACACGGCATTATCGAAAGATGCTCGGCTGTCGCTATAGCAGTGAATGTTGCGGAAGCGGATGTCCGAAGAGCGGGAAACAAGAATCGCGTAGGGTGTAGGTTGATAGCTGCTCACAACCCTGTAGATATGCATGTTGGCGATCAGGAGATTTGTCGAACCGCGAATTTCGAGCGGCAAAGCGAAGCCGCCCTCGCCGCGTTCTTCTTCTGTTTGCAGCGCAAAGACCTGCCAATTGGAAACGTCGTCGAAGACCGCTTCATTCCGGACGTGATGTTCGCTGGATAATTCATATATCCGGCCCTGCGTTGATGTGTGCGAAACATATAGCCCTGCCTGCGCGAAGGTGCTGGGCGTCCAGATATTTACGAACGTTCCACCGCCGCCCTCGGTGACCCACAAACTTGGATACTGGCCATCCCAACGACGATTCAAATTTGAATCGGCGGTGTGGGTGTTGTTGTAAATCTGGCTCCAGACTTTCCTGCTTTCTTCCGCCGAGGCGTCGGGATCAATCGTTCCATGTCCTCCGAGGAAGCGTACATCGTTCATTGAAGATTCGCTTCCAGCCTTCCATAGCGCTCCAACGGCGCGCGGGTTTATTCCATTGGTATAAAGTCCGATGCCGGTAACGATATTTTTTCCGCCAGAAGGAGTTTCAAGCAGGGGCTTGGCGTTTCCGACTCCCTGGAACTGGGGAGTTCCATCGGCAAGGAGCAGGCGGGTGGTACTCGGGTGCAATCCGATCAGCACCGTGTCCGGCTTAAGGGTGATGGTGTCCGAAACCAGGTATTGGCCTGAGGGAAAATAGAGAACGGCATGCTCGGCGATGGCCTTGCGAAGAATATCGGTGTCGTCCGTTTTGGCATCGCCATGCGCGCCGAGGTCACGAACATTCACCCATGATTTCATCGCGGGTAAATCTGCAATGTCTGATGGCACTGGCGCAGGAAGATGGGCGAGTGGAGCGGCTTCAAAGACAGTTTTAATTTGATTCGGCGGAACATTCGGAGCCGCGATGTCATCGAAATGAAAACCATGCGAGAAAGTTTTCACGACGAATTGCTCGCCGGGCCCCTGCAGTTTCTTGCCGCTTTCTCGAAATTCGGCAAATACCGGAACATTGCAGAACACCAGGTTTTCGGCGTTAATTTCGGTTCGGGGACTGTTCTCGTTACTGATGACCAAGGCAGGACCGGTTATGTTTTCGAAGCGGCCGTCTTTGATCCACAACTCATCCGCGTAGTTGGCGTCGATAGAAATGGAGGTGGGAACGTTTTTGAACTCGGGGCGAATTAATGTGAGTCCTGCTTCATGCTCGCGAATGGCGGCCTGGGTCTGCCCTTCAAATGTGGAATCGATGACGGTGAATTGCCACCCAGGCGAAGGCTTGCGGGTCCATATTCCGTATTGCCCGCCATGAAAGTGCAGATCGATGGCGACGTTTCCGCCATCGTGAATTCCCGCCAGGGCGGTGCCGAGATAAAAATCCATGTGCGACAAATAACAATGTTGGGCGTATCGCGCGCGCACGCCGGCGGCGCCGGGATTTCCGTCCTGAATTTCTATGTCGATGTTGCTCATCGCGGAATAAAAGGTTCCAGGATTTGCGTCTGGGGGACGCGTGGCGGCTTTTAATTCCGATTCGCCGATATTCTGAAATCCAGCAGGACGTGAGCCGGCGAAAAATACCATGTAGGAGGGGCCCTGCTGAAAGCCGGGAGTGTTTCGCGCCAGCACAAAAGTAGGGCGAGTTGCGCCGAAACCGATGAGGCGAATACCTGGCCAGATATAAATCGTCCTGCTCAAGCGATAACGGCCCGCGGGAACGAATACGATGCCTTGATTTCTGTCGTGCTGCACTTTGTTAATGGCGGACTGCAGAGCGTCAGTGTCGTCGGCCTGGCCGTCGCCGTGAGCGGAAAACTCAGCGCTGTCCAAATAGACAGCTTTGGAATCTTGCAGCCGATTTGGATAGTAGGACGGTCCGGACGCTGACGCAGTTGTGGCCGACAAGAGCGCGACAGCCGCCATCAAAAGATGTTGCACTGCTGCGGCGCGCAACCCTGTTGTGGATTTCGATGAGCGGTCAGTTGTTGGCTTCGGCATCGTCAGGCTCAGGCTTTGAGGGTTCCAGGCGCATGGTACGGTACATGGTTTTCAATTTTTCCTTCATGTCTTTATATTTTTGGTATTCCGCCAACTCGCGTTTGGCGTCTTCGGTCTTACCCGTCTGACGATAGATAGTGCTGAGTCGAAAATGAGCCAATGCGATGGTGGGATCGACTGCGTTCGCATGTTTGAGCAGTGCCTCGGCCTCATCCAGTCGGCCGAGGGACATCATCACTTTAGCGAGGCCGACGTTGGCGTCAGTATCATCGGGTTGCAACTGTAATGCGCGGGCATAGTGTTGCTGCGCTTCGTCGAGCGCTCCACGTTGCGCGTTAATATCTCCGAGCCGGCATTCAGACTTTTCATCTAGCGGGTTCATGTCCAAGGCTGCCTTGTATTCTTTTTCCGCTTCCTCCGGCCCTCCTGCGGCTGCGGAGGTGTTCATCAACTCGGCAAGCTCAAAATGGAGACCAGGCAGCTTGGGGTCAATTTGTAGCGCGATTTTGTAGTTCTCAATGGCCTCTTTGGTTTGCCCCTGTCGAGCCAATTCGTGAGCCATCATCTGGTGTACTTGGGCCGATTTTGGCGCGACCACGATCAGACTGAGCCTGGATTCGTCCGCAAGGTCGGAATAGAGGCGATACGCGCTGTAGACAATCGCGACATTGGCGGGATCGAGGGCGCGCATAGTGCTCACGGTGGCGGCGGCCTTATCCAGCTCGCCATTTTTAGCGTAGATTTCGGTTAGCTCCAGACCGGTATCGATGCGTATCTTTTGCTCTTTCAGATTGGGGAAGGACTTCTCCAAGTCGCGGCGTGCGGCTTCCGCATCCCCAGTGCGCTTCTCGGCCATTCCCAGCAGCGCTTGAATTTTCCAAATTCCGGGTTGCAGCTTCAATGCGGCACGCAGTTCTGGGATGGCCTCCAAATAGGCGCCTTGAAAAAACAGCAGAACGCCCAAGTTGCCGCGTGCGTCGACGTTGTCGGGCGCGATGGCCAGGATGGCGCGGAATTCCGGTATGGCCAGATCCGGCCGGTTCTGACTGAGTGCCTCCTGAGCTTTGCGGCTATGAGCCTGCACCTGTTGCTGACTGTTCGTGGAAGATTGCGCGTCGCCGGGCGAGGGGAAAAGCAGCGATACGATCAGAAGTGAAAAGGGAACTGCGTTCATAGTCATCGAGCAAGTGTAAGGCAGACAGCCGTTGTTTTTAAGGTGCCGGTGTTTGAAAAAACAAAGGGACGGCAAAAAATGCCGTCCCTCCCCTCGACTAGGGCAATAGTTAGAAAGTGAAGCGGGCACTCAGTTGACCGCTGCGTGGAGCGACGGCGATACCGTTGCTGTTTCCCGGGCCGAAGCCGGGAGCGGAAGCATCGATAATGCCGAAGTTAGATGTTCCGCATGGTATGGCTGCACCACCGGCCACCACACAGGCAGATCCGATGTCGCTGTGCGGGGCCTGGAAGCTGGGATGATTCAGAGCATTGACGAAATCGGCCCGCAGTTCCAGGCCGAAGCGCTCCCCGAAGTGGAACTGCTTACCCAACGACAGGTTCATAACGGTGAGGCGAGGGCCGCGCAAGAAGTTTCTTCCCTCGTTCCCGAACGTTCCGGGGCTTGGCTGAGCAAAAGCTGCGGGATTGAAGTAGTAGCCTGCGGGCACGTTAGAGAAGGGGTTGCCGATAACGTTCGGATACGCTACGCATCCATTGCCGCATTGCGAATAGGTGTTGTTTTTGGTGTCGATCACCGTGAACGGATTCCCACTCTGCGTGATAAAGGTGCTAGACAACCGCCACCCCCCGACGAGGGCATCGCTCACAACGCCATTGTGGAGATAGTTCTTATTGCGTCCAAACGGCAATTCGTAGGCAACGATAGCCTTAAAGGCTTGTGGGATATCGAAGTTGGAGTTTCCATAGTTAGCCGCCGGATCATTGCCGATTTGCCAATTCTGTACTCCTCCACGGCTGCCCCAACCACCCGAGTCCTGATCATCCAGGAAATGCGACCACACGTAGTTGGCTTGGAACGTTAATCCGTAGGAATAGCGCTTCACCACTCCAACCTGTAAAGCGTTGTAGTTGGAGATGCCGTTGTAGAAATTCCCGCTGATGTTACCGAACAAGGGGTACGGTCGCTCAGCCTGCGTCGTCGGGCCTGCGGCCAGAACCGTCGGATTAGTGATTTGGTTCAGGTCCGTTGGAAATTGAAGGTTAGAACCGTGACTCCCGACATAGGCAATGGAGGCCGCGTAGTCACGCGAGAACTCATGCTCCACGCTGAAAGTCCACTCGTTGATCCTGCCCACCGGGACAAAGTACGGGGTGAACGTGACGTTCTGCGGATGCGCAGGAGTAACATATGTGAGCGGGTCTCGGGCCGCGGGTGACCCGGTGACGTAGTTAAGAATGGGACCAGCCGTCGCTGACGAAGCCGAAAGAGAAATCAGCGGATTCGGTCCTGTTCCTGAATTCACGTCTGTCGCGCTGCCGGTGTTGGTGCCAACCGAGCCGGCGCCCAACCCTTGACCGTAGGTGTCTTCGCTGAAGTTATAGGCGTACATTCCAAAACCGCCCCGCACGGTGGTGTTTTTGAACATGCCCGGCGCCCATGAAAAGCCTATACGCGGCAGGAAGATATTGTGAATGGGTTGTTGCAAAGTGGTTCGCCCAACTTGACCACCAAACCACATGGAACCCTTTGAGCCGTCGAAAGCATTGGTAAGAGTGGGATCGAAGCCCCCGATGGCATTGTGCAGTTCACTCATGCCGGTGGTGGCTTCATAGCGCAGTCCCAGGTTGAGGGTCAGATTGGGCTTAACCTTGAAATCATCCTGCACGAAAACCTGAGGATCTTTGATGCGCATGTAGGTTACCGACTGGTTGGTGGCCGTCCAGTGTTCAACGTCTCCCAGCAGGAAGTCTGCAAAGCTGGCGCCGCCAGGAGTGCAGGTGGTAGAACCAGTGGGGCAATTTTGCTGTGTATATTGGCCAGTGAAGGTAAACTGCCCGGCATCTACGTTACCCCACGGGGTGGTGTTGCCTTCGCCCATCAGTACTTCCGCACCGAAATGCAGAATGTGCTTGCCCTTGATTAGCGTGACTACGTCTGAGGGGTCATAAAGGTTTTCGATATAAATGGCATTTGTGCCTGGCTGTAGCGATGTGCAGCAGGTGCCGTTGAGATTGAAGGTTGGAAAAATATTGGCCTTGGCATATTGCAGTCCAAGGGTGGTGGCAGAGTTGAATCCTAGGGTTTGCGGCACAAACCAATTACCCTGCTTGGTGTAGCCCATGCGGACTTCGTTCACCAAGGTCGGAGTGATGGTCCAGGTGTCGGATAGTTGGGCGTTATAGCCGTCGATATCCCCGGAAAAACAATTAATAGGGCATGCCCATTGATTGAAATTCTGCCCCGGGTTGTTTTTCGCGGTGATCGAGAATGTCACGCGATTATTTTTGGTGAGGTCGTAATCGATTCGGCCGAAGTAGCGAAGATTGGGGTTCGATGAAGGCGACAAAAATACGAAATTGTTGACTGTGGCATTAGGACCGCCAGCGTTGGGTGCCGGATAAAAGCCGAGGACCTTCAACGCCACGGGGTCAATTCTATTGGCCGGAATAATGTTCCCGGGAAACGCTGTTCGCGTACCACCAATGCCAGCAGTAGTGGGGTCGTATATGGTGACTGGCAGGGCGCTGAAATCCCCGCTCCTTTCCGCCAAGGTAGGAACAGTGCTGGTGTGCTGGTTGCCGCTGCCGTTGTTAGTGATTTTGTCCCGCACAAAGAAGAAAAACAGTTTGTTCTTTATAATCGGGCCGCCAACGGAGCCGCCCCATTGGTTATAGCGGATAGAGGGTTTAACGGGTTGGCCATTGCCCCCGGGGAAGAAGTTGGAAGCATTGAGTACATCGTTCTGCCAGTACTCATACGCGGACCCGTGAAAAGTGTTACTGCCGCTCTTGCTGATCTGATTGAATACGGCGCCGCCGATACCGTACTGGGCGGAGAAGGAGGACGTGGTGACCTGTACTTCGGAAATGCTTTCGAATATGGAGTTATCCACATTTCCGCTGACAGGGAGCACAACAGTTGCTCCGTCCGCAAGGAAGTTGGCGTAGTTCGGCAGGTTGCCGTTGATGGACACGGCGTCTCCCGCGTTATAAGCGCCGCTGCCTTCCGAGCCTGGCTGCGAAGGCGCACTGGATGCTCCCGCAAGGAATATATTGAAATTGGCCCAGTCATTGCCGGTGATCCCGGCACCAATTTGGGGAAGAGCCTCAATCGTCTTTCCTTCCATAATGGTCCCTTGTTGACCACTTTCCGTCTGAAGCAAGGGCGCCTCACCGGTATCTTCTACCGTGACGATTTCCTGGACCTGGCCGACGGCGAGGGTGGCATCTTCAGTAATGATAGAGACCTCGAGCTTAAACGGGCCACGGGTCAGCTGTTTAAAGCCCTGCTTCGTAAATGTTATGTTGTAATTTCCTGCTCTGGTCGAGGCCGTATCGTAGATGCCGCTGTCATTTGTGGTGAAGTGTTGGACTTCGCCAGTGTCGACGTTGGTGAGCGTAACGTCCACACCCGGAACCGCGGCGCCAGACGTATCCATGACCGTACCGCGAATATCTCCAGAATTTGTGCTCTGGGCCAGGGAAGAGCGAACGCCCAGAAAAGCTACGGAAAGAACCAACGCGCAACGAAGCAAAACGTTCATATCGAGAACCTCCACGAATTCGCTTTAGAAGTAACAGCGCACCACAGCTAACCGACCTGCGCAGCCCGAACCGGTGGAAGGCACCGTTTGTTTCAAACGAAGGCTGTAAACAATCGTTTGCTCTCGACAGAACACGGACCACGTAACTTTGGCGGGGATAATACATTCATTATAATAATGCGGTCAAGATAAAAATTTGATAGTGTACGCAGACAACACGATTGTCTTATGGACTTAAGCGATTCCGGAACGGGTTAGCGCGAGCTGGCGTTGGTGCTGTTTCTAGGACATTGATGAGGCGTTCTGGGCCGAGGAACGTTGATGCAATCGTTTGTCTTACTTTCGGGCAGTAGAACCGCTGAATGTTTCAAGCGCGAGGTCGCGAGGGACTGAAAATTATGCGAAAAAACCGCCGAGAATTCATTCGCTTGGGGGTTTCCGCGGTATCTGCCTGTGCGGTCTCAGGAGTGCCACTCATTTCGGCTCAACCCCAATTACAGGGCTGGGTGACTTCGAGGGACCGTAAATTTGAGCCCATATCGCCGTTAGCTTGGCGTCCGGCTAGTCCTTCCTTCTCCGCTGGTATTCAACTCGATCCTGCCTTGAGGCTTCAACCGATTCTAGGATTCGGGGCGGCGCTCACGGATGCGTCGTGTTATTTGCTGCATCGTATGGATGCGCGCGCACGGGCGGCGCTGCTGGCGGATTTTTTTTCGTCTTCGGGATTGCGCTTGTCGGTGGCGCGTGTTTGCATGGGCGCGAGTGATTACTCCACAGCAGCGTACAGCTTCGACGAAAGTCCCGAACCGGATCCGGAGCTACAACGTTTCAGCATCGCGCATGATCGCGAATACATATTGCCGACTTTGCGTGACGCTGCCAAAGCAAACCCGGATCTTTTCCTGTTTGGCACGCCGTGGAGCCCGCCCGGCTGGATGAAGGCCAACGGGAGCATGCTGGGTGGGTCGATGCGCAAAAAATATTTTGCGCCCTATGCTGATTATTTTGTGCGCTTCTTGCGCGACTACGCCGCAGAGGGCGTGAAAATCGCCGCAGTGACGGTGCAAAATGAAGTGGATACCGACCAGGACGGACGAATGCCTGCATCGCTGTGGGGCCAGGAGTACGAAATTGATTTTGTGAAAAATTACCTGGGCCCGGCACTCGAACGGGCGTCGTTGCAGACGAAAATCTGGATTCTTGATCACAATTACAATCTCTGGGGACGCGCGATCAACGAACTGGGCGATCCGCTGGTGAACAAGTATGTAGACGGAGTGGCTTGGCATGGCTACATGGGAACGCCCGACGCCATGAGTCAGGTGCACGAGGCATTTCCCACCAAGAATATGTTGTGGACGGAAGGCGGGCCGAGCATCGGCGGGGAGTACGCGACGGACTGGACGAAGTGGTCTGAGACGATGATTGGAGTGCTGAGAAATTGGGGTGAATGCGTTGTGGGCTGGAATTTTGTTTTAGATGAGGCAGGCAAGCCAAACATCGGCCCTTTTAATTGCGGCGGGTTGGTGACCGTCGATTCCAAAACGGGGGAACTTACGCGCAGCGGACAGTACTGGGCTTTCACGCATTTTTCAAAGGCGATTCAAAGGAACGCACGAGTGATTGCCTCTTACGGAGACGTGATTGGAGTTCATCATGTGGCGTGCGAGAACCCGGATGGCAGTCATGTTCTGGTGGTCAGCAACAAGGGCGCAAAACAAAGCGTGCCGGTGATGGCGGGAAATCACGTTCTGGATTTGCCTCTAGAGGAAGATTCCGTGACAACCTTGCAGTGGTGACCTTTCTGGTGAAGCCTCCTCATTTGCGCTAGCATGCGAAAAGGGGAAAATTCGGAAGGCACCACGACCGTCGCGTCCGGCGGCTCGCCGGGGACGGCGACCAACACAAATCTAATGGGAGCGTCGAATAAACCGACCAGTTTGAAAAAGCTGGCCCAGCATCTGGGCTTGAATCCTGCGACGGTTTCCGTCGTGCTCAATGATGTTCCCGGCCGGAACATTCCCCAGGCCACTCGCGATCGCATCAAAGCCGCCGCTAAAGAACTCAACTATCAGCCTAGCCTGCTGGCGCGTTCGCTCCGCAATCGTCGCACGCTCACAATCGGCATCCTGGTTCCCGAACTCGGAGACGGTTATCACACCCAGGTGATGAGCGGTATTGGGGACCACCTGATCGACTCCGGATATTTTTATTTCACGGCGCATCATCGTCATCGCAAAAATCTGGTCGAAGAATACGGACAAATGCTCATCAATCGTGGCGCTGAAGCCATGATCACCATTGACACCGCGCTAGAGCATCCTTATTCGATCCCGGTAGTTGCCGTTGCCGGCCATCGGCCTATCAGCGGGGTCACGAACGTCTTGCTGGATCATCGCTTCGCCGCGGAACTTACCCTGAGCCACTTGTACTCGCTGGGTCATCGCGAAATAGCCTTCATGCGCGGCCAGCCGTTCAGTTCTGATTCGGACGAACGTTGGCAGCACTTGGTGCAAGCGGCGCGAGAGATCAAAATCAAGGTTGACCCAGACCTGACGCTGCAGCTGGATCGCGACACAACGTCGCCGGAATTGGGTTATCCAGCGATTCAGCGGTTGCTTTCCGTGGGCAAATATTTCAGCGCGTTGGTGTGCTTCAACGACATTTCGGCTATTGGCGCGATCCGCGCACTACAGGATCTGGGCATGAACGTTCCCGGTGACGTTTCTGTCATCGGTTTCGATGACATTCGCTCCGCGAGCTTCCACAATCCGCGACTGACCACCATACGTCAGCCGCTAATCAACATGGGAAGGATAGCGGCGCAATGCGTGCTGAATCGCCTGCATGGCACAGAAGGTTACCGCGAACAAATTGTGGTTGAACCAGAGCTGATGGTTCGCGAGTCGACCGGCGTGGTATGTACGTCGCCATCCACCGTTCGCACCCGGGAAAACAAGAAGTCTACTAAGTCCGGCGATTCTCGTGGTGACGTCTAGAACCTACGGCGTCCTGACAGCGTCAATTCGCAAACCGAGTTGGTCGAATAAAAACGCCCACACGTCTGCGCCTTCTTCAACCTGTTCATCCAAACTGGAGTCAATGCCATGGCCTGTCGTGGAGCTCGTGCGCAACAACACTGGCTTTTTCGAGTTGGTGGCGGCTTGCAGCCGCGCGGTCATCTTGCGAGAGTTTGCGGGATTCACGCGCGGATCATTCGCGCCGGTCAAAAACAACACTGCTGGATATGCGGTTCCGTCAACAACATGTTGATAAGGCGAATAGGCATGCAAGGCCTTAAATTGCTCGGCATCTTTAACACTGCCAAACTCAGGAATGTTGAAGACAGCGTTTGCAGTGATGGTCTCGATTCGCAACATGTCATAAATGCCGACGAAGGATACGACCGCGCGGTACATCTCCGGGTGTTGCACCAGCGATGCACCCATTAACAATCCACCGTTGCTTCCGCCGATGATGGCGAGGTTCGCTGGCTTGGTGTACCCAGCGTCTATCAAATGCTTTGCGCACGCCGCGAAATCGTCAAAGACATTTTGCTTTCTTGTTAGATTACCGCCGTGATGCCATTCTTCGCCGTATTCGCCGCCGCCTCGCAGATTCGCTGCCGCCCAAACGCCGCCGTGATCCAGAAAAATCCGTATAGTTGGGTCATACGAGGGCGCCAGACTAATGTTGTAACCGCCATAACCTGTCAACAGCGCTGGCGCCGTCCCGTCGACCTTCATGCCCTTTCGGCGCAATACACTCATTGGAATCTGCGTGCCATCTTTTGAAACCGCCCATTCTCGAACGGCTTCGACATCGCTGAAATCAACCGGTGTGGTTTGAGATAACGCCGTGCGTGTTGTTTTGCCGGTTGCACCGTCGTAGCGATACCACGCTCCAGGAGTTAAGTAAGACTCGTTGTCATAGAGCAGTTCGTCGCCACGAGGCGAAATCGGGCCGTAAACTGAAGAGATGGGTAATGTCGGGATCTCGCCCTTTGCTTGGCCTTTTTGGTCGAAGATACGGATCCGCGATGGGCCACCTAGCGAATCGATCACATAGAGCAGCGTCGCTGAAGGAACGATTGTTCTGATTGCCACATCACTTTGTGGCACCACAGTTTCCGCGCCATCGAGTAAAGGCTTTGCGAGGGGCAGTCGCAGGACCTTTCCGCGGGGAGCGTTCTTCGTGGAGACCAGATATAAGGCCTGATCCTTGCCTAAAGCGCCCTGCTTGATCTGATCCGAGAACTGTGAAACCTGCGTCCATGTTCCTGGTTTCCGAGACTTAAGATCCATGGCGTAATAGGCGAACTCACCGCCGTCGCCATTGGCCACTTGAGCGAGGACGTAGTGCCCATCATCAGAGGTACGCATCAAGATTTCCGCGATGCGGGGAAAATCTCTGCCGGCGGAGTAGCTGTCCGCACTGACAGGCGTTCCAAGTTTATGAAAATAAATTTGCTGATAATAATCTGCGTCTTCCTTGGGCCGTTCTCCGTCGCCAGGATAGCGGGTATAAAAGAAACTAGTTCCGTCGCCGGTCCACGCGACGCTTCCGCCTCCGGTCCCTTTATTTACGCGAGGAATTACGTCGCCGGTCTCTTTTCCACTAGCCACGTCGTACACGTGCACTGTTCCTTCTTCGCTGCCTCCTTCAGACAGCGACACGGCTACATAGCGGCCATCGAGCGAGGGCACATAAAAATCGATCGCGGTCGTGCCCTTGGCGTTGAGTTGGTTGGGATCCAGAATCACGTGTTCCGAAGCAGGATCATCCAGAGACTTCAGACTTATCAAGAACGGCTGATTTTTGGGCGGCTGGGTCTTCATCGCAAAGAATAAATCGCCAGTCGATCGAATCGCAAAATAGGACACCGAAGAGGCGTTAAGTGTTTCGCGCAACCATTTCCTGATCGGTGCTCGTGTGACAAGACCGTCCAGGTAGGCACGAGTGTATTGGTTTTGTGCGTCGCTCCAGGCGCGCACGGCCGGATCATTCCAATTTTCCAGCCAGCGGTAGTCATCTGTGACTTTGATTCCGTGATATTCATCGACTACAGGCTTCGTTGGCGTCGCCGGGGGTGTTACCGAGCTTTGAGCTACTACTTGGGTGACCAGCAGTAGTGCAACGCCCAGTAATGTGCCGACGCATGTCCATGGGATAAACGACTTCAATGCTTCGCAAGCCAGCAATGCTTTCGCGATAGAGTTCTTCATTGGGCCTCGCAGCATCGAGATGAGGAGCACTTAGCGGAGAATCTTCTGGAACATCGACGACAGCAGTCACAATAAACGGCGGCCAGTCTAGCACCTAATTACTGTGAAGCAAACATTGAGAGACCGATAGTGAGTCAAGCGGATTGCAATCTCGGTCAACGCGAGACTTCGTAGACGGCTATTCGGTGCGCAGGGCGCGCATGGGATCGATGGTGGCGGCGCGCCATGCCGGGACGAGGCAGGCGATGAGCGCGACGAATAAGAGAATCACGGACGACGCCATCAGTGTGAGGGGATCGCGCGAATTGCCTCCGGACCAGGATGAAAATACGCGATGGAGCGCGATGCTGAGGATTAGCCCGAGGGCCAAACCTATGCCGAGTGTAATAGACGTGGAGGCCAGAACTAATCCAACGATGCTGGTACGCGGCGCACCAAGCGCCATGCGAATGCCTACTTCCTGAGTGCGCTGCGAGACCGCGAAGGAAACAACGCTGTAAAGCCCTGTGGCGGCTAGCGCCAAAGCGAATATTGCAAACATGGCGAAGAGCGTAGCGATGAAGCGGTCCTGACCCCAGCCCTGGGTATCAAGCCACCACAGCAAAGTACGGTTCAGGCGGCCGGTGACCAGCTCGGGATTGTATTGGCGCAAGCGTTCCTTAAAGGAGTTCAACATAGTGTCAGGATTTGTCGTGGTCTTGATCAATAGCGAAACGTCAGTGGGCAGAAGGAAACTGTAGGGGAAAAACACGGCAGGTTTGATGGGACGATTGAGCCCGTTGTTGCGCGCGTCACCGACTACTCCGATGATCTGAAACCACTCATCCGGGTTTTGCGCCAGTAATATATCGGGGCGCTCGAGTTTCAGCAGCGGGCTACGCACGCCCTGGCCGATAGGATCCGTGTCCCCGAGAAATTCTTTGACGAAGGCTTGATTAACGACGGCGAAATGCGCCGCGCGCAAAACCTCGGGTTCGTCAAAGGTACGACCGGAGATGAGCGGTATGTGCAGCGTGGAGAATTCGTGAGAGCTGACGGCGCAGAACATCGCTTGCGCGTCGGACAACTGGGGCCGGCTCTGAATTTCGATTTTGCCGGAGAAGCCGCCTAACCCGGGAAACCAAGTAGTGGAGATGCTGGCGTCTTGCACGCCGGGAACTTCCGCGATGATTTTGCGCACGGCTTCCTGAGCATTGAGGCGGCCTTCCCAGGTCGGATTGGCGCCTTTGGGGAAGCCGACGTTGAGCGAGAGAACATTTTTCGGATCGTAGCCAAGAGGCGTATGGAGACGCGCTTCGAAAGCTTTGAGTGCGGCGCCGGCGGAAGCGATCAGCAGCAGGGTGAGGGCTAGCTGACCTGCAATTAGGATGCGATGGCTTTTGCGGCTGCTGGCGCTGCCGGTATGTTTGGAGCTACCGGCTTGAACCAGCGCACCGACTTGAGGAGTCGAAAGCTGCCAAGCGGGCGAGATGCCGAAGAGAATGCCTGTGAGGATAGCAACGCTCGCGCTGAAAATGAGCACGGGGGCGTTGACGTGGATGGCAGCTTCGTGCGGAAAAGAAAAAATAGGCAGCGCAGCGACGATCCAGGTCACACCTTGATAGGCGGCAACGACTCCGAGCAAGGCTCCGGTGACGGAGAGTACAACTGACTCGGTAAGGAGTTGTCGCACCAGGCGTTTGGGGCCAGCGCCGACAGAAGCACGCACGGCGAACTCATGCTGCCGGGCGGTGCCTCGTGCAAGAAGAAGGATGCTTACATTGGCACAACCGATGATGAGGAGCGTGAGAACCGCGCCGAAGAGCAAACCCAGCGTCCCAGCGAACTTGCCGAGGATTTGTTCATTGAGGGTAACAATGGCGACGCGCCGATTTTGCGGATATTCCTTATCGTTTTTTGCGAATTCGTCGGCGATGACCTGGAATTCCGAAGCGGCGGCAGGGAATTTGACCCCCGGTTTGAGCCGGACGAAGGAGAGCCAGTAATCGTGCTGGGCGCCCGTGGGTGCAGCGGGCAAGTAGACGTCGGAGTCGCCCCAGGTGAAACGCGGCGGCACCACGCCAATGACGGTGTAAAGCTTGTGATCGAGCTCGATCGATTTATTGATCACATCACGACTGCCACCAAACTGGTGCTGCCAGAAAAGATAGCTAAGGACGGCAACGGGCGCGGGATTGCCGCCGGGCGCGTCGGAAGTGAAGAATTCGCGGCCGAGAAGCGGAGGGACGCCCATAAACTCGAACAAATTTGGGGAATAAAGACCGACGTTGACGGAGACGGGAATCTGATCGCCGGTGAGATTTTGCTGCGCCCCCTGTTGGAAGAAGACATCTTGGACGGAAGAGGCATTGCGCACGGTAGAAAAGCCAGCGCCATTGGTGAAGAGCAGCGGCCCGCGACCATCTTTGTCGTTTAGCTCGATGTGAACCATGCGGTCATTATTCTTATAGGGGTAGGGGTCGAGAAGGACGCCATAGACAACGCTGAAGATGGCGGTGGTAGCGCCGATGCCGAGCATTAGAGACAGAACGGCAGTGAGGACAAAGCCCGGTGCTTTGCGGAATTGGCGGAAGGCGAAGCGTAGGTCCTGTAAGAAACTCCACATAACGAGTTAACCTCCACCCTTGGATGCTCTTTTAGACGAACGAGAAAGGAGGCGGGATAGTTTCGTGAAATTTGCGGCACGGCGCCTTTTTCCGGTGAGTTAGCCGATTGGATGCGGTGGTCAGGGTTAAATTGAGGTAAAAAAGGCGGTCGGCCATCTAAATGGGTGCGCTAAACTATCTTCACCCAATTATGAGCAAGATATTGTGTGTGGATGATGACGTTGAGGGAATGGCGTCACGCAAGGAAGTTTTGGAAAGCGAAGGACACCAGGTCTGGCGAGCACTCTCGGGTGACGAGGCTTTGCGCGTAATGCAAACCGAAGAGATCGAACTGGCGATCGTGGATTATTACCTGCCAAACACCAACGGATTGGCGCTTGCAGTGGCCATGAAGCGGCTGAAACCGGCCTTGGCAATCATTATGCTTTCCGGCTTTGGGCCCTTGCCAGGGGAAGGGGCAGGGATTGCGAGCAGTTGGATTCTTAAAGGGAGCGGCCCTACACAGCTGTTACAGGTGGTTCGAAAGATCATGGCGGAAAAAAACCGCCAGCCGACGATTACGGAAAACTAGTTTCATACTGAGGGTCTGTGGATTCAAACAAGCTGGGGTTACGACGGAGTCGACGTTAAGAGCAAAACCTTTTTCAGTAGCAGGTACGGATGAATGGGCTTGGGAAGAACCTCAAATTCGCGACCTAACGCCCGGGCTCTGTCCAAAATGTCAGTTGTTAACGCCTGTCCTGACAACAGCAGTATGCGAACCGCCGGGCAGAATTCATGGATGGCGGTAACGGTATCGACGCCATTTAATTTTGGCATGACTACGTCCGAAATCACGAGATTGGGACAGTGATGGCGGGCAGACTCGATTGCGGACACCCCATCGTGAAAGGCAACCGCATCGTAGCCGTGCAGAATTAGAATATCCGTTAAACTGTCGGCAATATCGGCCTCATCGTCAATTACCAGTACCCGCTGCGTATCGGACGCCGTTTGCATGGATCCTCCACGGTCTAACGCGCTTTTGAGCGTGCCGACGTGTCCTACTCGATTGTTCCCACGTTACCTTGCGGCTCTTGAGGAATGTAAAGCCGCATAACCGTACCCGAGGGAGAAGCAGTGCGGCTACGGAAGCGAACGCGTCCGCCTCTGTTTTCTAACAGTTCCTTGGTAATCCAAAGACCGAGGCCGGTTCCCAAACTTTTCTTGGTAGTGAAAAAGGGGGTAAATAAATTCAGCTTGTCTTGATCGGATATCCCGACCCCGTCATCCGCTATTGTTATACAAATACCAGGTTGACCGGACGGGAATCGGCGAGTGGAACGGCCAGCTATAATTATCCTCCCGTCGTCCCGGCAGGCATCCAACGCGTTAGTAATCAAGTTGGAGAGCATCTGCTTCATTTCGCCCTCGAAACCCGAGACAGTCAAACCGCTATCGATCCGCCGGTCAACCCCCAGCCGTTTATATTTGAACCTACGTTCGTAGATTGCCAGCACATCGTCGATAATTTTCGATATAACGAGTGTAGTGGGTTGGAAGTTCTCGCGATAAAATCCCAGAGTTTGCTGAGCGATGTGAGCAACGCGCGCTAAAGCGGCGTCGGCAGAATCCAGATATTGCTTAATTTTCGGTGGGAGATCAGGTTGCTGTTTGGCTAGATAAACATAATTGGTAACGGCTTCCAGCGGATTATTGATCTCGTGGGCCACGGTAGCGGCGAGGCGGCCGACGGAGGCCAGTCTTTCGCTAGTGTGTACAATTGCTTCCAGTTTTTTTTGTTTGGTAATGTCGCGGAGAATCTTCGCGGCTCCAACAATGACGCCGCGTTCATCTTTTACGGGCGAGATGGTTAAGGAAACTTCCATGCGCTCGCCACTTTTCTTCATCCGAACCGTCTGGAAGTGCTCAATCCTTTCGCCGGCCTTGATCTTCCTTAGAATCTGAACCTCGTCGTGCTGCAATTCCGGCGGTATCAATAACATAATCGATTGACCTATAATTTCGTCGGCCCGATAGCCAAACAGACGCTCCGCGCTAGTATTCCAGCTGGTGATAATCCCGTTCAGATTCTTGCTGATGATAGCGTCGTCGGAAGAATCCACGATGGCAGCAAGAATATTCCACGAACTTGGGGGCGAGCTTTTGACAGGAGTGGACGCCATTGAACCCCTTACAGACAATTCTGACAGTGTCAGACCGGCAGGTTGAGAGTGACGACTGATGACGTCGATAAGTCTACCAAACCCGGTATCGGAAGCGCTGTACAGCAACTCCGCAGGATTTCGAGAACCGCATGGTAGGACTTACGATCTGCGGCGGGTTAGGGGCTGCGGTGGGTTGGGGGATTAGGCTTTGAATCAGTTTCTTTGAGCGCGGCGTTGACCAGTGAACTATTCAGGTTTTGATTTTTGGCGAGTATCGGATTTTTTCGCGTTATCGCCCGCAGCGGGTTTTGGTGTAGCGGGCTTTGAATCTTTGCCGGTATTTGCGCTCTTATTTTGAGCGGGGTCTTTGGTGGCGTCGGGGCTTGCGGGTTTGTTCTGCTCGGTTGACGGTTTTTCTGTGGGTTGCTTTTCTATTGCTTGCTTTTCCGCCTGAGGCTTTTCCGATTCTTTGTTTTTGTCTTTCGCTTGATCGTCCGTCTTTTTCGCAACGGGCGAAAGCAGATATTGCATTCTGGCGCGAGCCGCGCGCCATTTAACGCTACTGGCATTTCCAGCCCGGTTTAGATATGGGGCCAGCTTTTCATCGGTGGCTATTTCTTGGTCTCTCAGGAATTGCGTTAGAGCCAGGCTTTGGGTTTCCAAGGATTCGAGCAATGAAAATAGTTCGTCGAGTATTTCTTTAATCGGTTCTGGGTTGTTTTCCATGCGCTCGCTTATCCCACGACGAAGTTTTACTGCGAGTGTCAGCAGTCCCTGCGCGGTTTAAAAGTGACAGGATGGCGCGCCGCGTTTTTGAAGATATTTCTGGTGGTATTCTTCAGCGCGATAGAACGGGCCAGCAGCGGTAATTTCTGTGGCGATGGGACGCTTAAATTTTCCACTTGCCGCCATGGCGGCCAGGGATTTCTGGGCGGCGGCTTCCTGCGCTGGCGAATGGAAAAAAATTGCGGTGCGGTATTGAGCGCCGAAGTCCGGACCCTGGCGGTTAACCTGCGTGGGATCGTGGGCCGTCCAGAAAACCTTGAGCAGTTCTTCGAAGGACACTTTAGCGGGATCAAAGGTGACTTGCACCACTTCGGCGTGGCCGGTTTCGTCGGTGCAGACATCTTTATATGTAGGATTGACGGTGTGGCCGTTGGAATAACCCACCGCGGTGTCGATTACGCCGGGAACCTGGCGAAACGTCTCTTCCACTCCCCAGAAGCATCCAGCACCAAAAGTAGCAATCTCGTTCATTTCACACCCCGCGGTTAAGAAATATAGGATACGACCTGATCATAATAACGCAGGTTAGATGCGCGGGAGTGGGGTTCCGATTCAGCTCCGCAAAACCGGTGTTCTTGCGCGGAGCGCAAACTGAGCGGATGGCGGTGTTGCTGCTAGTTCGGGAAGAAGAGACAATCAAATTGAGGTACAGGAATGGATTTGGGATTGACGGGCCGAGTCGCCATCGTGGCGGCCGCAAGCACGGGGTTAGGATTCGCGGTTGCGAAAGAATTGTCACTGGAGGGCGCACAGGTGGCGATTTGCGCCCGCACCGCCAGCGATCTTCAAGCCGCGGCAGCAGATATTCAGCGCGCGAGCGGGCGCGAAGTGTTCCAGCAAGCTGTGGACGTAACTGACACTAAAGCAGTCGCGGCTTTTGTTTCCGCGGTGGAAACTCGCTTTGAACGAATCGATATATGCGTTACCAATTCCGGCGGGCCGCCGTCTAAGTTCTTTGAGGACACCCGCAACGAGGAGTGGCAAGCGGCTATAGACCAACTGTTGATGAGCTGCGTCTTTTTTGCCAGAGAGACGTTGCCGCGCATGAAAAAAAACAAATGGGGCCGGCTGATTACCATCACCTCTTACGCCGTAAAGCAGCCCGTCGATGGACTTTTGCTTTCGAACTCGATTCGCTCGGCGGTTACCGGGCTGGCGCGAACGTTGGCCAATGAGTATGGAGCGCATGGCATTACCGTGAACAACGTGTGCCCGGGGTATACCCGCACGGAGCGCTTGGGTGATCTCGCAAAAGCGATTTCGGGACGGACTGGCGCGAAGCCCGAAGAAGTGTTTTCCGGATGGGAACGGCAAATCCCAGCGGGACGGATCGGGACACCGGAAGAATTCGCCGCAGTGGTTACGTTTCTCGCTTCACAGCGCGCCAGTTATGTAAATGGCGTCTCGCTGGCGGTGGACGGCGGAATTGTCAGGAGTTTGTTATAGCTTAAATGCCTGCGGCCAAGCGCAGTTTTGAACTTTCCCTGCTCGCTGAGACATTTACCATCTGCCATCTTGCTCCTGATGCCGCGATGCCGGAGTGGGCTACCCAGGGGCAATTCTTTTCGATTACGCGGACCAGTGAGGAACTGTCCGTCATTGTGGAGACGTCCTTGGTTCCGGCGGGATTGCGAACAAAAATCACTTGGCGCGCTATGAAAGTTCATGGGCCATTTGATTTGTCTGCAGTCGGAGTGTTGGCTTCTCTAGTGGCGCCGCTGGCCGACGCGGGCGTAAGCGTTTTTGCGGTATCGACGTTCGATACGGACTATTTGCTGGTGCAGTGCAGCCAATTGCGCGAAGCGATCACCAGGCTTCGTAATGCGGCGCACACGGTTCATGAAGTTAAAGCGATTTCTTAAATTTATTACCTGATGGGAAAGGGTCCAATGAGCAGGAAGTTTATCAACATTCAGAAGCCGGAGTTTGGCCGCGGTGGCCGACGGCTTATAGCCACGGCAGTAATTGTGTTCAGCGCAATTATGTCTTTGCAGGCTGACGAACCATACGCGCGCAATCGCAATTACGATTTGCAACATTCAAAGATTATTTTGCGCTTCGACGTGGACCAGAAAAAAGTAATTGGGGAAGTCATCCATACCTTAACTACGCTTCACGAAGACACTTCCAAGATCGAGTTCGATTCCGTGGGGCTGACCGTCCAGAGTGTGACGGTAAACAAAGCCGCGGCGAAATTTGAGTCCACGGCTGAGAAACTGATCGTTCCCGTCGCTGCTGGAAAAGTTGGTGACAAATTCGAAATTGATATTCACTATGAAGGAAAACCTACCAAGGGCCTCTATTTTATTTTGCCGGACAAAGATTACCCCCATCGCCCGACGCAGATCTGGACGCAGGGCGAATCGGAAGATACGCGGTACTACCTGCCCACCTATGACTATCCGAATGACCGGTTAACGACCGAGACAGTGCTGACCGTGCCGGCTTCGTGGCTGACGGTGGGCAACGGCAAGTTGATTGGCGTGACCAACGCTGCCAACAACATGAAAACCTGGACGTGGAAAGAATCCGTTCCGAGCTCAACCTATCTGATCACCGTGGTGGCTGGAGAATTTGACGAGGCCAAGGATAGTTTGCGCAATTTGCCGGTGACTTACTACGCGCCTAAGGGCCGCGGCGACCGGCTGCCAGTTAATTATGCGCGGACGCCAGCGATGATCGAGCTTTTCAACAAAAAATATGGCGTGGACTATCCGTGGGAAAAGTATGCACAGGTGATGGTGGACGATTTCGTTGCCGGCGGAATGGAAAATTCCAGCGCTACGACGAATACCAGCTCATCGCTGGTGAATCCTAAATTGGCCGCCGAATACGCTACCGGCCAGGATGATTTGATCTCACACGAGTTGACCCATCAATGGTTTGGCGACTATGTGACTTGCAAAGACTGGGGAAATATCTGGCTAAACGAGGGCTTCGCGACATTCGGTGAAACGGTGTGGACGGAAAATCACTTTCCGAAAGATCAAAGCGAATATCAACGGTGGACGGATGCGCGGCATTGGTTTGCCTCGGCGAACCTGTATAGCAAGCCGGTGGTACGTTACGATTTTGCTGATTCCAGCGAATTTGACGGCAACGCCTACACCAAAGGCGGGTGGGTGCTTTATATGTTGCGGCACCAGTTAGGCGAAGACGCTTTTAATGGCGCGCTGAAACATTATCTGGAAGTCAATCACGGCAAAAATGTGGTTACCGCTGATTTTGTGAAGGCCGTGGAAGAGGTGACAAACTCGGACGTGGATCAATTCTTTAATCAGTGGGTCTACGGAGCCGGGGCGCCCAAGTTCGACATCAGCTATGCCTATGACAACAGCAAGCATCAAGTTGCCGTTACTGTGAAACAAACGCAAAAAGTCGAAGGCCGCGTGGGGCTTTTCCGTGTTGCTACGGATGTCGAAATTACGACCGCAGCGGGAACGCATCTTTACCCAATCGTGGTCTCGAAGCAGACCGAGACATTTTCCTTGCCGGCTGGCTCTGAGCCGTTGATGGTCTTGTTTGATAAGGGCGGACATATTCTGAAAAGGACGGAATTTCATAAAGAAAAAAAAGAGTGGTTGTACCAGCTTAAGAATGCCGCGGATTTCTCGGATCGCGCGGACGCCGCAGTGGCGTTGCGTACTTTGAAGGACGACGCGGGACACTCTGATGGTAAGACTGAAGCGAAGAACGACGATGTGATTGTGGCGCTGGCGGACGCCGCCACTAACGATAAAGCCTGGGGAGTGCGAGCGGTGGCTGCCGAGAGCCTGGGCGAGATTGGAGGGCCGGACGCAGCCAAGAAACTAATTGGCGCTTTGAATTCGGCAAAAGAGCCGTGGCTGCGCTGCCGCATGGTAGCGGCCCTGGGGGATTTCAAAGATGACAAAGATGTGACGGCGAAACTGGAAAGCGTCGCGCAGCAAGATACTTCGTATCGGGCGCGAGCTGCGGCGTTGCAGGCGCTCGGTAAATTAAAAGCTCCTGACGCGTTTGCCATTCTAAATGCAGCGATTGCTGCGGAATCACCCGACGATTTTCTTCGCAATGCAGCGTTGCGGTCATTGGGTCCGCTGGGTGACGAGAAAGCTGTGCCGGTTCTTCGCGAGTGGGTTGTTCCTGGGAAACCGATGGAGACACGCGAGGCGGCGATATTCAGCCTGGCGCGGCTGCAAAAAGAGAACAAGGAAATTACCACCCAGATCGCGTCGTATTTGCCAGAGCCGCACTTCGGCGTTCGAATGGCGGCGGTGTCCGCGTTAGGCGCGCGAGGAGATTCGTCGGCGATTCCCGCTCTCGAGCAATTGCTGAAAAGCGACGACCTGAGCAGCGAGTTTGTTCCGATGATCAAGGAGCAAATCGCGCACTTGAAACGGCCTGCGAAAGAAAAAAGGGGCAACCATGCAGCGGTCGCCGCCGACGATGACGACGATGAAGAGTCTGCTGATAGCAGTTACGGTGGGAACAGGAATACGCCCGTGGTGGACGACCGTCTAGATAAAATAGAGCATCTTATGCAGGAAATGAACGACCGGTTGAAGACGATCGAAGCACGGCTCCCTGCGGAAAAACATAAATAAAGTTTTGGTGGTTGAATTTCTGAGTTTAAGATTCCGTAGACGAGGATTCCGCGTCGGGCGCGGCGATCAGCACGCGAAAATCGCGCAAGTTGTTGCCGGTAGGGCCGGTAATAATGGCGTCGTTTAACTGATTGAAAAAGGTGTGCGCGTCGCTGCGCTTAAACGCGTCGTGAGGATCCAGTCCGGCTGCATGCGCTCGTGCTAATGTTTCACCGTTCGCAACCGCGCCAGCCGCGGGGCTGTTTCCGTCGATGCCGTCCGTTCCCGCGCTAAGAACAGCGATGTTTTTGCCCGCGATTTTCTCGACACAAGAAAGCACGAAGGCGGCATTTCTGCCGCCGATTCCATTGCCAGTGATTGGGGAACTTACTTCGCCATCGGCGATCACTGCTACATACCGTGAAGGGTTGATGCTGCACAATTCTTCCAGTTGCTCCAGCAGATAATCCGCGGCACGCACGACCGGCCAGTCATCGGTGGCGTTATCGCAACAGGTAATGCAGCCGACGCTTTCGGCCGCGCCATGCGCAGGGTGAAACAGATTGTCGAGTCCCAGCAAGATCGAAAAGTGCGCGTTCTTAAAACCTGGATCACCGGCTTTGGGAGTTTCGGGTATAGTCTCTCGCGCGACCCAGCGATGAAACGCGTCCGGAAATTTATCGCGCAAAGCATATTTGTTCAGAACGTCTTCCATGTCAGACAGCGTGGTTGGGTCGGGCAAAGTGGGGCCGCTGGCCAGCGCCCATTCTTTTCCTGCGGGAACGTCGCTGACTGCGAGTGTAATCTTTGTGGCGCCGTTCGCCGCGGTGGCTAACCGGCCGCCTTTTACCGCTGAAATATGCTTGCGCACAGTATTGATGGCTTCAATGGGAGCGCCGCAACCGATCAGCGCGCGGTGTATTTGTTGCATATCCGCGAGGGTAATTAACGGGTCGAGGGGCAGTTCAACAAGGGCCGAGCCTCCGCCAGACAATAGAAAGAAAACCAGAGTCTGGTTGTCGCAAGCCGACAACATTTCCAGGATTGCTTTTGCGGCAATCCAGCTATCTTCATTGGGAATCGGATGTCCGCCAATGAAATATTGAACGCCGATCTGCGGCGTCGCCGGAGCAACCGGAGCCGAAGCTATGCCCGCAAAAGAAAAGTCTTGCGGCAAAATAGCTTTGAAGCCGTCCAGCATCGCGTGCGCAGCCTTGCCGATAGCTACCACGCGTACTTTTGTAAAGTGCGATAGTTCGATGGCTGTGTCCCCGCAACGCAGCAGCGATCCTTCTCGCAGCAATTTTCGTTGCATGGTGAGCGGGATGTCGATAGCCGCCAAAGTTTCGTGGAAGATGCGGCGGGCGAGTTGCTTCAAATCCGCCATGGGGGATTTACCGGCTCACTCGGTAGTTTTCAAAACTTCGGCATTCAAAATATTTGGTGGGCGCTTGCCATCAAAAAAATCTCGCACGTTGGTTGCGGCGATGCACGCCATCTTGGTGCGTGTCTCCAGCGACGCGGAGGCGAGGTGCGGAGCTAGCACAACATTGGGGCGTTTTAGCCCGGGATGAATGACCGGCTCCTTTTCGTAAACGTCCAAAGCCGCTCCGGCGATTTTTTTGGTCTCCAGGGCGTGTACCAGTGCCGCTTCGTCGACCACGGAACCACGTGCCGTATTGATGAAAAAGGCGGTCGGCTTCATGCGCGAAAATTTTGCGGTGGTAAACAATCCTTGGGTTTCCGGGAGCAGCGGCACGTGCACGCTGATGAAATCGGATTGCGCAAGCAAGGTATCCATATCGCGATACTCAGCGTTTAGTTCTTTCTCGATTTCTTCGGACACGCGCGCGACATCGGTGTACAGTACTTTCATTTTGAATCCACTTGCCCGACGCGCCATCGCGCGGCCGATGCGGCCGAAGCCGACCAGGCCGAGGGTTTTTCCCCACACATCCGCGCCGACAAGCTGATCGAGGTCCCAGCCCTTCCACTGGCCGGAGCGCGCGAGAGCTTCACCTTCACCGAGACGGCGCGCCACGGCCATCATCAACGTCCATGCAAAGTCCGCGGTGGTTTCGTCCAGGACGCCGGGAGTATTGGTTGCTGCGACTCCGCGTTTGGTGCAAGCCGGGACGTCAATATTATCGAAGCCCACAGCCACGTTTGCGACGATGCTTAGTTGGGGAGCTGCACGCAAAAAAGGTTCGTCTATGCGTTCTGTCAGCAGGCACACCAAACCTTGCTTGTCCTGTGCGCGTGCGAAAAGCTCTTCTTTTGGTATACGCTCCGGCTCAGACCAATATTCCACCTCACATTTTTCTTGCAAAATGCGGCGTGCTTCTTCGAAGAGCGGTCTGGTGGCGAGAATTTTTGGCCTGGGCATCCATCATCCTTTTGCGACAGGAAAAATACACTAGCACAGGTCTAGCGCGGCGGGGCGTCTGCATTGACGCGCAAGCGAGCATGCACGTTGATTGCAAGGGTGACGCCAGCCTCACTATAGTGGGGAAGGAGGTTACCTACTTGCTAGCGGAAAACACCGCTCGAAAACCTTTGCACCGCGAAGTTATTCGCGGATTGCAAAACATTGTCGGGGCTTCCATGGTGCTTCACCGGCCGGAAGACTTGTTGCTCTATGAATATGATGGCTCAGTGGAAAAAGGCCGGCCCGGTGCGGTGGTTTTTCCCACGACTACGCTAGAGGTGTCGCAGGTAGTCCGGTTAGCTGCGCAACACGATGTTCCGGTCATCGGGCGCGGCGCCGGTACGGGACTTTCCGGCGGCGCGCTGGCGCGCACCGGCGGAATCATGATTGTGTTTGCGCGCATGCATCGAATCCTGGAACTCGATCTGGAAAATCAGCGCGCTGTCGTGCAGCCGGGTGTGGTCAATTACGAATTGACGCGCGCGGTTGAGCCCGCCGGACTTTATTTCGCGCCGGATCCATCCAGTCAGAAATCGTGCACGATCGGCGGCAACGTTGCGGAAAATGCGGGCGGGCCGCACACGCTGGCTTATGGAGTGACGAGCAATCACGTGACTGCGCTGGAATTGGTCTTACCCGATGGGGAGATTTGTCGCGTAGGCAGCCGCCATGGTGATTCCGTGGGCTACGATCTGGCTGGTCTTGTTGTGGGTTCGGAAGGGACGCTTGCGCTGGTCACGGAAATTACTGTGAAGCTTTTGCGCAAACCTGAAAGCGTAAAAACTTTACTGGCGATTTTTGACCGCGTTGACGATGCTTCGGAGACGGTCGCAGAGATAACGGCGCGCGCGATTACTCCGGCGGCGTGTGAGATGCTGGATGGTTGGACGCTGCGAGCGGTGGAAGACTTCATCCACGCGGGGTTTCCGCTGGATAGCGCCGCGGTGCTGTTGATTGAGCTGGAAGGTATGGCGGAAGCAGTGGCGGCGCAGGTGGCCGCCGTGGAAGAGGTGTGCGGCGCGCATCATGGGCGTGAAGTGCGTGTGGCTGGCGATGAACAAGAACGCGAGCTGCTCTGGAAAGGGCGCAAGAATGCCTTTGGCGCGCTGGGGCGAATTGCAACCAGTAATTATGTGCTCGACGGCGTCATACCGAGATCAAAAATTCCCCAGGCCTTGCGACGCATTCGGGAAATCGGTGAGCGATATAATTTCAAGGTTGGGAATATTTTTCACGCTGGGGACGGAAATCTGCATCCCATTGTTTTGTTTGATGCGCGGGATGCGGGGCAATATGAGCGAGCCATTGAGGCTTCCGCCGAGATCATTCGTTATTGCGTGGAAATTGGCGGCGCGCTGACCGGCGAGCATGGCGTGGGCATGGAAAAAAGCGAATTGATGCCGCTGCTTTTTTCTGATGACGATTTTGACCTGATGCGGCGAATTCATGATGCGTTTAATCCGCGATCAGCCTTGAACCCCGGCAAGATTTTTCCGCTGAATAAAGGTTGCGGCGAGATTACGCCTAGAGCGCAGGCAGGTGTTCGAGCCGTTCCGCTATGAGCACTGTGGCAACAAACGTTGCTGCGCGGCTTGAGGCTGTTATCAGCGCGGCCCATGTGAATGGTGATCCGGAATTTTGTGCAAAGTTTTCTGTCGATGGCGTAGTTCCGTCAGCCGTTGCCAAGCCAGCCTCGCCCGCCGAAGTAGTGGAGATCGTACGTTTCGCGAAGAGCGAGAAATTGGCGCTGATTCCTTGCGGGCGCGGTACAAAACTGGGCATGGGAATGCCGCCCGCGCGTTATGACATTGCGCTGAACATGACCGGATTGAATCAAATTGCGTATTACGATCCTGGTGATCTCACCCTTAGCGTTGATGCTGGAATGAGTTTGACGGAATTGTCCGACGCGCTCGCCCAACAAAAGCAATTCGCCCCGCTTGCCGTTCCTTTTTTTGAGGAATGCACGGTGGGCGGAACGATCGCATCGAACATCGGTTCCTCTCTGCGGCCCGGCTATGGTTCAGCGCGAGATTTTTTACTTGGAGCCGAATTTGTCAATGGAGCAGGGACCTTTACGAAAAGCGGTGGACGAGTAGTAAAAAATGTTACGGGTTACGATCTGCACAAATTGCTGATTGGATCGCTCGGAACTCTTGGAGCGATCACGCGTCTCAATTTCCGGACATTTCCATTACCTGAAGGTCACGGCCATGTGATGAGCACTTTTTCGTCGGTCGATTCCGTCGCGCGGTTTCAAGCCATGGTTGCAAAATCGCCGCTGACGCCGAGCTCTTTTGACATTCTTGGACCCGAGGCCGCACATGCCATTGCTGCGGGGTTCAGAAAAGATCGTGATGCAGCGTTGCCGTCCTGGTTCACGCATGGAGCGTGGCACGCGTGTGTGGGATTTGAAGGCGCGGAACCGATTCTTCGCCGATACCCTTCCGAACTGGTGCATTACGCACAGCAATGCGGGGCGAGCAGTTACCATTTGCTTGGGGAATCCGATCAAAAATCTCTACGTGTGGGATTGACGGAGCTGATTAAACTGCTTTCTCGTGGTGGCCCCACCGCGACCATGTTTAAGATCAATACCGTCCCTGGCTTTTCGGCAGACGTTTCAATGCTGGATGCCCTCGCGGCGCGTTTTTCGATACCGTGCTGTATCTTTGCAAATTCCTCGGGTCCGTTATATTGCGCGCTACAACCCGGCGATTTGAACGATAAAACGATCGGCTCGCTAGCGCACATTGCTTCAGGCGTATTTGAATACGCGGCCGCGCATAATGGCTCCGCATCCATTCTCTTCTGCCCGACGTCCTTAAAACGCGTTGTCAACATTTGGGGACCCGCAAGAAACGACGCTGCTCTTATGCGCCGCGTCAAAAGTGCCTTCGATCCTGAAAATGTTTTCGCTCCGGGACGATTCGTCGCCGGGATCTGATCGCAATTCGAATCAATAGCGCAACGGTTTCGGTTTGTTTGAAGACATCGCTGCGATGAGCATTATCATGGACTAAGCGCTCATGACACTGAGTCCTATTCCTGGCTTGATTCCCATTTACGAAGATTACGCGCGGTGTATTCATTGCGGACTTTGTCTGAATGCCTGCCCCACGTACCGGCTTTGGAATCTGGAAGCCGATTCGCCGCGCGGGCGAATCCATCAGATGATTCACGTGCAGCAAGGCGACGTTTCGGTCACGGACTCATTCGTCGATCACATCGACAAATGTCTCGATTGTCGCGCTTGTGAGACGGCGTGCCCCTCCGGGGTCGAATATGGAAAGCTCGTGGAGCACGCTCGGGCACGCATCGAGCGTGATTACCGGCGTCCGTTGTTATCGCGGATTGCTCGCGACGTGGTGTATCGGCGGTTGCTGCCTTATCCAAAACGCATCGCAACTGTGGCGCGCTTGCTGCGTTTTTATCAACGCTCCGGACTACAATCGCTGGCGCGGTTTACCGGCATTTTGAGACTTTTTGCCCTGGATAAACGCGAACGGCTGCTTCCGCGTGTTGATAGTAATTTTTTCTACGATCGTCTGGGCAAGACATTTCCAGCTGCCGGCGCACGGCGCGCCCGAGTGGCATTTTTTGCTGGCTGCGTGGCCAACGTAACTTTCGCGGAGCTGAGCGCCGCAACGATTCGGGTGTTAACCGCCAACGGTTGCGATGTTGTTGTGCCCGACGGGCAACTATGCTGCGGCGCGCTTGCGGCCCACGCGGGTGTTCGCGACGTAGCTCGGCAGTTGGCGCGCGAAAATCTGCGCGCTTTCGTGTTAGATGATGTAGACGCGATTGTGACCAATGCCGCGGGCTGCGGCTCCACGCTCAAGGAATACGATCATCTTTTCACTCCGAGCGAACCTGAATACGGGCAAGCTGCGGCCTTCGGGAAGAAAACACGCGACGTTACTGAATTTCTCGCCGCTCTGGGGTTGTCCGCGCCGCCTAAGGCGCTGCCGCTGCGCGTTACGTATCAGGATTCCTGTCATTTGCTTCACGGCCAAAAAGTGCGCGAAGCTCCGCGAAAATTATTGCGTTCTATTCCGGGGCTTGACCTGGTGGAATTGCCGCACTCCGAACTCTGCTGTGGGTCAGCCGGGGTCTACAACGTTACACAGACGGATGCTTCTCTCGAGTTGCTGGCCGAGAAAATGCACTACGCTTCAGCGACGCAGGCGCAGATCATCGCCACTTCAAATCCGGGCTGTCTGCTGCAGATGCGTGCGGGCGCGGAGATGCATCGCACCAATCAGCAGGTTTTGCACGTGATCGAGTTGCTAGACCAAGCCATTACGCCTTGAATCGCGACAGTATTCTGCTGGCGCGGTTGGTGTAGGCTGCGCCTTTGCGCCGATCTGGGCGCTGCTAATGTGCTACCGCTGCAGCGGCCATCCCATCATTGAAGTTCTTGAAAAAAGCGTCGTACTGTCCGCTTGCCTCGGCGGACCGCAGCGGCTTTACGCGCTCGACACAAATCTCCGTACTGTTTGGCGAGTTCTCGAGGATGCTCATGGTTTCGGAAATAAAGTCTTTGAGAGGCATGGCATTCGGATCGCTTGCCATTCTCGGTCCCATCAATTCCGTCTGGACGTAGGGCGGGATGAGTTCGAGGACCTGCGCTTTGGTGTCTTTAAGTTGATAGCGCATCGATTGGGTATAAGAATGGATCGCGGCCTTGGTAGCGCAATAGGTCGGCGTCATGGCCAGTGGTACAAATGCCAGGCCGGACGAAACAGTCATGATCACCGGGTTTGGCTGTTTGAGAAGGAAGGGCAGTAACGCTGCGTTCAAGCGAATTGGGCCGAGCAGATTCGTGGTCACCATAGCCTCAGCATCCGCAACCGCGGCGTCCTTCAAGGACTCGGGTTTCATAATCCCGGCGTTATGGATGACGACGTTAAGGGTGGGGAAGTCCTTCTTTAGTTTTTCCGCGAAAGTCCGAAGCGTTTCACTGTTCTCAATATCCAGGACCGCCGCTTTCATCCCGGGGTTGGCCGCGACGGTTTCATCAAGGAGGTTCTTGCGACGGCCTGCAATAACCACTTGATTGCCCTTCGCGTGAAAAGCCTCGGCAAGGCCGCGGCCGATACCAGAGCCTCCGCCGGTTATCAGGATTGTGTTGCCAGTTATTTTCATGACGTTCTCCTTCGCTTGCATACTAAGCCCGACACGAATCAATGGGAAGTGGGTACTTTAGTCGGAGCTGACTAGCCCAGGTAGAAGTCCGGCGACGCAAAGGCGATGTAGGAAACCCAATTCTGCACAAGGCCGTCTAACACCCAGCGATCACGCAACTGACCTTCCGAACGAAATGCCGTAAATCCCGGCCGGATTAGACCGGGAACTTTTTGGTGCTTGCCTGGGAAATGCTAGATGAAACGCATAATGCCTGATCAGACCCGATGAAAATTCGACCGAACGATCAGGACCAAGAGCTGCTCAAACGCTCCGCCAAGGGCGACGAAGAAGCATTTGCAGCTTTGTATCGCAGACATGCGGACGTGCTATACCGCTTTGCGTTTCGCATGACTGGCAGCTCCTGGGGAGCGGAGGAAATTGTTCAGGACGTTTTTATGACGTTGGTTCGCGAGCCGGGCAAATACGACATTGAACGAGGCACTCTGCCGGCATTTCTTTTCGGAGTCGCGCGCAACAAGATCATGAAGTACAACGAACGTTTGCCACGAGAGATTTCTTTAGTGGAGCGGCAGGAAGATGGCAGCGGTGGCGGATTGACGCTGCGGGATTCTTTCACGCCAGCGATGTGGGCGGAACAACGCGAGCGGCTGGAAAAGGTGAGAGCCGCAGTGCTGGAATTACCTATCGAATTCCGCGAGACAGTGGTTTTGTGCGAGCTGGAAGAAATGACTTATGACCAGGCCGCGCGGATGCTCGATTGCCCCATCGGCACGATTCGTTCTCGGTTGCATCGCGGGCGCGCGCTGCTGCTCGCCAAGCTGGAAATGCTCCGCGACGCGCCGCGGCGCTGGAGCTCGGTAGCACGATAAGGGAATGGTAGATTGATATGAACTGCGAAGAATTTGAAATTTTAGGTTTGGATTCGCAACGCGACGGCTCAATCAGCAACGACGGCCGCGCGCGCGCGGTGCAGCACGCTCGAGTGTGCGGCCGGTGCGCCGCGCTGGGGGCCTCTTGGGCCGCGGCCCAGGTGGAACTGGCTGCGCTGGCGGAAAATAGCCGGACGTTACACGTGCCGGCTCGCGTAGAAGCGCGAGTATTGCAACAGTTTCGGCTCAAGCACCAGCCCAGGCAAGAGCGTAGATTTTTGCAACTTGCGACCTGGGGGCTGGCGGCCGCCGCGGTGATCGTATGCACACTCGGGGTATGGGACTGGCATAAATGGCGCCAAGGTTCGCTCGGCGGAAACATAGCTACTTCCGCGACTGTGGCTCTCGATGCGGTTACAAGCCAGTCGACCGATCCGTCGGGGACCAGCGACAGTACTGTCGGCGATGATCCCGAGATACTGATGGCCGACAATGAAAGCGGCGGCAATGATTTTATACAGTTGCCTGGGAGTTCTTTACAGGAAGCGGAAGATGGCGCCGTTGTGCGGGTGGGAATGGAAAGAGCTTCGCTTGCTGCGTTCGGTTTGCCGGTGAATGAAGACGAGGCCAGTGACTGGATTCAAGTTGATGTACTGGTGGGCAACGACGGCTCCGCGCAAGCGGTGCGCTTGCCCGAATAATAAATTTCTGCAGTGATGAGTCACCGCATAGGGAGAGAAGAGGAGAGCTGCATGAAGCGAAACGGGTGGATGCATTTAGTGTTGGGTGGCACATTAGTTTTGGGTGTGGGAACGGCGGTTGCGCAAGGGCCAGGCGGTCATCGGGGGCCATTTGGCGGTCCGATGGAGTTGATGGGCTTCGAAGGAATGCACGGCGGAAAAGTTGTGACAGGTGCTCCATTTTCGGCGACCTCCACGTCAACTACAAGTCAGACCTTGCAGGATGGAAAGACGACCATCAATCGCACCGTCCAGGGCGCTATTTACCGCGATACCCAAGGGCGCTCTCGCCGGGAAGTGACTTTTACGGGCGTGGGACCGCTGGCGGCAACTGGCGGCACACATAAAATGGTGGCCATATCCGATCCGGTTGCTGGCTCGCACTACCTGCTGAATCCCGATAAGAAGGTGGCGTACAAGATGACCTTGCCGGCGGGCGGAGCCGCCGGGAATACCGCTAAGGCGCAGGCTTTTGCGCAGAAAATGCAGGCTCGACAAGCGCAGGAAGAAGCCTCTGGAGCGTTGAAGGTCGATTCCCTCGGAACGCAAGTTATCAATGGCGTGAGTGCCGAAGGCACTCGCACCACGCGCACGATCGCAGCGGGAGAAATCGGCAATAGCGCCCCTATACAAATCGTGTCGGAACGCTGGTATTCGCCAGATCTCCAAACGGTGGTACAGAGTACACGAACGGATCCGCGGTTCGGCACCACCACTTTCGCACTGTCAAATATTCAGAAGGCTGAGCCCGCCGGGACGTTATTTACGGTGTCGGCGGACTATACCGTGCAAGCTGGCGGACCGGGACATGGACATCGCGGTGGAGCGGCTGCGGGAGTCACCACGCCGCCCCCGGCCAATTAACTATTTTACTTAAGAGCTTCTCTCCTTGAAGACGGCGGCGGCCTTTCTGGCAGTGCAATTAGCTGTCAGAAAGGCTTCGTCGTTTTTAGTAGCGGAATTTAGTTGCAGAGGCTGATTTATTTCGCGTGAGCTTGAGCTCTGGCGTTAACGCTCGCGTGGTTTGAACATCCCTGCGGCAATGCGGGTGACCATTCTGCGTGGCACCAGGCGTTCACCTTGAGCGCCAAGATAATTTCCCAGCCCAGAGATCACGTAGCTTTTGCCGGCTGCCAAGGCCTTGAGGCCCGTGTGCGCCACCTTCTCCGCGGTCTCCGCTTTACGCATGAATTTTTCCTGGCCTGCGACCACATGAAATTCTGATTCCGTCGACCCTGGACAAAGCGCGCAAACGCGAATGCCGTGACGCTTCATTTCTTCCGCCAGGCCTTCTGCGAAGAGTAGATCGAAAGCTTTAGTCGCGGCGTAGGTGGAGATGTACGGGACGGCTTGGAAGGCCGCAGTAGAAGCTAAAATCAAAATATCGCCGCTGTGCCGCTTCATCATCTCCGGCAGATATAGCCGCGTTAAATGGACCACCGCGGCGCAATTAACTTGCACCATGTCCAGCAAGCGGCTTACTTCAACTGAAGGCAGCTCGCCGTAAGCGCCGAAACCCGCGTTGTTCACAAGAAGCTCAACGAAGATTCCTTGCGCGCGGGTAAAGGCATAAATTTTTTCCGGCGCGGTTACATCGACAAGATCCGCCGCAAATATGGAAGTTTTAACTTTGTGTTTTGCGGAAAGCTCGCTCGCCAATTCTTCAAGTCGCGCTTGCCGTCGCGCGGTCAGAACCAGATTCGCTCCCCCGGCGGCCAATTCTTTTGCCAGGGCGACGCCGATCCCCGCACTGGCCCCAGTAATTAACGCCCATTTTCCACGCCACTCAGCTGTCATCTCGTTCGCCTCATTTTCCTGGCCCGATTGCATACATAAAGGATAAGTCGGCTTGCCAGTGTACCTGGATCCGCCCGAAAATGCGGGTGATACGGCCCCAAAACTGGTCCGAGGCGCTCGTCAGAAGGCACTCCACAGTGTCAAACAGGAAAATCGGGTCACGCCCGGTCGCAACCCCCGAAAGCGTTCGATTTCCGACAAAACCAGGTATTCCAGCGGGATACGGCGCGCCGAATGTATGCAAGAGGTTAATAGTGCAGCCGTGCGGGTGGGTCAAATCAGTACTAAGGTCCCATTCAGGAACACTTCGCTGACGCCTAAAAACGTACTGATAGTACTAGCTACGTCCAACCCGGCCCTTTCGCCGAGTCGCCGTTGCTTGTACGCGCAGTGTTGCCAAGTGGCCGAACGCGGCCACGGAGAAGAAATGCCGCTAGACCAGTTAGATCAGCAAATGGTCGACAGCCTTCCGCAGCTGGCGGACGTGTACGACCGGTATGGCGTGCAAGTGAACGCGCTATCGGTCACTGAAATATTCGCGCTTTATGAGCGCACCGGGTTTCTGTATCCGGATAAAGCGGCGCGGCTTTTTCCTCACGTTGCGCAAGTGCGTGAGAACTGGCGTCGGATGTTACGAGTGGGCGATTCACTTTTGTATGTGCTGACGGCCGGAGATCACAAACGAGGACTGGCATCTCTAGCGGTGTGGAGAGCGTCGCAGAACGGCTGGATGTCGCAGCACCTGGTCTCCGACAACAATCCCTATGCATCCCGGGCGGTATTGCTTGCGGCGGCGGCGGCGAGAATTCGGAAAGATTGCGACGTCTCGGCGCAGAACTGGTTTCGCCCGGAGAATCGGTTTCCGGCGCGGGTATTTGGATCGATGGTAAAGACCATCGGGGAATCACTCTCGTCCGTTCAGCGGCATGCTTACTTCGGGCTACCGCGAACTTTGGTGCTGCCAGCAGCGAAACGAATTCGTGTAGTTCCTTACAGTGCGTCGCATAAAAGCGCGCTGCTCGAAATCGCTTCCAGGGCGCGAGGCAGAATTTATGTCATCGCTGAGGAATTAGAGCAAGACACGGACTTCGAAACAGTAGCGGAATTGTATCGCAGCGTCGGATTGCGGCGTTCGCGGCACGTCTGGCTAGCTTATCGTGCCAACAAAGAAGAACCCATCGGTGCGGCCATCGCGTATCGCGGGCCATTAGGAATTAATTTCAGCTACCTGGAAAATCGCTGCGACCTGCTGTTATTGCCCACGCTTCCGGATTCTGAAGTCGCCGACGTCTCCTCCGTGCTGTTGACCGCCGCTTCCGCCGCTTATAAAGATTTCGAATTGGATGAAATTCCGGTGATCGCGGACGAAATGGCTACGCACGCCTTGGTGAAGCTGGGCGGCGAGTTTGTCCGCCATTACTGCCAGGGAATCTGGCTCAAGGATGGGCACCCGGGTTTTTACAAACACGTTGACGGTTTCTATTCACGAATCTTGGCGCGGCTGGAGAGGCAACAGGAGCAGCCAGCTCTGATCGGGCAGGAAAAGTAATGAGCAAAGGCGTGTCCGCAGTCGAATACATCATGGAAGACCCGCGCGAGGCGATGCGCCTGGAGGCCAAAGTGGACGCCCATGCGTGGGTGCAAAAATACTTGGCGCATCGCGTTGGCGCGGGCGCAGAAGTTCTTTCTGTGGGTTGTGGGCCGGGAGTCATATTGCGCGAGGTGGTCGCCCTCGATAAGTCCATACAAGCGACCGGTGTGGACATTAGCCAGCACCGCATACGGGAAGCGAGACAGCGGCATCGCGGGGTCGAATCAATGAATTTTGTGTGTGGGGACTCTCACGCGATGGAATTTCCATCGAATCGCTTTGACCTGGTGTATTCGCGGATGTTGCTCGAATACTTGAGGAATAAAGAACAGGCCGTACGCGAGATGGTTAGAGTTTGCCGGCCTGGCGGGACCCTGCTTTTGCAAGACCTGGACGGCCAGCTCTTGTGGCACTACCCCGAAGATGCGGAGATGCAACGGACCAGCGAGAAAGTCGTTACCGCGCTGGCTGCCACCGGATTTGATCCCTTCGTGGGAAGAAAACTTTTTTCGTTCGTGCAAAGAGCGGGATTGCAACACATCGACGTACAGGTGGAAAGCTACCACCTGATAGCAGGAGTAGTTGGTCCGGAAATCTTGAAGCAGTGGGAACTTAAGTTGGAGATTGCGGCACCACAACTGAAGAAAGTGTTGGGCAGTGAGGCCGCGGCCAGGCAACACGCGCAGAGATTTCTCGAATATCTGCGCCGGCCGGACACCCTGACATATTCGACGGTATTTACGGTAAGTGGAAAAAAGCCGCTGCAATAACGCTGTGTTTCAGAGGGATTCGGGGAACCAGCGGGTGGAGCGTTGAAATGCAAGGGTTGATGCAGTGACCGAGATTAAGGGCCAGAAAGAGCAAATGAATATCAAGTTTTGGGGACCTAACAAGAACGCAGCTCGAGTTTTCAGAGAAGGGAATATAACCATGTTTTCGAAACACCCACCCAGTTTAGCCGCCGCGCGGATCGTCGGGCGAACCGTGCTTGCGAGTTTCATGACTGTCTTTCTGGCAGCGAACGGCGCTGCTCAAAGCCAGCAGAGCGTGCCGGACGTGACAGCTCTCAGCATGGAAGACCTGATGAATATTCAGGTGACTTCCGTCTCGAAGCGCACACAGAAGGTCGCTGATGCTGCCGCCGCGATTTTTGTCATCACGCAGGAGGACTTGCGACGCTCAGGCGCTACCAGCATTCCCGAAGCGCTGCGACTCGTCCCTGGTCTGGAAGTGGCGCGCATTGACGAAAACAAGTGGGCCATCGGATCGCGCGGCTTCAATGGACGGTTCGACAACAAGCTGTTGGTGCTGATCGACGGCCGAAGCGTATACACGCCGCTCTTCTCGGGAGTTTACTGGAACGTGCAAGACGTGATGCTCGAGGATATCGATCGCATTGAAGTCATTCGTGGACCCGGAGCAACTTTGTGGGGAGCGAATGCTGTCAATGGCGTAATTAACATCATCACCAAGAAAGCCAAAGCTACGCAAGGTGGGCTGGTAACCGCGGGCGGCGGCAATGAAGAACGCGGCTCAGTGGCTGCTCGCTATGGCGACAAAATCGGCGGGGACACAACGTACCGCGTCTACGGGAAGTATTTCGACTGGGCTCCGTCCCAGTATGCCAACGGTGGTACCGCGAACGACGGGTGGGAGGCCCAGCGTGGAGGGTTTCGCGCGGACTATACGCCCGCGGGCTCAAATTCTTTCACGTTACAAGGTGACCTGTACCACAGCGGGTACAACGAAACTTTAACGGTTCCATCCTTCGCGGCACCTTATTCCAATACTTTTCCGAATACCGGGGCATACAGCGGCGGAAACGTTCTGGGGCGTTGGAACCATTCTTCCGAAGGGGGATCGATGTCGTTGCAGATGTACTACGACAACACGACCCTATCGGACAATTCGTTATTCGTGGATCACCAAAATCTTTTCGACGTGGACTTTCAGGATGGCTTCCACCTCGGTGATTCACAACAAATGGTGTGGGGTCTTGGATACCGGTCCATCATGGATCGCAACGACCCCAGTTTTTCCGTTTCGCTGCAGCCCAACCAGCGATCTCTGAATCAATTCAGCGCTTTCTTGCAGGATGAGATCAGTCTCGTCCACTCTTTGCGTTTAACAATCGGTTCGAAATTTGAGGATAACACCTTCACCGGCTTCGAATTCGAGCCCAACGTCAGACTCCTCTGGACTATGACGCCCAACCAGTCGATCTGGACCGCAGTGTCTCGCGCAGTTCGGACCCCGGCGTTAACCGAAGAAGGATTGCGACTCACTTCGGAGGTAGTACCTCCTGGAATACCGCAAAATCCGACGCCGTTCCCTGCACTGGTGACTGTGTATGGGAGCAACAACTTCCAATCAGAAGATCTGTTGGCCTATGAATTGGGCTATCGCGTGCAGGTGACGAACACCCTTTCTACGGACGTCGCGACTTTCTACAACCGCTATTCGAATCTACGGACGGCGGAGCCTGGCGCGCCATTTCTCGAAGGCAATCCGGTTCCGACGGATCTGGTTGTTCCTTTTGTGGCGGGCAACAAAATGGGCGGCGGAACATACGGCGCCGAATTTATCGCTGATTGGAAAGTCACCCCGACTTGGAGACTGGTGGGTTCTTACAGCTATCTACAAATGGACATAGCGAAGAACTCTAACAGTCTCGATCCCACTGCCGATCTTCCCAACGGATCGAACCCACGTCATCAGTGGTACGTGCGATCTTCGCTGGATTTGCCACGGCATTTTGACCTCGACAATACTCTGAGATTTGTCGATCATCTTGCGGCCCTGAACATACCGGCCTACTACTCGCTGGATGCGCACGTCGGTTGGCGCCCAGTGCCGCGCGTACAGTTTTCCATTACCGGCCAGGACTTGCTCAACAACCAGCACCTGGAATTTATTCCTGACTTCATCAATACCGCTCCTACGATCGTGAAGCGCGCTGTTTACGGCAGCGTTACTGTAAATTTCAAGTAATTGGAAAGTGAACAGTGAAGCGTTTTGAACATACGAGGCCCGCGGGCGGCATGTTGAGACGGCTGGCAATTTTGATCGCCGTCTTCAGCATGACGTTGAATTGGACGGCATCGGCTGGTGCACAAGCCGGCGATGGGTCCGATTCGTCGGAATATCTCGTCAAGGCCGGCTTCATTTACAACTTCGCGAAATTCGTGGAGTGGCCTTCGACGGCGTTTGCGGAGCCGGATTCTCCCATTGTCATCGGAGTGCTGGGGACGGATCCGTTCGGAGACATCATCAATCACGTTGTGGAAGGCAAGAAAATTGGAACGCGAGGCTTCGTGATCCGGCGGTTCAAGTGGAGCAAAGAACTTAAGGATTCCAGGGATTTTAAGGACTGCAGGATTCTGTTCGTGAGTTCCTCGGAGAAAATGCACTTCGAGGAAATATTTGATGCCGTCAAAGGACTTCCTGTCCTGACGGTTGGAGAAACGCCGGGCTTTGCCGAGCGTGGCGGCATGATCCGGTTGATGTTGGAAGACAACCGCGTGCGGTTTGAAGTGAATGTCGACGCAGCTCACGATGGGAATTTGAACATCAGTTCCAGGCTACTGACGCTGGCGAGAATCATCGCGCCGGCCGGGCCCTCGGCAAGGAAGCCCGGATGAATTTTCATAGTCTTTCCATCAAGCGGAAATTGACGCTCATTACAATGCTCACCAGCAGCGCCGCGCTGGTGCTTTCCGCGTTGAGCTTCCTCATTTATGACTTGGTGGCCTTCCGGCACTTGCTCGTTCAAGACCTTCGCACACAAGCGGAAATTATTGGCTACAACAGCGCGGGCGCCATGGAATTTAAGGACGTGCCCGCCGCGACCGCGACACTGACGGCGCTCACCGCGAAAGAAGACATCGTGGCCGCGGTACTGTACAGCGTGGATGGCAAGGAATTTGCGCATTATTCGCGTGCCAACGACACCTTCCCGAAGGTCCTTCCGTCTCTGGCGCAAGACCAGGGATATCGATTTTACGGCGGATATTTGCAAGTGTTCCACGACGTCACTCTGAATGGGGAACACCTCGGCACACTGTTTTTGCAATCCGACATGCGGCAATGGAGCGTGCGAGCCAAACGGTACGGCGGGCTTCTCTGCATCTTTGTGCTGATCTCCGGCAGCTTCGCATTATTCGTTTCCTCGAAATTGCAGAGACTGATTTCCAGGCCGATTTTGCACCTGGAAGATTCGATGAGAGAGGTCTCCGCTAACAAGAACTATTCGGTGCGCGCCACAAAATCCTATGGCGATGAGATTGGCAGGCTGATCGATGGCTTTAACACCATGCTCTCTGAAATCCAGCACCGGGATGGGGCGCTGCGCTCCGCGAACGATGAATTGAAAACCAGGACGTTGGAACTGGAGAAAGAAATCCTGCACCGCAGGCAAACGCAGGAAGAGTTGCTGACCGCCAAGCACACTGCCGAGGAAGCCAGTCGCGCGAAGAGTACGTTCCTCGCGAATATGAGCCACGAATTGCGCACCCCGCTCAACGCCATCATTGGATACAGCGAAATGCTGGACGAAGAGGCGCGCGAATCGGGGCGCTCGGAGAATGTGGAAGATCTGCGAAAGATTCAATCAGCGGGCAAACACTTACTGTCACTGATCAACGACGTTCTTGATCTTTCGAAAATTGAAGCCGGGAAGATGGGCCTGCACCTTGAGGATTTTGAGGTATTGCCGCTCATCGACGAAATCGCGACGACGTTGCAGCCTGCTGCCGCAAAGAACAGCAATCAGATCAAGATCCAGGTATCAGAAAATCTAGGCTTCATGCGGGCGGATATCACCAAAGTCAGACAGATCCTGTTTAATTTGCTGAGCAACGCATGCAAATTTACCGATCACGGCACCATCGCGCTGGATGTCGATCAGAACGACCGCGATGGTTACATCCGGTTCCGGGTCAGCGATACGGGCATTGGAATCTCCGAGAAGCAGCAACAGAATTTGTTCTTTGAATTTTCGCAAGCGGATGCTTCGATCGCCAGAAAATATGGCGGCACAGGTCTTGGACTGGCGATCACCCATCGCTTCGTACAGCTCATGAGAGGACAGATCAGTGTGCAAAGCGAACCCGGGAAGGGCTCCATTTTCACCGTGCAATTGCCAACCCAGGTAGTTCTGGACGCCATAAAACTCGCGCGTCCGGCCTCTGCGAATGAGGATTCGCCGGCGGGCTCCAGGATTTATCAAGACACGATTCTGGTTATAGACGATGACGCTGCAGTACGGGATCTGATGTCTCGCTTTCTCAGCAAATCGGGATTTCGTGTAGTGGCCGCCTCCAACGGTGAGGAGGGCTTGCGGCTTGCGAAGCAGGAAAAACCGCTGGTGATCACGTTGGATGTGGTCATGCCGGAATTCGATGGCTGGTCAGTGCTGAAGAAACTCAAAAGCGATCCGGCGCTAGCGGAAATCCCCGTCATTATTGTGACTATCGTCGACAATGAGCCGATGGGACTTGATCTGGGAGCTGCCAGTTATCTAGTTAAACCGGTTGACCGTGACCGTCTTGCAGTGCTGGTTGAAAAGTACCGCATGGCTCGCTCGGGGGATGTAGGACGTCATCCAGCGCCATCGGTATCGGGGGCTAAGAAATCCAAGCGTCAAACAGAATTGAAATCGACAGGAGATGTACATCATGCCGACGATCTTGTTGGTCGAAGACAATGAAATGAATCGCGACATGTTGTCCCGGCGTCTGCAACGCAAGGGCTACACGGTGATCGCCGCACACGAT
Organism: Verrucomicrobiia bacterium; assembly: GCA_035482155.1. GTDB lineage: Bacteria > Acidobacteriota > Terriglobia > Acidiferrales > UBA7541 > Acidiferrum. The sequence continues at coordinate 10,733 of DATHRB010000059.1, read as the reverse complement.
GGGGAGCAGGGGCACCTGCTGGCATGTTCCAAATCACCCGACTTGATATTAATGGACATTAGTTTGCCGATGATGAACGGATGGGAAGTTACCCGGCTGCTGAAAAGCAATGAGTCCACGCGACACATTCCGATCATTGCGCTGACCGCGCACGCCATGGTCACCGATCGCGAGAAGGCCTTCGAAGCGGGTTGCGACGATTACGACACGAAACCGATTGAGTTCACGCGCTTGAGCGAAAAGATTGAAAATTTCCTGTTGGCGAAAAAACTATCATGAAACCGCACACAAACCGAATACTGATTGTGGACGACAATGAGATGAACCGCGACATGCTTGCGCGCAGACTCGCGCGCAAGGGCTATGACGTGCTGGTGGCCAATGGCGCACACGATTTGGTGGAAAGCATCAAACAGGATGGCGTGGATTTGGTGTTGTTGGATATCGAGATGCCAGAAATTACCGGTCTCGACGCGCTACGCATATTGCGAAAAGTGTACTCAGCGGCGGAACTTCCGGTGATTATGGTGACCGCGAAGAACCAGAGCGAGGACATCATCACGGCTTTGGATTTGGGCGCCAACGATTACCTGACCAAGCCCATCGACTTTCCTGTGGCAGTCGCGCGTATCACCACGCAGTTAGCGCACAAGCGGGCCCAGGAAGCGCTGAAGGAAAGTGAAGAGCGTTACGCGCTGGCGGCTCTTGGCTCCAATGATGGCTTGTGGGACTGGAATATTCCCGAGAACGAGGTGCATTTTTCCGCCCGCTGGAAATCGATGTTGGGTTTTCAGGAAAACGAAATCAGCAACAAACCGGAAGAATGGTTCGACCGTATCCACGATGCAGACCGCGCCAGGGTCAAAAACGAAATTGCTGCGCATCAAAACGGCACGACGCCGCACTTTGAGAGCGAGCACCGCATGCTGCATCACGACGGAACGTTTCGCTGGATGCTCAGCCGCGGCCTGGCAATTCGTGATCAATCCGGAAGACCGTTGCGCATGGCTGGTTCACAAACTGACATAACCCAGGCGAAGGTGTCCGATCCCCTGACTGGGTTGCCAAACCGCCTTTTGTTTATTGACCGGCTGAACCGGCTTATTAAATATTCCAAGCGGCGCAAAAACCATTCCTTCGCCGTGGTGTTCATGGACCTCGACGGCTTCAAAATGATTAACGACAGCATGGGTCACATGGTCGGCGATCAGTTGCTGGTAGGCGTGGCGGAGCGGCTGGAGAAGTGTTTGCGCGCCACGGATACGTTGGCGCGCTTAAGGGACACCTACACGGTAGCGCGTCTGGGCGGGGACGAATTCACCGTTCTGCTAGATGACCTGAAGGATCCCAATGACGCGAAGATTGCGGCGGATCGCCTAATGAAGGCGCTCAAACCTCCCTTTCTTCTCGCAGGTAAAGAGGTATACACCTCGGTGAGCATCGGGATTGCGCAGAGCAATCCAGTGTACGAGGGGCCGGACGAGATGCTGCGCGACGCGGACACTGCCATGTATCACGCGAAGTCTCTCGGCAAGGGGCGGTATGAGGTGTTCGACGCGAAAATGCGCGCGAGCGTCATGGCCCGTTTGCAGCTGGAGACCGACCTGCGTCATGCCTTGGAACGTCGCGAATTCCGCAACTATTATCAGCCCATTGTGAATCTTGCTTCCGGAGAAATTGCGGGATTTGAAGCTTTGCTGCGCTGGCAGCATCCTACACGCGGGCTGCTCGGGCCCATTGAATTCATCGGCGTTGTGGAAGAGACAGGTCTTATTCGCGAATTGGGTTGGTGGAATTTGAGCGAAGCGTGCCGCCAAATCGGCGAATGGCGCGCGGCTTGCCCCGCCAATGCAAATCTGATCATTAGCGTGAATCTCTCTGCGAAGCAATTCCTGCAGCCCAACCTTGTCGCGGACATCGCAAACTTGTTGCGTGACATAAAACTTCCGCCGGACGCTTTAAAACTGGAAATTACCGAAAGCACGGTTATGAAAGATCCTTCCGGTGCAGTGGAGATGTTGCAGCAGATCAAATCGCTGGGAGTGCGCCTGGCGATCGACGATTTCGGAACAGGGTATTCTTCGCTCAGTTATCTACATCGCTTTCCTCTGGACACGCTGAAAATCGACCGTTCCTTCATCAGCAGCATGGATGACGACGGCGACGGCATGGAAATAGCCCGGACGATTTTGCCGATGGCTAAAAACCTGCGGCTGGATGTGGTGGCCGAAGGAGTTGAAACATCAGAACAGTTTGAACTCTTGAAGAAGTACAATTGCGCGTTCGGGCAGGGTTATTACTTCTCCAGGCCCCTGTCAGCTGATGGCATCAGCACGCTGTTGAAGGGCGATCTGGCCTGGCAGGGCTTCGTACAAACAAAATAATAGGTATCACTCCGTAACCCCGATGGTCGGGTATTTATTCGCCTTTAATTTAGGCGCTAGTTAGCCGCAGCTAAAGGTCGCGACCTATACGGCGGAGTAAGTCCTGGTAGCGCGGATCAGAGCGCAGTGGCACAAATGCCTGCTCAATCATCAATGAAAGAGTGAGGCCTTGCGATCGCTCCTGATAAGCTTTATCGAGCCAGTGAAACGCGTGGTCTTTATCTCCTAAGCGTGCATAGATGGGCGCGAGAGAGTAGCTATCACCGGGATTCTTTTCCCAGTCCGCTTTTAGAGACTGCAGCTGATTAAGCCAGTAACCTCTTGCTCCAGACTTTGCGTACACGGCGCGAAGCTCGGCGCTCTTCGCAGCCACCTCTTCGGGTTTCCCGCCGAACGCCAATGACACTTTAGCGGCCGCGTCGATAGCCTTAGGAAAATCTCCCTTATCTTCATAGGCAGTTTGTAAGTAAACCCAAGGTAATCCCGCCCCTGGAACGAGTTCCAATACTTTTCGCAGATTCGCGATGGCTTCGTCGTATTTGCCGCCGGCAATGAAGGGAGTGGCAGCCAGCGAACCTATGATAGGAGACAACGGGTCTAGAGTTTGTGCAGCCTTGAACTCCGCGATGGACTCGTCGATGCGTCCATCCTGAACAAGAAAGTTCGCGTACCACAGATGAATGTTCGCATTGCCTGGCGAGGCTTCCAGGGCGCGTTTGAATTCCTGCTCGGCTTCCTTGAACTGCCAATCATAATCGTACTTAACCCACGCTAAAGCGTTGTGAGCTTCGCCCAGCGAGTCATCGATTTCTACGGCTTGCAGCGCAGAGGACTTGGCCTTCAGTAGGGCGTCCCTTGCAGGCAAACTGCCGGTGGCCGCTGCCCAACAATAGGTCTCAGCCATCTCTGCGTGAGCCAAGGCATAAGTCGGATCGATGTCGATGGCCTGCCGAAAGTAGTGGAAGGCCTTCTCAAATCCATCAGGGGACAGCATGACGGCAAAATAACGACCCTTCAAAAATGCTTCGTGAGCCTCCGGGCTTACGGGATGAGCAGCGGCGAGTTGGGTCTGCTGTTGCGGAGTGAGTTGCACGCGGATTTTCTGCGCAATGGAGCGGGCAACGTCGTTTTGCAAAGAGAGCACGTCTCTCAGGTCGCGCTCGTAGCTGTCAGCCCATAAATGTTTTTCGGTAGGAGCGTCGATCAATTGGGCTGTGATGCGAACCTTGTCGCCCGACCGTAGCACTGTGCCTTCGACTACCGCATCCACTCCTAGTTCTTTGGCAATTTGCGCGATCGGCTTTTGAGTAGCTTTGTACTGCATTACCGACGTGCGAGCTATCACCCGCAGCGCGTTAATTTTCGCCAGGTCCGTAATCAGCTCATCGGTCATGCCGTCCGCAAAATACTCCTGCTGGGGATCATGAGAAAGATTGGTGAGCGGTAATACGGCGACCGAGCCGATGTGAGCAACTCCGTGGGAACCAAATAATCGATCACGCGTGCGGCCGACATTCAAAGCAACCGCCAAGGCTAACAAGGCGACAAGAACTATTGCCACCCAAAGACCATGCCGATGCAGCGACAAGCGAGACTCGGAAACTTGCTGCGGCACAACAACAGCGTCTGACGATTGCGGCTTTCGGGCGGAGCTGGTATCCCGGATAAGGCGCTTGAGGTCGGCGCGTACTTCGGCGGCAGACTGGCAGCGTACCTCCCGATCTTTCTCTAAACTTTTCATAATTGTGCGGTCTAATTCCGGAGGAATTTCAGGATTTAAACTGGAAGGCGGCGCGGGAGTATGGTGCAAAAGGGAATCGAAGAGCAGCGCCGAAGTGCGGCCCGCGAAAGGAGGCCGGCCTGTGGCCATTTCATAAAGCACCGACCCCAAGGAAAAAATGTCGGTGCGACTGTCTAGCTCCTCGCCCCGCGCCTGCTCTGGGGACATGTAAGCAATGGTGCCGAGAACTTCTCCCGGGCTGGTGAGATGTTCTTCGTCGAGGGTCAGTGTGACGTCGCCATTGGGAGTGCTCGCTGGGCAGAATTTAGGCCGCGTCCTTCTCGCCAGGCCGAAGTCGAGAATTTTAGCCCGGCCGCGAGAAGTAACGAAAATATTGGATGGTTTGAGATCCCGGTGAATAACGCCTTCGATGTGGGCGGCTTCCAAACCATCGGCCACTTGCACACCCAATTCAAGGAGCAGACTGAGCAGTAGCGGCTTGCCGGAGATGCGCTCCCTCAGGGTCTGGCCCTCCAGCACTTCCATAGCGATAAAATACTCGCCTTCATTTTCACCGATGTCGTAAATGGTGCAAATATTCGGATGATTCAGTGCCGATGCCGCTTGAGCCTCTCTGCGCAGACGCTCCAGCGCGGAGGGATCTCGCGAATCTTCCGGTAGAAACTTTAAAGCAACATTGCGCCTCAAACGCGGATCTTCCGCGCGGTAAACGACGCCCATGCCACCGCCGCCAAGTTTGGCCAAGATGCGATAGTGAGAAATGGTGCGGCCTATCAGGTGTCGAGCATCACCGCTGACGCCGCCCGGACGCTGCTGCTGGGTCGCCAAATCCCTGGCCATGACGTCCATGGCGGGACTCTCCATAAACATCTCCGCACGCCCTTGGTTATCTAAAAGAGATTGCACTTCGCGCCGCAGCGCTTCGTCGCCCGCGCAGGAGTCTTCAAGAAAAGCGGAGCGTCTACTCTCTTCGACCGCCAACACCGAGTGATATAACTGTTCGACTTGTCGCCAGCGTTCAGGTTCCATGCCTGTTTTCCTTGCTCAATTCCCGCATGAGCCACACTTTTGCCAGCTTCCAATCGCGATACACTGTTTCGACCGAGACGTCCAAAACTTTGGCCGTTTCTTCCACGCTGAATCCTCCGAAGAAACGCAATTCCACTACTTGGGTTTTTCTCTGGTCCATGGAAGCAAGGATGTTTAGGGCCTCGTCCAGGCCGACAATGTCCGGATGATCTTCGGGCCCGGGAAACAGCGCTTCTTCAAATGGCAGGTGGACGGCGTCACCTCCTCTCTTTAGATAGCGACGGGAACGCGCGAAATCTGTCAATACGCGCCGCATCATTCGCGCGCAGATGGCGTAAAAGTGAGCCCGACCCTGCCAGTCGACCTTCTGGACGTTCACCAAACGGAGGTACACCTCGTTAACAAGTGCTGTAGTTTGAAGGGTGTGTCCGGCATTTTCGCGGGCCATGTAACGGTGCGCGGTGCGATGCAATTCCTGGTAGACGAGAGGAGCAAGCTTATCAAGAGCCTGCTCGTCACCGGCGCTCCAGGCTTGGAGTAATAAGGTCACTTCGTGATCCGAGGAGTCAGGCATCAAGGGTTCGGCGTCAATGCGGCTGGGGCGGAATTGGCGGGAGCATAGCACAGGCGCCTGGTTATCGAGTAGAGCGTAAATGAGAGACAAACGCCCCGATCTGGGGCTCAATCGCATTGCCCAGCGGGAACTCACAAACGATTCTGGAGGCTCTAATGGATCCTTGCGCCGGTGGAGTTGACGGCGGTTTTGCGAAAGGCCATGTGCCAGGTGTCTCCGAGGCTGCCTAGTATCCCCAGTCTGGCCTCTAGGTATTCGTACATTTCGGTGAACACGGCGGACCCAGGAGCGGTCGGAATTGCCTCGGTAGCCGGAATTGTTGGATTCCATCTCGCAACGTTCCAGAGTAAATCCCCGTTTCGACATAGCAGACTGGATTTCCACGGGTGTGTATAGCCGGATGTGTCCGAAGATTCCTTTGGCGATCTCGTTGGGCATGTCCAGGATGCTTTTTCCCTTGAGCAACCGCAGCCGATTCTCCAGCGAAGCTTGATTCGGAGACGAGGCAATAAGAACGCCGCCCGGCTGGATGGTTCTGGCTATCTCAGAGAGCACAAAGTTCACGCGGTCGGTGGGCAAATGTTCGAGAACCTCGGAAAAGGTGATCAGAGCGAAATGATCATTGGGAAACGGAAACGGCTCCTGGAGAAGGTTCACCGTTTCCAAATGACAGTTGTAGCTGCGAAACATAGAGCGATAACTCTCCCGGCTGTCGTGAGGTTGATCAGGATGTTCGACGGCGAACCATTGAATCTTGGGAAGAGCGAAGCCATAGGAAATAGCAGGCACCCGTAGCCGCTGCCGACCTCCAGTCCCCGACCGGAAAATTCGCGGCTGAGAACGGACTCAGTTAAAGAAGCGATGAGGGAGACACGACGAGTCTCGGGTCTTAAAGGCTCATTTGTATCTGGCGAATCCTCGGTTTTCGGAAGAACCGGGCGCAAATTTCTTCCGGCATTTCCGGATGATAGGCTCGATGGTCTTCTCGACTTCAGCTCTGTTCATCTTGATCGTTGCGTGGCCCATTCTGCGCTCAGCTAAGAAAATCGCAATGAGAGACTAGATCCGGGATGGCCTAACTTGGCGCTCTGTGAATTCAAATGGCCGCGGCAGTATAGAGAATGGCCATAGTTACTTCCAGATTATGGTGAACCGGCCAGGACTCGAACCTGCAACCCGCTGATTAAGAGATCGTCCTGAGCCTTGTACCATGAATTGATACCCTTTGCTATGGTGCTGATTCTTTACAGGTACACAGTTGTTTCACCACTAACGGCATGACCACCAATTACGACGATTACTCATGTAGGGTGGGCACAAAAAAAAACTGGGCACAGTGGCGGGGTAGCCAAGCACCCGCGAAGGACCCCCGGCATTTGCATTTGTACATGAACCCCACATAATTTTTGCCAATTGAGCTCGCAGCGGTAATCAGACATCTGAAGTCCTGCTCGGGCAGATGTGTGGCTGCGGCAATCTTAGAAACCCTCGATCATCCAGACGTTTCCCTCCAAGGTCCAGTGGGCCAGCAGCAGATGCCGTCCATCCGGCGAAGGCGTCCCTGGTCCCGCATATTGGCTCCGGTCCACCCAAAGGCGCTCGGCGCGTCCCTGAAGGTCAACGCGAAGCAGCGTCGTGCCTGCCGCAGCACGGCTCGATACATATAGGGCTTTCGCATCCGGTGACCAGTCCACATATTCGATGCCCGCCCAGCCTTTGACGACGATATCGGAAGGGGGCCCGCCGGCCACGGGGATGATACGGATTCGCCCGTCGGTTGCGTTGTACATCCCAACGGCGATGCGCGAGCCATCGGGAGAAAGGTCCCATTGTGGGGGGCTGAATGTTGAATTGCGTTCGATCCTGGCCACCTCACGGCCTCTCCCCTTCAATGGATCGAATGACGTGAATACCAACTGTTTCTCGATTTGCTCCTCGATGACGCACAAGCTTGCGGGCGCGCGGGCACAGTGGAAGTTGGTGCTGCCGCGAACGTTCATCACCAACTCGGATGGCCCGCCCTGGGACGCAACTCGCATGAGGCGCACGGTAGTGGCTGGTGTCGGCGACTCGCGCGTGGGCCAAGCGACGTACAGAAACCAAACGCCGTCGGGGCTGAAGTGTCCATACCATTTCCATTCCGGTCCAACGACCAGCGGCTGGGCAGTGTCCTGGTTCAAATCCTGTTTGAAGTAATTCCACTGGCCGTCTCGGTCCGCAAAAAACACCACGCTCTTGCTGTCCAGCGTCCAAGAGACTGGCCAAACGAAATATTCTTCGCGAGACAGAAGGCGCGGGGTTTGAAGTCTCTTCCCCCCAGCTTCCAGCTCCCCAACCTCAACACTCGCCCTATTTGTCGTTTTCAGGAAAGATAATTTCTCTCCATCCGCTGTCGCGCTGAGGCTGGCAAGAGAGAATCCGAACCAGTTGGTTAAGCGCGTGGCGCCGCTAGAGACCGTCCCGGTCTTGGGATCCACCGCAACCTGCCCGAGGTTTGTGTCGGAATAGCTCAACCACGACTGCGACAACGAGTAAACGATCCGGCCGTCGGCAAGCCACACTAGATCTCCCAAATTAGGCTCCGACAAGATTATCGTCCTATTTCCCCCGCTTGTGTCCGAGGTCTCGAGGGTCCCATTATACTTTCCACCCGCGACGCTATTTCTGACGTAGGCGATTCGCCTCCCTTTCGGAGACCAGGCCAAGGCTGTGAACCATTCTGTTTGCGGAGCAGCGAGGATTTTGTGTGCGTCCTCGCCGTTCGCGCCCATCAACCAAATGCTGTGCGCCGCGTCTTCCGTAAAATCACTCAGAAACGAAACCAGCGAGCCATCCGGCGACACTGAAGCATGGGCCGCATCGCGGCGAAGCTCGCGCGGCGCCCCTCCTAAGACAGATACCGTCCACAAAGCGGGAGGGTGACCAGGGTCAGCCGCGGTGGCCATAATTTTCGTCCCGTCCGAGAACCAGGCCAGCGCGGAGACTGCGAGTTGCGCCAGACGTTGGGTCTCGCCTGTCTTAACCAGCCGCAATCTGAGGCCGCTTTGATCTGCGAAGGCCAGGTACTTCCCGTCGGGCGAAAGCGCTTGCGCCAGTACAGGGTCGTCTAACGGATTGGCCGTGAGGCGATGTTGGTTCATCTCCTGCGTAGGGCGCGGGCGGCGCGAGAAAAGTAAGCCGATCGTCGTAGCAGCCAGAATCGCGACCAATGCTCCAGCAAGGCCCAGAATCCACCGCTTGCTGCGCGACGAAATACTGGGCGTCGCCTGCTCGAGAGCGCGAGATCCGCCCAGGACCGCAGCGGCGGCGCGACCTGAATCCGTATCTCGCTTCAGCCGACTCAAGTCGGCGCGCAGCTCGGCGCCAGACTGGCAGCGGACCTCGCGATCTTTTTCTAGAGTTTTGTTGATAATTTCTTCGAGCCCGGCAGGAACTCTAGGATTCAAGCGAACCGGCGCGGTCGGCGCGCGATTGAGAATAGCGTCGAAGATCACTCCTGAAGTATCGCCTTGGAAAGGCAGCGCTCCGGTACACATTTCATAAAGCACCGCCCCGAAAGAAAACAGATCGGTGCGGCCATCCAGTTCTTTTCCGCGCACCTGTTCCGGACTCATGTACGCGACCGTTCCGATGGCGGTGCCGGGACTGGTCAGATTTTCTTCCACAGTTAAAGTCGGCGCGGCGCTGGCTCCGCCGGCTTCGTTTACAGTAAGCTTCGCGAGCCCAAAATCCAGCACCTTAGCTTGACCGTGCCTGGTCACAAAGATGTTCGCCGGCTTGATGTCGCGATGCACGATGCCTTTGCTGTGGGCCACCTCCAGAGCCGCGGCGATCTGTATACCCAGCTCCAGAACCATATCGATTTCCATCGACCGTCCCGCGATCAGGTGCTTGAGGGTCTGGCCCTCCAGCAATTCCATAGCGATAAAAGTTTGGCTTTCGCTTTCATTAATTTCATAGATGGTGCAGATGTTGGGATGGTTGAGAGCGGATGCCGCGCGAGCCTCGCGGCGAAAACGTTCCAGGCTTTGCGGATCGTGCGCTACATTTTCTGGCAGGAACTTCAAAGCGACGGATCGGCCCAGGCGCGTGTCTTCAGCCTTGTATACAACGCCCATCCCGCCGCCACCAAGCTTCTCAACAATTCGATAGTGCGCGATGGTTTGGTCGATCATGGACTGCGAATCCTTGTTCTAGTGCTGAAACTGCTATCGCGACGAATTGTTCCGGCTCAATCCCTCCGAGAACCCATCGGGCCTGCAAGAGTTCCGGGTCAAGATTGCTCGCTAATCCACTCATGAAACGTATACTAAACCATCATGAAACCACTCAGTACCTGGTTTGTCGGGTTACCGGACAGCAATGGTCCTCACAAAGTCAGGTGCTCATCCGCTCCACCAGGCACGTACACACCTTATAGCTTATTTTCTGACGTAGCTTCTCCCATTCGTCAGCGTCTTTGGCGCGAGTTTTCCTCATGGCAGATTCTTCTATTTTGGAGGGAAACCGCTGGCCACATTGGGGGCAGTTTTGTGGATTAAGCACACCAGCCAAAGTCGATTTGCGGGGTGGACCACCCGAGCGACTCGAACCGGCTTGCGGTTGTAACTCGTCAGCCCGTTCTATAAATTCGTAGGACATCGCTGGTTTGATTTTACCCCGGTTTTATCCTGCATCGCACTTCCGCATATTTCGAAAGATTTGTCGGCTATATGGGTATTTTTTCTGGTTCCGTCGCGTTAATACAGGGCCTCGTGGGCCTCGCTCATTAACTCTCCCCACGCAGAATGGCCTGCTTTATCGCGCTTTTGGGACTTGTCTGGTAACCGCGAAATCGGACAAGTACGCGGCCACTTTCGCGTCAGATTCCACTTGATTGCATAACAATGTCGGCTCCTCGACCCGAGTAAACTGTGGTTGCTTAACGACCATAGGCTCGGGAGAAAGGAGCCGAACATGATGATTATAGGCGTAGATTACCACCCGAGCTTTCAGACGATTGCAT
>DATHRB010000058.1:0-50851 GCA_035482155.1 Verrucomicrobiia bacterium | reverse complement strand
AAATACTTCCACATCCTCGGAAAGCATGTCCAGGATGGGCTGGAGGTCGCGCTGATCGAAGGCATCGGCGAACTTCTGTGTTAAGGCTTGGAGTTCCTTCACGCTCATGGTTGTGTCTCCTCTGATGAGTTAGACACACGCCGCGCCACACTGTGACAGAACAATATCGCCGAGGTTGCTCACCGCCGGGGCACCGGCGAGTGGACGCTCCCGTCAGATTGTGCTCGGATGACGGGCAAGCCGGAAGTTATCAGCTCGTCCGTCGGGTTAGTACCGACAAACAGGCCATCGCGGTATTTCTGGACCAAATTCCATTTCGTGCGGATCCAACGTTCGCTGCCATGCTGGACATCGGGATCAGAACCGCCGCTACGATGCATTCGGAAATCAACGTAATGTTCCGGCCCGAATTGCTTTGCCTGCGGCCGCAAAGACTACTGCGGTCGGTCTTAAGGCGGCACGTTCTCGTCGTAGGAAGGTATCTCAATCTTTGAGATCCTTAAACCTAATCTGAATCAACCACACGATGACTGCAAAAATCATCGCGGTCGAAACCCCGAAGAGGAGTGCTCCATTCGCCGTCTCGAGCGGACCTAGTAGTCTCCAGGAAGGCGACATGATGAGATCGCCGTAACCTAGGGAAGTGTAATTCACCGCTGAGTGGTAGAAGGCTGTTCCGAAGTCTCGAAATTCGCGGCAGATTATGAACAATAGCGCCCAAAACCCAATCTCTACGAGATGTCCCAGGGACGCGTAAAACACTACCCGGGCAAAAATCGCGACATCGGTCCAAGGCGTGCCGATACTACCGAGACTTCTTTGGTGGCGAACCAGGTGGATCGTAGCTCTGAGTGGAAGCAGGAAAATAGCGGTCGTACAGACTGAGGCGACCACGCCAACTGCGAGCGGCGCCAGAACGGAGATGGGGTCATCTTGTATCACTCTATTTCCGGTTACCGGCACGACTTCCGAGCGAACTACGCATCGGGTAAGCCTTGGACGCGACTGCCGCCGTCAAAGGGATCGAAGTCTGTTCTCCGGATCATTGCTGGAACTCAGGGGGTGGACCACTGATTCGCCGCCACTTCAGGCGAACATTTACTTCTACACGATTGGCGATCTTGATGAATGGAATGCCGCTGGTCATTCCATAGTCCTTGCGGTCGAAGGCCATAATGCCATCGAGACGCCCCGAGGGTGTTCCTTTGCTATCGCTCGTCAGGGTTAGTTTCTCCGTTTTGGTGACACCCCGAACGGTGAAGTTGCCCTCGATGTCAAACGTGTATGGTCCGGTCTGAACGATTTTCGTTGATTTGAACGTGATCGTTGGCGATTCTTTGACGTTGAAGAAATCCTTCCCCTTCAGCTTGTTGTCTTTCATATGGCTTCCGGTATTGACGCTGTCGGCTTCAATCTCGATGTCTAAGACAGCCGTCCGGACATCTCTCGATGAGAACTTTATGCTTGTGTTCCATTTTTCAAAATTCCCTTTGATCGAAACGGAAGAGTCGACACCGAACTTGATACTGCTTTCCTCGGGCGTTACTTCGTAGGTCGGGACCTGAGCATAACTTGCTCCCAGTGACGCGAGAAAAACCATCAGGCACGCGGCGGACGCAAGCAGGTAGCGAATTCGTGTGCTCAGGCGACTTCGCTGAATGCCTCTCTGTGACCAATTCTCGCTGGCTGTAAACATGTATGGACTCATGTTCAGTTTTCTCGGTAAGAACGGTCATTCGAGGATGGCCTTTGGCTCAAGAAACGCCTCAATTCCGTACCGGCCATATTCGCGGCCGACGCCGGAGTATTTGAATCCGCCCCAGGGCGCTTGCGGATCGTCGGTCATGTTGTTGATCACGACTCGGCCAGCCCGTAGCTGAGAAGCTACGCGGCGGGCACGCTGGAGGTCAGTTCCAATGACAGCCGAGTGAAGACCGTATTTGGAGTCGTTGGCAATGCGGATCGCTTCGTCCTCGGTGTCATAGGCGATGACACACAGAACGGGGCCGAAAATCTCTTCCTGGGCAATGGCCATGTCATTCTTCACATTGACAAACACCGTGGGCTTCGCATAGTAACCCGCGTCGAAACCATTCGGATGACCCTCGCCGCCGACCAGTACCTCCGCGCCTTGTTCAATGCCTTTCCGAATGTAGGATTCCACGCGGTCATATTGTTTTTGCGACACCATTGGCCCAACCATGACGTTGGGGTCGGCCGGATCGCCAACCGTGAAGGCCTGCATCGCATCCCGTATCGCACGCTTCACCTCGTCTAGTCGGCTCTTAGGCACAAGAAGCCGCGTGCCGGCGGCGCAAGCTTGGCCACTATTCATAAAGGCCAAAGTGAGAGCCGACGGGATGGCCTTGTCGAGCGCAGCGTCATCGAGCAGTACTGTTGGCGACTTTCCGCCCAGTTCGAGCGTGACACGCTTCATCGTCGCGGCGCCATCGCGCATGACCTGTTGTCCGACGGCAACTGAAGCTGTGAACGATATTTTGGCCACGTCGGGATTGCGCACCATCTCAGCGCCGACGATAGTACCGAGGCCCGTCACCACGTTGATAACACCCTTGGGTAGCTCGGCAGCATTCAGAGCCTCAACCATCACCCGGGTCTGCAGCGAGCTCATCTCGCTCGGCTTGATGACGACCGTACAACCAGCCGCGACTGCCGATGCCAGCTTCAGGCAAATGAATAGCGCATTCGCATTCCACGCCGTAATCAGGCCGGCAACACCGACCGGCTCCAGCGTCACCGTCGTCTTGCCCCAGCTTTGTGTCAACGGCAGCTCTTGAAGCCCCTTCTCAGCCGCGGCGAAGGCGTTGACCCCCGACTCCACAATAAGCCGAGCGAACTGGGCGACACCACCGTACTCTTCAATCATGACGGCGGTTAGCTCGTCGACGTGGTCGGACACAGCCTTATGTAACTGGCGCAAGTAACGCAAGCGTTCTTCCTTGCTTGTCCGGCCGAAACTGGCCAATGCGCGCTTGGCCGCTGCGATGGCACGCCGCGTGTCTTCCTCATCTCCCAGCGTGACCCGCGCGATCATTTGCCCGTTGGTCGGTTTGATGATGTCCATGACCTGTCGGCCATGGGATTCAACGTAGGCTCCATCGATGTAGTGCGTCGTGATCGTCTTAATCGTGTCGGTCTTCATGACTGTTTTCATCGCGTTTTCTCCTTATGTGAGAATTTCGGTCAAAACGAAGTGACGACGCGCGTGAACGAGCTCTATGGTCATCAATGCAAGCGCAGTTCCAGGGCAATATCCGGCCACTGCGAAAAATTACTGGATAGCTGGCGCTTATTGAGGGAGAGAATTTGTTTGTGCGTGACGTGGAATCGTCACTGTCCATCCGCTGACAGCGCAGCGGGTTGGTGGGCTGAAGAACAACCACCATTCAGTCACGAAACCGCATGCGGTACTCAAACGACAATTCATTGCAGACGAGCAATTCAGAAAACATTGGACACGATGGCTTGCAGATGCTTGGCGCCGCAGAAATTCCTCTCATCTCGCTTCAACTGATTGATAGCAGGTAGCGGCCTGAGACATGTCTGTCAATGGATAGACACAGACAATTCCACGTCGCGCACAAAACCGCCTAGCGTCACATAAGTGCTTGTTAGTCAGCGATTCAGTGAAAGGCGGCCCCAGCTTTCCGTGGAATTACATTTGCATTTTGAACTCAAGGAAAACAGAGCAAAGGAGCGTGGAAGTTGGCCGCACGAGCAATTTTGCCGCATCGGGCGAATAGACGGAGCATCGAATCTGACGCTCCCCAATTGATTAGTGACGAGGGGCTCGTCGCAGTGGCCAAGATGGGCCATAGAACAGCGTTCGACGAGCTTCACAAACGTCACGCCGCAAAGATGTTTCGGGTTGCTCATCGAATTACTCGACATCGTGAGGATGCTGAGGATGCGGTTCAAGAGGGTTTTCTTAATGCCTACGTCCACCTGAAAAACTTTGAGGAAAGGGCACGATTTTCAAGCTGGCTGACCCGCATCACCAGTAATGCCGCGCTGATGAAAGTGCGCAAGAACCGCCTATCGCGCGAAGTTCCAATAGAAGAGCCCGCAGAGCCATTGGAATTTCGTCCCGTAGATAAACTGAAAGACTCCTCGGCAAATCCAGAGGAAATTTGTGCAAAAGGCGAGCAGCAGGCAATCCTAAGAGATGCTATCGCAAAGCTGCGACCAACACTTCGGAAGGCTGTCGAACTGTATCAGTTGCGGGGATGCTCCTTCCATGAGACCGCCAAGGTACTTGGGATTTCAATCGCAGCAACGAAAGGGCGAGTGTTTCATGCACGGGCCACACTGCGCGAGCAGCACAAGAAATACTCTCTTGCGAGGGAGGCGCGATGACGAAACCGCTGTTTTCTCTCCATTGGTATCGAATTTTGCGAGCACACCGTCATTGGACCATGTTTCAGGCGATCCGCTACGTTCTGTGACTCACGCGCTGACTCAGACTTTCATGAAAGAGCGATCGTCATCTCGCGTAACTGAAAATCTCGAATGGCTTACGCATATTGAGGTGTTCTCGAAATTCTGAATGAGGCGATTGTCATTACCAATCAGGACCAGAGAATTCTCTTTGTAGACTCTCCCTTCGTGGAGTCTGGTATCCACGCATGGGGAGAACGACCAATCTGCGGAGGCGGGAACGTTCAGCGACGCGGCCGTCAATGTCGAACTCCCGGTTTCGGCGATAAGCAGGTTGCTGATCCGACTCGAAAAACATCTCGATTTATTGCTCGTTCGTCGAAGTCAGCGAGGGCTTGCACTTACTGACGCCGGCAGGAATATTTCCTATCCTGTAAAACAGCCCTGCGGCTCTTGCGCGCAGGACGCGAGCTTCTCGATAAACATCGTGCCAGTCCATCCCGGTCCAGGAGCCAAAGGAAGACATCGAAGTTTTCTTCAAGGTTCGCGCTCGTCGCGCCACGTGGAATCGTCACTGTCCATCCGCTCATAGCTCAGCGGGATTGTCCGTGGCCTTGTGTCCGCAGCCTCCCCGCGAGGTTGGGTCGCGGAGCCTTCACCCACGGGTGAACAGGAGCATCAGCTCAAGTTAAGCCAAAGACGGCTGTTGCGTTGCAAGCTGCGAACGAGGAGTAGGCGGACGCTTGACCTTGAAGGCAAAAAGCCGACGGGATAAGTTATTCGATGCTTAGTCGGAACGGCCCTGAGGTTCTCACCATGGCGAATGAGGATGTACAAAGGACACTGGAAGAGCTATCACGCAACTTACAGGAAAGCAAAGCCTGGCTTGAAGAAGCCCAACGCGTCGCTCATCTTGGCTACTGGGTATGGGACCTTGAGACGAATCACTTGATCTGGTCGGACGAGACCTACCGCATCTTTGGGTTGACGCCACAGGAAGGCCTCATTGACTTAGACAAGGTGCGCGAAATGATTCACCCCGACGATCGTGAGGCTGTGTTTCGGACGGCAGGAGAGGCTGTTCGTTCCGGAGCACGCGCGGACTGTGAACACCGACTTTTTCGTCCCAACGGGGAAATGCGGATCGTACACAGCCTGGGCGACTTGAAAAAAGACTCATCGGGACGTCCCTACCAAATTTTCGGTACGACCCAGGACATAACCGAACGCAAGCGCGCAGAGGAAGCCTTGAAGCAAAGCCAGTTTTATCTCAGCGAAGGGCAGCGCCTCGCTCACATGGGGAGCTGGGCGTCAAAGGATTTGGGCATCAGGTGGTCCCATGATTTGGGAATCTATTGGTCTGACGAGGTATACAAGATTTACAGCCTTGACCCGCAGAACGGGCCCCCAAGTCTTGAGCAGTACTTGGCCGTCATCCACCCTGATGACCGAGCCTCCATGGCGGAAACCATCCGGACGATGCACGAACAGCGCTGTGGCTGTGACGTGACGAAGCGGATCGTGCGACCAGACGGGGAGGTGCGGTACGTTCGCTGCGTCGGTGTTCCGGTTTTTGAAGATGGAGTTTTCAAAGCGTTTCACGGTACGACAATCGACGTCACAGAGCACGAGCGACTGACACAGGAATTGCGACGGGAGCGTGCATACCTCACGGAGGCGCAAGGCCTGACCCACATCGGCAGTTGGGCAGCGAATTTTGCCACCATGCAAAACTTTCATCTATCGGACGAAACGTATCGCATACACGGCTTCGATCCACGCCAAGGTCCTACCCCACTCGAACGCTTTTGGGCCACTCTTCACCCGGAAGACGAGCCGGTGGTGAAGGCAACTCTTGAAAATGCAATCCGTACAGGAACGGATTACGATATTCGCGAATTTCGCATTCGTCGCGCCGACGACGGCCAGATCCGAGTCCTACGTACTATAGGACATCGCAATCCTGTTGGAGAAATCGGAGAGTACGTCGGTATCACCATGGATATAACCGAGCTAAAGCGTGCCGAGGAGGAGCGCGAAAGGTTGCGGCAGCTTGAGGCTGATTTGGCGCATATCAATCGCGTCAATATGATGGGAGAATTGGCGGCCGCGCTGGCGCACGAAATCAGGCAGCCCATAGCCGCCTCAATCACCAACGCCAACGCGTGTTTGCGATGGCTAGCCCGCGATCCACCGGACCTCGAAAGAGCGCGAGCGGCAGCATCTAGAATTGAGCAAGACGGAAACCGCGCGGCCGATGTGATTAGTCGTTTGCGGTCCTTCTACAAAAAGGGCACGCCGCCGAAGCGCGAGACAGTTGACATCAAAGAAATCATTCAGGAAATGACCGCTCTGTTCAGGACCGAAGCCCTTCGTCACTCCGTAAGAATCCATTCCGAACTGCATGAAGAGAGGCCTCACGTCCTCGCTGACGGGGTGCAACTGCAACAGGTATTCATGAACCTGATGCTGAACGCGATCGAGGCCATGAAAGACAGCGGAGGCGAATTGACGATTACGTCGCGACCGAATCCTGAAGGTCAGCTCGTCGTTTCGATCAGCGATACCGGCGTGGGATTGTCAGCGGATAGTGCTGAACGGATTTTCGATGCATTCCATACCACGAAACCACAGGGCACGGGCATGGGTTTGGCCATTACCCGCTCGATCGTGGAGGCTCACGGTGGCCACGTGTGGGCCACGGCCAATCAGGGGGCAGGCGCAACTTTTCATTTTACTCTTCCCGCCAAAGCCGAGGCACGTGCATGAAATCCGCGGCCCTTCCCACGGTCTTCATCATCGATGACGACAAAGGCATGCGTCAGGCAATCGAGGATCTCGTCGAATCAGTCGGCCTACGGGCCGAGACCTTTGCAAGTGGCGAGGAGTTTCTAAGCAGGAGACATATTAGTGGTCCGAGCTGCTTAGTTCTAGATGTAAGACTGCCCCAGATGAGTGGACTCGATTTCCAGCGGCGGTTGACCGAAACCGGCACGCAGATACCCATCATTTTCATCACGGCTCACGGAGACATTCCCATGTCTGTCCGAGCGTTAAAGTCGGGAGCTGTGGAATTTCTGACAAAGCCTTTCAGGGATCAGGATCTGCTGGACGCCATTCAGCAGGCTCTCCAGCATGACCGCGCTGCGCAGGAACAACAGGCCGAGATCCACGATCTGCGGGAGCGCTATCACACATTGACTGCGCGGGAGCGGGAGGTCATGGCTCTCGTCGTCTCCGGAATGCTCAATAAGCAGATTGCCTCTGAAATTGGAGCGAGCGAAGCCACGGTAAAAATCCACCGAGGCAACGCCATGCACAAGATGCAGGCTGCCTCGGTAGTTGATTTGGTGCGCATGGCCGACAAGCTCAAACTCCCTCCTCGCCAATAGGCCGTCCTGATCTAGAGCGCGCCCGGCTATTACTCCGCCTTCGATTCTAGTCGACTACCACCAAAGTGGTAACAAGCGCCACTAAGAGCCGATTGCACACGCGCTTCGAATACGGTTAGGCTTCGCGCATGAGCAGCCAGCAAAGCTCAAGACTCATTGCCATCGTCGACGACGATAAGTCGGTTCAAACCGCCCTGCAAGATCTGATCGAATCGGAAGGACTATCCACGCTCTGCTTCGACTCAGCGGAACAATTCTTGGATTCCGGCGCTCAACGCAAGGCTGCATGCCTGATCGCGGACGTTCGCATGCCAGGCATGTCCGGCATTGAACTGCAAGCCAAGCTAAAGGCGGACCGACCCGGCATACCGATCATCTTCATCACAGCGCATGGCGACGCCAAGATGCGGGTCCAAGCTATGCGTAACGGGGCAGTCGAGTTCTTGACGAAACCCTTCGACAATGCAGTCTTACTGGAAACAGTTTATGCTGCCGTCGAGGACTACATCAAAGTGTCTGGGCTTTGGGACACAAACCGATGATAGTAGCTGACCAAGATCGTTGGGCACGCAGATTCGAGCAGATCGTCGGCAACAGCCCGGGTTTGAGAATCGTTCTGGAACAAGTCGAGCGAGTGGCGGCTGCCGATTCGACCGTGCTCATCCAAGGAGAGACCGGGACTGGCAAGGAGCTCATCGCGCATGCCATCCATAATGCCAGCCCTCGCAGCGGCCACCCGTTGATCAAGCTGAACTGCGCTGCCATTCCTTTCGACTTGCTCGAAAGTGAGCTCTTCGGCCATGAGCGCGGTGCGTTTACGGGAGCTATCGCACAAAAAATTGGCCGTTTTGAACTAGCCGACAAAGGCACGCTTTTTCTCGACGAAGTCGGCGACATACCACTTCCGTTGCAACCCAAACTTCTGCGCGTCCTGCAAGAACAGGAATTCGAACGCCTCGGAAGCGGTCGCACGCATCGCGTCGATGTGCGGCTGGTCGCTGCGACTCACCGGGACCTCGAACGAATGGTCAAGCGTGACCAATTTCGCAGTGATCTCTACTATCGCCTGAATGTATTTCCGATCACACTGCCTCCCCTGCGTGAACGACCCGAAGATATCGCTCCCCTGGTGGAGCACTATGTCGAAGTCTTTTCATGTCGAATGCGGAAGCGTATCGACACCATTCCCGGCGAATTCATGAACGCTTTGAAGTCCTATTCTTGGCCGGGAAACATTCGAGAGCTCCAAAACGTCATGGAACGAGCGGTGATCTTGTCGAACGATGGCTTGCTGACTAATCCTTTGCGTCCGAGCCGTTCCACGTTGGTCGTTGCCTTCCCGCCAAGGACAACTCTGAGAGATTCCGAGCGCATTCTCATTCTGGACGCGTTGGAAGCCACAGGGTGGATTGTGGGTGGACCGTATGGCGCAGCCGCCCGTTTGGGATTGAAACGCACTACGTTAATCGCACGGATGAAGAAGCACGGGATCCTCCGGCCGGTCGAAGAGCCAACGCTCGATCAAGCCGTCGATGAGGAATGCCCTGTCTTGGAAAGTCGTTCGTCACTGTCGAGCGCATAATACTCGTAAGGCAAAAAAGAAAACGCCAGATTCACAAATCGGAGAGTTTTCTGTGTCGACAACTCAGGTGCAATGGCTGCAACAAGTGGGAAGCGTTCTCGAAACACTGAATGAGGGCGTCGTAATCAGCGACGAGCAGAGACGCATTATCTTTGCGAATTCCATGTTTTTGGAAATGGGCAAAATGTCCGCCGAAAACGTTGTAGGCAAGTCCGTCATGGATTTATACCCGCCCGCCGAAGTTGCGAGGCTGCAAGAGTTCATCGAAAGACGTGAATCTCAGGGACGCGCCCAGTATGAATTCTACATACCTCAAACCGATGGTGGGCGTCTGCCCGTTGCCGTCACATCACGGCTCGTACATGGCGGGGATGGCCGACGTTACGGAATCATTACCGCTACCGACATCACTGATCAGAAGCGCGTCCAAGAAGAATTACGCGACAAGAATGCTTTGCTGCTGGAGCGCCAGCATCAAATGGAGCAAGAGCTGTTACTTGCGGAACGCGTACAACAGAGTCTCGCGCCCAAGGGTCTTATCTGGGGCAGAGTTTCCGTCGAAGCGCACTACCAGCCGGCCTCATCCATTGGCGGAGACTATGGCCTCGTCATTCCAAGCGAAGATCATTTGGACGTTGTCGTCTGCGATGTATCCGGTCACGGAATCAGTTCAGCGCTGGTTGCCAATCGCATCTACTCCGAGACGATGGCTCAGATTGAACGAGGCGTGAAACTCGCGTCGATGCTCCGGCACCTGAATCACTTCGCAGTTCAGAACCTCGCGAGTTCCAGTTTTTATTTCACTGTGGCAGCGGTGCGCGTCTATCGTAGTCGCGGCTGCTTACAGTTTGCTGGAGCAGGTCATCCGCCGGCAATCGTTGTTCGCGCCGGACAGTCCCCACGGTTGCTCGAATCGACGAACATGGTCCTTGGCCTCTTCGAAAACGCCGTGGGCAGTGAATCCGAATCGGTTGTCGAGAGGGCCCTCGAGAGTGGTGACCGCATCATTGTTTACACGGATGGCTTGACGGAGAGTTTCAATTGTCAGCGCGAAATGCTGGGAGTGGAGGGCCTCCAAGAGATCGTGGCCGAGGCTTCAACATTGCCTTTGGACGAAATGAAGTCGCAGATTCTCAATCGAGTCGCTGCCTGGCGCAACGGTCCAGCCGCGGATGATGTTTCCCTCGTGCTGCTGGAAATTTCCTGACTTTTCTTCGCGTTTACAGACTCGACCCAACCCGGCAACGATTATGCGCGATGAGATTACGCGGCTCTGGACTAACTAGGCTCCTGGCAAGGAACATCTATCTTTCGTCCGACCTGCCTCCAAACAACAAACTGAGAATCTGTGCCCATAACTTCCGGCTTGCTCGTTAGAACGAAGCCGCCCGGAAGTTATCAGCTCGCCCGTTGGGTTAGTACCGACAAACGCTTGTGTTTACGAATATCGCGTCAACTCCCGAGTAGTCTTAGTGCTGTATCGGAAGTAATCCAGTTGGGCATCGTGCGGATAAGTATGGGGAGTCGGCTTGCAGGAAGTGATCCCAATTGGTTCCGGTAGAAGGGCTAACGAATAAATATTCCGGGCTAGAATTCTGGTTGTGGGAAGTCGGAACAGTTGCTCGACGCAGCATTCCATCGTGAAGTGCTCAAATGCTTTACTGTCACGACAGAAGGCCACGACGGTTGCACAGACCGTCGTAGCGCAGGGTCAACGGTTCCTAGACCGTCGCAGATAGCGTACCTGTTTGGCAGCCAGTTGCGCTGACCCTCTTTTGTGTTGAGATGAATGACGCAGACCCCCTGCCGATCCCTGTCCCCGCGAGAGCCCTATGTTACATACTCTGGGCACTTATTTACATCTGCCGAGGATTTGGTACACTGTTTCCCGAGGGTATCATGCAAAACTCTAAAGCCGAAAAGCTCCGCAAGCTGGCGTCGAAGCGCCAGATCGTAAGGGCCAAAGATGCGAGGGAACTCGGCATTCCACGAACGTATCTCCCGCGGCTGGCTCGCCGGGGGGACCTAGAAAAGGTAGGACGGGGTCTCTATTCCTCTCCGGATTTCTCCGGAACCGAGAACACCTCCCTCATCGAAGCGGCTTACCAAATCCCCAAGGGGATCGTCTGCCTGCTCTCCGCGCTCCGGTTTCACAATTTCACCACCCAGTCTCCCCACGAGGTCTGGATGGCAATCGGTCACAAAGCCTGGGCTCCCAAAGTTTCCTCTCCTCCCGTTCGCATCGTGCGCATGTCCGGGCCTGCCCTTCACTTTGGAATTAAAGAATATTCTATTTCCGGCGCAACTCTTCGAGTGTTTTCCCCGGCAAAGTCGGTGGCCGACTGCTTTAAGTTTCGCAGCAAGGTTGGCGTCGATGTCGCCATCGAAGCCCTCAAGGAATGTCGCCGGCAGAAGAAAACCTCGATTGACGAACTCGCTGCCGCCGCCAAAGTCTGCCGCGTCGCCAACGTCATGCGCCCGTATCTGGAGTCACTCTAGTTGACAAAACCGGCCCCCAAGAACCTCCCCGCTTCCGTCCGCCAGAAGCTCGCGAACCTGGCGCGCGAGCGCAACGTGGATTTCGGATTGATCCTCGTCAAGTACGGGCTTGAGCGCACTCTCTTCCGGCTGAGCCGCTCCCGTCACCGCGACAATTTCATTCTGAAAGGCGCGCTTCTCTTCGAGCTGTGGACGGAACAAGGCTATCGTCCGACAAAGGATGCTGATCTCCTCGCTCGCGGTGACAACGCCCCGACGCGCTTCGCCAATATTTTTCGGGAGCTCTGCGTTTTGGAAGTCGACGAGGACGGCCTGCGCTTCGATGCCCAGACCGTCGAATCAGAACGCATATCCGAGGATGCCGACTACGAAGGCGTCAGGGTGACCTTGGTTGCGTATCTCGAACGCGCCAAGATTCCCATTCAGATTGACATCGGCTTCGGCGACATCGTCACACCCGCACCTTCCGAGATCGGCTATCCCACGCTTCTGGAATTTCCTGGCCCGCGTTTGCTGGCCTATCCGAAAGAAACGGTCGTTGCCGAAAAATTCGAAGCGCTCGTTAAACTCGGAATTGCCAATACCTGCATGAAGGATTTTTACGACCTGGAGATCCTGTCTCGAACGTTCGCGTTCGAAGGAAAAACTCTCGCCCAGGCGATTCAAAACACCTTTCAAAAACGAGGAACTGACCTTCCGATGGCAGGTCTGCCCGTTGCTTTCACGTCCGAGTTTTATGACGACGCAAACAAGAAACGGCAATGGACCGGTTTTTGCGCGAAGAATAAGTCCTACGTCGAGAAGGCTGAATTCAAGGCGGTCAATGAAGACATCCGAAACATTCTCGCTCTCCCGGTCCGCACCATCCAAGAAGTACATTCGTTCACGAAGATGTGGAAGCCCGCCGGACCCTGGCGTTGAAACGGTTATCAATGCACTTCGTTCAAGGAGTTCTCAAGACTCGGAACGATGCGAACCACCGGATTTAGTCTCCTGTTCTCTCCTCTCCTCTGTGGACGCACTCCGCCGGGCGACTTTCAGAAAAATGTACTAATACCGAGATTTTTTCTCCTTTTTTCCCTTCTGGGTGTTCCTTAAATAAGTATGGGGCTGTAATCGGGAATTGTCTGCCAGCTTAGGCTTTTCCAGGGGACTAAGATTTTTTCTTACTTTTCCCCTTCTTGACGTTCCTTTATTAAGTAGGGGGCTGTGGCCGGGATTGCTATGGCAACCCGGGACCCCTCGAGGGATTAAGTTTTTTCTTACTTTTTTCCGACTGGAGGTTCCCTCTAGTAAGTAGAGGACGCCGGTGAACTCTTACGATGAAGCGGCTCGCTACGATTTCTTTTGGGTTAGGCGGCTGAGATTGTTATTGCGCTTTTTCATTTTCGAGGCCTCTTACTGGTGTGGGGCATGGCTATTTCAAAGAGCCTCAATCGCTATTTTCAACTCAACGCGGGAAGGTGAAGTGTGCATGAAAGACCCAGATCACCATATGCGTCACCCTCGCGGTCACCTTGGCGATCGAGCAAATGCCCCAGGAACAGGAGGTTGCGCATGGCGCGACGAGCAATTTGGACGCGGGCAACACCCTGTGTTGGGCTGGAGCGACCCCACTTTCGCACACGAAGGACGGGTCTACCGGAAGGTGGTTGTAGGTACCATCGAACAGTTCCCAACCAAGACAGCGGCAAAACTTGCCGTCGAAACATTTCGCTCCACGATCAACGCGGTCAATCCCGCAGTGCCCGTGACCTTAAGGCAATTGGTCAAGCACTATGAAGAGATCGAATTGCCAAGCAAGGCGTTCTCGACACAACGAACCTTCCAGACATCGCTGAAAACTTGGGTCCTTCCGCAGTGGGGTGAACACAAGCTTTCAGACGTGCGCACAGTGGAAGTGGAAGGCTGGCTTCACAGCCTGCCGCTTGCGAACGCGACAAAGGCCAAGATCAGAAACACCATGCACGTCATCTTTGCCCATGCCGGCCGCCACGAGTGGATTGCGAGCAATCCGATGACGCTCGTGCGCCAGAGTGCGAAGCGTGAGAAGCTACCCGACGTCCTGGAGCTGGATGAACTGAAGAAGTTGCTGGCAGAGCTTGAGAACCCGGTGCGTGCGTTGGTCTTTCTGACCGCTGCCACGGGATTAAGAGTATCTGAAGCGCTGGGGTTGAAGTGGTCTGACGTTGACTTCGCCGCTGGTGAAATCCGGCTCAGCAGAGCAGTGGTTCATCAGCATGTTGGCGACATGAAAACGGAAGCTTCCCAGAAGCCCGTGCCGATGGGTGGCGTACTGCTCGAAGCTCTGCAGGATTGGAGGAGACAAGCACCGTACCGACAGATGGCTGATTGGGTGTTTGCTAGCCCGGATATGGACGGCAAACAACCGTATTGGCCAGAGACGCCGCTAAGGTGCTACGTGCATCCAGCTGCGAAGCGCGTAGGCATTACCAAGGCTCTGGGATGGCATTCGTTTCGCAGAACGTTCGCAACGCTTCTCAAAGGCGGCGGCGAGGACGTGAAGACGGTCCAGGAGCTGATGCGGCACGCAAACAGCAGATTAACACTGGACGTTTACGCACAGGCTTTGACACCGGCGAAACGCGCAGCACATCTGAAGTTGGTTGGATTGATTCAGCCGGCGGCAGAAACAGCAATTGGTCCTTCCTGGTCCCACAGTGAAGATGCTGTTGCTGTAAGTGGCTGAAATTATGGAGCGGCCTATCGGAATCGAACCGACACCTGAACCTTGGCAAGGTTCCGTACTACCACTATACTAAGGCCGCTCAAGGACTCTTCCTTATATAACATGGGGAGCTAAGCGCGACAAGTATTCCCGCCGGTTGCGCTTCCATGCAACAGCAATTCAAAGAAAATTCCGATCGCTTAGGAAACCTGCGTGATGCGCGCGGTCTTCACCACCGGCGAACGCTTTTGGCGGTCGGCGAAGCGCGTGGCTTTATCCTTATCGGTGTATACGCGCCCAAATTTTTCGCCGTCAGCGTAAGACACGGTGACCAGCCAGTGATGATGCTTGCGACGGCGGTCTTTATTGAAGTTGGCTTTGTCAGTTTTTGCGGAGTTCTTGGAGGTGCCTTTTGTCACGGTGCGTTCCTGTTCTTAGCGGCAGTGATGCGAACTATCGCAAACAAAAGGGGCATGCGCAAGTGGCACGTGAGGTAGTAACGGATTTTCATTAAAACGCATGAACGTGGAACCGATCAGATTCCCAGTTGCCGAACCTAATCGGAGTGGGGGCAATGTTTGCGAAAGAGTCACGGTTCCTGCCTCAGCTAACTTTCTCGCATTTCTAACGTTACGGCCTCCCCGGACATCGAATAATGTGAGGCAATTCAACAATCCTGTACCTTGGTACAGCTGTAATGGGCATGTCAAGAGAAGGTTAAAAGTTGTGAATCATGAAACATTCCAGGAGTTTTTACGTCTTACTAGGTGAGCAGCACGGTAAGCTGAATCAGTGGATAAGAATATGATCTCGACAACAAAACGTCCCCCGTTAGTACAAGACCTGCGGAATCATTCCGCGGAGCAACTAAGCGAATTGCGCCTGCTGTTAGAGAATGGCGCTCCGACCAAGGCCGATCCTCGCCGCCCTGGTTTTTATGAGCTACAAGGGCTGCAAAATGTATTTTACGTTTTCAAATACCCCACCGGCGCAAAGGTTCTTTTGCTTGGGGTGTGGGAACGCGACCCGGTCGCGGAAATGGTGGACGCCAACTGCTGCTGTTCCGCGTAACTATCCTCTAAAGCTTTGCCAGAGCCGTTTGCTATCTTGCGGCTCTTTTTATTTGGCGTCCAATTTCAAAGCGGCAGAGTTGATGCAGTAGCGCAAGCCAGTCGGAGTCGGACCATCATCGAACACGTGTCCGAGATGGGCTTCACACTTGCTGCACTTTACTTCGGTGCGAGCCATTCCATGACTGCGGTCGGTTTCGGTTTCCACGGCCTGTTTATCCGCTGGAGCGTAAAAGCTGGGCCAGCCGGAGCCGGAATGGAACTTCGTCTCGGATGTGAATAATGGCTGGCCGCAACAAACACACTTGTACGTGCCGGGATCCTCGTTGTCGGCGTACTCGCCTGTAAAGGGCGGTTCCGTGCCTTTCTGGCGGGTTACGTGATACTGGTTTTGCGTAAGTTGCTTTTTCCAGTCTTTTTCGTCCTTACGTATCTTCTCTTCCATGAAAATCTCCTGACTTTTAAGCGGTTTCTCATTAGATTCATCCGCCGGGGTTAATGTTTCATGCTCCCAGGGGATGGCCGCGCATAGCTGTTTCACCGCTGAAACTATACATTGACAGGCCGTAGAAGATTCCTTATCGTTGATTTTCTTACATGAACACAACGCTCACTGCTCAGACGCATAGCCACCATCATCATCACGGCCTAGCGCCGCGTCTGCTGGGGTGCGTATAGCGATTCGCTAATCAAAGCACTCATCGGCCCGCTGGCGCAGAAAAGCCCAGCGGGTTTTTTGTTTTTGGGAGCAGTTTTGGAAAGGCGGCAAGGTGAAGATTGCATTCGAAAAATATAACGGGCTGGTGCCGGCGATTGTTCAGGACCATGCCACCGGAGAGGTCCTGATGCTCGGCTTCATGAATGAAGAGGCGCTCGCGGAGACGCAACGGACGGGGCAGACGGTTTTCTTCAGCCGTTCCCGGAACAGGCTTTGGAGAAAGGGCGAGTCCAGCGGCCACCTGCTGAAGGTGCTGGAGTTGCGTGTCGATTGCGATTCGGACACGCTGCTGCTTCGCGTGCAGGCCATCGGCCCGGGAGTATGCCATGAAGGCTATCGAAGCTGTTTTTTTCGCAAGCTGGAAAATGACGGCACTGCAACGGTAACGGAGGATCGCGCGTTCGACCCTTTGAAAATCTATGACTCGAGTTCGCAATCATGAATCAGCTCAAGCTTGGAATCCCGAAGGGGAGCTTGCAGGACGCTACGATCGATTTATTCGCGCGGGCGGGCTGGAGGATCTCGCTGAGTGCGAGAAGTTATGTGCCGTCCATCGACGATCCGGAAATTGAATGCCTGATGGTGCGCGCGCAAGAGATGGCGCGCTATGTGGAAACCGGGGCGCTGGATGCGGGGATCACAGGGCACGACTGGGTAGTGGAAACGGAGGCCAACGTGGATGAGTTGGCCGAGTTGGTTTACGCCAAGCAGCGGCTGGCGCGCGTGCGGTGGGTGCTTGCGGTGCCAGAGGATTCGGGGATACGGCAGCCATCGGACCTGTCAGGAAAAATTATTGCGACCGAAGTGGTGAAGACTACCGAAAAATATCTGGCTCGTCATGGCGTCAAGGCACGGGTGGAATTTTCGTGGGGCGCTACGGAAGTAAAAGTGCCCCGGCTTGCCGACGCCATCGTGGAGGTCACGGAAACGGGCGCGTCGTTGCGGGCCAATCGCTTGAGAATCGTGGACACGGTGCTGGAATCGGCTACCGTTTTCATTATGAACCGCGAAGCGGCGGTGACTTCCTGGAAACGCGAAAAAGCGGAAAACTTAATTCTCATGCTGCAGGGCGCGATCGACGCCACCAACAAAGTGGGGTTGATGCTGAATGTACGGCGAAAACATCTCGACGCCGTGCTCGCGGTGCTGCCGGCGCTGAAGAATCCGACCATCTCGACGTTGAGCGATCCGGACTGGGTGGCGGTCAATACCATTATTGAAGAAGCGGTGGTGCGCCAGATTTTGCCAAAGCTTAAGGCTGCGAAAGCCCAGGGGATCGTCGAGTATCCCTTGAACAAGATCGTGCTCTGATGAGAATCCTCAAACTCACGAAAAATGTAGAACGCGCGCTGTTGGGCAGGCGGCGGATGCGAGATGAAAAAGCGCACTGCGTTGCGGCACGCATTGTTGCTGACGTGCGAAAGCGTGGCGATGCAGCGATTCGCGACTGGACTAAAAAATTTGATGGCGTGGACTTGCACGTGGGCATGTGGGTTTCTTCTCGCGAAATCGAAGAAGCGGCTAATGGTGTTGCCAAAGAGACGCGGCTGGCTATTGAGCATGCGACTCGCAATATTCGCATCGTTGCTGAGCGCCAATTACCGCATGAATGGACGCTGGAGGTGGAACAGGGCGTAAATATCAGCCAGGTTGTCCGGCCTATCGAAGCCGTCGGTTGTTACGTGCCTGGAGGGCGCTTTTCACTGCTGTCTACTTTGCTGATGACCGTGATTCCGGCCCAGGTGGCAGGCGTGAGGCGCGTTGTCGTCGTTTCTCCGAAACCAAACGCCGAACTGTTGGCGGCAGCGGCGATGCTGGGTGTTACGCGCATCGCGCGGATTGGCGGCGCACAAGCAATTGCCGCGCTGGCTTACGGAACGAAGAGTATCGCGGCGGTAGACAAAATTTTTGGGCCGGGGAATCGCTTTGTTACCGCGGCGAAGCAACTAGTAAGCGGCGATTGCGCGATCGATCTTCCAGCGGGTCCAACAGAGGCGATTGTGCTGGCGGATGATGCGGAGCCCGCGTGGATAGCAGCTGATTTGTTGGCCCAGGCGGAGCACGCGCCTGACGCTGGAAGTTTCCTGGTCACTACTTCTCGCGATTTCGCGGTTCGAGTTGAAAGGGAGATTAGGAAGCAGCTACGTGCACTGCCGAAAACGAATCCTGCGCAACAGTCTTCGGTGCGGAGTGGCGCGATTTTGTTGGCGTCTTCGCTGGAGCAGGTGTGTGAGTTCGTCAATCGGTTTGCGCCGGAGCACTTGAGCTTGCCGCAAGACGCCGATGACTTGCTGGTTAGGATTCATGCCAGCGGAACTGTTTTTCTCGGGCCCTGGAGCGCGCAGCCATTTGGGGATTATGCCAGCGGGAGCAATCACGTTTTGCCTACAGCCGGCTGGGCGCGGGCGCGGGGCGGCCTCAGTACGGCGGACTTCGTGAAATGCATCAGCGTGCAGCACATCAGTGAGGTGGGATTTGCGCGACTGTCGCGGGACGTTCAAATTCTGGCGCGAATCGAAGGATTAATTGCGCACGCAAATGCTGTCGAGGCGCGCCGGTGAGAGTGCGGCTGCCGGTTCGCAAAGCCATCTTACAACGAAAGACCTATGAGGCGCCCGCGGAAGGCCGGCTAAATAAAATGCGGCTGGACTTCAATGAGAATACGTCGGGGTGCGGGCCGGCGGTGCTGCGCGCCCTAAGGAAACTCACGCCTCAGGAAGTGGCCATGTATCCGGAATATGCTGCGCCCACGCGACGCATCGCGGCCTACTTCGGAATTGCGGAGCATGAACTGTTGCTTACGAACGGTGGAGACGACGCGTTGCGCGTATTTTTCGATGCGTTTGTTGAACCCAGCAGCCGCGTCTTGATTTGCGAACCGACATTTCCAATGTACCGGTACTACGCGGAGATTGCGGGGGCTCGGATTGAAACTCTGCGCTATGGCAGCGAGATGGAGTTCCCACTGCATGATTTCGTCTCTGCGTTGCGAAAAAAAACCGCCGTCGTGTTTATTGCTAACCCAAATAATCCGACGGGAACGCTTTTGCCGCGAGCCGCTATCCAAAAACTCTTGCTTGCGGCAACCAGTACCGTGGTGGTGATCGACGAAGCCTATGCGGAATTTTCCGGGGTGACGGTACTGCCGTGGATTCGTAAATATCCGAACTTGTTTGTGACTCGCACCTTTTCGAAGGCCGCGGGGCTTGCCGGGTTGAGGTTAGGCGCCGCGATGGCTTGTCGAGAATCGCTTGCCCTGCTACGCCGGGCTATGCCTCCGTTTCCCGTCAATGTAGCAGCCTTGGCTGCGGCGGAAGCGGCAGTGCAGGAGCGCAGCTCGATACGAAACTACGTGAAACAAACGCGAGAAATTCGCGAATGGTTCGCTGGGGAATTGGTACGGCTGGGAGTCAGGACTTTTCCCAGCGCGGGAAATTTTCTGCTCGCTGATTTTGCCGTGCAGGGTCCGGCGCTGTTTAAGAAATTGGCCAGTCAAGGCATTTTGGTGCGGGAGCGATCGAAGGATATTGGCCCGGGATTTGTGCGCGTCAGCATCGGCACCGCGGCCGAAATGAAACGGCTCGTCAAAGTAATTCAAAGCGAATTACAGGTAATTCAAGAAGAACCACAACCGAAGTTTCGAAGAGAAAGAAATTAACGATGCCTCGCGCAGCCACGATTTATCGCAAGACCAACGAAACCGAGGTGCGAGTGAAATTGAATCTCGACGGCCGCGGCAAAGCACGAATTTCAACGGGCATCCGTTTTTTCGATCACATGCTGGAACTTCTGACGCGCCACGGCGGCTTGGATTTGCAGCTTTCGGCTAAAGGCGACCTGGACGTAGATCAACATCACACCGTCGAAGATGTTGGAATCGCTCTCGGAGAAGCGGTGCTAAAGGCGTTGGGAAACAAACATGGCATTCTTCGCGCTGGATATTTTGTGATGCCGATGGATGAGTCGCTGGCAGTGGCGGCGATCGATCTTAGCGGCCGGCCGCACTGCGTGCTGGACTTGAAAATTCAAGTTTCTTCGGTGGGGGATCTGCAAACCGAGCTGATCGAAGATTTTTTTCAAGGATTCGCGCAAGCCGCACGCGCGAATGTGCATTTACGCGCGCTGTATGGACGATCTTCACATCATCAGGTGGAAGCAGTGTTCAAGGTGTTCGCACGGGCTTTGCGGTTTGCGGTGACACGAGACAAGCGGCTGCGCGGCGTGTTGCCCAGCACTAAAGGGTTGTTATGAATATTTCTCTGCTCGATTACGGTGCGGGGAATTTGCCTTCCGTGGAGCGCGCTTTGCAGCGACTGGGAGTGCAGATCGAAAGAGTCTCTACATCCGCCGGTGTAGCAAAAGCTGCTGCTCTTATTCTTCCGGGAGTTGGCCATTATGGGGCGTTGCTACGCGCGCTTGACCGGGATGGGCTGCGCGAATCGCTGATTGCCACGATTGAGCGCGGCGTTCCGTTTTTAGGAATTTGCTTGGGGTTGCAAGCGCTGTTTGAAAACAGCGAAGAAGCTCCCGATTTGCACGGATTGGAAATTTTGTCCGGGTCGGTGCGCGTTCTGAATGGTGCGGTGAAATTGCCGCACATGGGTTGGGATCAGTTGCAGGCCAAAGCTGGATCGCGATTGCTGGAAGGAATTGATTCGGAGGCTTATTTTTATTTTGCGCACTCCTACGCTGTGCCATATCGCGCCGAAAAGCCGGGACTGAAAACTCGAGCAACGTGTTCGTATGGCGGCGAATTCGTTGCGGTGACGGAAACAGAAAACATCTTCGCGGTGCAATTCCACCCGGAAAAGAGCGGTGACGCCGGCCAGCGGGTGCTCGAGAATTTTCTGCGGATCGCGGCATGAGTTTGGCGCACAGAATTATTCCCTGTTTGGATACCGACGGCGAGCGCGTAGTGAAGGGCGTGAACTTTGTGGCGTTGCGTGACGCGGGGGATCCAGTGGCGCTGGCGCGACGCTACAACGCGGAGGGCGCGGATGAGCTGGTGGTTCTAGACATAGCTGCGTCCCGAGATCGACGCCCCACATTTCTGGAAACAATTCGCAAGGTTGCAGTTGAATTGGCGATTCCGCTGACGGCTGGGGGTGGCATTCGAGCGCTGGATGACGCACGCGCGGTGGTCCGCGCTGGTGCGGACAAAGTGACCGTGAACACTGCCGCAGTCTTGCGGCCGGAATTGATTTCTGAATTGTCGGAGGAGTTTGGCTCGCAAGCAGTGGTTTTGGCGATCGATGCAAAATGGGATGGCGACCGTTGGCGTGTAATGACAACTGGCGGGCGGGTATCCACTGATCTGGATGCCCTCTCCTGGGCTGCAAAGGGGGCCCGACTTGGCGCAGGCGAAATTCTGCTGACCTCGATGGACCGCGATGGAACACAAAGTGGTTTCGACGTGGCCCTCACGGCTGCGATATCGAAAAAAGTTATGGTGCCGGTGATTGCCTCCGGCGGGGCCAGATGGCCGCAACATTTCGCAGAGATTTTTTGCGAAGGGGCGGCGGACGCGGCATTGGCAGCCTCAATTTTTCATGACGAAATTCAAAGCATTCGCTCGCTCAAGGAGTTTCTAGCCGATCAGAAAATCCAGGTTCGGTTGCCGTGTTGATTCCCTGCATCGATCTACAAAATGGGATGGCCGTGCAATTGATTCATGGGCGTAAACGAGAACTGGCGATAATCGACGTGCTGGGCGTGCTTGAGAAATTTAAAGATTACGAGTGGCTGCACATCATCGATTTGGACGCGGCGATGGGGAAAACTTCCAACGCAAAGCTGGCGCAAAAACTGTGTTTTACGGCTCGCTCGCGTTATGGGATTAAAGTCCGGATCGGCGGAGGAATTCGGACCGTGGCACGCGCGGTTAAGGTCGCGGCGTGGAAACCGGAGCAAATCATCATCGGCAGCGCCGTGTTCCATGAAGGAAAATTGAACCTGCCATTTCTGAAGCGATTGGTAAAGCAAGTTGACCCCAGCAGGATCATGATCGCTCTGGATACCGCTGAAGGTCATATAACGACTCAGGGCTGGCGGCGTATGATCAAACTCCGGCCCGAAGACGTTATGGCTCAGTTGCAGCCATACTCTGCCGCGTTTCTTTGTACTGATGTCGATCGCGAAGGCACCATGAGCGGCGCCAATTTGAAATGGTTTCGAAGCCTGCGAATCGCTACCGACCATCCGGTGATTGCGGCGGGCGGAATTAAAACCAGGCGCGAAGTCTCCACGCTAGAAAAAATCGGCATGGACGCGGCGGTGGGTATGGCGATGTACAAAAATATATTGCGTTAAAGCGCAGTTGTTCTTCTTGCGCAAACGACGGTGGACATATGTTGTTCAGTTTTTAGTGGAAGGGATTTTCGGGCGGAGGCGCCCAGCACCTTGCAGCCTTCAGGGCTTAAAAGCCCCGGCGCGTTTGCTGTCGTTAATGTCGCGGCTAAAGCCGCGACCTACAAAGCTAATCTGCCGGAGGCAGTGATGAAGCTCGCCGAAATTTTTTGGAGAACAGATTAACGCATATACGCGTCGGTAATATATTGCTGCACCATGCGTTGAGTGTTGAAGAAAGAACCGTTGATCGCGATGGCGTGTTGCATGACGCTCAGATAACGGTAGCGCTCGTTATAAAACATCGGAATGATTATGCTGTCCAACTTGGTGTAAAGCGATTCGGCGTCGGCTTTGTTGTCAGTGACAAGATCGGGCGTGGCACGACGCACCTCCCCGATGGACCAGCCGGTTACGCCTTCGATGTGACCTTCCGACCACCAGCCATCCAGAATGCTGAGGCTGGGCACGCCATTCAGCGCGGCCTTCATGCCGCTCGTTCCGGAAGCTTCCAGCGGAAATTGCGGAGTGTTGAGCCACAGGTCGACGCCCGCGGTAATCTTCCCGCCCAAATCCATGTTGTAGTCATCGAGAAACACGACCGGCACCGCTTTGCGCAAAGCTTTCTTGGCTTGAAAGATATGTTTGATGATGGATTTTCCGCCTGCATCGTGGGGATGCGCTTTGCCGGCGTAAACAATTTGAAACGGTCCGGAATTTTTTGCGATCTGCCGCAGGCGATCCAGGTCGGCGAGAATCAGATCGGCGCGCTTGTAGCCGGTGGCGCGACGAGCAAATCCGATTGTGAATCTTCCGGGGTCAAATTTGATGCCGGTTTTCTGCCGCACCACTTCCAGCAATTCATGCTTAGCGAGCAGATGAGCGGTCCAGACTTCTTCCGGCGGAAGACCGAGCGCGCCGCGGAGGCTGTAGTTGTCTTCCAGCCAGGTGGGAATGTAACGATCAAAAATTTCGCGAAATGCGGGAGCGGTCCAGGTGCCTGCATGGACTCCGTTGGTAATCGCTTCGATGGGCACGCCAGGAAACATTTGCCGCGACGTCTCGCCGTGCTGCTTAGCGACACCGTTCACGTATTTGCTCAGACTGAGCGCGAGATACGTCATGTTCAGGGAGGCGCCAGCGCGCGCAGCTTGCGGCAAGTCTGGAAACGCCTGCTCAGCCTGAAGCACACGCTTCACGAGATCGGCTGCCGAAGCATCTTTCAAATCGAAAAGACTAGTCTGACTGGGAAATGCCCGAGTGAGGTACTCCATCGGAAAGCGGTCGTGACCGGCGGGAACAGGCGTGTGTGTAGTGAACACACATTTACAGCGAACTTTTTCAATGTCCTCGGCGCGAATGGTGGTGCGTCCTGCTTTGGCGGCCTCGGCCTCAAGAAGTTCCAGCGACAGCAGCGCAGCGTGGCCTTCGTTCATGTGATAACGCGTGAGGCCATCGTGGCCCAAGGCTCGAAGCATGCGAACACCGCCGATGCCCAGAATAACTTCCTGGCAAAGACGGTAGTAGGGATCGCCACCATATAAAGTTCCCGTGAGCGCGCGATCCGGGGGGGCATTGGAAGGCAAATCGGCATCCAGAAAATAAATCGGGACTTCATATCCGCGCACGCCGATGGCGGCATAGCGCCAGCAGCGAAGCTCCACGCGCCGGTCCTCAAGAGGGATGGTTACACGCGGTGATTCTTCGTGCAGGAAATCCTCGACGCGCCATTCCACCGGTTCTTCGGTTTGCGTGCCGTCCTCGGCTAGCCGCTGAGAAAAATATCCTTTGCGATAAAGCAGCGAGACCGCGACCATCGGCAAGCGCAGATCAGCCGCAGCGCGGATGGTATCTCCCGCGAGAACACCGAGTCCGCCGCTGTAAGTCGGCATGGAATTCTCAAGCGCAATCTCCATGGAAAAATACGCAACTAATCGATCTTTAACGCACTCCATTCGATTCCTTCTACGCCACTGCGAAGATTAACGATTATTTAGGTAGAAAAGCCCGCGTTGTCGTGCTTCTCATTGTCGGGGAATCCGTGCGGGCAGGCAAGCGGTTGCGGGATAAATCTGCGCGGGTGTTGCATGGAAATTATGATCCCGAGTTAGTTGACTCTAATTATCTCGATAACTTTGCAAGCGCTGCCGTCTCCTTCGTGGTATAGCCCAGATCTTGGAGGATCTGGTTGGTATGTTCGCCCAAAAAGGGCGGGGCGAGTCGGTAAGTTACCGGAGTATCCGATAAACGCATCGGATTGGCGATGTTCTTAACAATTCCTAAAACCGGGTGTTCCAGCTGCACGACGAGCCCTCGTGCTTTGGCCTGGACATCGTTGAGAGCCTCCGAGACACCGTTGATTTTCGCGGCAGGAATGGCGGCGGTCGCGAAACGCTCGAGCCATTCGGAGGCGGAATTTTTGCTGAACGCTTTTTGCAGGATGGGAATCAACTCTGACCTATGCTTGATGCGCTCCGAATTGGTCCTAAATCTTGAGTCACAGCGCAGATCCGTCTCGGTATCGATGATGGCGGTGAATTTCTGCCACAGCAGCTCAGTGCCGACACCGATCACAAAATAAACGCCGTCGCTGCCGCTGAACATTTCGTACGGGACGATGTTGGGATGCGCATTTCCCCAGCGGCGAGGCGTAACGCCCGCGTTCAAGAAACTGCTCCCGGCATTTGCCAGCCAAGTCAGTTGAGAATCGAAGAGCGCCATGTCGAGGAATTGTCCTTGCCCGGTTTTCTCCCGGGCAAAAAGCGCGGCCAGGATGCCCATGGCGGCATAAATACCGCAGGTCATATCTGCGATGGCGATGGGATAGCGCATAGGCCCGGAATTTTCGTCGCCGGTGAAGCTCATGAGCCCCGCTTCAGCTTGTGCGAGGATGTCGTAGCCCGGCGAGCCTGCTTTCGCGCCGGAAAAACCGTATCCACTGATACTGCAATAAATCAGTTTCGGATGACGCTCGCGCAGAGTTGGCGCGTCGAGCTTTCGTTTCTGCAATGATTCCAAAGACGGCTGATTGGTGATGAAAATATCCGCGGTAGCAATCAATTTATGGAGCGCTTCAAGTCCGTTCGGTTGGTTGTAATCGAGCACGACGGAGCGCTTGTTGCGATTGGTAGACAAAAAATAGGCCGACATCTCGCCGATAAATGGCGGGCCCCATCCACGAGCCTGATCGCCAATTCCCGGACGCTCCACTTTAATTACGTCAGCTCCCAGATCGCCAAGCAGCATGGCGCAGTAAGGCCCGGCGAGCGCCTCGGTCATTTCTATAACGCGAACACCATCCAGAACATTTTTCACGAAGGGGATTATAGCTGAGACCGTTTTCGATCGGTTGTGGATGATTAGGAGTTTCGTCTTGACCTTCCCGTATTCGAAACGTTAGCCTTACGCACAATTCGTTCGGAAGGGGTTAGTTCTGCCGCAACAAAGAAGCTGGTTTTCTTCATCCGCTGTCCTCGCGCGCGCCGATTGTGCTGTTACTGCCAGAGTGGCGGCGCGTTTCGCGTTCATTGCTTTAGTTATTTTTGCCTGCGCGGTATTCGAGACTTCCGGTCAGGCGTCCACGCGCAAGATTATTTTTGATACCGACCCTGGAACCGACGATGCCATGGCGCTTATGCTGGCGCTGAATTCGCCGGAACTGGACGTTCGCGCGATTACGGTGGTGCCGGGCAACGTTACCGCAGAGCAGGGTTTAGAAAACGCGCTGCGCATGGTTTCATTGGCCAATCGGTGCGATATCCCGGTTGCGGGAGGCGCGCGGCACCCGCTGTTTCAGAAATTAATCACCGCGGAGTTCTGGCATGGGAAAAATGGCCTGGCTAATATCGAATTGCCGCGAAGCAAATGCAGAGCGGACCCACGTTTCGGTCCCGATCTGATCATTGAATTAATTCATGCGTCGCCGCATGAGATCACGCTAGTGCCGGTTGGACCGCTGACCAATATCGCGTTAGCGGTAGAAAAAGATCCCTCCATTGTTCCGCTGATTAAGGAAGTAATCCTGATGGGCGGCTCGATCAAAGGCGGAAATGTAAACGCCGCCGCGGAAGCTAACATCTACAACGATCCGGAAGCGGCACAAATTGTTTTTCAGGCCGGCTGGCCACTTACGATGGTGGGCCTGGATGTTGGCGACAAAACGCTGCTCGGCCATAGGCAATTGGATCAATTAGCCAGCACCCACGGGCCGGTGAACGATTTTATTTACGCAGTGACGAAATTTCTGGTGGAGCTTTCTGAAAAATTCGGCGATAGCGGTACGCCGATGTACGATCCGCTGGCGGTTGGGGTGGCCATTGACTCGACGCTGGTCACCGCACCTGCGATGCATGTGGATGTTGAAACCCGAGGCGAATTCACTCGTGGAGAAACCGTTGCCAATCGCCGCAATGAAGTTGAACGCAACGTACTGCATGGGGACCGCTACATTATCGAAGGCGTTGACAAAGTGCAGCCCAACGCCAAAGTGTGCGTCGAAGTACAGGCCGACCGTTTTTTGCAACTCTTTGTTTCACGCATTCAGGGCAAGTGACTCGCTGTCTAGGTGAACGCGATCGTGGCCACTGCACGCGGGTGGGACTCCATTTCTAAATGAAATCAGGAATCAGGGAAAGACGGCACTTCCTTACCGGTTTGGCAGGAACGTTGGCGATTTTGCCGCTGGCTCGCCCCTTGGCCGCGTACTTGATAACAAGTTCAAATACTCTTGCGAAGGAAAATCCTGTGCGCTGGCCCACTTTGAGCGGTAGCCCGGTTCTGGATAGCTTACGACCGGTCATTGAAAATTCTCGCGACGTCCGCACCAATATCGGCAAGATTATCGAGGTCGCCGGGTGGATGGGATATGAAGAATTGCCCCTTCCGGAATTCACGCTTCCATTTGGCGTCGGCGCCGGCAACGCAAACGAAGCGATCGATTTTGTTCTGGTGGCGGATTCTATCGATACGGCGTTCACCGATTTCTCCTCGCACGAAAAATTTCAAGTGGATTTCGCCGGGCAGCATTGGTCGGACTCGGATGCGGAGTTCGCTTGCCTCAAGCGTGCGCTAGACGCGGGCAAACCGATTCTCGACGGCAAATACCTGGCTAAAATTTCGCGCACAGAGCTTGATGAGATTTTCGCCGGCAACATAAAGATGCCCATGCTGGACGAAAAACTTGCAGTGCTGCATCAAGTCGGCGCGGTATTGGCTGAAAAATACGATGGGCGCTTTCACAAATTCGTGCAGGCTTGCTCGCCGCGACTTTATGACCGCGGAAACGGGCTCATCGAACGAATGGTAAAGGAATTTCCACGCTTCAATGACGTGAGCGAATTTGAGGGGCACGAAATAAAATTTTACAAATTGGCGCAGCTAGGCGTGTGGATGCTGTATTCAACGCTGCACAAGTCCGGCAAATTTCGACTGGATGACCCGGAGAAAATGACGGCGTTCGCGGATTACATCGTTCCGGTAGCGTTGCGGTTGCTGGGCGTGACTTCTTATTCGCTGGAAATGGAAAACGCTATTAATACGCATCAGCTGATACCGCGGGATTCGCGTCGTGAGATTGAAATTCGCGCGCATTGTCTCTACGCCACGGCGTTGCTGGCAGAAGAGATCAATAAGCTTCGTGGCCCGAAGGAGCAAGTGATCATTCCGCAGATCGATGCGCGGCTCTGGACCCACTACCACACCACTTCATGGCCTCACCATTTGACGCAGACCATTATGTATTAGAATGGCGAAAATATTTTGCTGCCTGGAAAGGAAATATTTTCATGATGTACAGGAAATGGTTCTTACGCTGTGGCGCGCTCGCGTTTATGGCAGGGGGTCTGCAATTCTCTTTTCAATTCCCTTTGCAGGCACAGGAACAACGCAAAGTGATCATCGATCAAGACTGCGCCGGGCCGGGAGGCACGGATATGCAGTCCATTCTGGCGCTCGTCAATTCTCCGGATGCGGAGGTGCTGGGAATCACGGTGCTGACTGGCGATGCGTGGCGTGACGAGGAAGTGCTGCACACTTTGCGCCTGCTGGAAATAATCGGACGCAGGGATATCCCGGTGGTGCCTGGCGCGGTT
The DNA here is from genome assembly GCA_035482155.1 of Verrucomicrobiia bacterium. Taxonomy (GTDB): domain Bacteria; phylum Acidobacteriota; class Terriglobia; order Acidiferrales; family UBA7541; genus Acidiferrum. The sequence continues at coordinate 22,069 of DATHRB010000058.1, read as the reverse complement.
TTTCCGCTGGTGAACAGTAAAGAGTACATCGCCAAGTGGGAGACACTTTATGGCAAGGTGGTCTATCAGGGCGCATGGAATCATTCGAAGCACAATCCGGTGCATGGCCCTTACGAAAATCCACCCATGCCCGAAGGCACTCCGACGACAAAGCCCTCTAGCGAAGATGCTGCGCGATTCATGGTGCGCCTGGTAAATAAATATCCGCATGAAGTGACCATTTATGCCGCGGGACCAATGACCAACCTGGCGCTGGCCATCGCGCTTGACCCGCATTTCGCCGAACTCACCAAAGAATTGATCGTGATGGGCGGGAGTATCAATCCCCGCACGGACGATCCGGAGTTCAGCCTGACCCCGCGACGAGAATTTAATTTCTGGATGGATCCGGAAGCGTCGCACGCGGTTCTGCACGCGCACTGGCCGCGCATTGTGCTCACCACCGTGGATATTTCGGTGCAAACGCGCATGGAAAAAAGCTTGATCGCGGAGATAGCAAAAAGTCAGACGCCTGCAGCGCAATATGTAGTGAAGTATGCAGAAGCCAATTATCTGTGGGATGAGTTAGCCGCGGTGGCGTGGCTGGACCCGAGCTTCATCACCAAGTGGCAAAAACTTTACATCGACGTGGATACCAGTCACGGAGCCTCTTACGGCGATACGCTGTCTTGGGCGCCTGGGCAACAACCGGGCATGGGCGAACAGTTGGTGGAAGTGCAAAAAGAGCTGGACAAAGACAAGTTTTACAAGGAATACGTGGAACTATTGTCTCGTCCGACGCCGAAGCCCGGCGCGAATGTAACGAAATAATTTCGCGACAGATACGCTGCGCACAATTTTGCGGGCAGCGCTTGTAGAAATGTAGCGCTTACGCTGCCCTTTGCGCGGCGGCTTGTGCTATCGTTCCGGCGTTTGGAACGGAGGTATTTTTTCGCAGGAGAAACATGGCAGAGACCACAAAAGTTGTAGGAATAGGAAGCTGTGGAGTCGACTACTTTGCGATTGTGCCGCGGCTGCTCGGCCCGGAAGAAAAAATCAACGCCGATCGGCTGGAGATTCATGCCGGCGGAGTCACCGGCAATAACCTCACGCAGGTTGGGCGTCTGGGAGTTTCTGCTGGTTGGCTTGGCCTGATTGGCGACGATGAGAGCGGCCGACTAATCGCCAAAGCGTTTGAGGACGATGGCCTAGATCTTTCCGGGATTGAAACGATCAAAGGTGAACACTCCACGTTTGTGTGGATTCCCGTGGATGCCCAAGGCGAGCGTTGCATTTACATGTTTCCGAATATCAATGGGAAACTTTCCGCGGAGCAGGTGCGCAAACTATTTTCTTCTCACATCAGGCAAGCCAGGCACTTTCACACTGAGGCTTCGCAATTGCCTTTGCCGCCCGTAATAGAGGGTATGCAGATTGCGCGCGACGCCAGTGTGCGCGTGATTTTCGATCTGGATGTGGCGCCAAGCTATTTCGCCCAAGCCAAGTTGGGCAGCGAAGACGATTTGATTGCGGCACTACGTCTGGTCGATGTGTTAAAGCCGTGTAAAGCTGCGGCACGCGAAATTACCGGTGAAATGGATTACGAGAAAATGGCGGCAAAACTTCTGGCGCTTGGTCCCAAAATTGTTGCACTAACGATGGGAGCGGACGGCTGCCTGATCGCTGCAGGAAACGACATGGTACACATTCCGCCCTTCAAGGTCGCGGTGGTCGACTCCACGGGGGCCGGGGATGCGTTTATGGGCGGTTTGTCATATGGCTTGCTGCAGGAGTGGGACTATCGCCGCGTGGGAACTTTTGCCAATGCCTGTGCGGCGATTTGCTGCACCAAAGTTGGCGCGCGGTCAATGGGCAGACGCGATGACGTGATGGCTCTGATCCAGGCGCAGCGCAAGGCGGAAGCGTCCGCTTTCTAGCAACGTCTTTAGATAATGCACTAAATGTAATGCTACGAAATGTATTGCAGCGAAACGTTACGCACGGATTCGCGGCAGGAGAATACAAATGTTTGTGCCCCATGAGTTCGTTGTCGCTTTGATCATGATGATCGCCAGCGCGGTGTGCTGGGGCTCGTGGGCGAATACCTATAAGGGCGTCAGAAATTATCGTTTTGAACTTTTTTATTGGGATTACGCGCTGGGAATTTTTCTGATCTCCTTGGTGTTGGCATTCACCATGGGCAGCACCGCGGACGATCCATCGCGTTTTCTGACCAACGTTCACAACGCTGACAATTCCAACATCGCTTCGACGATGTTTGCAGGCGTAATTTTTAATCTTGCGAACCTCCTGCTGGTGGCCGCGATCGATATGGCCGGACTGGCCATCGCTTTTCCGGTGGCGATCGGAATCGCATTGGTGGTCGGGGTGGTGTCCAGTTACATTCTTCAGCCCAAGGGTCACGCGGGCTTGCTGGCCGCGGGGGTAGTCTGCGCTTTAGTGGCGGTAATACTGGACGGAAAAGCTTACGGAAGTTTGCCCACGGCCAATCGCGCCATCAGCAGAAAAAGCATCATCACATGCGTGGTATCAGGGATTTTGATGGGCGTGTGGGCGCCCTTCGTCACGCGCTCGATGACCCACGGAAATACGCTGGGTCCTTACAGTGTGGCGGTGTTCTTAACGCTGGGGGCGTTGCTCTCGTGTTTGGTGTGGAATATCTATTTCATGAAGCATCCGCTGGTTGGCCAGCCGGTAAATTTTGCGGAATTTTTTCGAGGGCCGGCGACGGGTCATGTTCTTGGTTTGCTGGGCGGCTGCATCTGGGGAATTGGGACGGTGTTCAATCTGGTGGCTGCGCATTTTACCGGCGTAGCGATCTCGTATGCCATTGGTCAGTCCGCGCCGATGGTAGCAGCGCTCTGGGGCGTGCTGGCGTGGAAGGAATTTCGCGGCGCGAATCGAAAAGCTTACGTGTACCTGACGGGCATGTTTGTGTTTTATCTGCTGTCCATCCTGGTTATTTCCTACGCAAATACAGCGAGCTGAATCGTTTCATTCCTGGACTGCCATAGCCTGAGGTTTGGCTGTTAGGACGCTAAGAATATTTATTGAGGTAGCCTGCGTTGCGGGCACGAGTGCGTTCAAAACTGACCAGGAACGTTGTTTCTAAGCAGGTTACGCCTCCAGGTGAATGTGTGGTCGGCCATCCGCCCGCTATTGGTTCAGAAAATTCGTCAACGCCCGGTGCCATTTCGGGCTGCCCCTGTGCCGATGTGTTCCGATTCGAGAATTTCCCCCCACGACCTGCACACATGTCAGTACGTTTTCCTGGGACAAAATGACTGCCCGGCTCCTTGCGAAAAAACATCCTGATTCAGACCGCATATTCAGGTTGCGCAGATGCCTGATTGGATTCTTATTCGTCCTGATTTTCGTGCTGTTGGACCGGACGACGGTTTACTTACAAATTCTACCTGGGATAAGCGCCTGGTATCCGCCGGTGGGAATTGCTCTGGCTTTATTAATCGGCATGGGCCCGCGGTACGCACCACTTTACTGGATTGCCGGGCTCATAAGCGCAAAAGTGAATTACCATCAACCATTTTTCAGCTACATCTTCCTGCCAGGAAACTCGCTCGATTTTGGCACGTATACGATCCTATCCATCGTTCTGCGAAAGGTGTTCAAGCTGGACTGGCGTTTGACATCGATCCGAGACGTAATGGTGTTGTTATTCGTCGCTCTTCCTCTGAGTGGCGTTGCAGCCTTTGTGTCTACGGTGGCGCTCATTCTTGACCACGCCATTCCATGGAGCGGGTATGTGACCGCTGCGCTGGATTGGTGGACCGGTGATGCCGTGGCCATTGCGTGTCTTACGCCCTTTTGCCTGGTTATGGTGATGCCGACGGTGCGGCGCTTCGCGGGATTACCGCAGACGGCTGCGGACATCGAATCGGCCTCCGCGGGAAAGAACGCTCACGAAGCTCAGGGTGCTTACCGAGCGGTTGAATCAGTTTGTTTCCTGGCGGCGCTTGGCGGATCGCTGTGGCTGGCGCTCGGGCCAGGAAGCGCCGGCAACCAGAATATGTTTTACGTTTTCTTTCTGCCCATTGTTTGGATTGCGGTACGCCGGGGTTTACGAGGAGCCGCTACGGGAATTTTGATGTTGGATATCGGGATCGTTCTTTCGCTGCAATTCTCTCGCTGGGGACCATCTCGTTTCGAGGTTTTGCAATTGCTGATGCTGGTTCTTTCGCTTACCGGACTGATACTGGGCACGCTGATTAGCGAGCGGGATCGCACCGAGAAACAATTGTCCCAGGAAGAAGAGCGCATGCGCCTATTGCTGGAATCCGTGGGCGAAGCGGTATATGGGGTGGACAGTAATGGAGATTGTACTTTCTGTAACGCAGCATTTCTGCGCCGCATAGGATATGCGAGTTCTCAGGCTTTGCTCGGAAGAAACATGCATGACGTGATTCATCACACTCGCGCTGATGGATCGGCATATCCGTGGGCAGAATGTGTCCTGCGCAACGCCCTGATGACCGGCGAAAAACTACATCTGCCACAGGATTTGATGTGGAGCTCGGACGGAACGGCTTTTCCAGTGGAACTGTGGTCCGCGCCCTTGATTCAGAACGACAAAGTGGCAGGCGCGGTGGTCATTTTTACTGACATCACCGCGCGGCTGCGAACAGAAGAGTCGCTGCGGGACGCGAAAGAAAATGCGGAAGCCGCGAATCGCGCGAAGAGCGATTTTCTGGCCAATATGAGCCACGAGCTTCGCACCCCGATGAATGGAATTCTTGGCATGGCCGCGTTAGCGCTGGATACCGAGCTCTCCGCGGAACAACGCGAATACCTGGGCATGGTCAAAAGCTCAGGCGAATCGCTTCTTTCACTGCTGAACGACATTCTGGACCTGTCAAAAATCGAATCCGGGAAACTGGAATTGGAAATTACCGACTTTTCCATCGAAGATTGCATCGAACAGGCTTTTCAGCCGGTAATTCCGCAAGCTCAGGAAAAAGAAATTGAGCTGCTATGGGATGCCATCGGAGTTCCTCCTTTGGTGCGCGGCGATCAAATGCGTCTACGACAGGTTCTCATCAACCTGGTTGGCAACGCACTGAAGTTTACCAAGCAAGGGGAAGTTACGATTCTCGCCGAGCGTTCCGCCACCACTGAATCAGGCATGCGATTCCATTTCACTATTTCGGATACTGGTATCGGCATCCCCATCGAAAAGCAGCGGAAGATATTTGAAGCTTTCGCGCAAGCGGATATGTCCACCACCCGGCGCTACGGTGGAACGGGACTGGGGCTGTCCATCTCCGAGCGGCTGGTCAAATTAATGAATGGCCGAATCTGGCTGGAAAGCGAAGTGGGCACGGGAAGCAAATTTCATTTTGAAGTGACTTTCCTACCGGCAGAACGTCAAAGCCTACGTTGCGATTCCGATCTTCATGCCATCCCCGAGCAATATCTCGTGCTGGTAACGGACGACAATCCGGTGAATCTCCAGATGCTAAAACGCGTACTGCTGGAGTGGGGCATTCCATCCGTAACCGCGTTGGGCGGATCGCAAGCTTTGGATATTTTTCGCGAACACTCGCTGAAGAATGTCGATTTCTCGGCCGCCTTGTTGGATATGGACATGCGGGATTTTGATGGCCTACAGTTGGCAGAGTTAATTTCCGCTTCACCGGGCGGCACCCAGATAATCGCTATGATTCATTCGCCGCTGGACAGCGAACGCGCAAAAGAATGTAAGCGTCTAGGAATTCTTACCATCTTAAAACCGTTGCGCCGGCTTTCATTATGGGAGGTTTTGCGTACTCAAAAAGCGGGGCCGCTAACCACTTCGACTACCGTCTCGTTTTCCACAACGGCGGAGAAGACCCCAGGCGCCGTCGGACTTCGCATTTTGCTAGCGGAAGACAACACCGTGAATCAGCGACTGATCTCGCGAATCCTCGAGAAAATGGGGCATACCGTGGTGGTAACCAATGACGGTGCCGCGGCGCTTACTATGTTGTCGCGACAGCCATTCGATCTCGTAGCCATGGATATGCAAATGCCAGTTATGGACGGGCTCGAAGCGACACAAAGAATTCGCATGAACGAATTAGGCACAGCGCGCCATATGCCGATCATCGCGATTACCGCCAACGCTTTTGCCGACGACCGGCGGAAATGCTTTGAGGCGGGCATGGACGGTTACGTGGTAAAACCAGTTGGCTCGAAGGCGATTGGTGACGAAGTTGGGAGAGTCATGGCGCTCTTTATTGAGAAGCAACCGGAAACCGTCCAAAAATGAAGGACGGGGAGGCACCGGGCGATAGGGGCGTTGATTGAGAGTCTGTCCGCTGATGGGACGCTAAATCCCATTTTCGTCGCGTTTCCGCCCCTTCGCGAAATTACACGCTTGTAGCCTGCTGATTTGATTGCCCTTATAGGGTGGAACAAAGGCGGGGCACTTGCGTTTCTAAGGGTATCAAATCTATGGATATTCAACGTCCTTCTAACGCTCGCGCTAAAAAGATTCGCCGCATCTTGTATGCCACGATCGCGGTTCTGCTCATTGCCGGTGTGACCTTCGGCCTCTCTCGTTTGAAGCCGGCGGCACCTTCCGTCGACCGTGCCACGGTGTGGACCGATGAAGTAAAGCGCGGCCCCATGCTGAGAGAAGTACGCGGCCTGGGCACCCTGGTTCCCGAAGAGATTCGCTGGATTCCGGCACAAACGGAATCGCGCGTGGACCGCATCGTGGTCCGCCCGGGCGCCATCGTAAAACCCGACACCATCATCCTCGAACTCAGCAACCCCTCCTTGCAGCGTGACGCTCTTGATGCTGAATATCAGCTCAAGGGAGCGGAGGCCGATTACGAAAATTTGAAGGTACAGGTGAATAGCGAGCTGCTTAATCAGAAGGCCCAGGCCGCCTCGGTGCGCAGTGAGTACGAACAAGCGCATCTACAACATGACGTGGACGACAAGCTCCACCAGGAGGGTCTGGGCGCCGACGTGACCGCAAAGCTCTCCAAAGTAAAAGACGAGCAATTGGCAATTCGCGCACAACTGGAAGACCAGCGAACCTTAATCGCGAACGACTCAGCGGTGGCAAGACTCGCGGCACAACGCGCACACGTCGATCAGCAGCGCGCGTTATACCAACTGCGACGCAGCGAATTGGATGCCTTGCATGTGCGGGCGGGCATCGATGGAGTGTTGCAACTGCTGCCGGTGGATGTTGGCCAGCACGTGACACCGGGAACGAATCTGGCGCGCGTAGCCGATCCTAAGAAACTGAAGGCGGAAATTAAGATCGCGGAAACGCAGGCGAAGGATGCGGTGATCGGGCAAAAAGCAACTGTTGATACGCGCAACGGGGTGGTCACCGGGCATGTTTCGCGTATTGATCCTTCCGTGCAGAACGGAACGGTGACCGTGGATGTGGTGTTCGACCAGCCGCTGCCCCAGGGCGCGCGTCCCGACCTCAGCGTCGACGGCACCATCGAAATCGAAAATCTCAAAGACGTGCTGTACGTTGGCCGGCCCGTTCACGGGCAGTCCGACAGCACCGTGGGAATTTTTAAGGTGGATGAAGACGGATCGGACGCTACTCGCGTCAATGTAAAGTTGGGGCGTAGTTCGGTGAACACCATCGAGATCGTTTCGGGTTTAAAAGTCGGAGACAAAGTAATTCTCTCCGACATGTCCGCGTGGGATAACTTCGATCGCATTCGTTTGAAATAGTGAGTTGGTTCGTTCGGGAGCGCTGACGGTGCAAATGTTCTGGCAGGATGTGCGATACGGCCTGCGCATGCTCGGGAAAAACCCGGGTTTTGCTAGCGTTGCGATCCTTACGCTGGCACTGGGTATCGGCGCCAATACCGCGATTTTTTCTCTCATGGACCAGATCATGTTGCGACGCTTGCCGGTGAAGAGTCCCGATGAGCTGGTCATTTTGCGTTCTCCGGGCCGCGGAGAGGGCCATGTCTGGAGTGACGGCGACGGCGCGCAGTCGTTTTCCTACCCTGCCTATAAAGGGTTGCGTGATTGCCCCGCGGTGAACGGAATGCTGGCGCGTTTTGCGTTTGATGCCAGCATCGCGAGCCGAGGGGAAACGGCGGAACGCGGGCTTGGAGAACTTGTCTCTGGAAATTATTTTGACGTTTTAGGCGTGCACCCCGCTTTTGGGCGCCTATTCACCGCGGACGATGATCGCGTACAGGGCGGTCATCCCTACGTAATCTTGAGCCACGCTTATTGGCTGCAGCATTTCGGCGGGGATCCCGGAATTTTGAACCAGACCTTGCTAGTCAACAACACCCCACTGACCGTAATCGGCGTGGCGCAAAAAGGATTTGATGGCATCCAGGTTGGGCAGACTCCGAACATCTTCGTACCCATGATGATGAAGCCGCAGATGACGCCCAACAGGAACGGCCTGGATGATTGGAACGATGCCTGGCTGGCTATTCTCGCGCGACGCAAGCCCAGACTTTCGTGGGCACAAACGGAAGCGGCCCTGACTGCGGCGTATCATCCATTGCTCGAACAGCAGCTTGCAACGATAAAGGGCTGGGACCAAAAGAAGCGTGCGCTTTTTCTCGAGAAGAAAGTCCTTCTGCTTCCCGGCGCAAGCGGCAGACGAACGGTGCAAACCGACTCAGGACCTGCGCTGCTTACTTTGTTTGCGCTGGTTGGTTTGGTCTTGCTGATCGCCTGCACCAATGTCGCAAATCTTTTGCTGGCGCAGGGTGCGTCGCGGCAACGCGAGTTCGCCATTCGAACCGCAATGGGCGCAAGCCGTGGCCGCATGATTCGGCAATTAGTGATCGAAAGTTTGCTCTGCGCGACGGCTGGCGGCGCACTGGGACTGGTCGTTGGCCTGTGGCTGATGAACATTCTGACGCCGGAAGTGGTCGCGGCCGGCGTTTCGGGGCTTTCGACGAAGCTCGACGGAAAAGTTCTGGCGTTCGCCAGCGGCACTACCCTTTTGGCTGGACTTCTTTTCGGATTGATTCCCGCTTGGCGCGTCACACGCAGCAGTGTTACGCAAACTCTTAAAGACCAGGGTTCAACCGGGTCGGTGGCCTTGTCTCACGTGCGCTTTCGCAAGTTTCTGGTCGCCGGTCAGGTGGCGTTTACGTTATTGCTGCTGGCGGGAGCCTGTCTTTTCACCAAAACGCTCTGGAATCTGCGCAGCCAGAGCCTTGGTCTGGACACTACCAATGTAATTACGTTTTCCATTTCACCGGCGCTGAATGGTTACGACACTGCTCGCGGCATCGCGCTGATTGATCGAATGCGCGAGCGTTTCGCGGCGCTTCCTGGAGTGAAAGCGGTAGGTTCCTCGGAGATTTCCAGTCTAACCGGCACGGACATGGGTGCGAACATCACTGTCGAAGGTGGCCCGCAGCTTCCAGAGGATCAGGAACATGTGCTTTATGATCCGGTAAGCCCGGCATATTTTTCTACTATCGGAGTGCCGCTGGTGGCCGGGCGCGAATTTGATGCTGGGGATACGAATTCGCGTGGCAAAGTTGCGATTGTCAACGAAGCCACGGTCAGGCGCTTTTTTCCCAAGCGCGATCCGGTGGGGTCACGCTTTGCGTTTGGCTCTGGGGACGCAGTCAAACCGGACACACTGATCGTCGGAGTCGTAAAGGACAACAAGCAGGATCACGTTCGCAGCGAAATAGCGCCCTACATCTTCCTTCCCTATGCGCAGCGAGAAAAACTGAGCGGGATGACCTTTTATGTGCGCACCCAGCAAGACCCGCTACTTGTCGCTGACGAATTGCGCGGTAGCGTCCGCGATCTGGATCCCAATTTGCCGGTCTACGATCTCAAGACCTTCCAACGTGTGGTGGATGAGGACTTGCTCGCCGAGCGGCTAATCGCGGGATTATCCGCAAGCTTCGGCGTTTTGGCCGCGTTGCTAGCTGCCATGGGTATTTATGGCGTGCTCGCCTATCTGGTCATTCAACGCACCCGTGAGATTGGCATTCGAATGGCGCTGGGCGCCGCCACTGGACAGGTACGTACGCTCATTTATAAGGAAATGGGGTTCATGGTCGTCGCGGGTGCCCTGGTGGGATTGCCGATAGCCTATGCACTGGCGCGATTGAGCGAATCCTTGCTCTATGGGGTGCGCGCCAACAATATTGGGATTTATGCAGTGGCTTTAAGTGTGATCGCCATGATTGCCGCCGCAGCCTGCTACCTACCGGTGCGGCGCGCTACGCAAGTCGACCCCATGGTGGCCTTGCGTTATGAGTAGCGGCGGAACTAAATCGGGCCCGTTTCGTATCAACTGGTGCGCATAGAAGTTTCGAGGAGAAAACGTGATGGAATCAAACGACACCCTGATCAAGATGGAAGGCGTGAAGAAGGTGTTCTACACCGATGAAGTGGAGACACACGCGCTGTCGGAAATTCACCTGGAGATCCAGAAGGGTCAGTATATTTCCATTGCCGGACCATCTGGCTGCGGCAAGTCCACGCTGCTTTCCATTCTGGGGCTGCTGGATTCGCCTACCGATGGACAATATTGGCTCAATGGTCAGCCGGTTTCGAAGCTGACTATCAGCGAGCGGACTCGCATTCGCAACCGCGAAATCGGATTCATTTTCCAGGCCTTCAATCTTATCGGCGACCTCACTGTCTACGAGAACGTCGAGCTGCCGCTGACGTATCGCGGCACCGGCACAGCCGAACGCAAGCAAAAAGTCCAACGTGCCCTGGAACGCGTAGGCATGGCGCACCGCCTGCGCCACTTCCCTTCCCAGCTCTCTGGAGGTCAGCAGCAGCGTGTCGCCGTGGCGCGCGCACTGGTTGGCGATCCGCTTATCTTGATGGCGGATGAGCCTACCGGAAACCTGGATTCCAAGAATGGCGAAGCGGTGATGGAGTTGTTGCGCGACTTGCATCGCAACGGGGCCACGATTTGCATGGTTACTCACGACGAGCGTTACGCAAACTTCGCCGAGCGCAATATACATTTGTTTGACGGGCGCATCGTGGATGAAACCAGAGAAGTCAGCGTCGGCGCGTAAATTCTTTAGGCTAAATATTTTCTAGGCCAGCCATTGTTTGCCACTGAGGCCTTTGTTCATGGACACCGTCCGGCAGGATATTCGTTATGCCTTACGCATGCTTTGGAAGCACCGCTTTGCGACCTTCGTTTGCGCTGGCGCGCTGGCGCTCGGTATGGGCGCCAACACCGCCATCTTCAGCATGGCGGAAGCCTTTCTGCTGCATCCCGTTCCGCTGGATGAAGTCAATCGCCTCGTAGCTGTGGTGGATTCGAAACCGCGCCAAAATATCGAAAAGACTTCCGTCGCGACCGCTACCTATCTTGAATGGCGGGAACAAGCGCGATCTTTTGACCGTCTTGGCGCTTATTCCTGGGATGGCGTCAATTTCACCGGCGACGGCACAGCGCAGAAAATTCAGGATTTTCGCGTAACCACTAACTTTTTCTCGACCCTCGGCGTGCAGCCACAACTTGGCCGCGATTTTCTTCCGGAAGAAGGGGAACCCGGAAAAAATCAGGAACTCATTCTGAGTTACGGCCTCTGGGAACGTCGCTACGCTTCAGATCCTAAGATCCTGAGTAAAATCGTGAAGGTCGATGGGAGACCGTACACGATAGTCGGCGTCATGGGAAAGGGTTTCGATTTCCCTATGAGCGCGGAGGCATGGTTGCCGATGGCTTTCGACGCTAAACAGCGGGTCGACCGCGACCATCGTCCGTTGTGGGTACTTGGGCACCTGAAGCCCGGAGTTTCCTTCCAGCAAGCCCAGGCAGAGATATCCTCCATTGCCCAGCACCAGGCGGCCGCGTACCCCGACGCCTACAAAGATTGGCAGTTGCGCGTCCTTCCGCTCGGTGAATTCGCCACCGGCGATCTAACGCGCCAGTACACTTTGCTGCTGCTTGGCGCCGTGGGTTTCGTGCTGTTGATTGCTTGCGCGGACGTCGCCAACGTGCAATTTGCGCGCGTGTCCGGACGGCAGAAGGAACTCGCCGTGCGCGCCGCCATGGGTGCGACTCGCGGGCGCATTGTTCGGCAACTGTTAATCGAGAGTGTAATGCTGTCGCTATTCGGCGCGGCGCTCGGGATTTTTTTGGCCCAGTGGATCCTTAGCGTCATTCTTTCGCATATGCCGCCGGACATCGCGCGCTACATCGCGGGCTGGAAGTCCATTCGTCTCGATTTTGGCGCTTTTCTCTTTACGTTTGGCGTGGCGCTGGCTAGCGGGCTGCTTTCAGGCATCGCACCATCGCTCATGAGTTCGCGCACCAATATTTCCGAAACCCTGAAGGAGAGCGGACGGGGCGCTTCCTCCGGACGCGCGCGGCATCGCTTGCGCAGTGTTCTGGTAATCGCCGAGGTTTCCTTGTCCCTGGTTTTGCTTGTCGGCGCGGGCCTGCTGGTAAAAGGTTTCAATGCGCTGCTCACGGTGAACCAGCAATATCATCCGGAAACACTGTTAACGCTGAATCTGAATTTGCCCGAATTGCAATACCCGCAGAGGTCTGCGCGTGTTACGTTTCACGACCGGCTGCTGCAAAGTCTTTCTACTATTCCTCAAGTGCAATCCGCCGCGCTGGCCACTACAGTTCCGTATGGCAATGGCGGCGGCACCGACGCGAATCGCTTCTTGATAGAAGGTCGGCCCGTCGAGCAGCGTGAAGAATCACGTACCGCCATCATGGAGACCGTTTCGCCGAACTATTTTGCGGTGATGAGCATCGCCTTGCGCGATGGGCGCGTATTCACCGACTCTGACGCCGACGGCACTCAACCTGTCGCAGTCATCAGCCGAAGCCTCGCGAGCCGTTATTTTGCGGGTGAAAATCCGTTAGGTAAAAAGGTTCAGGTGGCAGGCTCAAAGCCGGAAGTGTGGCTCACGGTGGTCGGCATTGTGGATGATGTGCGTTACAACTGGATACAGAAGGACGCTTTGCCCACGCTTTACCGGCCTTATCGCCAGAATCCTACTTACTACACCACCGTGGTTTTGCGCACCAGCGACGCCCCATCAAAGTTTACGTCGGCAGTGCGCAGCAAAATCGCGGCTATAGATCCGGACCTGCCGATTTACGAGGTGAAGCCGCTTAGCCAGGTCATTACCGAATCTATTGTCGGCATATCGTACGTGGCGGCAATGATGGCAGGAATTGGGATCATTGCACTGGTATTGGCGACCGTTGGGGTGTACGGAGTAATGTCTTATTCGGTTAGCGAACGAACGCACGAGATGGGGATTCGAATGGCCATGGGCGCATCGCAAGGCGCCATCAACCGACTTGTCGTAGGTAACGGAATGCTACTCACCGTTATCGGCATTGCCATTGGTCTGCCCGTGGCGTTCGCACTGGCCCGCGCGCTATCCAGCCTACTTTTCGGCGTAACAGCCAACGACCCTTTTGCTTTCATAGGCCTGCCGCTGATTCTTGGCGCTGTCGCGTTTTTGGCTTCTTATCTCCCCGCTCGGCGCGCTGTGCGCATCGATCCATTGACGGCTCTTCGCTATGAGTGAAACAATTTGTTTTTATTGCAACGCGCATGCGCTGTACCGCTAACCACGATCGTGAAAGGTCGATAAGAGGAGCGATGTGGAACCTTTAATCCAGTTCAGGAGTCTCGAAAAGTCTTACGACGCTGGCGGCAGCAAATTTTTTGTGTTGCGGCGCATCAATCTGGCAATTCGGCAGGGCGAATTCGTAACCATCATGGGCCCTTCGGGCGCCGGGAAATCCACATTGCTCAGCATTATCGGGATGCTCGACAGCGCATGGACTGGCGAGTATTACTTTCTGGGCGAAGCTGTACACCAACTAAACAATAAGAAGCGTAATGAACTTCACAAGGCCAACATTGGCTTTGTGTTCCAGAGCTATCACCTCATCGACAATTTAACGGTGTTTGAAAACCTGGAGGTGCCGCTCTCCTATAAAAATGTTCCGCATAAGGAGCGCGTGAGCCTGGTGTGCGATGCTCTGGACCGCTTTCATATCGTGGGAAAAAAGGATTTGTTTCCCAATCAACTTTCTGGAGGCCAGCAGCAGCTAGTGGGTGTCGCACGCGCGGTTATCCTGCATCCCAAGTTGCTGCTCGCCGACGAGCCCACCGGCAATCTTCATTCCGCGCAGGGCGACGAAATCATGGAGCTCTTCAAAAAATTGAATGACGCCGGGACGACCATCATTCAGGTCACGCACTCGGAGCGCAACGCCGCTTACGGCAATCGCATCATCCAGCTGAAAGACGGCTGGGTGGTAAACGAAAGCGCCGCCGCGACGGTCCAATCCGCATAACGATTGCAAGAGATCGGCGAAGATGTGGGCACATGGCGGCACCGCGCCAGCAGCAACGACTACACGCGAACGATCAAACGGTGTGCAAGAAATGAGCACGACATTGAAGGAATTAGTAGAACAATTGGAGGCTCGTCTGCCGCACCTCGAACGTGACCGCTTCTCCAGCGTATTTGCTAACGATGTTTTCGAAGCTGTGGATTATTGGCGCAACTTGGGGCGCTATGTTCTCGAGAACAATACAAAAGTGAACTATCCTGAGAGGGCCCAAGATGAGCTAGAACTGCTGTCGAAGTTCCAAGCGCTCCTCCAAGAAAAATTTCCAGAAGAGCGTCAGAAATACGTATCCCTGTTCAGCACCTCTGAAGAACTTCTTCAGAGCGTAGGAATGGCCCAGCCTCGGGAAGAAGGACATCGTGGCTTCTTAAAAATCACAGGGAAACATTTCCAATTCTTGCTGTCCGCTTACAACTTCTCGGTCGTGGATACCCAACCAACACAATTGTGCTTTACCTCAGGGGCGGTCTATCTGGAGTTGGGATTTATTGAGAATCCTTCTCTATCCTGTGTGTTTGGACCAGCGACTGACCGTCAGCAGATCTTTTGGATACACGATCTTCTTTTCATGAACGGAGATCAACGATATAAAGACCTACCTCAAAAACTCTCATTGGACACGGAAGTTGATATCGAACCGTGGTTTGGATTCGTGGCCGGTGTCTTCAAACAATACGGACATCCAGTTCTGAGCAATGAGCCTGGCATTTTGGGACGGTTGTCGAAGGCTCAGGCTGAACGTGACGATGAATACGCTCGGGAAATGGACCACAAGTTCGGCGTTGAGAAGCAGAAGACCGCAAGGCATAGCGTACGTGAGTAGTGACATGTCGGGACGGGCGCTCTTGGTACTCAGTAGCGAAATTGGAATAGACTTCTTCAACAAATGAAATCTGCCGCCAACCAGTCCTACCGCGTCTTGCTGGCCGACGATCAATCCGACATTCGCGATGCTTTGCGCTTATTGCTGAAGCGCGAAGGCTACGAAACGCATGGGGCAGCCTCGCCCGCCGACGCGCTCGCGGCCATCGAATCGCGCGAATTTGATGCCGTACTGATGGATTTGAACTACGCGCGCGACACCACTTCCGGGCAGGAAGGGCTGGACCTGCTCACCCGCATACAAATGCTGGACAGCACGCTGCCGGTCATTGTGATGACCGCGTGGAGCAGCGTGGAGATCGCGGTCGAAGCCATGCGACGCGGGGCACGCGACTTCGTGCAGAAGCCCTGGGAGAATATCCGCCTTCTGTCGATTATTCGCACGCAAATTGATTTACGGCAGGCGTTGCGGCAAGCTTCGCGCCTGGAAGCGGAAAACCGGCTGCTCCGGGCGGAATCGCGGCCCACTTTTCTTGCGAAATCTCCAGCGATGTCACCGGTTCTGGATCTGGTGGCGCGCATCGGTCCCTCGGACGCTAACGTGTTAATCACCGGCGAGCACGGCACCGGCAAAGAAGTTGTGGCGCGCACGCTGCATGCACTATCTAACCGCGCCTCCAAACCCATGGTCACCGTGAACGCCGGAGGCCTTTCCGAGGGGGTGTTCGAAAGCGAGCTTTTTGGTCACGTGAAAGGCGCATTTACAGATGCGCGATCCGATCGCGTAGGGCGCTTCGAACTTGCTGATGGCGGCACTCTTTTCCTGGACGAAATTGCCAACGTGCCGTTGAATCTTCAAGCCAAGTTGCTGCGCGTTCTGGAAACGGGGGAGCTCGAACGCGTGGGGTCGTCGTCCACCCGCCGCGTTGACGTGCGGGTTCTCGCGGCCACCAATGTAGACGTAAATTCCGAAGCTGCCGCCGGGCGCTTTCGCCAGGACCTGCTCTTTCGCTTGAACACTATCGAAATCTTTATCCCGCCACTGCGCGAACGCCGCGAAGACATCGACCTGCTCGCGCACCACTTCGTTCACGGATATTCTCAGCGTTATCGCAAAAATATAGCCGGCTTCGACACCGCGGCCACCGCCGCGCTGCGTGAACATCTCTGGCCCGGAAATGTACGCGAGCTCGACCACGCGGTGGAGCGCGGCGTACTGCTTTCTGCCGGACCGCTTGTTCGCGCCGCCGATCTTGGACTGCGGGCCCAAGCATCTACGGCGGCGGCGCGCCTCGAAGAAATGCCGCTCGATGAAGTGGAACGCCACCTTATCCGGCGCACGCTGGCGCGCCACGACGGCAACGTTAGCCAGGCGGCCAAGGCTCTGGGCCTAAGCCGCAGCGCGTTGTACCGGCGTTTACAGAAACACGAATTAGGATGAGGCGCCTCTCTTACGAACGCCGCATTCAGCTTTTGGCGCTCGCTGCTGGTCTTCCCGGTTCTTTCATCGCGCTGATTCTGCTGTGGACGGGCTCGTTTTCGTCGGGGTCGGCGTGGACACTCACATTTCTTATCCTTAGTCTCTGGCTCGGCTTCGCGCTTTCTCTGCGACACCGGGTGGTCTTCTCTTTA
This sequence comes from Verrucomicrobiia bacterium, assembly GCA_035482155.1. Classification (GTDB taxonomy): domain Bacteria; phylum Acidobacteriota; class Terriglobia; order Acidiferrales; family UBA7541; genus Acidiferrum. Next base: position 5,274 of record DATHRB010000058.1, on the reverse strand, counting down.
CAGACTTTGTCCAACCTTCTCGCGGCCATGCGCGAAGAAGATTTCTCCATTCGCGCTCGCGGCGCGCGGCCCGACGATGCCATGGGCGAGGTGATGATCGAGGTGAATGCTCTGAGCACCATGTTGCGAGAGCAGCGCTTAGGTGCGCTGGAAGCTACGGGCCTGCTGCGCACCATCATCGAAGAAATTGACCTGGCTATCTTTACCTTCGATCATGAAGCCAAGCTTCGGTTGGTCAACCGGGCTGGCGAGCGCTTGCTAGGGCGCCCACTGGAACGCCTTCTCAGTTCCACGGCCGTGGAATTGGGCCTGGCAGGATGCCTGGAAGGAGAATCCGCGCGAACCATGGACCTTGCCTTTCCCGGCGCGTCGGGACGCTGGAGTATGCGTCGAGGGTCGTTCCGGCAGGGCGGCCTGCCTCATCAACTTGTAGTCCTCAGCGACCTTAGCCGCACGCTACGCGACGAAGAACGGCAAGCATGGCAGCGCCTTATTCGCGTGCTCGGCCATGAACTCAATAACTCGCTGGCCCCTATCCAATCCGTGGCTCAGGGGTTGGAAAGCGGACTCAATGCCGCCAATCAGTTGCCGGAATTGCAAGCTGGCCCGGCCGCTCCGATCCTCCAGGATATGCAAGAGGGCCTGGCCATCATTCGTTCCCGTACGGAAGCGCTCGGACGTTTTATGGCTGCTTATTCGCGGCTCGCCAGGCTTCCGAAACCAAAACACTTGCCCGTGTCCGTTGCGGAGTGGGTGCATCGCACCGCCAAGCTGGAGACCCGCGTGAAAGTCTGCGTCAAGGAAGGACCACGAGCCATCATCTCCGCGGATGTTGATCAATTGGAGCAACTGTTAATCAACTTGATTCGCAATGCGGCCGACGCCGCGCTGGAAACGCATGGCGGCGTGCAAGTTGGTTGGATAAAGCAAGGTTCGCAAGTGGAAGTCTGGGTGATCGATGATGGTCCCGGTATTCCCAATACCACAAATCTCTTTGTGCCATTTTTCACCACCAAGCCAGCTGGCTCCGGAATAGGCCTGGTTCTCAGCAGACAAATTGCTGAAGCCCACGGTGGACAGCTGACACTCGAAAATCGAATTGACGCTCGAGGGTGCGTGGCCCGCTTGCGTTTGCCGTTCTAGTACCCGCCGCTCCTAAATTTTTCGAATAATTGTCCAATATATCCACCTGTCCTGGTGCAGGTTGTACCTTGTTCAAGATTTGCACCCCAGTACAGTAGCGGCGCAGTGGCACCAACCCGTAGCCTGCACATGCTACGGGAAACGGCGCATCCCCGATCTCCCGAGTAATAAAACCCTGGGAAAAAAACTTTGAACGTTGACATGCAATACGGGCCCGAAAATCACGGCGATTGGAATATTTTGAAAGCGCTTTTAATTTTTGTTATTTTACTGGCCGCGGCGATGAGCAATGCAGCTTCGGCACAGGCTGTGAGCTGCGAATATTCTTCCGGCTCGTGGGCCAACACCGCCTTGTCACAGGGACAAGGATCCACATTCCGCATCACCTACGACGGGACACCTTCGAGTTCATCATCGAACTCTATCAGCGGGCTGTCGGACGGCTCCGCGCAGCAGTATGACAACCTTGCTACCGGAGTGCGATTTAATCCCAGCGGAACGATTGACGTTAGAAATGGTTCGGGGTTCACTGCCGCCACAAATATTGGCTACCAAGCGGGCGTCACTTACCATTTCATTTTGGATGTAAACGTTTCAAGCCACACTTACAGCGCCTATGTGGTACTCCTCTCGCGGCAGATTACTTTAGGGTCAAATGTGGCATTTCGCTCCGAGCAGAGCTCTGTCCCTTTACTCAATACCGTGGGCGTGATGAGCTCTTCGGGCGGACTCAGCATTTGCAATATCACTCTGTCATCCTCGCCGACTACCATCGCGGGATCTCCATCGACGCTGAGCGCCAACGTCAGCAGTTTGAATTTTGGCAGCACCGGACTAGCCAGCAGTGCGCAACGAAGCGTGACGTTGACGAACACTGGGAGTTCCAGTGTTACAATTTCAGGGGTTTCCATTTCCGGCGCTGGATTTACAGCCGGCGGCAGTGCTTCAGGTCTTACCGTAAGTCCCAATCAGACCGCCACTGTGAGCGCCACGTTCACGCCTTACACCATAGGAAGCTTGGCGGGAAGCCTCACGATAACCAGTAACGCCATAAATTCGCCCGTGACCATTGCTCTGTCCGGCACCGGCGTGTCGTCCTCTACGCATTCGGTGGCACTGTCCTGGACTGCTAGCAGTTCGTCCGTAGCTGGTTACAATGTTTACGTCAGTCCCTCTTCAGCCGGACCGTACTCTTTATTGAACTCGTCGCCGGTGCCAAGCACTAGCTTCGTCGACACCAACGTCCAAGCCGGCGACACTTATTATTTCCGCATCACGTCGGTAAGTTCCTCAAATCAGGAGAGCGCTCCTTCGGCGGCCGTTCAAGCGGTGATTCCATAAACATCGTCGCTTTCATGCATCGAGAAAATTCTCAAATTAAAATGCTACGGCGCGTCACTGTATTTCGCTGGTGAAACGCCTCAGGCCTCATTCGTAGCGCAGCGCCACGATGGGGTCCACTCGAGACGCGCGCAGCGCAGGAATCGCACACGCGGCAAGCGCTACTGTTGCCAGCGTAGCTGCCACGCCGATGAATATCACCGGGTCTCGCACCGGCACGCCGAAGACTAAGCTCGAAACGGCGCGGCCAAGCGCCAAGCCTCCCAGCAATCCTGCTCCAATCCCAATCAACACAACCATCATTCCTTCGCGAATTATGAGGCGCAAAGCGTCGCGAGGAGTGGCACCCAAGGCCATGCGCACTCCAATCTCGCCGGTGCGTTGGCTAACGGAGTAAGCTAGCACCCCATAAATACCCACTGAGGCAATCAACAGCGCCACGAACGCAAATACGCTTAGCATCACGGTATTCAGCCGAGGTTGAGCTGCGCTGTTCGAAAGCCATTGCTCCATGGTCCGGACATTCGCAAGCGCCAACTCGGAATCGAGTTCGTGGACCTTTTCGCGAATTGCGGGCAGCAAAGCTTCCGGGGCCGGCGATCCGTCGGTCCGCACTACGATATCCATCAGGGGCCACACGCGCGAGGCCATAGGATAATAAAGTGACGGAAATTCCTCTGTCAGAGAGGTGCTCCGCACATCGCCAACCACTCCGACTATGGTGAACGGAATACGAGGATCGCCTGTGCGACGCAAGGTTCGGCCTAAGGGATCAGCATCGCCCCAGAATTTCTTTGCTGTGGCAGCGCTGACAATCATAACGGGTAGCGCGTCGGGGCCGTCCGCGTCGGTGAAGTCGCGGCCGTGCAGCAGCGGTATGCCCATGGTCTTGAAGTATCCGGGGCTGACGATGCGCCAATCGATTGGAACGGCGGTTGCCGGCGGCAATACGGATTTTTCAGTGGTGATCATCGGGTGCCTGCTGTAGGTTCCCGCACCGAAGGGGATGCCGCTTGAAACGGACGCACCGCGAACGCCGGGTATCGATTGCACGGAATCGAGCAGAGCACGATAAAGCTGCGGCGCCTTGCTGTTCAGCGGATACTTTTCTTTCGGCGGGGAAAGCTGAAAGCTGATCAACCCACGCGGCTCAAAGCCGAGATGCACTCGCTGAAGATTCCCGAGGCTCTCAAGGAACAAGCCTGCCCCAATCAAAAGGACAGTCGCCAGTGCCAATTCAATCGCAATGAGGCCTTTGCGGAGGCCCGCAGGCATTCGGCTGGATGATCCGCGCCCGCCTTGCTTGAGAACTGCGTTCAGATCGACTTTCGTTGTTCGCCACGCGGGCGCGATCCCAAACAGCAATCCGGTAACGATTGTCGACCCGAGCGCAAACAACACCACCTTGGAATCCATTTCGACTGCGGGGACAGGAAGAGTGTTTGGCGGCAACATTTGATTCACTGCGCGCAACGCCCAAACCGCCACCAGCAGGCCCGCGGCGCCACCGGCGATCGACAGCACGACACTTTCGATCAACAACTGAATCACCAGCCTGCCGCGGCTCGCGCCAATGGCCGCTCGCACCATCATCTCGTTCTGCCGGACGGCCGCCCGAGCCAGCAGCAGATTCGCTATGTTCGCGCAAGCGATCAGCAGCACGAAAGCCACCGCCCACAGAAGCACCAGCAATCCAGTCTTGAGCTCCGGACTTACGAAGGTGTCGAACATGCTGATAAGCCGAATGCCCCAGTCCCGTATTTCTGGATATTGCTGGCCCATCAGCGATGAGACGGTATTCATCTCCGCTTGAGCCTGCTCGATTGATACGCCATCTTTCAGGCGGCCGATCACCAGTATCAGATGGTTGAGGCGTAGTTCCTTCGCCCGATCAATGGTCAGCGGAGTGTAAATGTCCGCGCCGGAAAATAGGTTCAGTGACGCGGGAGCAACGCCCACGACCGTCGTAGGCGAGCCATCGAGAATGACGGTGCGGCCGACTAGACTTCGGTCCGTCCCGAATCGTCGTTTCCACAGGCTTTCCCCGATCATCGCAACTGCTGGAGCACCCGGCTTTTCTTCGTCATCAGTAAACGTCCGCCCGATCAGCGCTGAAATCCCGAGGACCCGCGTCAACGCTGGGCTGATGCGATTGCCGGACAACTGCTCAGGCTCTCCCGTTCCGGTTAGCGTGTAATTATTGAAACCAATCGCGCCCAGCTCTTGAAACGATTGTGATTGTTCCCGCCACGACACGAAGTTCAGGATAGAAGAACTAAAGGTTGGCAGGTTCAGCTTGTCGTTTTTTTCGGCAACCTGCACCAACCGGCTCGGTTGCTTGAACGGCAGTGGCCGCAGCAACACCGCGTTCACCACGCTGAAAATCGTGGTGTTGGCTCCAATTGCCAGCATGACTGTCAGGATGACCGCCGCAGTGAACAGCGGCGTACGGCGCATCATTCGGAGGGCATGGCGAACATCAGCGAATAGCAAATCAATTCTCCATCAATAGGGGTTTGACGCTCGGCGATTGGATTCCGTTCACGATATTTTTTAGGTTCGCGACGGCCAGGTCATAAACACTGCCATAACGGTTGCAGAATAGAACGGAACTGTTAGACAAGCGACTAGCAGCTCGTTGAAAAAAAAGGGAATTCCGGTTTTTTAGTGGGAAGCGAACGGGGGCTTTGCCCCCGCACCCCCAGGATTTAACGCTTAGATGCCTTCCCGCTGAGGGGCTCTTCAGTCCCAGATCTTCACCTGCGGCCAAAATTCCTTCAACGGCTGCTT
>DATHRB010000057.1:0-40123 GCA_035482155.1 Verrucomicrobiia bacterium | reverse complement strand
TGGTGCGCAAATACCAGGGAGTCGTTCCTCCGATGGAGCGTACCGAAGCAGATTTCGATCCCGGCGCAAAATATCACGTGCCCGGGAATGTGCCGTACATGCGTTATTTTCTGGCGCGCATTTTGCAATTCCAGTTTCAACGGGCGTTGTGCCGCGAGGCTGGATACTCAGGGCCGCTGCACCGTTGTTCGATTTATGGCAACCGGGCGGCCGGCGATAGGTTGAACAGGATGCTCTCGCTGGGCGCGAGCAAGCCGTGGCCGGAGGCGCTGGAAGTGTTGACCGGCGAGACACAATTGGATGCGAGCGCGCTGGCCGATTATTTCGCGCCGCTAAAAACCTGGCTGGATGAACAAAATAAAAAGAATAATTATGCGGTGGGCTGGTAAGCAGGAGAGCGCGTGGATTTCGGGCTAACAGAAGAACAAAAGCAACTGCGGCGAAGCGTGCGTGAATTTGCCGAAGGTGAAATCGCGCCGCACGTCTTGGAATGGGATGAAGCATCTCATTTCCCGATGGAAATCATGCCCAAGTTGGCGGAGATGGGTCTTCTCGGCGTGATTTTTCCCGAGGAGCTTGGAGGCGCGGGCCTGGGGTACATCGAATATGCCATCGCGATTGAGGAATTGTCTCGCGTGGATGGGTCCGTGGGCATCATTGTAGCGGCGCACAATTCGTTGTGCAGCAATCACATTTTTAAATTTGGGAATGAGGCGCAAAAGAAGAAATATCTTGTGCCGCTGGCGCAAGGCAAGAAGATTGGTGCCTGGTCGTTGACCGAGCCGGAGGCCGGCTCCGATGCGGGAGGAACGCGAACCACCGCGGTGCGCGATGGAAATTTCTGGGTGTTGAATGGGGCCAAGACATTCACGACCAATGGCCATTACGCGGATATTTGCGTGGCCATGGCCAAGACCGACAAGTCCAAAGGGTCGCACGGCATCAGCGCTTTCATTCTGGAAAAAGGCATGCCTGGGTTTAAACCCGGGAAAAAAGAAAATAAATTGGGGATGCGCGCGAGCGACACCTCGGAAGTAATTTTTACGGATTGTCGCGTGCCGCACGAGAACCTTCTAGGGCTCGAGGGCGAGGGTTTCACCGGCAGTCTTAAGATTCTTGACGGCGGGCGTATTTCGATTGCGGCGTTGGCGCTGGGCATGGCTCAAGGAGCGCTGGACGCGGCCACAAAATACGCCAAGCAGCGTAAGCAATTTGGACAGGCGATCAGCGAGTTTCAAGCGATCCAGTTCAAGCTGGCGGATATGGCTACGGACGTGGAAGCCGCGCGATTGCTGGTGTATCAAGCGGCCTGGCTGGCGGACAAACCAGATGTGCGCTTCACGCGCGAATCCAGCATGGCGAAGCTGTTTGCCAGTGAAGTTGCGGTGCGCGTGGCGAACGAGTGCGTGCAAATTCACGGGGGCTACGGATTTATCAAGGATTATCCGGCGGAAAAATTTTATCGTGATGTGAAATTGTGCACCATTGGCGAAGGCACCAGTGAAATTCAGAAGCTGGTGATTGCCCGGCAACTACTGGGGAAGAAATAATCACCAAGGCTCGCGGCGTTTTGTGAAAAGCTCCAAAGGAAAAAATGCCATCCACAGTTGAAAAATGGGCGGAAGAGGTGCGTGCCGGAGATGTGCGGGCACTGTCTCGCGCGATCACCGCGATCGAAAACCATGACGTCAACGCTGAGCCGTTGCTGCGCGTGCTTTTCCCCCATACTGGCGAGGCTTATCTGATTGGAGTGACTGGTGCGCCCGGTACGGGCAAGAGCACGCTAGTGGATCGGCTGGCTGCACATTATCGCAAGCAGGACGAAGCCGTCGGGGTGATCGCGGTTGATCCGACGAGTCCTTATTCAGGAGGCGCGATCCTGGGAGATCGCATTCGCATGCAGGGACACGCTGCGGATGCCGGCGTGTTTATTCGCTCCATGGCTACACGGGGATTTTTGGGTGGCTTGTCACGCACGACTTCCGAGGTGGCGTTGCTTCTGGATGCCGCGGGCAAGCGCCGGATATTGATCGAAACGGTGGGCGTGGGTCAGGACGAAGTCGACATCGTCAGGCTGGCTGACTGCGTGATTGTCGTAGTGGTTCCGGGAATGGGCGACGACATTCAAAATATGAAGGCCGGCCTGATGGAAATCGCGGATATTTTTGTGGTGAACAAGAGCGATCGCGAAGGCGCGGAGCGCGTGGAGCAACAATTGAACGCCATGCTTTCGCTGGTGATGCCGCAGCATGGCTGGCATCCTCCCGTGGTTCGAACAGCGGCATCCGAGAATCGAGGCGTCGACAAGCTTGCCGAAACGGTCGCCAAATTTCGTGAGCATTTCGCGCCGCGCCCGGAGCGGCAGAAAAAGCATGTGGAGCACTGGAAAAAACGGCTCCTGGAACTCCTGGAATCACGTCTGCTCGAGCGCGCGGTGGGCGGAGTGGCGGGCGAAGCGCAACTTGAGGAATTAGCCTACGAAGTCGCCGAGCGCCGCAAAGATCCCTTTACCGCCGTCAACGAAATTCTTACCCGGAGCGGGCTGGGCTCGCGGAGCCAAGCCTGATGCATTTTGGCGAAATTGAAGTTCTGCCCTTGCACGGCGGAAACTTTTATCTGGATGGCGGCGCGATGTTCGGTGTTGTACCGAAAACGCTCTGGGAAATGAAAAAGCCCGCGGACGACCGCAATCGCATTCGACTGGCTGCCAATTCGCTACTGGTGCGAGCCGAGGGTAAAAATATTGTTGTAGAGACTGGCAATGGAACGAAGTGGGATCCCAAGCTGCGGAATATTTATGGCATCCAGGAAGGTGATCCTTTGAGGGATTCTCTCTCGCGCGTTGGCGTCGCTCGCGAGAAAGTCGATATGGTCATCAACACCCACCTGCACTTTGATCACGCCGGCGGAAATACTCGCGTTGTTGACAGCCGCGATGTGCCAACATTTCCTAACGCAGAATACGTTGTGCAGCGCGCGGAACTCGAACACGCCATGAATCCGACGGAGCGCGACCGCGCGAGCTATTTCGCGGACAGATTTGTTCCTGTTAGCGAAGCTGGCCAATGGCGGCTCGTTGATGGCGATGTAGAGATTATTCCCGGAATTTCCGTTGTGCGTATTCCGGGCCACAACGCGGATATCCAGGCGGTAAAAATATCCGGCGGGAATCGCACGGTGATCTTTGTGGCGGATATGCTGCCGACGCGACATCACCTGCCACTCGCGTGGATGCCCGGGTACGACCTGTACCCTTTGCAAACACTAGAAACGAAACGCAAGCGTATCGCTGAAATTGTAGCGCAAGGTTGGACTGTGGCCTTTGGGCACGACCCCGATTTTCCCACGGCCACATTGCATGACCGCAATGGCAAAATCGAATTTGAACCAATCGATCTGGGCAAATAATTTCAGGAGAACGTTGCATGGCGGTCGCAAAACGAAAAAACTCGTCTGTCGCGAAGCCGTCAAGAACCCCTTCGCAAGCGAGCATCGGCATTATCGGCGGGAGCGGACTTTATTCGATGGCGGGGCTGACCAGCCCGCGCGAGATTAAAGTTAAAACTCCGTTCGGCGACCCTTCCGAAGCCATTGTACTGGGAACACTGGAAGGGAAGCGTGTGGCGTTCCTGGCGCGCCACGGCCGCGGCCACCGAATTCTGCCCGGCGAAATTAATTATCGCGCCAATATTTACGCTATGAAGTTGCTGGGCGTTGAGCGAATTATTTCCGTGAGCGCGGTAGGTTCTTTGCAAGAAGAATTGCGGCCCGGAGAATTTCTTGTGCCCGATCAATTCGTGGATCGCACCCGGCAGAGAATGTCCACATTTTTCGGCGAAGGGCTTGTGGCGCATGTGTCCTTCGCGCATCCTACTTGCGCGCAATTGTCGGCTGCGCTAGCCGACGCCAGCGTGCATCTGGGTGTGAAAGTGCATCGCCGCGGAACGTACGTTTGTATGGAAGGGCCGCAATTCTCCACGCTCGCGGAAGCCAACATGCATCGGCAGCTGCACTTTGAAGTGGTGGGCATGACCAACGCCACGGAGGCAAAACTTGCTCGCGAAGCTGAGCTTTGTTACTCCACAATCGCGATGATTACCGACTATGATTGCTGGCATCCCGAACACGAGTCCGTTACGGCTTCGCAAATCATCGCTTTGCTGAACCAGAATGCAGAAAATGCACAACGCGTTTTACGTGAAGCAGTCCGGGCATTGCCCGCCGACCGCTCTTGCAAGTGTGGGTCGGCGCTGCAACACGCGTTAGTTACGGATATGAAGCTGGTTCTCCCGGCTACCAAAAGGCGTCTGGCCGCCATACTCGCCAAATATATATAGGAGAAAATTTGTGTCCCTACTGGTCGTCGGTTCGGTGGCATTCGATTGTCTGGAGAGTCCGTACGGAAAAGTGGAGCGAGCGCTCGGCGGCGCGGCTACCTACTTCGCGGTGGCGGCCAGTCACTTCACGCATGTAAACCTTGTGGGTATCGTGGGTGACGATTTTACGTCGAAGGATGCCGAAATTTTTCGCGGGCGAACCATTGATATCGAAGGATTGGAGCGGGCGGCGGGCAAAACTTTCTTCTGGTCCGGACGCTACTCCGAAAATCTTAATGAACGTATCACGCTGGTGACGGATTTAAATGTGTTCGCCAACTTCAAACCGAAGCTGCCCGAAAAATACCGCAAATCCAAACACGTTTTCCTTGCCAATATCGCTCCTGACCTCCAGCGCGATGTGCTTCAACAGGTCACTAACAGGCCAAAAATCGTTGCGCTGGACACCATGAACTACTGGATCGAACGGACCAACGCAGAGCTGCGCGAGACGTTGAAGCATGTGGATATTTTGATGATCAACGATTTTGAAACGCGGCAACTCTCCAGCGAACATAATTTGTTGCGTGCTGCGAAGCATATTTTTAAAATGGGTCCGAGCACGCTGGTGGTAAAGCGCGGTGAATATGGGGCCATGATGGTCGACAAGCGCGGCGTATTTTGCGTTCCGGCGTTTCCGCTGGAAGAGCCGCATGATCCAACCGGCGCAGGGGATAGTTTTGCGGGAGGATTTATGGGCTACCTTGCGGGCGCTGGGCAAAAAAATGACGCGGCCCTGCGGCGCGCCATGGTGTACGGCTCGGTATTAGGAAGCTTCGCGGTTGAAAAATTCGGGCTGGACAGGTTGCGTTCGCTAAAACGCAGCGAGATACACGCCAGGGCACGGCACTTCGCGAAATTAACGCAATTCTCGCTATAAACTGTAAACTTTCCCAGGGTTTCGCGACCCAAACGAAAAGCATGATTCCTCTCAATGACATGATCGTGCGCTTGCTGTGGGCTGCTTTGCTTGGCTCCGTAATTGGAGTGGAGCGCGCCTGGCACCGTCGCCCAGCCGGCCTACGCACCGGCTTGTGTGTGGCCGTGGGCGCGGCTTTTTTCACGATTCTTTCCATACAAATCGCCCGAGCTACAGGTGATGCCAGCACTACGCGCATTGCTTCCAACATTGTTCAGGGAATTGGTTTTCTCGGCGCTGGAGTTATTTTGCGCGATCGCGGTGGTGTGACAGGGTTGACCACCGCAGCCACAATTTTTGCGGTGGCAGCAATGGGGATGGGCGCTGGCGCTGGACTATTTCGGGCGTCGGGTTTTGCGTGCTTGTTGGTGCTATTCGCGCTGGTGTTTTTGCTCTACGTGGAAAACTGGATTGGCTTGAAGCCACGGTACATGTTGTTTCGCATTTCCAGCGATCAGTCTGTGGATCTAGTTTCTGAAGTTCATCAATGTTTCTCCAGCCTTGGAATTACGTTGGATAATTTTCAGGTATCCATGGCCGGCGACAAAAATCTCATCCAGTTTGATGCGGACGTCAGTCATCGCAAACAGGAAAAAATCTTCGCCGGGTTGACGCGGCCCGGAGTGACCGTTGAGATGCTTCCGGTCGAGAGGCAGCAACAGGCATGACTACTCGTTCTGGGGTGCCCATGACGCGCGAGTCAACTTCCCAAAGTGAACGCAGCAAGGCGCGTAAGCCCCGGGCGCTGACCCCGCACAGCATGGTCATGCCTTTCGCTCCCGCTTCCCCGGCCGAACCTTCGAGAATTGCGGCGGGCATCGCGGAGCTAACCCGTTTGGGATGGCAGGTCGCAACACGCGCTTCTACCCAAAATGACGGCTACTTCGCAGGGACAATGACTAGCCGACACAACGAGCTGCTTCGTGCGCTGGAGCGCGAAGACATCGACGCCCTCATCGGGACTCGTGGCGGATACGGTTCGAACTACTTGCTCGATGACCTGCATATTTCAACCTCCGAAAAGCCAAAAATTATTTTAGGTTTCAGCGACCTGACTTCTTTGCAGATTTATTTGTGGCAACGATTTCAATGGGTCACCTTTTACGGCCCGATGCTGGCTGCCGGGCTGGATGCTGGTCCAGGCGCGCCAAAGGGATATGACGAAAAGTCGTTGCTGGGGGCTCTACAAAACACGATAGGCGGCTGGTCTTTGGACCTTCAGGGAGAGCAGTTGACTCCAGGCGAAGCTAACGGGCGAGTGCTCGGCGGGTGCTTGACTCTTGTGGAAACGGCCATCGGAACGCAGTGGGATTTGCAAACCGATGATGCGATTCTTGTTCTGGAAGATCGGGGAATGAAGCCGTGGCAAGTGGATCGCGCTCTGATGCATCTGCAACAAGCCGGGAAATTCACAAACGTTTGCGGAATTGTTTTGGGCGATTTTCCGGAGTGCGAAGCGCCTGTGGCAGGGAGCCCGACGGTGATCGATGTGTGCCAAAGAATACTCAGCCCGCTCGGTGTCCCGATTGTTTTTGGAGCGCCCATTGGCCACACCACGCGTCCAATGTTAACGGTGCCGGTGGGCGTCAAAGCCCGTTTGTCGACTAAAGGAGCAGGCGTGCTGGAAATTCTTGAACCGGCGGTGGTGGCATGACGGACCCGAAGCACATCCACATAATCGGAATCGGTGGTTCCGCGATGGCGCCGCTTGCGGGCATGTTGCGGGAACGCGGTTTTCGCGTCACAGGTTCGGATTCGGGCGTGTACCCGCCGGCTTCCACGTTGCTCGAGAGCCTCGGCATCTCTTTCTTTCATTCCTTCGACGCGGCGAATTTGATGCCCGCTCCAGACCTGGTAATTGTCGGCAACATAATCGCGCGGGGCAATCCGGAACTGGAAGAAGTGCTCGACCGTAAAATTTCTTACCGTTCCATGCCGGAAATTCTTGAAGAAATATTTTTGCCCGGGCGGCACTCTATCGTGGTCAGCGGTACGCACGGCAAAACCACCACCACCGCTATGCTGGCGTGGATTTTCGAGACCGCAGGCAAGAAACCGAATTTTCTGGTCGGCGGAGTAGCAGAGAATTTTGGCAAAAGCTATGGCCTCGGAGGCGGCGAAGAATTTATTCTGGAAGGCGATGAATATGAAACCGCTTTCTGGGACCGCGGGCCGAAATTCTTCCATTACCACCCGGACGATCTGATTATCACTTCATTGGAATACGATCACGCCGATATTTATCCGGACTTCGAGACTTACGAGCTGGCATTTCGCCGGCTGGTCAACCTTGTACCGCGACGCGGCCGAGCGGTGATCTGGGGCGATACCGCAGAGTCCGGGCCGGCTTTGCGCCGCGCCGCACAGAAAGCTCTGTGCCAGGTAGAAACCTACGGCTTCTCCGAAGGCAATGATTGGATTGCGAGCGACGTCGCGATTGAAAAAGACGGCGTGCGCTTCGTCGTAACTCGTCATGGCCAACGCTTTGGCGAATTTGTTCTCGCGGCCACCGGCCGGCACAACGTGTTGAACGCGCTCGCGGCCACCGTCGTCGCGCAGGGCAGGGGAATCACTGCCGAGGCCATCGGCAAGGCGCTGAAAACTTTTCGCAGCGTGAAGCGGCGCATGGACATAAAGGGAGAATTTGGCGGCATTCTACTAGTCGACGATTTTGCCCATCATCCCACCGCGGTTAAAGCCACTATCGAGGCCGCGCGCACGCGGTGGCCGGGACGCCGGCTGTGGGGCATTCTCGAGCCACGTTCAAATTCGATGCGGCGCAAAGTTTTTCAGGAGACGCTGCCGCAAGCGCTGGCCTTGGCGGATCGCGTTGTTCTTGGCGGAGTATTTCGTTCAAATCAACTCGGCGATGATAATCGCCTCGATCCCGAGACGGTGGCGAACAGCATTCGCTCGCTTGGAAAAGACGCGCGCGTTTTTGGCAGCAGCGACGAAATTGCCGGCGTGTTAGCAGTCGAAGCCGAGCCGGGTGACCTCTTGCTGGTGATGTCCAACGGCAGCTTTGATGGCTTGTGCGACAAATTAATCAAGAAGCTAGGTGAAGAGGTTCGCGTGCCATCCGGGGCCACCAGCAGGTGATTGATTTTCATTTCCGCGGTGCACGATTCTTCGGGCTCTTATCAGTCCTCCTCGGTTTTACATGTTGCTCCTCATTACAAGCCACTATTCGTTATGAAGTTTCTCTCGCGCATCCTGAGCAGCACCTGTTTCATGTCACCATGACCATCCCGGATGTCGACAATGAAGTCCTGATCCAGATCCCAGCCTGGAACGCCCTCTATCAGATTCGCGACTTCAGTTCTCATATCCAGCAAGTGGGAGTTCGCCAAGGCGCGACCCAACCTGGATCTCGCCCGTCAAGCGATACGGCGCCTTCCATCGAAAAAATAGACAAGCAAAGCTGGCGCATTACTGGAAATGGAACCATGGTCGTGCGTTACGCCACGTATTGGGACGAGCCCGGTCCTTTCGCCACGCAACTGAACCGCGAGCATGCCTTCATTAACCCCGCCATGATCTTGATGTACGTGCCGGAGCGAAGATCTGAGCAGGTGCAATTCATCATGGGTGACCTCCCTGAAACCTGGCAGGCTGCAGGTCCCGGGATTCTAATGTGGGAATCCATGGGTGTCGTCCAGCGATTTGGCTCGGAGTTCCCGAATTACGATGCCCTAGCCGACGCGCCAATCGAAGCTGGGAAATTCGAAATGTTCAAACTTTCAGGGATCGTTCCTGAAATCTGGGTCATCATTCAAGGTGATAATTACAAGAAGAAGTCAGTTGAAGCCGAGTTGAAGCGCATTTGCGAGTACGAAATCAAGCTGATGGGCAAAGCGCCTTATCCGCGCTACACATTTGTCTTACACATCGGCAAAGGCGCCGCCGGCGCAGGCGGTGGAATGGAACATGCTGACGGTACTGCGATCTCCGTGGCGTCCGGAGACTCTCTACCTGGTGTAGCCGCGCACGAATTTTTCCATCTGTGGAATGTGAAACGAATCCGCCCGGCAACCTTGTATCCCGTCGACTACGCGAAAGAGCAATACACCCGCGCACTGTGGTTCGTCGAAGGGGTCACCAGTACCTACGGCTCGTATACGCTGGAGCGGTCCGGCCTCTGGAGCAAACAGCAGCTGTACCACGATCTCAGCGAGCAGATTACCGAACTGGAAGCGCGCCCCGCGAATCGCTGGCAAAGCGCGGAGCAGTCGAGCCTGGACGCCTGGCTGGAGAAATATTCCCTCTACGAAAATCCGGAATATAGCGTCTCGTATTACACCAAAGGCCAAGTCCTGGGCGTGCTTCTGGACGTTTTGATTCGTGACCGCACCGATAATCAGAAAAGCTTGGATGACGTGATGCGCCAGATGAACGAAGATTTTGGCGTGCCTGGCAAACCCTATCGCGACAGTTTGGACGTGCAATTGACCGCGGAGAAAGTGGCCGGCGGCTCCTTCGAGAATTTCTTTAAGCATTACGTCGCTGAAGCGAATGCCTTGCCGTACCAGGCGATATTTCCATTGGCCGGTCTGGAATTGCGCCAAACTACTCGCCAACGCGCAGCGCTCGGTTTCGCCGCCGAGGGCGCTCCTAAAGGGCCTCTCGTCGTTCGCACCGTAGATGCCAACAGCCCGGCAGCGGAAGCGGGCCTGCAAACCGGAGACTTTATTGTGAAATGGAATGGCGGAGACCCGCCACGCCGTTCCAATGATTGGTTGCGCCAACACAAATCCGGGGAATTGTTGCATCTTGTTGTCCGGCGCGAAGGTGCCGAGCTGGAGATTGATTTTCACCTCGGCGAAATCACGGAGACCTTTTATGACCTTGCCGAAGACTCCCATGCGGGAGGCAAGGCGCGGCACATCCGCGAGGGATTGCTTCACGGAGTTACCGATGCACCGACCATGCACGCAGCGAATTGACCGAGCCTGAGATCTGATGCGATCGCTCCAGAGCTCCGTCCCGGTCGAATTCCAGCCGGTGTTGAAAATCCCATGATCCGTGCTCTCGTGGTCAGTTTTTTTTTGTCGCTGTACATCCTGCTTGTTGGTCCGCCGTTGCTGGTGTTCACGCTCATCACCCGTAATCCTGACCCGCTTTTTCGTGCAGGCATCGGCGGCGTGATGTTTTTTGTGCGTGCCGCCGGCGTGCGCGTGCGCGTTAAGGGAACAGAGCGTATTCCCGCTGCCGCTTGTCTTTTTGCCGCCAATCACACCAGCACTCTGGACGCTCCCGCGATTGTCGGCGCGATTCCGCGCCGCATTGCCATTCTGCTGAAGGAATCACTTTTTCGCTGGCCCATCGTCGGACAAGCATTCCGGCTGGCGCATTTCATTCCCATCGAACGCGACGGCCGGGATTCCGCCATCGCCAGCCTCGACAAAGCAACGGAAGAGCTTCGCAACGGACAATCTTTTTTAATTTATCCGGAAGGCACGCGCAGCCCGGATGGCCGCTTGCAAAAATTCAAGCGAGGCGCAGTGGTGATGGCCATCAAAGCTGGCGCACCGATTGTGCCGGTGGCATGCTCCGGCGCTCATCGGCTGATGAAGAAACGGTCCCTGGTTTTGCGGCCTGGCGAAATCCTCGTGGAGTTTTTGCCGCCTATCGATGCTTCGGCCTATTCGCTCGAGACTCGCGACAAGTTGAACGACCTCGTTCACGACACCTTGGCCGCGGCTCTCCCTCCAGAGCAGCGGCCGCTTGGATTCCCCGGAGCGGCATAGATTTGCAGCAATAAGTCTGTAACTAGCTTTTGCGTGCTTTTATTTTTTCGATTTCCTCTTCCAATTCCCAAACGCGTTTTTGAAGTTCCGGCAAACGATTCAGCGCCGCCACCGATTTCAGCCATTGCCGGTTCTCGACCGCGGGATAACCCGAATACATCGCCCGCGCAGGCACGTCGTTGGGTATGCCGCTCTGGGCGGTAACCACGGCATGGTCACCGACGCTAAGATGTCCCGCCGTGCCAACCTGCCCGGCCAGAATCGCCCCGTGACCGATTTGCGTGGAGCCCGCCAAACCAACTTGGCCACACAACATCGCGTTGCTGCCGACTTTCGACGCGTGCCCCACAAGCACCAGATCATCCAGCTTTGATCCGCGCCCGATGCGCGTTTCGCCCACTGTAGCGCGGTCCACGCAGGCATTGGCCTGAACTTCCACATCGTCCTCAAGAACCGCCACGCCGGATTGCGCCATTTTGTACCAACTGCCATCTTTTCGTTTCGCGAAGCCCAGACCGTCGCCACCTATAACCACTCCATTTTGCAGAATGACGCGATCGCCAATCGCACAAA
The DNA here is from genome assembly GCA_035482155.1 of Verrucomicrobiia bacterium. Classification (GTDB taxonomy): domain Bacteria; phylum Acidobacteriota; class Terriglobia; order Acidiferrales; family UBA7541; genus Acidiferrum. Next base: position 28,508 of record DATHRB010000057.1, on the reverse strand, counting down.
ATTCGCGAACGACGGCATGCGCGTGAGCGAAAAAGTCTGCGCCAATCTTCGCGCCCCGGTAAACCGTAACGAAGCTATGCAGCACCGCGTTTCGTCCGATTTGCGCGTTTTCGTCCACAAAACAGTAAGGGCCGATGTGAGCGCCCTCGCCCACTTGCGCGCTCCTGGCGATCACTGCGGTGGGGTGAATTCCCGGGGCGTAGCTTGGCGGTTGGTAGAAAAATTCGATCACTCGCGCGAAATCGAGATAGGGGTTCTCGCTGCGCAGCGCGGAGATCGGGGATGCACCAGGTGCCCTCTCCAAAGTGATGCCTGCCTGCAAGAGCACGACGGACGCTCGGGTCGTTTTCAGAAGAGGGAAGTAGCGCCGGTTGGCTAAGAAAGTGACGTGGCCGGGCTTAGCATGGTCAATCCCGGCGACGCCGGTAATTTCCGGGTCCTGCGGCCCCTCGACTGCGCAGCCAAGCTTGCGGGCAATTTCCGATAGCTTCATGAACGACGCTCCTGACACCAGTGCGAGTCTCGCACAGCGTCAGCAGCGAAGTATAGGCAGTCGCACCTGGACAGTTGGATAAATGAATCGAAGGGGCCCGAAATCGGCGCAAAAATGTTTCCACACGATAGCGTTTTAGACACCAGGGGAGCAACGCAATCATCATCAAATGACTCTAAAGAGGAGCCACTTACGTGCAGTCACGCAGATATTTTCGGCTATCGCGGGCCGCACAACAGGCTAATCAGACAGAGAACAGATACAGCAAGTCTGACGCAGATTTCAGACGCAAGAAAGAAGCTTGTGAGACGATTACTAGTGATGATTAAACGAACGGATTTGGGCCTGCGGTTTTGCTTCGGGGCTGTCACAACTCTTTTGATTGCACTACCCGGACTTGCACAACAAGAGAAAATGGATCCGCCGCGACCGACGTTTCATTTTCAGTTGGCGCCAGTCGCGCAAACTGGGCAGCCATCCGGACAGGTGCCGGCTGACCAAGACGACAAGAACAAACCCAAGGAGAATAAGGCCCCCGAGGAAAAAACTCAAACGGCGGCCCCTGCCACATCCAACGACCGGCTATTTTTCACACTGCCAAATTTCCTAACCCTTGAGAATGCCGACCAAGTCCCGCCACTAAGCACCAAGCAAAAGTTCGCAGTGGTGACCCGCTCTTCTTTCGACTACATCGAAGTGCCCTGGTATGCTTTTCTGGCGGGAATCAGCCAAGCGCAGAATAGTGAGCCTGGTTACGGCCAAGGTGCGGCGGGCTATGGCAAGCGGTTCGGAGCGGCTGCCGCCGATGGCACCATCGAAAACTACTGGACGTCCGCGATTCTTCCCTCGGTGTTTCACCAGGATCCGCGCTTTTTTCAATCAGGGAAGGGGGGCTTTTGGCATCGCACCGTCTACGCCATGAGCCGGATAGTAATCACGCGTTCAGACGCGGGAACCGACCAGTTCAACGTCTCTGAAGTGTTCGGAAGCGCTATCGCCGCAGGTATTTCAACCTACAGCTATCATCCTCACGCCGATAAGACGCTGTCCAATACAGCGAGCGTATGGGGTAGTCAGATTGGGTACGACACGGTGACGATCGTTCTAAAAGAGTTCTGGCCCGATATTCGGCGCAAAATTACTCACAAGCCTAGCGAGCCGGCCCCTTAGTATTCCCGGCATGTCACCGCGCTCGCGGATACCAACCGCCTAATAACCATCCGTTTGGGCGAACGATAACAGACTCTCGTCGCAGTCGTGCTAGGCCGCAGCCGATCGGGCGGCGTTGGCGGGTTGACCAGCCTCCAATGGCAAATCTGACTGCGGTTGGCGTTCTTGCTTGGCCTCGCTCTTGGAGAACAATTTTGCCGTGAGCAACATGGCCGTAAAGGTGGCCGTCAACAGCCCGAGTTGCTTCCAGCCGCTGAGCATCGAGGCGTTGCCCATCAGCGTAAGTCCCGCGAAGCAAAATAGCAGGTGCACGCAAAATACTTGCAGCGAAGATTGCCCCATCAGTACCAACGGCTTGATTGCCAGGGGCTTCAAGATTGATTGGAAGTAGACACCCACGATTGCAGCCGCCGCGAAATTTACCAGGCGCAGGATTCCCAGGTGCCATTTGTCAAAAAGAAATTCCGCGGCGCCTAACTCAAATCCATGGGATATCTGGCGACGCAGAATAAAGAATGCGATTACCAACACGGCAGCCGGAATTACCGCGCGTTTGGCCCAAATCTCCAGCGGAAGTTTGTCTTGCGCCCAACGCACGCCGAACCAGATGCCCAGGATCCACAGAAATTGCCAGGCCCACAGATCGAAAGACCCCATTTCATTAAGAGGGATTCGTGTGGGAATGAAGCGCATCATGAAATTGTGTTCCGCGCTGCGAAAGCCGAATTGCGCGACGAAATAAAGAATGAAACCTCCCCACAAAATCGGTTTCCATCCGAACCTGCGCGACAGCAGAAGCGCGGCGGTCGTTAAGGCCAGAAAAATAATGTACATTGGCAAAATGTCGAGTAGCGGCGGGCGGTAGATCAGAAGAAATGCTTCGCCAACGGCGCGTCTTGGCGCGTAGAAATAAAAATCCAGCAGGTTATGCAAGCCCGGGCGGTTGCCGCGAGAGGCGATAGGCACAGCAACGAGAAACGCAAAAGCCAGCAAAAGCGCGTGGTAGCCATACAAACGCAAGGTGCGGCTCCACAACTTAAAAATCGTGGCCCGATAGCCATCGTGTTCCGCCATGCGAAAATAGATCCTGCCCGTGAACAGCGCGGAAAGGAAAATGAATCCTTCAGCAGCGGATACTATTCCAAAGGGTTGATTGACGTAGGCGCTGGCGGCGGTGGGCAGATGGGTGAGCGTAATCCAAACCAGCATTAGCCCGCGCACGGCGTCAAGTTCCAGTCGTCTTCCGGATGGTTTTGGCTTGGCTTCGCCCATCGGCCCCGTTTTGCTAGTTGCCATCGTAATATTAGATACGCCGCCAGTATGGACGGTTTCTAACTATATTGAATACAGCAAGTAGGGGATTGGAATGCATCAAATCAGGGAGCCAGAATTATCATTCATGTTAAAGTTCAGCATCCGGAGGCATGCGAACGTGTGGTTGCGCTCGTTACTATTTCTATTCCTCGGTCTGGGGATCGGAGTTCCCGTCTTCGCAAAAAGCCATGAAACGGGCTTTCTGGATCGAACCATCACCCTTCAGGGTGTGATCTACAAATACCAGGTCTTCATTCCTGATAATTGGACACCCAGGCAAAAATGGCCGGTCATTCTCTTTCTCCACGGCTCCGGCGAGCGTGCCGACGATGGTTTGCAGCAGACCGATACTGGCATCGGCACTGCCATCCGCGTGGACCGCGCCCGCATTCCAGCGATCGTGGTGATGCCACAATGCCGAAAAAATCTTTGGTGGGTTGAGCCTTCCATGGCCGAGTTGGCGATGGCCACCCTGGACGCCGCCACCAAGGAATTTCACGGCGACGCCTCACGAACCTATCTCACCGGACTTTCCATGGGAGGTTACGGAACCTGGTATCTGGCTCAAAAATATCCCGGTCGTTTCGCGGCCCTGGTCGTAATTTGCGGAGGCATTCATCCGCCTGCTGCAACGCTCAAAGCTCACCCTGAGTTGATAAAGCGGGTGCCGGAGGACGGCCCCAAGAGTTATGTCGAAGCTGCCACCCGAATCGGCAAAGTGCCGGTCTGGATATTTCACGGCGCCGACGATGAGATCGTTCCGGTCACCGAATCCCAACGAATGCAGGCGGCCATGAAGCAGGTTGGCGCTGAGGTTCATTACACGGAGTACGCCGGTGTGAAACATGTTTCCTGGGATAAGGCGTACGACGAACCGAAACTGTTTCCCTGGCTGTTCTCCAAGTCTCTGCCCGCAAAATCAAACTAACTCTGGACTAGGCATTGGAACCGCTGCCTGGAGGTTCCGGCATTATTCATTGAACAGCCGCGGTTGCGCTGCAGCGGGAGCCGCAGCTGGCTTACGGCGCGCAATGCCAACCACTCCCAACACGGTAATTTCGCGTAAAGCGGCGCGCGGCACGAAGATGCGGTCAGTGTTCGAATTCAGATCTGGCGGGGTGATCTGCACCCCGTTATCCAGCAGGTTCAGCAAATCATTGGGAATGACGCCCTCTAACGTCTCTCCGTCGCTATAACGTAACCGCACCCACAACCCATCCAGTTTCGGCCGGCTGAGGAAGGCTTTGCGCTCCGGCTCGAAGTCGTCATTGAATTCGCGTACAAAATAAATCGAGCGCAGCTTGTCCAACGGGATTTCTGTATGCTCGCCGTCCGGGCTGAGCAGGTCAATGGGGCCGTTCTGCCCGAGTCTGGAGGGATTCAAATAGCCGCGCTGGGACTTCTTGTCCGCAAGGACAACCACCACCTTCTTATGCGTCGAAGTTGGAGCGCGGTTTTTCAAGGAGTTAGCGGCACGAAACGCCGACGGGGCGAAAATTTGCCAATCAGCGGGATGTATGTTATGTTAAGCAAGTTTTCCTGTCAACCTACTGTGTTCATTAGGGTTAGGCCCGGAGTGCCGCCCGTTGACCGAAAAGAAGCAGATCCTAAAATCCGCCTCGATCATCTCTCTTGTCACCATTGCTAGCCGCATTCTCGGGTATGTCCGGGACCAGCGCTATGCCTTGTTGCTAGGCACTTCGCACATAGCCGACTCCTTCATCTTGGCCTACCGCATCCCCAATCTTTTCCGCCGCTTGGTGGGCGAAGGCTCCATGAGCGCGTCCTTTATACCTGTATTTACGACCTATATGCGCGAGAAATCGCCCAAAGAGGTCTGGCAGTTCGCAAATAACCTGTTTTGGACCCTGGCCCTGGTTCTCGCGGTGATTACCGTTTTGGGAATGGTCTTTTCGCCCGCGGTGATCCATACCTTCATTCCAGCGTCCGCCCAGCATCTCAATTGGGATGACGCTATCACCTTGAATCGCATTATTTTCCCGTATTTGTTCTTTATTGGCTTGGCAGCTCTAGCCATGGGCATTTTGAACTGTTTTCACATTTTTGGCTTGCCGGCCTCTACGCCGGTGCTCTTGAATCTCTCGATTATTTTCTTTTCGGTCGGGGTGGTTTGGCACTATTTCAAGAGTCCCGCAATTTCGCTCGCGGTAGGCGTGCTTGTCGGTGGAGCGCTTCAATTTCTCGTGCAGGTGCCCTCCCTGGTGCAAAAGGGCATGCATTTCGATTTTGGTATTTCTTTTACCCACCCCGGCATTCAAAACGTGGCCAGGCTGATGATCCCGCGTTTTTTCGGCATTGGCATCGGGCAAATCAACTTTTTTGTGGACACCTACTTCGTGAACTCCGCGAAAATGCCGCAAGGTAGTTTGACCGCCCTGTATCTTGCCGACCGCGTGATGGAATTGGTTCTCGGCGGCTATGCCATCGCGGTTGCCACGGCCATCCTGCCTATGATGTCCCATCAGGCTGCCGCAAAAGATTACGATGGATTAAAGCGGACGCTGTCGTTTTCCGTGCGCATTGTGGCCTTCATCACCATTCCTGCCGCTCTGGGGCTGATGATTCTGCGCGAGCCCATCATCCGGGTGCTCTTCCAACACGGTCAATTCGTGGCGGCATCCACACAGCTGACCGCCAGAGCGTTGTTTTGTTACGCGGTCGGGCTGCCGGCGCTGGCATCGGTAAAGCTGATTGTGCCGGCCTTTTATTCGACTCATGACACCCGGACGCCGGTGGCCGTCGCTTCGGTGTCGCTGGTCTTAAACATCGTCTTGAACATTGTGTTTCTGAAATATCTATTCGGCTATGTGCAAAATGGCGGCCCGGCGCTGGCTACCGCCATTGCCTGCTTCGTGGACTTCTTTGCGCTCTTCATTATTTTTCGACTGCGCTATGGGCGCATTGGCGGAAGGCAAATTTTCAATTCATTCGCCAAAATCGCTTTATGCTCGGCGATTATGGGCGTTGCGTGCTGGTTCGGTATGCACTATACAGAGTTCACCAGACACTCGCGCTTCCTGGTGCAACTACTCACGTTTTTGGCCTTGCTCGGCGGCGCGACGCTTCTCTATCTGGGTACCGCCTGGCTTTTTCGGTGTCATGAATTGGAAGAGATCTACGGCATAGCCACTCGCCGGAGATCCCCGGCTGACACCGGGTACGCGGAGCCGTAATGGAAATATCGGCCACCATTTCGTCTTTCCTGACCTACGTAAAAGTAGAGAAGGGACTATCGTCCAACACCGTCTCGGCTTACCGCCGGGATCTCGTTAAATTCAATGGGTTCGCGCAGAAACGCAAACTATCCCTCGAGGCCGTTTCGCGCGACGACCTCGTGGATTTCTTGGCCAGTCTTTACAGGTTGAAACTCGAGAGCCGCACTGTGGCTCGGCACCTGGTCACCCTGCGAAACTTTTTCCGCTTCGCGCAGATTCAGGAATTGATCACCACCGATCCCTCCATCAATCTGGAATCGCCAAAGATTCGCCGTTCTTTGCCGGGGTACTTGCGGCTGGAAGAAGTGGAGCGGCTGCTCGAACAGCCCGATTCAACTACCGCTTTGGGGTTGCGCGATCGAGCCATGCTGGAAGTTTTATATTCCACCGGCCTGCGCGTTTCCGAATTGATCGGTTTGCGTGTCAGCGATCTGGACAGCAAAGTCGGATGTGTTCGTTGCATCGGCAAGGGTGACAAGGAGCGCATCGTTCCGGTCGGACGCAAGGCGCTGCTCATGGTCGAAAAGTACCTTCGCGACGCGCGTCCGAAGCTGCTGGGCAGACTTAGAGGCAGCCCCACGCTGTTCGTGAACCGCAGAGGCGTTTCTCTAAGCAGGGTAGGGGTGTGGAAGATTCTGTCGGGATACGGCAAGCGCGCCAGGTTGCGTGTTTCGCCCACTCCCCACATGCTGCGCCACAGTTTTGCGACGCATCTGCTTGAGCGCGGCGCGGACCTGCGGTCAGTACAGTTGATGCTCGGTCACGCCGACATTTCCACGACGCAAATCTATACCCACGTTGTGGAAGAGCGGTTGAAGCAGATTTATAAAGCGCATCATCCCCGGGCATGAACATGTTGCATGCACGTGCAGCGGGACGGGCCGTGAAGTTTATCGCAGCTGATTTCGCTACTTTCGCACAATCAGCCTGAAAAAGAAGGAGCGCAATGCCAGATTATATGTTTTTGCTGGAAAGCCGGCTCTCGCCGGAGCAGCGCGCCGTACTTACGCGCGTGCAGGAACTGTCCGCGGCCATGGGCTTCAATGTCTATCTGACCGGCGGCACGGTTCGCGACCTGGTTACCGGTGCGTCGCTGCGCGATTTGGACTTCACCGTGGAAGGTAATCCAGCGAAGATCGCGCGCGAGCTGGAAAAAGGCGGCGCCAAAACACTCGTCGAAGACGACAAATTGCGCCACATCGAATTGCTCTTCAGTGGAGACGTCGAAGGCAGTATTTCCGCCGCGCGCGACGACCATTACATTCGACCGGGCACGCGTCCGGAAGTTCGCTGGTCTACCATCATGGAAGATCTCCGCCGCCGCGATTTTTCTCTCAACGCCGTGGCCATCTCTCTGAATCCTGCGTCGCGCGGATTACTGCTCGATCCTACCAACGGACTGTCTGATATAGAACGCGCCGAAGTTCGGGCACTAACCATTCACGCCTTTACCAATCAACCGGTGCGGCTCCTTCGCGTGCTGCGTTTTGCAGCGCGTATGGGTTTCAAAATTGAGGCGCGCACGCAGGAATGGTTCGACCTGGCCATCGAGAGGGAATTACCCGCCACCATCACCCCGGAAGATGCCGGCGCCGAACTTCGCGCGTTGGCTCGTGAAGAGCGCCCCGCAGTGGTATTAAAAGCCTGGGAAGATCACGACCTGCTCGAGGCCGTCAACCCTTTGCTCGCGAAGAAGCGTCCGGGCTATGACGCGATTACGCGACTCTCCAATGTTCGCGAAGATTTGTTTACCGCCGGCTTGCGACCGCGTCTCGCGACGCCGATGTTGCTGGCCATCCTCGCGCGCCTTAAGGACCGGGAGCAAAGCGCTGTGCTTTCCAAAGCGGGCTACCGGTCTGCTGAAGCACAGGAAGTGCTGAACTTTGACAAGCACATTCAAGGCGTCCAGAAAGAATTGAGCGGCAAAAAAGTTAGCACGCCGCTGGAGGCGTATAAGTTCCTGGAAAAGCTTCCTGTCGACCAGATTGCTTACATTATGGCCGAATCGAATAACTCCGCCGCAGTCTCCAAGATTCGCGCGTACTTGAATAAATGGCGCCCGCTTCGTTCTGGACTTCTCTTGGTGGTCAATGAACTGACAGCGCTGGGTATGCCGGCTGGCGCGAAATTCGACGCCATCGTCGAGCAAGTTTTTGGCATGCAGCTCACCGGAAGGGGAAAGACTCCCGAGGAACGGGAAAAAATTCTGCGTAAGCTTTCCGGCATCAAAGAGCAGCCCAAAAAGAAAGAGAAAGAGAAAAAGTCTAAAGCAGCCGAGAAATCTCAGGCGGCGCTTGCCATGGGCACCGCAGCCAAACAGAAACATGCGGACGCCGAAACAGCAGCGAAAAAGGCCGGGAAAGCAGGCGGCAAGGGCGCTCATACGGCCGCGGACAAGCGCGAACCCGCGCGACACGGCGCGGGCCGTTCGTCCGGTAAGAAAACACACGCGCGCAAATAGTTCTCGAGTTGAACCAAAGAATTTTTTGGCGGCAAAGTTTTCAACAATGCCATTCGCAATTATCCGCGCAGAGATTTAGAATCGAGGTCCATGGGTCAGCCGCAGTTTGTTCATCTTCACGTTCATACCGATTTCAGCCTGTTGGATGGAGCGTGCGAAACTGGCGAATTGCTTGACGAAGCCTCTCGCCAGAAAATGCCGGCGGTGGCCATCACCGATCACGGCAATCTTTTTGCCGCGGCGAATTTCTTTAACGAAGCGAGCAAGCGCGACGTTAAGCCCATTATCGGTTGCGAAGTGTATGTGGCCAGGGGCAGCCGCCACGAACGCGGGGAAAAAACCAACGGCGCCAACGGCCAGGAGCGTGGAGACGGCGAACCCGCCGGGCGCGGCAGCAATCACCTCGTTCTGCTGTGCGAAAATCAGGAAGGCTACAAAAATCTAATCAAGCTGGTTTCTTCCGGCTTCCTGGAAGGCTTTTATTACAAGCCGCGCATCGACTACGATCTGCTGGCCAAGCACAGTAAAGGATTAATCGCGCTTTCTGCTTGTTTGCGCGGTGTGGTCACCGAGGCCGTCGTCGAAGAAAGATACGATCAGGCGCGCGAAAACGCTTACCGGCTGCGCGATGTCTTCGGCAAGGGCAATTTCTTTTTAGAAATTCAGGATCAAGGCCTGGATATCGAGCGAACCGTTAATCCCCATCTCGTTCGTCTTGCGAAAGAATCAGGCATTCCTCTCGTTGCCACCAACGACTGCCACTACTTGAAACATTCCGACGCCCACGCCCAGGAAGTTTTGCTGTGCATCCAGACCGGCAAGACCATGAGCGATACGCATCGCATGAAATTTGCCACCGACCAGTTTTATTTCAAGTCCGCCGCGGAAATGGCGCAGGTATTTCGCGAATTGCCCGAGGCCCTCAGCCGCACCGTGGATATTGCCGCGCGCTGCAACGTGAAGATTGAGCGCATCCCCAACCCATTTCCTGAATTCAAGGTTCCCGACGGCCACACGCCGGGAAGTTATTTCGAGATGGTCGTGCGCGAAGGCTTTGCCACGCGCGTTCCATCCCTGGAACGCCTCGCCAAACAGGGTCTGCTACGAAATAGCCTCGCGGAATATGAGCGCCGCTTGTCATTTGAAATCGAAATGATCCAGAAGATGCGCTACGAAGGCTACTTCCTGATCGTGTGGGATTTCATCCACTACGCCCGCGCGCAGTGTGTTCCCGTCGGTCCAGGCCGCGGTTCGGCGGCCGGCAGCCTGGTGAGCTACGCGTTGCGCATCACCGACGTCGATCCGTTGCAGTACAACCTGATCTTTGAGCGCTTCCTGAATCCCGAGCGCGTCTCCATGCCCGATATTGATATTGATTTCTGCATGCGTCGTCGTGGCGAAGTCATCGATTACGTCACGCAAAAATATGGTCGCGAAAATGTTTCGCAAATCATCACCTTCGGCACCATGGCGGCCAAGGCTGCGGTAAAAGATGTTGGTCGCGCGATGGACATCCCTTATACAGAAGTGGATCGTCTCGCGAAGTTGATTCCGACCACGCTGGGCATCGAGTTGCCCGACGCGCTGGAACAATCTCCTATGCTGAAAGCAGCTATCAATAGCGATCAGCGTCTCAAGGATTTGATGGCCGTGGCGTTGCGCCTGGAAGGCCTCGCCCGCCACGCCTCGACGCATGCCGCGGGCGTGGTGATCTCTGCACGGCCGCTCACCGACATCGTCCCTATTTACAAGACCAACCGCGACGAAATAACCACGCAATACGACATGAACGCCCTCGAGCGCATCGGCTTGCTGAAGATGGATTTTCTCGGCCTCACCACGCTCACGGTGCGGCACGACACCGTGACCATGATCGAGAAAAATCGCGGCGCCAAAGTCGACATCGATAATCTCTCGCTAGACGATGCGGAAACCTACAAACTTTTCGCCCGCGGCGACACCACCGCTATTTTCCAGTTTGAATCGCACGGCATGCGCGACATTTTGCGCCGCTACCAGCCTACGCGTATCGAAGATCTCACCGCACTCAATGCGTTGTATCGCCCGGGCCCCATCCAGGGCGGCATGATCGATGATTTCATCAACCGTAAGCATGGCAAGACGAAAGTCAGTTATGAACTGCCGCAGCTTCAGGAAATCCTGGAAGAAACTTACGGCGTAATCCTGTATCAGGAACAAGTCATGCAGATCGCCAACAAGCTCGCGAGTTTTTCTCTCGGCGAAGCGGACATCCTTCGCCGCGCCATGGGCAAAAAGAAAAAAGAAGAAATGGCCGCGCAACGTGCCAAGTTCATGGCCGGCTGTCTAGCTAACAAAGTTCCAGAGAAAAAAGCGGAGCGCATCTTCAACCTGATGGAAGAGTTTGCCGGTTACGGCTTCAACAAGTCGCATTCCTGCGCTTACGCTTTGTTGGCCTACCAGACCGCCTATCTGAAGGTCCACTATCCCGTGGAATTTATGGCCGCGCTGCTCACCTCCGACGCCGGCAATACTGATAAAACTGTCAAGTACATCAACGAAGCGCGGGGCATGAGCATTTCGATTCTTCCTCCTGATGTAAACGAAAGTGATCTGTACTTCACGCCTGTGAACGAAGCTATTCGCTTTGGTTTGGCGGCTATCAAGAACGTAGGAGAAAATACCGCCAAGGCCATTCGCGAATCGCGCCTGAGCCAGGGAGAATTCCGTTCGCTTTACGATTTTTGTGAACGCATCGAGCCGCGCTTCCTCAACAAACGCGTGTTCGAGAGCCTGATCAAATCCGGCGCCATGGATTCGCTGGGTTCCCGCGAAGGCATGCTCGCGTCCGTTGACGATGCCATCAACGCTTTGCAACGCGCCTCGCGCTCGCGCGAATCGGGCCAGCACGGACTATTTGGAACTGCCGCTGCCCCCGCACCCATTTTATTTGAACTCCGAGAAGCCGCGCCCTGCAGTGAAGAGGAACGCCTCACCAGCGAATACGCCATGCTCGGTTTTTATGTCTCCGGACATCCCCTCGCTCGCTATTCCTCGCGCTTGCAAGACATGAAAGCGCTGACGCTCGACCAGGTGGAAGGTCAACGCAACAATAAAGAAATCACCGTCGCCGCTCTGATCGTCGGCATTCGGCCCATGCGCACCAGGAAAGGCGCCCGCTGGGGCATTTTTACTTTGCAGGACATGACCGGCGTTCAGGAAATGCTGGTGTTTCCCGAAACCTTTACGCGCCTCGAAGCCATCCTCAAGCCCGGCGTTCCGCTGTTGCTCAAAGCGAAAGTACAAGTTGAGGAGGCCGGAACCAGGCTTTCGCTTCAGGAAGCGCGTCGCCTCGAAGATATTGCAGAACGTGCCGCGCCCCAGGAATTTCGTGTGCGCATCGATATGCACTCCATCAATCCCGATGCACTTGATCGTCTTGAAGCCTTGTTCGGAAACTTCCCCGGTTCGTGCGTCGTAGTGTTTGAGTTGCGTTACGCGGATGGATCGATGGCGCTGCTGCAAGCCCTGCAACGCGTGCGCTCGAATCCGGAACTTGTCGAAGCGGTGCGCCAGATTTGCGGCGATCGCGCCGTGGAAATGGCGGCTACGGCATGAGCGCCAAAGATAAAGATAAACAGAAGGACAAAGAGAAAGAAAAAGACAAGATCAAGTCCAAGCCCAACCACACCAATGCCCGCCAAAAGGAAATCGAGCGCCTCGAAAAAGATGTCGAAGATTTGCGTAATCTTGCAGGTGATGAAGCGGCCGACGCGGAATTCGAACGGGTAAGCAAACAGGTCGCCGAACTTCGCCGCGAATTCTACTCTCATCTTGGCCCCTGGCAACGCGCTCAGATTGCGCGCCACCAGAATCGGCCTTACACTCTCGACATCATAAGCATGCTTTTCACCGATTTCATCGAACTTCACGGCGACCGTAATTTTGGCGACGATAAAGCGCTGATTGCCGGTTTGGCCAAATTTCATGGCCGTCCCGTGGCAGTCATCGGCCACCAGAAGGGCCGCGATACCAAACAGCGTGTAGAAAGAAATTTCGGCCAGCCCAAACCCGAAGGCTATCGCAAAGCGCTCCGCGTGATGCAGCTGGCCGCCAAGTTCTGCCGCCCGATTTTCACCTTCATCGACACACCCGGCGCGTACCCCGGCATTGACGCCGAAGAACGCGGCCAGGCCGAAGCCATCGCGCGCAATCTTCGCGAGATGTCGCGCTTACCTGTCCCGATCATCGTCACCGTTACAGGGGAAGGTGGCTCCGGCGGCGCTTTGGCGATTGCCGTCGGAGACCGCGTAAATATCTTCGAAAACAGTTTTTACTCCGTCATTTCGCCCGAGGGCTGCGCGGCAATCATGTGGCGCGACTCCACCAAAGCGGAAACAGCCGCGACCGCGCTGAAAATCACCGCCGCGGATCTCAAGGAATTTGGAATCATTGACGAAATCGTCCCGGAGCCCGAAGGTGGCGCACACACCGACCCGGAAGCCGCCAGCCACCTCCTAGATGCCGTCCTTGATAGGCAGCTGTTGATGCTCTCCCAGCAGCCCCAAAAAGAACTGCTCGACGCGCGCTATGAAAAATTTCGCAAGATGGGCCAATTCTTCGACTTAGGCAGCTAACGCCTGTGAACTAACGTCATTGGTAAATTGACGCCTCCCTTACCCTTGGCACATTCGCAACTCCGTCCAATACCTCTGGTTGTTGCCCTCCCGTCATGGGACTAATCTGAGAGCGTGTTCGGATCGCCTTGAGCCTGGGCCCGGGCGCGGAGGAATTTGCAGATGTCCGAGCCGTTCCGCCCTTACGAAAAACTCGTGGAGATCACGTTACTGGGAAAGAAGTTCCAGGTCCCAGAACGGAACTCGCTGCTGCGCTGTTTCCAATTCATTAGTCCCGAAACGATTCCTTATGGGCGCTTCTGCTGGAACCAGGAGTGCCAGTATTGCCGTGTTTCCTGCCAGCTCCCCGATGACGACGAATCTCGTGAAATGTTGAGCTGCAAATTTATCGTCATGGCCGGAATGGAAGTCACGGAAATCAGCCAGGAACTGAAATGGTGCCTGCACGCCAAGCTTCCTTCGGATACGCCCGTTTCCTCGTAATTCCGCCTTCTGTTTGCTCTCGCCGGTCCGCTGCATTACATTGCTAAGCAACGATGATGGCGGACACCTCTGAAATTTTGTGCGACGGCTGCGGCCAGCCTGCGTCCCCTGAACATATTGCGCGACGTTTGCAGCGTCTGGAATGGGCCACGCGATACCGCCCCATTCACCTTCACACCTTGTTGCTCGGCGCGATTTCTCCCCTAGCGCCAGCGGACTTCCTGTATTCGCCGGAGAAGACGCACTTGGGAGAGGCGGCGAATCTTATGGCCGCCGCGGGAATCTCTACCTCCGGTAAATCCGCCGATACGATTCAATCGGAGTTTCAGCGCCGTGGGATCTACCTCACCCACGTGCTCGAATGTCCCTTGGACGTTCCCTCTGCTGGGCCTGATTTCTTAACTAACGAATTCATCACCCGCCTGCCGACCCTCTTCACTCGGATTCGCCGCTCACTAAAACCAAAGCGGCTGGTGTTTGTTTCAAGGAGTCTGACTCCCCTTATCGAGCGCTTCGCTTCCGCGCAGCTAAATTGTGAATTGGTCCTCGACGAAGGTCGGGCGTTCGCGTTAGACCATTTAAGTCCTGTCGAGGTAAATGCGGCAATCGCACGCGTTCAAGAGGTCCTTTCCGTGCCTGCAAGTCGCTAGTGGGGCGGGATTTGCGCTGGCTGCCGAGCGCATACTCACTTTTTTGAGCTGTGATAGAATCTGCCTAATCGGGCATCGGGGCCATTGCGAGGTGTAGTCGTGGAGAAACGCGCGAAATTTGGCATTGGGATCGGCGTCATCGTTATCTCGCTGGGTTTTCTCGCTTGGATGGGCTATGGCGAGAGCAAGACCTACTATCACACCATCGCCGAACTGCAGACTCTACAGGGCGCTTCCTTAAGCCATCGCATGCGCGTTGGCGGCACCGTTGAACCGGGCAGCATTCACCGCCTTTCCGGTCGCGTTGATTTTGTATTGCAAGGGGAAGGAAAGTCGCTGCCAGTGAGTTATGTAGGTAGTGAGCCTCTGCCCGACACCTTTGTAGACAAATCACAGGCTTTAGTCGAAGGCCGTCCCGCTGCAGACGGCCGTTTTGTTGCGGAACACGTGCAGGCCAAGTGCGCGTCAAAATACGAAGCTGCTCCGGGCGGCACGACGGCTCCTTCTGCAGGCGGGGAAGCGCGCACCAGCACTATGTAACACTCCCCTTTTGGGGAGGAAGCGGGGACTCGGTGGATGTTTTTGGTTCTTTCGCGCTGCTGTTGGCTTTCGTGTGTGCGGTGTATGCCTTTATCGGCGGAATCGCCGCCATTCGCACTCGCCATCCGCTGCTCGTAAAAAGCACGCGCCAAGCAGGACTTGCTACCTGCGGCCTGATATTTCTGGCTACCCTCAGCCTCGAATACCTCTTCTTCAGCGATAATTTTTCCGTCGCCTACGTTGTAGCTCACAGCAATCGCAGTTTGTCGCCGTTTTATAAAGTAGCCGCGCTTTGGTCCGGGCAGGAAGGCTCGTTGTTGTTCTGGAGCTTCCTTCTTGCGGTCTATGTTTTTTCCGCGCTGCTCGCCTATCGAAATAAAAACGGCGAGTTAATGCCTTACGTTGGTGTGGTCCTTGCCGGCGTGCAGATATTCTTCCTTACGTTAAATAATTTTGTCGCCAGCCCCTTCAAGGCTCTGGGCATTGCAGGCACGAACGGCGCGATGGATCTTGTCGCTCGCGGCGATGGCAACGGCCTCAATCCTTTGCTGCAGTATCCGGAAATGGTGATTCATCCACCGAATCTTTATTCCGGCTACACCGGCTTCACCATTCCATTTGCATTCGCCCTGGGCGCGCTGCTGGCACGCTATCCTGGCGAAAAGTGGATTCACCTCACGCGCAAATGGACCATGATTGCGTGGGGCTTCCAGACCGCCGGAATTTTACTGGGCGCGCACTGGGCCTATGCGGTTTTGGGTTGGGGCGGATACTGGGCCTGGGATCCCGTCGAAAATGCTTCGCTGTTGCCTTGGCTTACCGGCACCGCGTTTCTGCACTCCGTGATGATGCAGGAAAAGCGCGGCATGATGAAAGTGTGGAATGTATGGCTGGTTTTCTGCACCTTCCTTCTCTGCATTCTAGGCACGTTTCTAACCCGCAGTGGTGTGGTTAGCTCGGTGCACGCCTTTGCCAGCTCCAACATTGGCAACTGGTTCGTCGGATTCATCGCCATAATACTTCTCGTATGCCTGACCGCGTACTTCAAGAATCGCGATTATTTGAAGAGCGAAAATCAGCTTGACTCCATCGTTTCCCGCGAATCCAGTTTTCTTTTTAATAATTTGATTTTGCTGGTGTCTTGCGTCGCTGTGTTGTCCGGCACGCTCTTCCCGGTTTTCTCCGAATGGTTCACCGGCGACCGCATCAGCGTAGGGACGCCATTCTTTAACAAGGTAAATATCCCCATCGGCTTATTGCTTTTATTCCTCACTGGCGTCGGACCTTTGCTCGCTTGGCGCAAGACCTCGCTCGATAGCCTCAAGCGCAACTTTGGCTGGCCTTTGTTGATGGGCCTCGTTGCCGGAGTCATCGCCTTCCCGCTTGGCGTGCGCGAATTTTATTCTTTGATCTGCCTTATTCTTTGCGTTTTCGTAGCCTCAACCATCACCATGGAGTTTTATCGCGGCGCTAAAGTCATTCGCGCTCGCTCCGGCGCTTCATTTCTTGCCTCCGCGGTGGATTTGACCATGCGCAATACCCGTCGTTACGGCGGTTACATCGTACACATGGGCATGGTTTTTATTTTCATCGGCATCGCCGGTGCCGCATTTAACAAAGACGTGCAAAAAGAAATGCAGATTGGCTCCAGCATGCAGATCGGTCCCTATTCCTTACTGCTGCAGAACTTTGACACCAAGGCGGAAAAAAACTACACCGCCGAGCGCATGATCATCGAAGTCACCCGCAACAACAAGCCAGTCATGATGCTCTATCCCGAGCGTCGTATTTTTCCTGCCAATCAGGCCTCCGGCACCATGGTAGCGATTTATTCCACGCTCAAACAGGATCTGTATGTCGTGTATGCCGGACAAAGTCCTGACACCCAGGCACCGGTCATCCACGTCTATCTCAACCCGCTCGTGAAGTGCATCTGGTTCGGAGGTGTGGTTGTAGTGCTCGGAACTTTAGTCGCGCTCTTGCCGAACCGCCGCGCCGTGCTGGTTCTAGCGGCGGTGCAGGAACCCACGCGGGTCAAATCCCTGGCGGGAACACTGACGCCTTCGCCCACCCTGAGAGAGGGTCATGATTAAGGGACGCGGAATCTTCCTAGCCATATTGCTTTGTGCGGCTGGCTCATTGCCGTTGTTGGTCGCACCGCTGCCGGCGCAACAGTCTTCCGATCGCGCTCATCAAATTGCCGGCAAGTTCATGTGCATGTGCGGCTGCAATCAGGTTTTGTCGCAGTGCAATCACGTTGGCTGCACCGTTTCTACCTCGATGCTGAAAGAAGTGGATCAAGCCCTTGCGCGCGGCGATTCCGAAGATGCCATCACCCAGGCTTTCGTCCAGGAGTTCGGCACCAAAGTTTACGCCGAGCCGCCGCACTCCGGCTTCAGCCTGGTGGCCTGGAGCATGCCGGCGGTTTATCTGGCTGTCGGACTCGTGCTGGTGCTCTTGGTGATCAGCCGGTGGCGCAAGCGTCCCGCACACGCCGTCAGCGGTGCGGCGAATAATAGTGGCATCTCCCCCGAAACGCTGGAGCGCGCCCGTTTGCGTGCCGCGCGGGAGACCCAGGACTGATGAATCACTTCACGGCTCTCGTTTTGGACAGCGTCACTACCACGGACTGGGCAGTGCTGGGCGCTTGCTTCGCCCTCGCAGTCGCTACCTTGATTTTTGTTTTCTATATTCAGCCCGATGCCTCCGACCTGGCCCCGCACCGCACCAAACTCGATCAGCTGCTGGAACGTCGCGACAGTATCTATGACAATTTGCGCGATCTGCGATTCGAATTCCGCTCCGGGAAATATTCGGAAGCGGATTTCGAGGCCATGAAAGTATCTCTGGAAAATGAAGCGGCGTTGGTGCTCGCGGAAATTGATCAGGTAACAGAATCGCAAGTGCGTCGGCCGCGCGGGCCTCGTCCCGCTACCACCGCTCGAGGTCCGCAGTGAAGCGGGCGTCTCTAAAGTTGGCCAAAATATTTTGTGGCGCGATTTTGATGTGCTTCGTGGGAATCGCTGCCGCGCAAGCAGGCACCGTGCACGGCACGGTGAAAAACGGCACCACTGGGAAGCCTGCGCCCGGCGTCGCGGTAATGCTCATCCAATTGCAAGGCGGGATGCAGCCGGTTGCGAACACGCAGTCGGACGCGCAAGGACAGTTTACATTCGACAATCCCGGTTTAGGCGCGCAACCGATGCTGGTGCGCGCGGTCTATCGCGGCATCAATTTTCACCAGCCGGTGCCGCCCGGCAAGAGCGATGTGGAAGTCGCGGTGTACGAACCAACTAAAGATCCCAAAGCCATCGCCGTCACCACCCGCGTGGTTTTCTTTCAGCCCAATGGCACCACCCTGATTGTCGGTGAAGAATATTCCTTACAGAACGACACCAAACCGCCGGAAGCTTTTTTTCGCGCCGACGGCAATTTTGAATTTTCCATTCCGGAAAATGCACAGTTACAACAGGTGGCTGCTTCAGGGCCTGCGGGAATGCCGGTCGTGCAAGCTCCCATCGACAAGACCAAGGGCCAATTCGCCATCGCCTACGCCTTCCGGCCTGGCGAAAACACCGTGCGCTACTCTTACGAAATTCCTTATCCCAACAACACCGCGTCCGTAAAAATTCCCGCCTCTACCTACGCAGCGCGCCGCCTTCTGATCGTTGCGCCGCCCAGCGTGCAAATCGCTGGAGAAGGTTTGCAACCAGGAGGCCAGGAACAGGGAATGGCAATCTACGGCCGCGAAAATCTCGCCGCCAACACGACTCTCGCAGTGAATATTGCTGGAACCGCTCCGCCTCCCGGCGCAAACGGCGGCGCGGATCAGGGGCAGTCCGGGCAGGAGGCGCAAGGCGCTGGCGCGTCAACAAACATTCAGCAGGTTCCGGGACGGCTGGATGTGCTGAAATGGCCGCTTGTCGCCGGTTTTATCGGAATTTTCGCGGTCGGCGCAATTTTGCTGGTTCGCAAGCCTGTCGCGGTGACTGTTGCATCCGTGGAGAATTCTGCAGAGGCCGTTACCACGTCGGATTCGCAGCAGCGCTCAAAGAGCTCAAACAAAGATCCCGCGCCGGCTTCGCAGGGCGATACGTCCACGCTGTCGATGGAAAACGTGAACGCGGCGGTAGCCTCCAGCCTCGAGTATTTGAAAGATCAGCTCTTCCGCCTGGAGCTCCGCCATCAGGCCGGCACCATTCCCGACGACGAATACGCAGCGGAACGAGCACGCGCGGAAAAGGTTCTGCGCGACCTCGTTCGAGGCTGAACTTTGACGCACCTCCCGGCATCGTTTACGATTCGTTCGCAGTGTACCCATTTCGCTCTCGAGGCCGTTCGGTGACATCCCGCGGTTCTTCTCCTACCGGCATCCGCTTTGAAAATATTGAAAAGCGTTACGGCGGCCTCGCGGCCCTCCGCCGCATCCGTTTCGAGATCGAACCGGGCGAATGCGTCGCGCTGGCGGGACGCAACGGCTCTGGGAAAACAACGTTGCTGCGCATCGCCGCCGGACTGGTGCGTCCCTCGTCCGGCGAATTAACCTTTCCATCGGCCCTTGGAACTGCTGCTGGAGCGGCTCCGGTTGCGTCAAAAACCGAGGCGGTTCGCGCCAAGGCCACCGCCGGTTTTGTCGCTCACGCCATCATGGTCTACGACGAGCTTACCGCTGAAGAAAATCTCCTACTTTTCGCTAGGCTGCAGCAAACTCCAAATGCCGCAAACCGCGTCGAAAAACTCTTGCACGAAGTTGGATTATTCGACCGCCGCGATTCTCTAGTGCGAACTTTCTCTCGCGGCATGCGCCAGCGCGTAGCCATCGCGCGCGCATTGCTGCATGAACCTTCCATCCTGCTACTGGACGAGCCCAGCACCGGCCTCGACCCGCAGGGCGTAGCCTGGCTGGCCGCCACGCTGCGACAGCTCCGCGACGCAGGCTGCACCATCCTCATGAGCCTCCACGGCGAATCGGAAATTTCCATGCTCGCCACCCGCGCGATTCGCCTCGACGCAGGCCTGATCGTTGCCGACACGCGCAGCGGCGCGGAACTGCGCTCCATCTTGACCTTCGCCGACGCCTGAATGAGCTTGTTCTCCAGTACCTCCGCTTTGCTTGGCAAGGAACTCCGCACGGAGTTTCGCAGCAGGGAACTGTTGACCACCACTGTTGTCTTCATCTTGATGGTCATCGTGCTGTTCAGCTTTACGTTCGATCCCACCTACAATGAATCGCGACGCTTCGGTCCGGGACTTTTGTGGCTCGCCTTTCTCTTTGCTGCCTCGCTCATGTTGCAACCCTGTTTCCTGCGCGAACAAAACAACGACACCCTCAGCGCCTTGCGCTTATCCGTCAGCGATCCGTTCGCGATTTTCCTCGCCAAGCTTGTAGCCAATACGTTATTTCTATTGTTCACCGAAGTGCTTATGCTTCCAGTTTTCGCCGTTTTGTATAACGTGCCGGTACTCCGCGTGCTCCCGCAACTCTTATTGGTATTTTTTCTTGGCAGCCTGGGGGTTTCGATTGCAGGCACCGCGCTTTCCGCAATTTCCGCGCAGGCCCGCATGCGCGAATTGCTGCTCCCGCTTCTATTATTGCCGCTGCTTACCCCTGTGCTGGTGTCCAGCACCCAGGTAACCATCGGGCTCTTAGACGCCTCCCCGTATATCGAATGGAAAGGCCTGGGCTTTCTCGTTGCGTTTGACGTGGTGTTTTTGACGCTGCTATGGCTTTTGGGCGAATATCTTCTGGAGGAATAATTAGCATGAAGAAGCAAGTCCTGGCCGCGATAGTGGTGTTTTTTCTGGTAGGCGCGGCAGCCTACGGCGCATTTTTTGTCGCCCCCACAGAACGTACCATGGGCCCGATACAGCGTATTTTTTATCTGCACGTCTCCAGCGCATGGACAGGCCTAACCGCGTTCTTCATCTGCTTCGTCGCCAATGTTCTTTACGTAATCCGCCGCCAGCCACAATGGGATTGGCTCAGCGTTTCGGCGGCGGAAGTGGGATTGGTATTTACTTCCGTGGTGCTGGTCAGCGGCCCGATCTGGGCTCATCCTGTGTGGGGGATCTGGTGGACCTGGGATTGGCGTCTGACCTCCACGCTTATTTTGTGGCTGCTGTATGTTTGCTTCCTTGTTCTGCGCACGCTGGTGGAAGAGCCCGAGCGTCGCGCTCTCTTCAGCGCACTGTTCGGCATTTTCGCGTTTCTGGATGTCCCACTCGTTTTTGGCTCCATCCGCTGGTGGCGCACGCAACACCCTCAGCCAGTGATCATGGGCGGCCCCGGTTCAGGCATGGATCCCACGATGTGGTGGGTAACTTTTTTCTCGTGGTTCGCCATGCTGGCTCTGATGACATTGTTGATGCGCGCCCGCTACGTAATGGAAGCGGCGCGCGGTGAACTCGAAATGGTCCGTCATGAAGCGGAGGCCGTGTGAAAAATCTCAACAGCATTTTTGCCGCGTACCTAATCGCCTGGGGCATTTTCTTTGCATACTACCTGTCGGTAGCGCGCCGCGCCGCCGCGCTTCACGAAGACATCGAGCGGCTCAAAAATTCATTGCACCGGGGCAAATAATGCCAGCAAAGAAGCGCGTTGGCATCGTGATGTTTCAACTAGGCGGCCCGGATTCGCTCGCCGCGGTTGAGCCATTCTTGCTGAATCTTTTTCTGGACCCAGACATTATCCCGCTGGGTCCACTCGGCCTGCTGCGCAAACCTATCGCGAAATCGATTTCGTCGCGCCGCAGCAGACCGGTCATGCGACGCTACGCGCAAATCGGCCGCCGCTCTCCCATTGCAACGCTGACCGAGCGCCAGCGCGTGCGCTTAGTACAGACTCTTAGACCCCACATCGATCCCGTCGCTGTAGTGGCGATGCGTTATTGGCATCCCATGAGTGTCGAAGCCCTCGGCACCTTACGCAACGCCGGCCCACTCGACGAAATTGTCTTGCTTCCGTTATATCCTCACTATTCTTACGCCACCACGCTCAGCAGCATGAAAGAATGGCACCGCGTAGCCGATAACGCGAAGTGGACGGGCTCCCGCGGCGCGCCGCCCGAACGTGTGGTAGAGAGTTTCTACAATCATCCGCTGTACATTCGCGGTCTGGTCGAAAACATCGGCCGTGTGCTGCGCCAATTTCCCGATAGCTCCCGCATTCATCTGGTCTTCAGTGCTCACGGACTGCCAATGAGCCTGGTCGAAAAGGGCGACCCGTATCCCCGACAGATAGAAGCAACCGTACGCCTGACCTGTGAGCGAGGCGCGCAACAATTTCCGAACTGGCCCCGGACGCACATTCTTTGCTATCAAAGCCGCGTTGGTCCGGCAAAATGGCTACAGCCGCCACTAACCACCACCATCGAGCGCCTGGCCCACGAAGGCGTGAAGGAAATGCTGATCGTTCCCATTTCTTTCGTCACCGAACACATTGAAACCCTCCACGAAATCAATATCGAAGCCCGTGAAGAAGCAAAAAAGCTCGGCGTCGAAACGTTCCGCATGATGCCTGCGTTGGGCGATTCGCCCTACTTCATAGCCGCGCTGAAAGACTTAGTCCTGCGCGCGATAGGGCTGGACACTGCGAGCCCAGTAATTCCGCCTGCGTCAAGCATTCCCGCTGCGGCATCTCAAGTTTGAGGGGCTTTTTACCGAATTGCGGCTCACGTACTCATTTTGATTAGTTTTAGATTTTTGAAGGATTTGAAGCCATTTTCCTGATAGCGTCATTCCGCCACTCATGTATAATCCGCCGTTGGGACTTGGACCAATGACGACCACTTACCATCCGTCTGTCCATCGCTTCTCCATTTTTGTGGTCTGCTGGACTGTCCTCCTCCTTATAGCCGGCGCCCTGGTCACATCTAACGAAGCCGCCCTATCAGTTCCAGATTGGCCCCTCTCCTATGGCACGCTAACGCCGCCGATGGTCGGCGGCATCCGCTTCGAACACTCTCATCGCCTTATTGCTGGCGGTCTGGGCCTGCTTTCCATAGTCCTGGCTGTATTGGTGTGGAAGAAAGACGAACGCCGTTGGTTGCGCTGGTTTAGCGTGATCGCAGTGGCCGGGATTGCCGCCCAAGCGGTCCTTGGCGGCGAGGTCGTGATTAAGCTACTCCATTACTGGCTGCCGGTTATCCACGCCTGTTTCGCGCAAATTGTCTTCGCGGCTCTCTTAAGCATCGCGGTCTTCACCAGCCGCTGGTGGATTTCCGATCAGCCTCAAGTGGAAGACACCGGCTCGCCTCCCATTCACAGTCTAGCCATTGCCAACGCAGCAGTAATTTATTTTCAGGTGATTCTGGGTGCCGGCTTCCGCCATAAGGAAATCCCGGTGTGGCCGCACATGGTAGGCGCGTTAATCGTCCTGGGCATGGTCATCTGGCTTGCTGCGGTACTGCGCAGGCGCTTTGAAAAATCCGCGACCATCTCTAAAACGCGCATCTTGCTGCACGCCATCCTTGGCACGCAGTTGCTCCTCGGCTTGGGGGCCTACTGGTCACGCCTGACCACTGCCGATGCCCCGCAGCCGATGCCGCTGATGGTCACGCTCACCGTTTTGCACACCGTCGTCGGCGCAATACTCTTTGGCGTTTCCATCTTGATTGTTTTACTCTGCTATCGTCTGGTCCCACGCAGAAGGGAATTGCCTGCTGCCACGCAGCGGCCGGTGGCCATTTAATGAGCACTGCGCGCACCACCGAATTAACGTTGTCCTCCCGCGCCAATGCTTTTATCACGCTCACCAAGCCGGACGTTTCTTTCCTCGTTCTTATAACTACTGCGGCCGGCTATTACATGGGTGCGCGCGGCCCGGTGAATTGGCTGCACATGTTGCATACCGTGTTTGCCACCATGCTGATCGCCGCGGGAACCGCCACGCTGAATCATTACATCGAGCGAGATTCCGACCGCTTCATGCGCCGCACCGCGGGCCGCCCGCTTCCCACTGGCGTTGTTCAACCGCGCGAAGCCTTGCTCTTCGGCGTGGTCTTATCGATCGCGGGAGCGGTCGATCTTTATCTCGTGGGCGGTGTGCTGGCGTGCGCCCTCGGCACGCTCACTTGTCTCAGCTATCTTCTCGCCTACACGCCGCTCAAGAAGCGCACCGTGTGGGCAACTTTTGTCGGCGCGTTTCCTGGTGCAGTTCCTCCGATGATCGGTTGGGTAGCTGCCAGCGGCTCGCTCGACCGCGGCGCATGGCTGCTCTTCGCCATTCTATTTTTCTGGCAGTTCCCGCATTTCCACGCCATCGCCTGGATGTACCGCGAAGACTACGCCCGCGCCGGCATTCTTATGTTGCCGGTAGTCGATCGCAATGGCATCCGCACGTTTCGTCAGATCGTGTGGTTTGCCGCCGGCCTTGTGGCCGTCAGTTTACTTCCTGCGTTGATGGGACTCGCGGGAGTTTTATACTTTTTCGGCGCGCTGGTGGTGAGCACCGCGCTCGTTCAGGTAGCCCTCTGGGCCGCCAGCACCAAGACCAACGCGCGCGCCAAGTGGCTCATGCATGCCACCGTGCTGCACATTCCCTTGCTGCTGGCTCTCATGGCCTACGACAAAATCCCGCGCTGAAGTCCTCGCTGTTTTTCCTCACACAATAAATCTCGTTTAAAAACGCTCATGAGCTCCATCCGGGAACGGATGAAGTTTACTTTTTAAGTTCTACGATGATGGCGTCGATGTCATCAAGCGCTTCGTCGGAATGGGTCACCGGGGGACGCAAGGAGGCCTGACCGTCTTTCAGTTCCACTACGGTCGAAGTTCCGTCAGCCAAGGTAGTGCGGATTTTGCCTCCCTTGATAACGTACAACACCGTTTCGGGGTGGGAATGAACGGGAGTTTTGTCTCCCTTGGATGGAGTGAAATGCAAGACGCGAACCTTGTCGTCCTCGGCCAACACTTTGATGTGTTTGACGCCGTATTTCATGACGTCCTGTGCGAACAAGGAAGTAAAAAGAGTGAGGGTCAGAGCAATCGTTGCTAGCGTTTTCATGTGACGTCTCCCGTTTCGAATTAATTAGCTTAATTCGGCGGTAGTCTCTCACAAAAGAACCGCTTACGAATATCGGAATCGCTGTTACGCCCGACCTCAGCGAGGGAATGTGTTGAGGTTAGGAAAGGACAGCCGTTTGCTTGGCAGCCATCAATTTGTGCTTGAACACGTTTGTGAACCACACGCGACTCAGCCAGTAAATCAACACTATTAGTATCAGCAGAGGCGGCACGAAAAGAAACTTCGATCCGCGCATATACGCGGGCATTACTTTTTGCTGGCCGAGGAAAAACGAAAACGCGGCGATCAAAAAAGCGAATGACATTCGCCAAAGATGGCGGACGATCCGTTTTGCTCCAAAAACACCCCCGTGCGCAAGCATCCGAACGTCCCCCGCAGCCGAAAGCAGCGCCACCGAACCGAAGACGAAATACGGCGCGACGGGGAAGTCGTTTTTCAATCCTGTTTGGCCGTATGCCGCTTCCAGACCGGAGATCACTAGCGCAGCTCCAATCGACAACGCAACCAGCAACCCAGCCCAATCGAAAATGCCCGTTTCGCCATCTCGGCGGCGCGCGGCGCACCACGCCGTTCCCACCAGATAGAAGTCAGAGTGCCGATGAAAAAGTTAGCCAGCTGAGCTTGAGAATTCGTTAGGTAGAATTTGATGAGCCCTACGATGGCGCCGCTCGCGCCCGAGCCGAGCATGGATATGACAAACACGTCTCCAGCCAAACCATGTCGCTGGGACCCTTTGCGCAGCGATATTGCTACGAAGCCGGACAGCAGCGCTATTGTTCCAGCACAGATGTGAAAAAGGATGAGGGGCCATAAACTCATTTCATCCTCCTTCTTCGCAACTAGCGCAAGCGCGGTGCTGCGATTGATGCTGAAGAAGCGACTTTGAGTCTGGTAAATTGCGTGGCTAATCCGACCGCAGGGCCTGCATGACGTCGATGCGCGCAGCACGTGCGGCTGGGAGCGCCGAAGCGACGACCGCGGCGGCCAATAACACCAGCGCCGAGGCTACCACTGGCAACGTGCTCGGCATCTGCATGCCTTCGAAATATCTGTTCGCCAGCCGCGCTAACGCATACCCGCACACGGTGCCGCTAACTATGCCGAACGCAGCCATAGCCGCGCCCTGAGCGATGACGCCGGCGAGGAGGCGTTTCGGCTGCGACCCAATCGCCAGCCGTATGCCAAACTCTCGCGTTCGCGCACTGACCAAGAACGCCAGCACGCCGGCAACGCCAACAACCGCAATCGCCAGGGCCACGATGGCAAACCCTCCAAACACAATCGAGTTCAGCCGGTCCGCCGAGAGCACCTCCGAGCGGACGTCCGACAGTGTCATGGGGTGTTCGACCGGCTGGTCCGTCGACATGTCATGGATCATCCGTGTAATCGGCGCGATCAGGCCATATGGATTTGCGCTGCTACGTACAAACAGGTTGCCGCCAAACATCAACTGTTCGAAGGGGTGATAAATGGTCATCTGCGGGCCGGGTATGACGTTCTGGTCATCGAAATCGGCGTACACACCCACAATGCGGATCGGCTCAGGGGTGAATCCCGGGATGAACTTTATCACTGGGTCGGTCCACATTATATGGCGATTAACCGGATCTTGATTGGGAAACATCCGCTGCGCAACACTCTGGGTGATGATGGCGACGCGCTCTCCGCCGAGGCGATCGGACTCGTTGAAATCACGTCCCTCAACAATAGGGATGCCTAAGGATGCGAAATATCCCGGTGAGACAGCGCGAAAGTGGGCCCGTTGGTCCTCTTCACCAGCATTTTTCACACGGCCCTCGGCTGTAAATTGCAGGCCGGGACCGAACCCACCTGCGTCACGCCAGGGAACGCTCACGGCGACTGCGACTTTATCCACGCCCGGTAGCTCCGAGACGCGACGGATAGTTTCGCGATAGAAGCTGGCAATCTGTTCGGGCGTCTTGCCGTATGACATTAACGGAACGTCCATGGTCAGAATGTGGTCGGTGTCCAGACCAGTCTGCGCATATTGCAGATGCAGCAGCGTCTTGACCAGCATGCTGGCGCCTGCCAGAAGCAAGAAAGATGCAGCGATCTGCGTCACTGCGAATAAGCGTAGCCGCCGGCTGGTGCTGCCAGTGATGCGCACACTGCCGCTCGGAAGGCCAATACCGTTAGAGCTGTCGGCAGAGGGCAGGCGCGGCACAAACGCCAACACCACCGCGGCGATTAGCGCCAAGCCGGCTCCGACCCACAACATGCTGGAGTCCACTTCCAGATCGAGTGCGCGCACCGAGAAGCGCGAAGCATAGCTCCCCAGAATGGAAACCATCGGCCTTGCGCTCATCACGCCAAGCAATGCGCCGGCGCCGCAGAGCAGAATACTCTCTGCGAGAAGTGTCCGGCGCAGTGCGGAATTTGTAGCGCCCAGCGCGGCCCGAATGGCAAGCTCTCCTTCACGACGAACGGTGCGCGCGAGAATCAAATTCGCCACGTTGGAACATGCAATGATGAACACCAGCGCGGCCGCCGCCAGAAGCACCAGCAGAATAGTTTTGGCACCCGAGGTAATCTGGTCGCGCAACAGCCTGGTTTCGATGCCGAATTTCGCACTCGCTGGGTACGCGTCGGCATGGTCTTTCATTATGGTCTGGTGAACACTGACTAACTCCGCCCGGGCTTGTTCCAATGTTGCGCCGGGGGCCAAGCGTCCGAAAAGTTCGGTCATGCGATGGACTCGTCCGGTGACCATGGTGGCCGAGAGGTGATGCGGGCTGCAGACCACATTGACCATCATTTGTGTTTCGTCGGGATAGGGCACGGATGGCTCGACCACACCCACAACCGTTGCGGTGCGAGCGCCTAAGCTTTCCAGACGAATGCTCTTACCGATAACCGAGGGGTCTTTCTTAAGAACCGTGCTCCAGAAGCGATAAGTGAGCACTGCCGCGCCGGCAGCGTTGGGGCCTTCATCGCGCATGTCTATCAATCGCCCCAGGACCGGGTGCAGTCCCATCACTTCAAAATAGTTCCCACCAACGACACCGGCTCGAACTCCGCGAGGCTCGCCGAGACCAACCACGGTAAACTGGAAGTCGGAGAAATCGCCGAATTCTTTGACGCTTTTGATGCTGTTGCGTAGATCCTGGATTTCGGGCACCGAGAACGCAGTGTTGTCGGCGTTTAGGCCCGGAGCGTTTTGTCGGATATAGATGAGGCGGTTTTCGTCACGATTTACCAGCGGTCGCAGCAGCACGCCGCGAACCAGCGTAAAAATGGCGGCGTTGGCCCCGATGCCCAGCGCCAAGGTGAGCACCACAGTGATTGTGAGGCCCTTGGCATTGGAGAGCGAGCGCACCGCAGTCTTCAAATCATTGAGGAAGAGCATTTGTTTTCCCCCATGCAGTAAACGTAGCGTTGGACGTAACGTTGCATTGTACGGGCCAATGCTAACCCCCACATTGTAAACATTTAGGCCGCAAA
Organism: Verrucomicrobiia bacterium; assembly: GCA_035482155.1. Taxonomy (GTDB): domain Bacteria; phylum Acidobacteriota; class Terriglobia; order Acidiferrales; family UBA7541; genus Acidiferrum. Next base: position 59 of record DATHRB010000057.1, on the reverse strand, counting down.
TTCTACGTCGGCTATGTCCGTTTTCAGAATGCCACTGTCGCAATTCCGGACACCTCCGG
>DATHRB010000056.1:0-80019 GCA_035482155.1 Verrucomicrobiia bacterium | reverse complement strand
TCGGGCGCAAACTCCGCAGCAGAGCCGCCCCGAATGGGCCGGTGGCAGTCTGCCTCGGCATTATTGAGGACGAACGTGTCAGGGTCCCCTGAATCGATGCTGCCCGCGACCACCATGACCCTGGGCCCTACTTACTCCGTGGCGGAGGAAGAAATACGATCGGTCTTAAGTTTGTTCTCGCAGCTTGGAAAATCGCGCAAGAGCCCGGATGCCCGTATGGATATGCCCACATTTCAATCCCGGCTCAGCGCCTTGCCCGTTCGCGCACAGCATACGTTGCAGCAGGCCCTCGCTGGTTTGGCCGCCCAGGCGCCCACCGAGGCCCCTGACAAGCCAATGTTGCTCAAGCTGGCGGAACACGTAGCGATTCGCTTCGCCCTCGACAGCTATGAGCGCGGTGAACTGCGCGTCAACGCCGTCAAGCAGGTCCTCGATCGCATGAATACGGAGATTGAAGCCTTGCGTAAGATACTGGGTGCTCAGGAAGAAGTGATGGCTAGTGCCGGCATTTCCGTACAATCCCACACCGATCTCCTGGATCAGGAATTTTGGCAGCAAGTTCCGGAAGAAAACAAAAAAGAAGTTTTGACCTCCGAAGAGGCTTGGTGTGTTCCCCCTCGCAATATTCGCGTCTATCTCGAAGATATGCTTCGTCGCGGGGAACTCAAAACCGTCAACGAAGTTCTGCTGAATTACGTCACCTGTATCGCTATGGATGCTCCCGAAGCTCGAAGGACTGTCGCGATCGGGATCTCGGATCTTGCCGAGCTTTATGGCAGTGGCGACGGCAGTGCGCTTATGGACGCTATTCGCCGCACCGGAAACCAGCTTGCGGTGGAACGCGAGCCGGAACTGCAAATGCTTGTTGGCGCGACTTTCGTTCGCCTTAGCCAGGAGGCCGCAGCCAAACGTTGCTATGCCGCGATTCATCAGGCCCTGGCCTCGCTCGAAAGTATCGAGATCCAGCGTCCGGGCGCTACGCAAAGCTTACGTCCCCGCATCGGCGCAGAGGATCGTCTCCCGGAATTCGTCGAAGAGGCGCTGCGCGGCGGCCAGCTCCCTGATGGCTTGCCCGAAATTTTGGCTTTGATGCCACAGGCCACCTTGCAATATCTCACTAACAGATTTGGGCATTGCGGATTCCGCGAGGATTGCGAGCTGTTGGGCAACATGGCGCGCGCCCTGGGTGATGACGCGACTCATCGCTTGATTGAAACCTTGCAGACCGCTCCCGCACCGGAAGCCGCCGAAGTGATCGGTCTTCTCAGTCAACTCGATCCGGACGCCGTAGAAAAATTTCTCCCTGGCCGCCTTGAACAATGGCCGCGCGCGGCACATGATCGCACTGTCCGCCAACTCTCTTCCGTTCCCGCTGAACAACGCGCTCGTTTGCTGGTGGCCCTTTACGATTTTCTTGACCCCATGCTTCGCCCACTCGCCATTGACGAAATGGGTATGACTGGACGTCCGGAATGCATCACCAAGATCATGCAACTGGTCGACGACGACCAAACCCCAGGTTTTGCCCGCGTTAAAGCCGTTGAGGCCTTGGGGCGGTTGCGTGCGACGCGCGCCGGCAATTCCCTGGAGCGCATTCTTGATGGGAAGCAATTGTGGCGCTGGACCTATCCCGCTGAGTTACGCATCGCGGCCGCGCAGGCTTTGATCCTGATCAATCCGCCTCTCGGAACTCAAAAGGTGACTAGCTGCGGGATCGATCACAAGGATTTGGCACTCGGACCCACAGACCCCGAGCCTAACGCTTCCGTGATCCGCCAACGTCGCTACGCGCGGCTAAAGCTTTCTCGCAACGTAATTATGACCACCACCAACCTCAGAGAGAATTTCAGGTTGTCTATCCCGGAGCTGAATCTTGGCGGCGGCATCGGTTCTGGCGAACGCAATTTGCCGCCCGGTTCAATCGTCGTTTTGAAGATAGCTTCAGGAATACGAGCTATTAAAGCGCAAGCGATTGTTCGTGGTGCCCGTCCCCAAGCCTTGGCTTTTGAGTTCGTGGAAATGGACCTGGAAGAACGCGCGCGGCTCAGAAAATTGCTGCTAGAACTCGGCTCGCTGCCTGTATCCGCTGCCCCCATCAATCGCAGCCGGCGTCGCGGACGGATAGCCCTCCAGAACTGAGTCCCAATCGCATTATCTTCCGCCGAAGCGCGCCAAAGTTCGAATACGCTGCCACCTGCCCGTTACTTGACCCGCTGGACACATAGGACCTATGTACCATTGCACGGGACCGTTCTGGAACCTAGGGTACTAGAGAGGAAGTCCTATTGTGGGGGCCTCCAGGACCATCATGAAAATAGATCCACTCTCAGCCTCAGCACGCGCTTTCGTGCGTAGCCTGAATATTCTATTGAAGTTCGCGCGCCTCTACGGTTACGACCATGTCCGTACTATCGAGCATCTGGATATAGCCTGGCGTGAACTGCAAGCGGCTATACCTCCCGGTTCTGAGTCAGGTCTGCTGCTGGGGGCGTCCGGTGCACAATTATTGCTTGATGGTGTCCCGCTGGAAGGTGCCCCTGCGGAGAGACAGTTCGCGCTGTTGCTTTCTACCGCGGGAATTGCCAGTGTTCAATTCTTTCCTATTGTGACTCAAGAGGAATTGCGGCGGTTCGCGCGCGCCTTTCCCACCAGCAAAGCCAAGCCTGCGGAGTTGGTGTTGCAACTCAAAAACGCGCTCGTGGGAGCACGCGGCGTGCGCATCAACGAGATCTGCTTCATTGCCACCGATGCACGCCTGAAAGACGCCAGCGTAGCCGCGCAGCTTGCGGTTGCCTCGCTCGGCGATGCCGGCCAGGATCAATTCAAGCAGTGGCTCAATGATCCCAAAAAATTATTGGAGTTAATTGCCGCAGCGCAAGGTTCGCACCTGGACGGAAGCACTGGTTCAGGATCTGTCGGACCGGCTGGACCAGGCACAAGTGGCACCGGCTTAGGCGTACGTGGCACAACCGCAACGGGCCCCGGGGTTCCCGGCACAGGAAATCCGGAAGTCGAATTTGCCACCGGTCCCGGTAACGAACTTTCATCTTCACAGCGGGGCGGCGATGCCGGCGGTTACTGGATCCCGGCTGGCTCAGCCGTGCCGGAAGGCCTGGTCCCCAGCCATTCAGATGGAAGAGCGGTCGCGCCCAGTGAAGCTGAAATGTTCAGAATTCTTGGCGCGCTTACTAGTTTTGGCCAGATCGCTTCCGGCCAAGGCGGAATCGCCGGCGCGGGCACATTTCAACAGCAAATTGCGCAATTGCCAGGCACCGCGCAGGCCACGCTGCGTCAAGCCATCGCAGGTTTAGCGGCTCAAACCACGCAAGCCAAACCCGATGAAACCATGCTGGTGCAACTGGCCGAGCACCTCGCCATCCGCTTCGCATTGGAGCAATTCGAACACGGTGATGTAAAGGTCAGCGCCGTCCGCCAGATGCTCGATCGCATGAATCAGGAGATTGAAAGCCTCCGCAACATTCTCGGCGCGCATGAAAATAAAATGACCGACGCGGGAATTCTCGTGGAATCCCACCGCGAAATTCTCGACCGCCAATTCTGGGCAGCCGTCCCGGACAGCGGCAAGCAGAGCGTTTTGCTTTCCGAAGATGCGTGGTGCATTCCACCGCGTAACGTGCAGTCCTATGTCGCTGACCTGCTCGAAAAAGGGAACATCGCAGGGGCCATCGAGATCCTGGAAAACTACGCTTCCTGTGCCGAGAGCGAAGAGCCCGACGCGCGCAAAAAAGCCGCTGCCGGTTTATCCGAGCTCGCGGAACTTTATTCCAAGGCCGATCCAAAACTTCTTGGGGAAGCGCTGCGTCACGTTGGCCTTCGTTTGAGTATCGAGCAGGACGCGGATGTACAGGGAATGGTCAGCGCCGCGTTCGTGCGTCTGAGCCAGGAAGCCGCATCGAGTCGCTCCTTTTCCGCCATGGAGCAAGCGCTCGAATTATTGGATGGCGTCGAAGCACAGCGTCCAGGAATCGCGCGCAGTTTGCGCGGCAAAATGGGTATCGAAGAGCGCGTTCCGGATTTTGTCGACGAAGCGCTGCGCGCTCGTCAGGTCGCTGCCGGCCTTACTGGAGTTTTAAAACTTTTGCCGCAAGCAGCCATGGAACAGCTCTCGGCCCGTTTCAATCGCTGCAGCCAGCGTCAAGACGCAGAGCACGTCGCGAATCTGGCTGGAGATCTGGGTGAGGAAGGCTTGCAATATCTGCGCAGCGCGCTACGCGGCGGGCCGGTGACCGAAGCCGTTGAAATGGTCGGGTTGCTCAGCAAACTGGATCCGCAAGCTGTGGAAGTGTTTCTGCCGGGGCGCATCAAGGACTTTTCACGTAGTGCCCAGGATCGCATCGTGAGGCAGGTTTCCGGCAGTGGGGCGACCGGGCGCTGCCGCATTTTGTTGGACATTTTAGACTACGTCGATCCATTGGTCATGCCACTGGTAATCGATGAAATTGGGATTTCTGCCGATCGCGAAGCTCTGGGCCGCTTGTTGACCATCGTTGACGGCGATCTGCCCGTCGGCTCCGGTCAGTATCTGCGCGTGAAAGCAGTGGAAGCGCTAGGCCGCATTCCCGCGGGTGAATCTGTGGCGGCGCTGAAGCGTATCGCCGGCGGGAAAAAAGTGTTTGGTTGGACGCATTCTCAGGAGCTGCGCATCGCCGCACTGCAAGCCCTCGAAAAACTTGACCTGGCGTGGGCTCAGGAGTTCTTGCCCAAGAGCGGGATCGAAAATGAAGATCTGACGCTCGCTCCCTTAACAATCTTGGCCAACTCCAAATTTGTTCGCCAACGTCGCCATACCCGCGTGCGCCTCAGAAAGCCGCTCAGCGCTGTCAGTACCAACCTGAAAGAGAATTGCCGCTTGGAAATAAAAACGGCCAGTCTGGCCGGCGGTGTAGCTACCATCAGCCGGCATCTCGCCCCTGGCACGCAGGTTCAGCTGAAACTGCAGTTGGGTTTGCGCAATTTACAAGCCACCGCGTTAATGCGCGATTATCGCGCGCAAGACATGGCTTTTGAAATTGTGGATATGAATCTCGACGAGCGCACCAAATATCGCCGCCTGCTCGCCGGAAAACTCACCCGCCTGGTGCCCGTCGTTGAAGAAGACGCCCCCACCACGGCCCCGACAGTTAACGCCGCAGTCGCCCGCTGATTTTTCTCACCTTTCCAATCTTTGACGACATCGAGGTAGCATTCGGCTATTGCGAAGCCACCTCCGCATCGCGCAAGAGAATAACGTCTGAACCGTTGTGATTTCGTCCCACCGCTAGATGTTTTGCGTCGGGAGACCACCGGAAGCCGGTAATCTCCTCGGACTTGAAGTTTGTAATCGGGTGGCCATTTGAACCGTCCAACGGTTGAAGCCAGATATTATCGACGCCTTTTTCCTCCACTACAAAAGCTAATGCTTTTCCATCCGGTGAAAATTGAAAAGACGCGTCAGGTGACGAACCGTGAAAAACGAAGTTTCGAGTGCCCTCGAGAGCGAGCGTGCGCGTAGATGGCTTAGGGTCATCCAGATTCTGCAGCAGTATTTTTTGGGTGTAATTCCGGGCTTCCGGATTTTCCTCGGCCACCAGCCTCGCGTAAGTTTTGCCATCCGACGATAGCGCCGTTCCCATCATCAGGACATTAGCGATGGTGGTGCTGGGCAACGTTTCCTCGTTTCCACCATTAACGACGGACAATCGCCTTATATCTGAATTTCCACTTGTCGCCGATTCATAAAGCCACTTCCCATCCTTGGAACACTGCCACAGCTTGGGCTCTCCGGCGGGACTCAAAGCCACCGGAGCCGTCCCTTCCGCATCGGCGCGCCAGATTCTTCCTCCGTTTTCACCGCCGTGGAAGTACCAGGTGAACACAATAGGGCCTTTCCCCCCGCAGGTATCAACGCTGCCGATGAATCCTCCAGGATCATTCAGTATGCTCGATGAACTGCTGCCATCAGTTCTCATGCGCAGCAGCCGCAACCCTTTAGAAACGACTAACTCGTCGTTTCCCAACCAATCGAAAGCGGAGATGAATCCCTGGGCTGGAAGCCCCGGAACAAGCGATGCCGGCCCTGTGCCCGACGCCGGCAGCAGTTGAATTTCACTGGTCACTTGATTTTGTACCGTAGCCAGGGTGTGTCCATCGCTTGAAATTGTCAGCGTCGCATGATTATTGGTGTCATTTGTAACGGTGTGAAATTTTCCGCTGGGATAGGAGAATATTCCGATTTGATCCTGGAGCGAAAAACTCTCGCCCCGCCCCCCATAGGTTGCCAACAGCCAACGGCCATCTGGAGACCATGCTAATTGAGTCGGAGCTTTGTCATGAAGCTCCACGAAAGGGCGGAGTTGCGAGCTTGCAAAATCGAACATGGAAATCGAGCCGGCAATAGAGCTTCCAACGTCGGCGATAGCAACTGCCACTCGCCGGCCGTCCGGCGACCAAGCCACGGATTTTTGACTAATTCGTTCTGGCGCAATGTCCAGGACTCTTTCGTTCGAGCCATCGGCATTGGTTTCAATCAGGCGCCATTTTCCGATGTCCGGATCGTTGACACGAATAAACACGATATTTTTGCCGTCCGGAGAAAAAGTGGCATTGCTGTCAACATCTTTAGCAACCATCTCTGGCTTGCCGCCCAACACCGGCGCGCGGTGCAGGATAAAAAGTCCGGACATGCCAGGTGCCGTTTCGCGAAAATAAATGTAATTACCGTCAGGGGAAAAAACGGGTGAAGTGAATTTTTGTCCTCTGCTGGAAACGACCTGCGTATCACTGGCGGTAGCGATGTTACGCAGCCACAGGCTCTCTTGTCCGTTATCCTTTTGTACGCTCAGCAGAAATCTGCCGTCGGGAGAAATCGCCGTTTGCTGAGTTTTCCCTGTATTGGTTACTTGGGTTACCACGAAATTTGAGAATGGAGCTGGCTGGGAGCGATTAAGAAAAGAATAAACTCCGTACCCTGCGGCCCCGAGCACTAACAAAATTAGGAATGCGATGGCGGAGAAGCTGAACTTATGTTGCCGGGCTGCTGCCACCACCTGGGATGAACCGCTTGCATGTGTTGCGGTGTTTTGGGCTGGTATAGATCTTGACGAAGCAGCCGATGGCAAATATTCCGTTTCTGACATGCTCGCCGAGCGCTTGGAATCGAGGTCGCGCTTCAAACGCTGCAGGTCGGTACGCATGTCGGCGGCATGCTGGTAACGAAGACTGCGTTCTTTCTCGAACCCCTTCTGGACGATTTCTTCAAATTTCGGTGGCAGATCGGGATTAATTCGCAGCACCGGTGTAGGAGTGCGATTTAGAATTCCCTCGAAAACCACTCCGGAGGTATCTCCCCGAAATGGCAATTGTCCGGTGCCCATTTCATACAACACCACCGCGAACGAAAACAGGTCGGTACGCTCGTCCAGTTCTTTTCCGCGCACTTGTTCTGGAGACATGTAAGCAATGGTGCCCACTGTCGTGCCCGGGCTGGTGAGCTGCTCCTGCTCGATGGTGGCTTGGGTGTCCACCTTTGGGCCGCCATCCTTGACTGACATCTTGGCCAATCCAAAATCGAGAATCTTGGCATGACCGCGCTTGGTGATGAAAATGTTGGCAGGCTTAATATCGCGATGAACTATGCCGGCGGCGTGCGCGGCATCCAAGGCGTCGGCTATTTCAATGGCAATATCGAGAGTGCGCTCCAGATCGACGGAACCGCCCTGAATGAAATGCCGCAGCGTCTGGCCTTCCAGGTACTCCATGACGATAAAGACGCGGCCTGCGTCATCGCCCACGTCATAAATTGTACAAATGTTTGGGTGGTTTAAGGCCGAAGCTGCTTGCGCTTCTTTACGAAAACGCGCCAGGGCCTGTGGATCGGCGTTTACGTCTTCGAGCAGAAATTTGAGCGCCACTAGCCGGTTAAGGCGCGTGTCTTCTGCTTTATAAACCACGCCCATGCCGCCGCCGCCGAGACTCTCCAGAATGCGGTAATGAGAGATGGTTTGGCCGATCAAGTGGAAATGTATGCTCCGCGAAGATGTTATGTGCTTCGGGAATTACAGTCAACGCACCGCAGAATCTGAGAGAACTCTTAGGTATGAATCCGGCTTAGCCACAACAAACCACCCGGATGACCAACTATTATTCGGTACCAAAGGACAGTAGATTCCGGTTGCCGGATTCGGTAGTCTGAAACCGCTCCTTACGATTCTGCGTCCAATTGTCCGAGCGCGCTGCAGGTGAATATATGCCATCCGCCATTGCAGAAAGACGCAGCCAAAGAATTCCGCTGGATGTGCCGCTGGTTGTGAAAGGGCGGACAGGTGCAGGGCTGAATTTTCGCGAAGAAACTTTCACGTTGAGCGCCAGCGCTCACGGCGTGTTGCTGGCGCTGAAAACCGATGTTGCGCTAGGCCAAAAAGTGCAGTTATTCAGTCGAAGAAACTGGGACGAACTCGATGGCCACGTAGTCTACGTTGGACTTCCCCACGCAGGATTAACGAGAGTGGGTATTGAATTTGAGCAGCGTTCCGCGAATTTCTGGTCTTTGGCCACCCCTCCTGCAGACTGGCTTTAACAAGTCATGAAGCATGCCGAGGCAACCAATGACATCGCACTCAAAGCCAAAGCGGATGCTTTTCGTAACATGCATCACGCTCCTACCTTATTGGTTCTCCTCAACGCCTGGGATGCTGTAACCGCGAGATTGTTTGTGAAAACGGGCGCGCGAGCGATTGCCACAACCAGTGCGGGCATTGCGGCGGCACTCGGCTACGCGGACGGACAAAACGTACCAAGTGAATTAATGATGCAAGCGATCGCGCGTATTGCGAACGCGGTAAGTGTGCCAGTCACCGCCGACATAGAGTCGGGTTACGCGGACTCGCCGAAAGAGCTCGGCGAATCGATGCGCGCAGTCATCAATGCAGGCGCGATCGGTGTCAATCTTGAAGATGCCACCGGAGATTCCTCGCAACCGTTGTTTGCACTGGAAGAGCAAATCGAGCGCATCCGAGCGGCGCGTGAAGCGGCGGACAACATCAATGTTCCAGTGGTCATCAACGCACGCACCGATGTCTACCTGGAAAAAGTCGGTGAGCCTGCCACTAGATTTGCCGAGACCGTTCGGCGGCTCAATGCATATCACCAGGCTGGTGCAGATTGTCTATTTGTGCCGGGCGTCACGGATATGCCCATGCTTACCCAACTGGTTCAGAGTGTTGCGGGACCTCTCAATGTTTTGGCTGGTCCCGGGATGCCGCCGGTGGCTGATTTGCAACGCATCGGGATAGCACGCCTGAGCGTAGGTTCAGCAATCATGCGCGCAACACTCGCCCTGGCAAGGGATGCGGCGGACGAGCTGTTACAAAAGGGAACCTACAACATCTTCCTGGATCGCAACATTCCTTACAATGAAGTCAACGAACTGATGAAGTAAGAAGTTTATTTACTCGTAGCGCAAAGCGACCATGGGATCCACCCTGGATGCGCGCCGCGCCGGCAAAAAACCCGCGAGTGCCGCGACGCACATCAACAGTAGAGCGGCAAACGTCAGAGCAATCGGGTCGGCGACCCCCAACCCGTACAACATGCTGCGCACAAAAAAAGTCCCGCCGACCGCTACCGGTACGCCGATAGCAACTCCAACCAAAACGAGGGCGAGCGTTTCCAGCAGCACTTGGCGTAGAACATTTCCCGGCTCGGCGCCCAGTGCCAGCCGTATGCCGATGTCGCGGGTGCGCCGCGCCACGGTATACGCCATGATGCCGTACAGGCCGATGCTGGCGAGTACCAGCGCGAGAACGCCGAAAGCGCCAGATAGTCTCTCGATAAAGCGATCGGTTTGCAGCGAGTCGTCCACCAGTCCAGACATGGTGTGAATCGTAATCGGCGGAAGGGATGCACTGGTCTCCTGCACCGCCTGACGAAGCGCGGCACTTACCGCAGCTGGATCCGCATAAGTACGGACTTCATATACCGCGGAGTTCTGGTCCCACATAGGATTAAAGAGTGCTGCGTAAATGCGCGGAACGGAATTCTCTCGCAGGCTGTTGTATTTTGCGTCCGCTACTACACCCACGACTTCCATATCTGCGGGATTACCGGGATAAGTATCACGGACGTGCTTTCCAATGGGGTTCGCTCCGCCGAAGAAGCGCTTCTCGAAGGTTTGGTTAATTACAGCGGTGTGAATTCCATTCGTGTCTTGTGGTCCTAATTCTCGTCCCATCACGACAGGAATGCCCATGGTCGAAAAGTAGCCCGGACCGATATGATCGAACCGCGAATCCATATCCTCTCCCTGCTTTGGAGTGAAACCCTCGACGGAAATGGGATCCGCCGATTCGGCATGGCTGAATAATCCGTTGTGCGAAGCAGTAGCGCCGCGAACGCTCGGAACGACTGATATTCGCTCCAGGACTTGTTGATACAGATGGGTAATAGCCGGGCCCTTGTAGCCGCCGGCGATCGGGTCAATCCGGAAAAGCAGCAGGTTTTCGCGATCGTAACCGAGGTGCACCTCGCTCAATCGCGCGAGGCTGCGTACCGAGAGTTCCGCGGCAACCAGCAAAATAAGCGACACCGCTACTTGGGCGATGACCAGCAACTTTCCAACCGGTAATCGCCGCAACCCACTCCCGCTGCTTGAGGCAGTGTTTGTGGATTTTAGAATTGGCGACAGATTCAGGCGCGTGACATGCAAAGACGGAGCCAGGCCAAAAAGTATGGCGGTCAGTAATGTCAGGCCCACGGTGAAAGCCAGCATGCGAGCATCCAGCTGCAGGTTTAGCTGGATCGCCGACACTCCCGCGTGCGCGGAAACCATGCGTAACAGCAAGACGTCTGCCCATTGCGCCAGCGCGACTCCCGCGATGCCGCCTAGCATGGCAAGGAGAAGAGTTTCAGTGAGCAACTGCCGGATCAATCGCCAATAGCCCGCACCTATGGCCAGGCGCATCACAAATTCTTTCTGACGCGCCTCGCCGCGCGCTAGCAGCAGGTTCGCTACGTTGGCGCAGGCGATCAACAATACCAAACCCACCAGCACCATCAGAAGCTTCAGAGGTTGGCCTAACCGGCCGTGAAGCGCCGAAGAACCACGCGCGCCCGGCTGCAGCTCGATTCTCTGATCCAGGCCTGTACGGCGGTCATCCGCTGAAAGAGTTCCGATCTTTGATTCGAGCATGTTTTTGAAAGCCACGTTCACGCTGGCCTTAGCTTGATCAAAGCTGACTCCCGGCTTCAGACGCCCAATTACCTGCAGCCACATGTATTGATTCAGAATTCCCTGAGTGGAAGGGGAGAGGTAATCTTTTCCCGGGTAGATGGCCTGCTCCATCATCATTGGAACCCATATGTCCGGAGCTTCACCAACGGTCTCGCCAAAAAATCCGGGCGGCGTAACGCCCACAATCTCAAACGCCGTGTCGTGGATCTGAATGTTTTGACCCAGGGCCGCGGGATTCAGCCCAAAGCGCTGCTTCCAGAACGCATAACTGATGACCGCGATTGGAGAGGCACCCCGCGCGCGATCCACTTCCGAGGTAAACAGCTTCCCGGCAGCCGGTCTGATCTCAAGCGTGTCGAAATAATCTCCACTGGCAAGACGGACTCGCGCAGTTTCTTTTTGCCCGTAATGCGAGGAACCTGCGATGGTCACCTCCAGCTCCGGCAAATTGCTATCCGCCGCGAACATTTGCGAGAAGACCTGATTGTGATCCCGCAGGTAATCAAACTCCGAATAGGCCAGCAACGAACGGCCGCCAGTCTGGCTTCCAAAGTGTGAACCGTGTTCATCCGGGTCGGTCAGAACAGCCAATTGCTGAGGGTGGGGAACCGGCAGAGAGCGCAGCATAACGGAATCAAGAACGCTGAAAATCGCAGCGTTCGCGCCAATGCCCAGTGCCAGCGTAAGAACGGCGATCAACGTGAAACCGGGAGTTTTCGCAAGCATGCGCATTCCATACCGCAGGTCCTGCCAAAGGTCTTCCATAGCCTATGCCTCCGCGCACACCATCCTGTGGGTTCTGTACGCAAACCAGAGGCCACGACACGGCAGAGAAGAGCACCTGAATTTAAAGTACTTCTCTACCAGTTGGGCTAGGGTGAACTTGCCGGCATGGTCGGTATTGGGATTTGGTTGTCTCCAGATCGGACCAATCGACCATCCGAACACGCCGCGTAACCACCTTTCCGTTTAGGAGCCGAATGTTGCGATTCTTGGCGCGCATGCATCCAACCAGTTAGAATAAGATGATCGTACTCGGATTGCTGTAGCTCTGTTCCGGCCTACACGCACAAAACTGTCAGGAAACGGCGAACCATTACATGGAAGCAGCACAAATACTAGATAGAGTTGTCGCGCGATTTATCGGCACCAAACACGAGCGCGACGTTAAGAAGCTGCAGCCTCTCATAGCTTCTATCAATGCTCGCGAAGCTGAGATGAAGGCGCTATCCGATGAGGATTTAAAGCTGCGCTTTGCGGAGCTGAAAGCTCAGGTACAGGACCGCCTGAAGGACGCCGATCCCGCGGAACCCACTTTTCGCGAATTGATGCAGCAGGCGCTGGAGCCGGCAATCATCTCCGCATTTGCACTGGTGCGCGAAGCGGGCTGGCGTTTTCTGAACATGCGGCATTTCGACGTGCAATTGATCGGCGGTATGGTTCTGCACGAAGGCAAAATCGCGGAAATGAAAACCGGCGAAGGAAAAACGCTGGTGGCCACCCTGCCTGCTTGTTTGAACGCGCTGGCTGGGCGCGGCGTACACATCGTCACCGTCAACGATTATCTGGCGCGCCGGGACGCCGAGTGGATGAGCCCTTTGTATCGCGCGCTGGGCCTGAGCGTCGGCGTCATCGTGCACGACCTGGACGACCAGCAGCGCCGTGCCGCCTATCACGCGGACATTACCTACGGCACGAATAACGAATTTGGCTTCGATTATCTTCGCGACAACATGAAATATGACCTCGCCAATTGTGTCCAGCGCGGCCATCACTTCGCCATCGTCGACGAAGTGGACTCCATCTTGATCGACGAAGCGCGTACACCATTGATTATTTCGGGGCCTTCTGAAGAATCCACCGACAAATACGCCAAGATCGACAAGATTATTCCTAAGTTGATTCAGGACATCGATTACACCATCGATGAAAAACACCGCACCGCCACCCTCACGGAAGAAGGCGTCAGCAAGACGGAGCGGCTGCTTGGCCTTGGCAATTTATACGATCCAGCGCACATGGAATCGATTCATCACGTATATCAGGCGCTGCGTGCGCACACGCTATACAAAAATGACGTGGACTACGTCATCAAAAACGGCGAAGTCATCATCGTCGACGAATTTACCGGACGGCAGATGCCCGGACGCCGCTGGTCAGACGGTTTGCACCAGGCCGTGGAAGCCAAGGAAGGCGTGAAAATCGAGCGAGAAAATCAGACGCTCGCCACCATCACCTTTCAGAATTATTTCCGTATGTACAAGAAACTCGCTGGTATGACCGGTACAGCGGAAACAGAAGCTGCGGAATTCAGCAAGATTTATAACCTCGACGTGGTGGTCATTCCCACCAACCGCAATTTGATTCGCAAAGAGCATCCCGACATCGTCTACCGCACGGAAAAGGAAAAATTCACGGCTGTGGTTAACGGCATCATGCAGGAAGACGATTCCTTCGCGAACGGCATTCGCCATTATCACGAACGCGGGCAGCCTGTGCTGGTTGGCACGATTTCCATCGAAAAGTCCGAAACGATTGCCGCTCTCTTGAAAGCCGCAAAAATTCCTCACGAGGTTTTGAACGCGAAGCAGCACGAGCGCGAATCTCGTATTGTGGCTCAAGCTGGACGCAAAGGCGCGGTAACCGTGGCCACCAACATGGCCGGCCGTGGCACGGACATTCTGCTCGGTGGAAATCCCGAGCAAATGACCCGCGATTATTTTCTCAAAAATAAAATGGCTATGCCGTACGCCTCGGCCCCAGCGGTGATTGCCGCTGTCGATGGAACCGGCGATGGTACCGCGGCGCCAGTCGCGCCTATGGTGCTGTTCCAGCACGAAGGCAAAATTTTCCAGGTCCCCGCTGACCAGTGGAAGCCTGTCTACAATCAGTTCGCGGAGCAGTGCAAGGCCGAGCACGACGAAGTCGTAGCGCTTGGCGGCTTGCACATTCTTGGCACTGAACGTCACGAAGCCCGGCGCATCGACAACCAATTGCGTGGCCGTGCCGGACGGCAGGGCGATCCCGGGTCGTCGCGCTTTTTCCTCTCGCTGGAAGACGACTTGATGCGCATTTTTGGCGGCGAACGCGTAAAGGCGCTGATGTTCCGTCTGGGCATGACCGAAGGCGTGCCCATCGAATCCGGCCTGATTTCTCGGCGCATCGAAAACGCGCAGAAATCCGTGGAAGCGCAAAACTTTGATGCCCGCAAGCATTTGCTGGAATACGACGATGTAATGAACAAGCAGCGCGAAACCATTTATGGTATTCGCCGCTCAGCGCTGGAAGGCAAAGATCAGCGCGATTACGTTCTGGGCATCGCGGAAGATGTAGCTCGCGAGCTGGCAAATACTTTTTGCCCGCGTGAACAGCACCCCGATCAATGGAATACCGCGCAGTTTCTCGCGGAAATGAATGCCCAGTTTGGCATCGACGCAAAAGCCGCCGGCGCTGATCCTGGCACGCTCACTCACGATGCGCTTTCCGATGCCGCCGCCGAAGCGGTAAACACGCGCTACGCGGAAAAGGAAACGCAATTTGGCGCGGACCTCATGCGCTGGCTGGAACGCCGCATCATTCTCGACGTAGTGGACTCGCAATGGAAAGATCACCTTCTTTCGCTCGATCATTTGAAAGAAGGCATCGGGCTGCGTGGATACGGGCAAAAAGATCCGCTGGTCGAGTTCAAAAAGGAAGCATTCACTCTTTTTGAAGACATGATGGCGCGCATCGACAATGAGACCGTGCGTTATTTATTCCACATTCAGGTGCAGCAAGGCGAGCCGCCGCAGCAATTGGAGCAGCGTCCCGAACCGCCTCGGCCGCCGAGGCAGGATGCGCGGAGCGCCATGGCCAGTGCCGCGGCGCGAGCGTCTTTGGGCAACGACCCGGATTTGCAGCAGTCGACGCCGCAGCATTTGCCTTCCGTGGCACGAGAAATTGAACGCAAGCAAGCTAGGCAGCAGCGCGACCTGCAGTATCAAACCGGGGCGGCGCAAGCCGAAGCCCCCAAGCCCGTTCGCGCCGCCGCGAAAGTGGGTCGCAACGATCCGTGTCCCTGCGGATCAGGAAAGAAATATAAGAGGTGTCACGGCGCGAACGTCTGATAGCCACGTCCCGGCTCGTCGATTTATCGTGACGTCCGTAGTTCTGAATTCAAATAGCTTTTCCCAGCGCAAGAGCAATCAAAGGATCAAATAAAATGCCGCAAGGAACAGGTCCCATGCAGCAGCCGGTACGTCAGCCAATTCGCGGCGTAAAGAATTTGGTAGCGATCGCCAGCGGAAAAGGTGGCGTGGGCAAAACCACCGTCGCGGTGAATCTCGCGTTGGCCCTCGCGAAGCTTGGACACAAGGTTGGATTGATGGACGCCGACGTGTACGGCCCCAATGTGCCCATCATGCTCGGCACCCATACAGAACCGCAAGCCACGCAGGACAAGCGCATCATCCCGGTGATGGCGCAAGGCATCAAGATGATTTCCATGGGCCTTTTAAATCCCGGCGACAAGCCCATGATCTGGCGCGGCCCTATGCTGCACAGCGTGATCACCCAATTCTTACGCAGCGTCGATTGGGGCGAATTGGATTATTTGCTGATTGATCTGCCCCCCGGCACGGGCGATGTGCAACTGACGCTGATCCAGACCGTAGCGGTAACTGGTGCCGTGATTGTTACCACGCCTTCGACTGTGGCATTAGCCGACGTGCGCAAGGCCATTGAAATGTTTCGCCAGGTAAACGTGGAAGTGTTGGGCGTGGTCGAAAATATGAGCACCTTTTCGTGCCCGCACTGCGGCAAAGCCGTGGACATTTTCGGTCACGGCGATGGCGCCACGACCGCGCGGGAATATGGCGTTCCGCTGCTGGGCGAAATTGAGATTGATCCGCGGATTCGTGTCGGTGGGGATACCGGTAAGCCGGTGGCCGCTGCAGGCGAAGCTGGCGCAGGGGCGAAGAGCCTCTTCAACGTAGCGCGCGCAGTGACTGCACGACTTGACGAAGTTGGCACTAACGCGACAGGCCCATCGGTACAAATCGACTGAATCACTAGAGACTTCGGGTGGCCTATCCTTTGTGATTTTGTTGTTGCAAAGGGTGAGCTCTTTTCTCAGACTCTTCGTTCTGCCCGGTAATACACATTGACCTCGAAGCGAGACCCGCAACCTTCGCGATTCACAGCCTCGCATTCTTTCCTCGAAACGTAATCCCCATTAAGATAGAAGCACGATAAAGCGGCCTTGCGTCTATGCTGCTGACCACGGGGAATATTGGCCAGAGTTCCGGACATTCGAGCCTTTCTCGGGAAGTGGCCGCAAATTGCCGCCAGCGCGTGGATCGATCCCGCCGCGATAATTATCGGCGACGTAACCATCGGCGAAGATGCCAGCGTGTGGCCGGGCACCATCATTCGCGGCGACGTGCATTATATTCGCATTGGTGCTCGCACCAATGTGCAGGACGGTTGCGCGCTGCATGTGATGCGCGATGAGTGGCCCTTAGTTCTGGGTGATGATGTAACCGTGGGACATTCCGTGACGCTGCATGGCTGCACCATCGAATCGCTCTGCCTGATCGGAATGGGTGCCATCATCCTGAACGGCGCGAGAATCGGCGCAGGAACCATCATTGCCGCAGGCACGCTGGTTACGGAGCGGACCGTGATTCCGCCTGGTAGCCTGGTGATGGGCGCGCCCGCGAAAGTGAAGCGCCCGCTGACGGAAATGGATCGCGCTTCGATTGCCGATTACGCCAGGCGCTACGTGGAATACAAGAATATTTACCGTGAGGAAGCCGCGAGTGAGTGAAAGCTCAGCAACCGGACAGCAATCTAAGCCGCCGGCCAAGCCTCGCAAATTTCAAGCCATCAAGGGCGTGCGAGATCTGCTGCCCGCTGAGACTCCGCTTTGGAATCACGTGGAAGAGACCGCGCACGCGGTTTTCGGTACGTTCGGCTTCAGCGAAATTCGCCTGCCGATTTTTGAGCCGGCGCTATTGTTCGAAAGAACAGTAGGTACGGACACCGATATTGCGCAAAAAGAGCTGTATTTTTGGGTAGACTCGCCAAAAGCGAATAATGCAATTAGGAGCATCCGCGGCGTCGCTAAGGTCTCTAAGGATGTTGCCAGTAATTCAAATTCTGATGTGCACCAGAGGCTATTGGACGAGGCGCAGAAAGGATCTTTCGATACTCTAGCCGAGACGAATAGGGTGGCTTTGCGCCCTGAAGCGACCGCCAGCGTTTGCCGCGCCTACATTGAGCACAACATGCAACAGCTTCCGCAGCCGGTGAAGCTGTATTACATGGGGCCAATGTTTCGGCGCGAGCGGCCGCAAAAGGGCCGGTATCGGCAGTTTTATCAGATTGGCGCGGAAGTTTTGGGCGGAAACGATTCTCCTGGCATCGATGCCGAAGTCATCGACATGGTGATGACCTTCTTCGACAAACTCCAATTACAGGGCTTGGAGCTGGATATCAACTCCATAGGTTGCCGCGAGTGCCGCCCTAAATACGTTGAAGTACTGCGCGAAGCTCTCGTGAAAGTGAAGGACAAGCTGGGACCGGACAGCCAGCGCCGCATCGAAACTAATCCGCTGCGCGTACTGGATTCCAAGCTCTCAAGCGAGCAGGAGATTATTGCCACGCTGCCCCGCATGGCCGCGCACCTTTGCGCCGACTGCGCCGAACACTTCGCGGAAGTGAAGCGCCAACTGGAATTGCGCGGGGTCATGTACCGCGAGAACTGGCGGCTCGTTCGCGGGCTCGACTATTACATGCGCACCACATTTGAAATCACCGCGCAAGGCTTGGGCTCGCAGAACGCCGTTTGCGGCGGCGGCCGCTACGACGGCCTTGTGGAACTACTCGGCGGCCCTCCCACGAAGGGAATCGGGTTTGCAATCGGCGAAGACCGCTTGATTATATCGCTGCAAGAAAGCGGCAAAGCTCCCGCCACACCGGGACGTGACATCTACATCGCGTGGATGGGCGACAAGGCTTTCGCCACCGCGATTCGCGCCGTGAAAGATTTGCGCGCCGCAGGTTATCGCGTGGAACTACCCGCAACAGAACAAAAATTCGGCAAGGCGCTCGGTCAAGCCGATAAGCTGGGCGCACGTTACGCACTTATATTGGGCGAGGATGAAGTAACCTCCGGTGAGTGGACCTTGAAGACCTTGGCCGACGGATCGCAGAACAAATATACCGAGAGCGAATTGCTGGAGTATCTGCGCGAAACCAAAGCGCCCGCGCAACAACAGCTTTAACGAATTAGTTTCTTTGAGGAGACAAGAGTCTTGCTGGATTTTCTAGGCAATTTGAAGAGAACAGACTACTGCGGCGACCTGCGCGCAAAGGATGTCGGCCACGATGTGGTGGTGATGGGATGGGTCGCGCGCCGCCGCGATCTGGGTAATTTGCTGTTTCTGGACGTTCGCGATCGCTCCGGAATTGTGCAGGTGGTCTTCAACAAGGAAACGCATCCGGAAGCTCAAGCCAAGGCCGAACAGGCGCGCTCGGAATTTGTGGTCGCCGTCGAAGGCAAAGTCATCCAGCGGCAGAAATCCAATCCAGAGCTCGCGACCGGTGAAGTTGAAATCCTCGCTTCACGGCTGCACATTTTAAATACTGCCAAGACCCCGCCGTTTCAAATCGAAGACGACATCAATGCCGCGGAGGAGACGCGGCTGCGGTACCGTTATCTCGACCTACGTCGGCCAAAGCCACATCGCAATCTGGCGCTGCGCCACAAAATATTCCTGGAAATTCGCCGCACCATGGACGAATTGGGCTTTCTGGAGATCGAAACCCCCATGCTGACGCGCTCCACGCCGGAAGGCGCGCGCGATTATCTGGTGCCCAGCCGTGTGCATCACGGCCAGTTTTACGCCTTGCCGCAGTCGCCGCAAATTTTTAAGCAGATACTGATGATCGGCGGCCTCGACCGCTATTTTCAAATCGTGAAGTGTTTTCGCGATGAAGATTTGCGCGCCGACCGCCAGCCTGAGTTCACCCAACTCGACGTGGAAATGTCCTTTCCACGCCAGGAAGATATTTTTCGCGTGATTGAAACTGTAATGGTGAGCGCCTGCGCGGTAGCGGGAATCAAAGCTGTCGCGCCATTTCCGCACATGCTTTACAAAGATGCCGTTCGCAAATATGGCAGCGATAAGCCTGACCTGCGTTTTGGCATGGAGCTCCATGAGGTCACGGCAGCTTTTCCCGCCGAGGCCAAGGCGAAGCTGCAGATCGAAGGGAATGTTTTTGCCTTCGCGGCTCCTGGCGCGGCGGGATATTCACGCAAACAATTGGATGAGCTGACTGATAAGGCCAAAGCCGCGGGCGCGCGAGGCGCTTATTTTGTGAAAGTGGCCGCGGAAGGCATGACTTCCACGGTAGAGAAATTAATTGGCGCCGAAAACGTAAAGAAAATCGCGGAACTCTGTGCCGCAAAAACTGGCGACCTGGTCGTGGCCGTTTCCGCGAAGGAAGAAATCAAAGGAACAGAAGTAGCCGCGTTAGTAGCCGGGCAAATGCGCCTGCACCTTGGCGAGGCGCTCGGCGTCATCGACAAAACCCAGTGGAAATTTCTGTGGCTGACCGGCTTTCCCCTTTTCGAGTGGAGCAATTCCGACAAAACGTGGGTCAGCGCGCAACATCCATTCACCGGAATTGTGGACGAGGACCTGGACAAACTCGAATCCGCGCCCTGGGAAGTGCGCTCCAAGGGTTACGATCTGGTTCTGAATGGCGTCGAGCTGGGTTCGGGCAGCATTCGAATCCACCGTCAGGACGTGCAGGAGCGGCTGTTCAAGGCGCTCGGGCTTACAGAAGAACAAACGCGCCGGCGCTTTGGTTTTTTCCTGGATGCGCTCACCTACGGCACGCCGCCGCATGGCGGCATCGCGCTCGGTCTCGATCGCGTAGTGATGCTGCTGGCAGGCGAAAAGTCCATTCGCGAAGTCATCGCCTTCGCAAAGACCACCGCCGCAGTCGACTTGATGGCCGAATCGCCCAGCGAAGTCGATAACGAACAGCTCAATCAACTTGGGATTCGCGTTATAGAAAGCGCTTCATGAAAAATGCCGTAATTAGGAGCCGCTGAAACAATTTATGTCGCGAATACGCATATTGGCGGAAGCGGTGGCGAACAAAATCGCCGCCGGCGAAGTGGTCGAGCGGCCCGCTTCGGTGGTGAAGGAGTTGCTCGAAAACGCCCTGGATGCCGGCGCCAGCACCATTCGCGTGGAGACGGAATCGGGCGGCAGGCGCATGATTCGCATGATCGACGACGGGCACGGCATGACGCACGACGACGCGCTATTGGCCTTCGAGCGTCACGCCACTAGCAAATTGCGCAGCGCAGATGACTTGCTGTCCATCGCCACTCTGGGATTCCGCGGTGAAGCGTTGCCCACTATTGCGGCCGTCTCGAGGCTGACACTCGAAACACGCGACTCTTCGGAACCGGAAGGCACCCGCGTTGAGTTTGCCGGCGGCAAATTGCTCGGAGTGAAGCCTGCTGGACTCGCGGCGGGAACTACCATTAGTGTTGCCGATCTTTTTTACAGCGTGCCGGCCCGTCGGAAATTCCTGAAATCAGACACTACAGAGCTCGGCCATATTGCTTCGCTGGTGACGCACTACGCGCTCGCAAATCCCGGCAAACATTTTGTGTTGACCACCCCGACTCAGGAAATCATCAATTGCTCTCCGGTAGAAAGATTGGCCGATCGCGTGTATCAGCTTTTTGGGAAACAGGCGCTCGACGAACTGGCGGAGATCCCTACGACCACGTCTGGGTTTCGTTCTGCAATTACGGAGCCTGCGTTGGAGCCCGAAGAAGAAAAATCCACGCTGACGGTCAGCGGCTTCACATCGCGCCCTGAAGTGCAGCGGGCGAATCGAAACGGAATTTATGTTTTTGTGAATCGCCGGCTCGTGCGTGACCGGCTAGTCCTGCACGCGATTCATGAAGCCTACCGCAATATTTTGCCTGCAGGAGTTTTCCCCGCGACGCTGTTATTTCTGGATATGCCGTATGACGAAGTGGATGTGAATGTGCATCCTGCAAAGATCGAAGTGCGCTTCCGGCGGCCGCAGTTCGTTCACGATTTTACGCGCGACACCATCCGGCAGACATTGACAGGTTCACGCGCGATCGCAAGCTTCGCTACCGCGGCGGGAGGTGGCCCGCAGCCAATGCGAACGGCAGGAGCAGGCGTGGGAATCTCAATGGCAGCCACGACTGCGGAGTTTTCTACGCGAGAGCAGGGAATTGGCGGCGGCGCAGGACCATCAGGAATTCCACGCGCCATCATTCCGGCGTCCGAAGACTTCGGCCTGGGTTCCGGGGTAGGCTCGGACGGCGGTTTTAATTTAAGTTCTGCGCCGCTCAGACCGATTGAGCAGAGACTGGCATTCGGACAAGAGGGTTTCTCGACGGATCCAGGATTGACGCGAGGATCGACAGTCGGAAATTGGGCAGGGAATCTCGCGGGTCCGAACGGCGATACCCCGGCCAGCCTGCCGCGCCCCGATCAGATTTCCGATTTGAAACCGCTGGGCCAGGTGAGCTCAAGTTTTATCGTCGCCGTAAATGGTGGCGGTCTGTGGCTCGTCGATCAGCACGTTGCACACGAGCGCGTGCTATTCGAGCAGCACTTATCGGCGCGCCGCGCGGGAAAAATCGAAACGCAACGCATGCTCATGCCCATGGTCATCGAGCTGGCCCCACGACAAATTGTCATCTACGAAAAAATCGCTGAAGAACTGGCCGCCAACGGATTTGAAGTGGAACCGATGGGGCCAAGAAGTGTGGCTATCCAGGCGGTCCCTGCCGGAATCGTAGCCAGTGATGCCGAAAAACTTCTCACGGAAATTCTGGATGGAATTGAGCGGGAAAACGCGGCCATTTCGATTGAAACTCTGCAAGCCAAGATCGCCGCTTCCACGGCATGCCATGCGGCCATCAAGGTAAACATGCCTTTGGATCAGACGAAAATGGAATGGCTACTGGCAGAACTTGCGAAAACAGATTGTCCCATGAGCTGTCCGCACGGACGCCCAGTGGTGCTGCGATACTCGGTTAAAGAAATCGAGCGCGCATTTCAAAGAATATAGATGCCTGCACGCAAGTTTTCATGTGCGATGGGACGGCAGCGGCAAAAAATCGATCAGGCGAGGTGAACGGGAAGCATGAGTAACACGCAGAAGACAGCCGTGATTTTTGGAGTGGCCAACAAGCGCAGTATCGCGTGGGCCATCGCCCAGAAATTGCAGGGGGCCGGATGGCGGCTGGCTATCACCTATCAAAACGAGCGTCTCGCGCAGGAAGCCAAGGGCCTGATCGACGAACTACCAGGAGCTGCGGGATTCATGTGCGACGTCGCGCACGACGAGCAGATCGCGAAGCTCTTTGAAGAATTGAAACAGAAATACGGGACGCTTCAGGGCGTCGTGCATAGCGTGGCCTTTGCTCCTGCTGCGGAACTCAGCGGCCAATTCCTGAATACCACCCGCGAGGGATTTCGCATTGCTCACGACGTCAGCGTCTACT
The DNA here is from genome assembly GCA_035482155.1 of Verrucomicrobiia bacterium. GTDB lineage: Bacteria > Acidobacteriota > Terriglobia > Acidiferrales > UBA7541 > Acidiferrum. Next base: position 57,235 of record DATHRB010000056.1, on the reverse strand, counting down.
CGCTGATCGCCGTTGCGCGCGCGGCCGCTCCCTTGATGACACAAGGGGGCGCAATCGTAACTATGACCTATTACGGTGCGGAAAAAGTGGTGCCCAAATACAACGTAATGGGCGTCGCTAAAGCTGCGCTGGAAGCTAGCGTGCGCTATCTCGCAAGTGATCTGGGAGCGCAAAACATTCGCGTTAATGCGATTTCCGCGGGCCCTATAAAAACGCTCGCGGCGCGGGGAATTTCGGGTTTGGGTGAAATGTTGAAGTCGCACGCCGAGCGAGCGCCCTTGAAACGCAATGTTGATCCCGGGGAGGTCGGAGCCACGGCGGCGTTTTTACTATCCGAAGCTGGCTCTGGAATTACTGGCGAGACAATTTACGTCGATTGCGGTTATAACATCATGGGATTTTGAACGCTTCATTTCTAACTGCGAGCTCGACACGCAAATGTTCCTGATCATTGGCTCTCATCTGAAACGCGGCATGGCGGTGTGCGCGTTTCCCATCACATGCAAAAACTAACCATTGCGATCGATGGCCCGGCGGGCTCCGGCAAGAGCAGCTTGGCGCGCCGCGTGGCCAGTTTGCTGGGTTATTTGTACATGGACAGTGGTGCAATGTATCGCGCCGTGGCGTTGAAAGCCCTGCGTCGGAGAGTGCTGCTTAACGATGAACAGGCGCTGAGCGCAATCGCGCGTGAAACACACGTTGAGTTGAAACGGCCGAGTCCGGCACAGGAAGCGGCCGGTGCCAAGAACTGCGTGTTCCTGGACGGCGTCGAAGTGACTGACGACATTCGCACCGAGGAAGTTGCTCAGGCGGCTTCGCGATTGGCGACCGTCCAGGAAGTTCGCGAGGTGCTGGTGGCCGAGCAACAGCGAGCCGGAGCCGGCGGCGGCATTGTGATGGAAGGCCGCGACATCGGAACCGTAGTGTTCCCCAACGCCGAGCTTAAGATTTTTCTGGATGCCTCCCCAGAAGTGCGCGCAAAACGACGCTGGAAGGAGCATCAGGAAAAATGCGACAAAATTTCGCTGCAGGAAGTAGTGGAAGAAGTTCGCGAACGCGACCGGCGCGACCGTGAGAGAAAAGTATCGCCACTGGTTCGAGCAGCCGATGCTGTGCTGGTGGACAATACCGCTATGGGCATTGAAGAAACCGCGCGAATCATCGTGATGCTGGTGAAAGAACGCGAAGATAGAGCGGCAAGGGCAGGGAGGACAGCATGATACGGATGCTGACTGTGGTGGCGCTGAGCATCAGCAGCGTATTTTTAGTTATGCCGGAGGTTTTGTTGGCACAGGGCGCGGCAAACGAGAAAAACACTGAAACTAGAAGCGGCGATGAAACGACGCAAAGATTCCGCACTTACCTCGAAGAAGATTGGAAGCGCTGGATGGTGGAATATCCTGAATTGGCAACGTCTGCGGGTTTTCCAGGCCAGAACCGGCGATGGAGCGACGATTCGCCTGCGGGAATCGAAGAGCGTAAGAAACATCTACATGAGAGTACGGCCGCGTTAAAAGGTTATTCGCGTGACTCTCTGCCTCATGCGGAACAGCTCAATTTCGATCTGTATTCCGATTTGCTCAACACTGCCGAAGACGGGTTGCAGTATGGCGACGACCCCCTGCCGTTCCGCAACGTAGTGCCGCACAACAACTGGATGCCCATAAGTCAGATGGGCGGCGTCCAACAAGGCGCCGCGGAAATCATTTCCACCATGCCGAACAGGTCGGTGGCCGACTACGAAGATATTTTGGCGAGGCTCGAGGCGCTACCCACTTACGTTGAACAGCAACAAGCCTTGTTACAAGAAGGGCTGAAGCGCGGGTACACGCCGCCGAAGCTGATGCTGCGCGATGTTCCCAAACAGATTGCAGACTTACTCCCGGCCGACCCGCTGACCAGCGCTTTGCTTGAGCCTTTCAAAAATTTTCCTGTGGAAATCCCTGAGCACGATCGCGCCCGGCTGACCAACCGCGCGAAAGAAATCTACGGCACGAGCCTGGTCCCCGCCTTTCAGAAATTGCGCGATTACATCGTATCCAGCTATTTGCCAGCCTGTCGCGACTCGATCGCGGCAACGGCCCTGCCCAAAGGCGCGGAAGCTTACGCCTTTCACGTACGCTGGCAAACCACGACAAATTTAACGCCCCAACAGATACACGAAATAGGCTTGTCGGAAGTGAAGCGCATTCGCGCAGAGATGGATAAGGTAATTGCTTCAACCAATTTCAAAGGCAGCTTCCACGAGTTCACGGAATTTTTACGCAACGATCCGCGCTTTTACTTTGATAAGCCCGATGACCTGGTCAACGGCTACCGCATCATTGCCAAGAAAATCGATCCGGAGCTGGCGCATTTGTTCGGCAAGCTCCGGCGCTTGCCCTATGGCGTGACACCCATTCCGGATTTTAAAGCCCCGTCGCAAACCACAGCGTATTACCAGGCTGGCGCGCCCAGCGTAGGCCGGCCGGGCTACTATTTCGTGAACACATACAATCTGCACGCCCGTCCGAAATGGGAGATGGAAGCGCTTTCACTGCATGAGTCCGTACCGGGGCATCATTTGCAGATTTCGCTGGCGCAGGAAATGGAAAACGAGCCAGAATTTCGCAAGCACGTGGGCTACTCGGCATTTGTGGAGGGCTGGGCACTATACAGCGAAAGCCTGGGCGAAGAACTTGGAATGTACAAGGACCCCTATTCAAAGTTTGGCCAGCTCAGTTATGAAATGTGGCGCGCAGTGCGCCTGGTGGTGGATACCGGAATGCATGCGCAAGGGTGGACGCGCGAGCAAGCAATTCAATTTTTTAAAGACAATACCGGAAAGACCGATCAGGACATCACCGTGGAAGTGGATCGCTACATCGTTTGGCCAGGACAAGCGCTGGCGTACAAGCTTGGCCAGCTGAAAATCCGCGAGCTGCGCACTCAAGCAGAGAAGTTGCAAGGCGCGAAATTCAACGTGCGCGCGTTTCACGATGCCGTTCTGGAAAACGGCGCCCTGCCGCTCAACGTATTAAGCGCACACATGCAAGACAGGATGGCAGGTGCACCAAAATAATCACGCAAGTTGGCGTGGAGTAGCACAACCGTTCCGTAGAGTGGCAATTGGATTCGTAAATTACTTACGTGCGTGGCTATGCTGGCGCGGACATCGAGCCGAGGAACTCGGAGTTGGATTTGGTCTTGGTCAGCCGACTCAGCAACAACTCCATAGCTTCTACCGTGGATAGCGGGCTGAGCACCTTGCGCAGCACCCAAATGCGGCTCAGTTCGTCCGGCGGAAGAAGGATTTCATCCTTACGGGTGCCCGAGCGCTGAATATCGATAGCAGGGAAGACGCGCTTGTCAGACAGCCGCCGGTCAAGATTGATTTCCATGTTGCCGGTACCCTTGAACTCTTCGAAGATGACGTCATCCATGCGGCTGCCGGTGTCGATCAATGCGGTGGCAATAATGGTGAGCGAGCCGCCTTCTTCCACGTGGCGCGCGGCGGCAAAGAAGCGGCGCGGGCGCTGCAGGGCGTTCGCGTCAATACCGCCGGACAGCACCTTGCCTGACGGCGGTGTTACCGCGTTGTAAGCGCGCGCGAGTCGCGTGACGCTGTCGAGAAGAACAACCACGTCGCGCTTATGCTCCACCAGCCGCTTGGCTTTTTCCAAAACCATTTCTGCAACTTGAATATGCCGCTGCGGTGCTTCGTCGAAGGTCGAGCTGATGACCTCGCCTTTCACGGTGCGTTGCATGTCCGTGACTTCTTCGGGGCGTTCATCGATGAGCAGCACAATGAGCGCGACTTCCGGGTGATTCACGGTGATGGAATTAGCCATGGATTGCAGCATCATGGTTTTTCCGGTGCGCGGAGGAGCCACGATCAAGCCGCGCTGGCCCTTACCTACCGGACACAGCAGGTCCAGGACACGCCCGGTCATGTTTTCCTTGGTGGTTTCCATCTTCAGCCGGCCCTGCGGATAGAGCGGTGTGAGGTTATCGAAGAATATTTTGTTGCGCGCGACTTCCGGATCTTCGAAATTTACGGCTTCCACTTTGATCAATGCGAAATAGCGCTCACCATCCTTGGGAGGACGAACTTGGCCGGAGACGGTATCTCCAGTGCGAAGATCGAACTTGCGAATCTGTGACGGCGAAACGTAAATATCATCTGGGCCCGGAAGATAGTTGTATTCCGGCGCGCGCAGGAACCCGAACCCGTCCGGCAGGCATTCGAGGACGCCTTCGGAGAAGATCAATCCGTTCTTTTCCGTTTGTGCGCGCAGGATCTGGAATATCAGCTCCTGCTTGCGCATGCCGCTGGCGCCGGGAATGTTGAGTTCCTTGGCGATCTTGGCGAGATCGGTAATATTTTTTTCTTTGAGCTCGGCAAGGCTAATGCTCATCTGGTTGCTTCCTTCGACGCTTGTTTCTTTCATATGTCCTTAACTTTTATGGGTGAAAATTGACCTTAGAAAAATCCGGATTGTGTACGAGGTGGCGCGCAGACTGGCGAAAGCACGAACTCGGCCAGGGAGGCAAACCAGACTATCTTCAACCGGAAGCGCTACTTAACCAGGATCACAGTCCACGAAAAGCCCGAACGCGAACCGCACTCCAGTGGCGCTTTTAGTTGGTCAAACTTGTGTCTTTCTCAGCACCGGCCACGAACGGTTCAGCGACGGGTGCAACTGCGGGATGCTCAATCGGCACAATCAGCCGTTCAAGAGCGACTTGCAAAACTTCATCCATGGTTTCAACAAATCGGATCGTCAAACTGGAGAGGATCTCCTGCGGTATTTCCGCCAGGTCTTTCTCATTGTCCTTCGGAAGCAGTACCGTACGCAAGCCCATTCGATGAGCAGCAAGAAGTTTTTCTTTGACCCCGCCGATGGGAAGAACTTTTCCACGCAGGGTGATTTCACCGGTCATGGTGACATCGCGCCGCACCGGGATGCGGGTCAAAGCGCTAACGATGGAATTGCAAATAGTGATGCCGGCGGAGGGCCCGTCCTTGGGAATGGCGCCTTCGGGAACGTGTACGTGAATATCGATGTTGCGATAAAAATCCTTTGGTAGTCCAAAAGAAGCCGACCGGGAGCGAATGTAGCTCATCGCCGCTTGCGCGGATTCCTGCATCACATCACCAAGTTTTCCGGTCAGCGTGAGGCGCCCTTTGCCTTCCATTAAGGTCGCTTCGGTAGTGAGAACCGTGCCGCCCACTTCCGTCCAGGCGAGTCCGGTAGTGAGACCGATCTCGTTCTGTTTCTCGAGCCAGAATTCGCGGTATTTCAAAACGCCCAGGTAGTCGTTAACGTTGGCGGGCACAATTTCCGCCTTCACGTCCGCCTTCGGACCCTCGGTGACCACCTTGCGTGCCATCTTGCGCGAAATATTTTGAACCTCGCGTTCCAGATTGCGTACTCCAGCTTCCTGGGTGTAATGCCGGATGATATGCAGCAGGCCTTCGTCGGTAAACGACAGATTCTTTTCCAGAAGACCGGTGGCTAAACGCTGACGCTTAACGAGGAAGCGCTTGGCGATCTGAAGTTTTTCCTGCTCGGTGTAGCCCGGAATGCGCAGGATTTCCATGCGGTCCTGTAAAGGCTGCGGGATAGTGTGCAGCACGTTGGCGGTGCAAACGAACATCACTTTCGAAAGGTCGTATTCCACGTCCAGATAGTGATCGGTAAAGGCGTGATTCAGTTCCGGATCCAGCACTTCCATCAGCGCTGCGGAAGGATCGCCGCGGAAATCGGTGGACATTTTGTCCACCTCATCAAGAACGAAGATGGGATTGGTGGTGCCGGCCTTCTTCATCATCTGGATGATTTGACCTGGCAGGGCGCCGATATAGGTACGCCGGTGGCCTCGAATTTCAGCTTCGTCACGAACGCCACCCAGTGAAACGCGAACAAATTTGCGCCCGGTTGCGTGCCCGATGGACATGGCCAGCGAAGTCTTGCCGACGCCCGGAGGCCCAACAAAGCAGAGAATCGAGCCCTTAGGATTCTTGACCAGTTGGCGAACCGCCAGAAACTCCAGGATGCGATCTTTTATCTTTTCGAGGCCGTAGTGTTCCTCATTGAGGATTTTTTCCGCGGCCAAAATGTCGCGTATTTCCTTGGACTTCTTCTTCCACGGCACCGCCAGCAGCCAATCAAGATAGTTGCGGCTGACAGTAGACTCCGCGGACATGGGCGGCATCAGTTCCAGGCGCTTCAGCTCCTGAATGGCCTTTTCGTGCACATCTTTGGACATGCCGGCCGTATCGATTTTCTTCTTTAGCTCGTCGATCTCGCTCTTTTCGCCGCGGCCCAGTTCTTTCTGGATGGCCTTGAGCTTTTCGTTGAGGTAATACTCTTTTTGCGCGCGCTCCATCTGCCGCTTGACGCGGGTGTTGATGTTGCGATCGACGTTCAACTTTTCAAGTTCGATCTCAAGAATGTCGCCGATGCGGTTTAGCCGCTCCACGGGATCGACGGTTTCCAGCAAATCCTGTTTTTCGTCCACCGGCAATTGCAAGTTGGCCGCAATGGTGTCGGACAGCCGTGAAGGATCATCGACGCGCGCGGCGGCGATCATGGTGTCGTAATTCAGGCTTTGGGAAAGCTTGATGAACTGTTCGTACAACCCGGTAATCTTCTGAACGGTTTGCTCCACCTGGGGAGAAGGCTCGACGCGAGCATTTAGCAGGCGAACGGTGGCCCGAAAAAAACCTTCTTCCGCGGTGATGCTGATGGAGCGGGCTCGCTCCACACCTTCCACCAGAACTTTTATATTTCCGTCGGGCAGCTTGACGCTCTGCACGATATTCGCGAGCGTTCCCACCGCGTAAATCTCTTCAGGCTTGGGATCGTCCACCGAAGCGTCGTGCTGCGTAGAAAGGAAAATCTTCTTGTCGCCCGCCAGAGCCTCTTCAAGCGCGCGGACGCTGGCTTCGCGGCCTACGATGAACGGCGTCATCTGTTGCGGGAAGATGACCATATCGCGCACCGGCATCATCGGTACGCGCTTCATTTCCTGTTTTTCCCGATTGAACATGGGGCCCCTGATATAAACGTCGCGTCAAATTTTAACGCGATTCACTTCTCAGACCGGCAAAGGATTTAGCTTGGTGCTAAATAGCTAACCAGCCTTTTCGAGCAAACTCCAATTGATCTCGCGGGTGCGAACCATCTCCGCGGTCACCACAAAATCGCGCACCTTGCGCTGCATGGGCAGGTGATACATAAGCTCCAGCATTAGATCCTCAAGGATCATGCGCAGGCCGCGTGCGCCAACTTTTCGCTGCATGGCCAACTCGGCGACGGTTTCCAGCGCGTCGTCGGTAAACCGTAAACGCACATTCTCAAATTCAAAAAGTCTCTGGTACTGCTTAAGCAGTGCATTCTTTGGCTCGGTCAAAATTTTTACTAGCGCGGCTTTGTCCAGATCATTCATGACGCCGGCAACAGGCAGTCGTCCAACAAATTCCGGAATTAGCCCGTAGCGGATGAGATCGCCCGGCTGAACATGCTCAAGCAACTCGGTATTGCGGCGTTGCGGAGCTGCGGTGGAAGCGTCCGTATGGAAACCCAGCGAGCGGCGGCCGGCCCGTTTCTCAATGACTTTTTCCAATCCGACGAACGCGCCGCCACAAATAAACAGAATGTTGGTGGTATCGACGGGCGTGAATTCCTGATGAGGATGCTTGCGGCCACCCTGCGGAGGAACATTAGCTACTGTGCCCTCGAGAATCTTGAGCAAAGCTTGTTGCACACCTTCCCCGCTCACATCGCGGGTGATCGAAGGGTTCTCATCCTTCTTAGCGATCTTGTCGATCTCGTCTATATAGATGATGCCTTGCTGAGCCTTCTGCACATCGCCGTCGGCAGCCTGCAGCAACTTGAGAATAATATTTTCCACGTCTTCGCCGACGTAGCCCGCTTCGGTAAGCGTGGTAGCGTCCACGATAGCGAAGGGCACATCCAACATCCGCGAAAGCGTTTGCGCCAATAACGTCTTGCCGGTACCGGTTGGTCCGATAAGCAGAATATTGGACTTGCTGAGTTCCACCTCGCCAGGCTGCTTATTCAGGAAAATGCGCTTGTAATGGTTATAGACCGCCACAGCCAGTTTCTTTTTGGTGCGGTCCTGGCCAATTACATAGCCATCTAGAAATTGTTTGATCTCCGGAGGGCGCGGTAGCCTCTTGGCCGGAGCCGTAGCCTGCTCGCGCTTTTCATCCTCCAGAATCGTTTCGCACACACCCACGCACTCATTACAAATGTAGGCGCGCGGATAGTCCGAAGGCGAACTGATCAGCTTTTCGACCTGTTCCTGGGTCTTATGGCAGAAGGAACAGCGCAACGGCTCTTCTGGATTGAATTTTTTCACTGGCGTGAAGGCCTCGTCTCCGCGAAGGTTCGACGGAGCACCCTACCCATCATTCTAGGCCGATTTATCTCCGAAGCAAAATAGAAAGCTACAAAACTTGCTAACTTTTTGGAACGAGTTCGGCATCGTAAACGCACCGGATGGTGAGCCTGGCACGGGGCTAGCGATGCTTGTAGATAATCTCGTCAATCATCCCGTATTCCTTGGCTTGCTCGGGATTCATGATGAAGTCGCGCTCTACATCCTTTTCGATGCGCGTAACGTTCTGTCCGCTATGTTGCGCAAGAAGTTTGTTGATAACCATGCGCATGCGCAGGATTTCCTTGGCATGCAGGTCGATATCCGTGGCTTGACCGCCTAGACCGGACATCCACGGCTGGTGAATCAGAATCCGCGCGTTGGGCAACGCGAAGCGTTTTTTCGGCGCTCCGCCAACCAGCAGCACAGCCGCGATGGACGCTGCTTGACCCACGCAGGTGGTGACTACGTCAGGCTTGACGAACTGCATCGTGTCGTAAATCGCGAACCCCGCGGTGATTGAACCGCCCGGGGAATTGATGTAAATCTGAATGTCTTTTTCTGGATCTTCGGCCTGCAGAAAAAGCATCTGCGCGATCGCCAGATTGGCGACGTGGTCGTCGATCGGCGTGCCTATAAAAATAATGTGCTCTTTCAGGAGCCGCGAATAAATGTCGTAGGCGCGTTCGCCCCGGCTGGTCTGTTCGACCACCATGGGTACAAGCGTGGTGGCACGATAATCTGGTTCGTTAAAGTTTTTCATTTTTTGGTTTTTTGAGTGTTTGCGGTTGCGAACGATAAGATCAGGCTTCAGTCAACAATTACCGCACAATCGAAAGTTACTTCGCTCCAGCGGCTGCTGCTGTGGTGCTAACTCGAGCATTTTGCGCGAGCCAGTCGAGAGTTTTATCACTCCGCAACTTCGCTTTTATCCTATCGAGCGTACCTTGCTTTGTCAAACGAGCGCGAATTGCTTCCGCCGATTCGTTACTATGTCCGGCCAGATGTTCCAGCTCGTGCTCCACTTCTTCCTCGGTCACATCGATATTTTCCGCCGTGGCGATGCGGTCGACAATCAGCTCAGCCTTTACATCGTCCTTGGCACGGTCTTCATTCCGCTTACGTAGCGACACCCAATCGATATTTACCGCGCGCGGATCAACACCTTGCTGCGCCAGCGATCGCACTACTCGTTCTAGCCGCACATCCATTTGATGCTCTACGAGTGACTGCGGTACAGGGAAGTCATGCAACTTTACGATTTCGCCCAGAACCTTTTCGCGCAACAAATCTTTCTGCTTGTGATCGCGCTGGTGTTCCAGGCCTTCGCGAATTTTTTTCTTCAGTTCGTCCAGCGTGGTAGCGTCGCTAACGTCCTTGGCGAAGTCATCATTTAATTCAGGAAGCTTCTTGGTTTTGATGCCCAGCACATCCACGGAATAATGATAGGTCTTGCCCGCGAGCTTCGCATCGGGATAATCCGCAGCATACGGAACGTCGAAATCCTTGTGATCCCCGATATTCACGCCGCGAAGATTTTCGTTGAATGGCGCCATGGTCTCTTCCGCGCCGATGTGACATAGCACGCTGTCAGCCTGCAGCGGTTCGCCTTCACCCTCGGCTGTGCCAGTGAGTTTTAGCTGCACGAAATCGCCATCCTGCACAGCACGGCCCTCGGCGGGAGCAAATGCCGCGGCACGTTCGCGCATGTCTTCAAGCGTTTTGGTGACATCCTCGTCCACGACGTCCATCACCGGCATCTCGAGTTGCAGATCCTTATAATTGCCCAGCTCAAATTCGGGAAGAACTTCGAACACGGCTCGAAATTTAAGCGGCTGGCCATCATTGAAGTCCAGCTGCTCGACCTTCGGTTGCGAGACCGGAGTGAGCTTCTGCTCGTTGACAGCCTTTTCCACGCGTTCAGGAACCAGCGATTGCAGCACTTCCCCCTTGATGTCGTCCGCAAACCGCCGCCGAATCAACGTAATCGGAGCTTTGCCAGGACGAAAGCCCGGCACCCGCGCGACCTTCGCGAATTCTTTGGCCACCCGCTCCATGGCTTTGGAAACTTCGTCCGCGGGAATTTCCAGGTCCAGTTCGCGGCGGCAGGTAGCATCGGCCGCGGCCTGATTCGTGCCTTCCGGCGTGCTTTCGGCAGTTTTTTCGGTACCTTCAGTCATACAAGTTGCCTTTCAAATTACGTAGAAATCGGAGATCAATACAGGTTACAACGCTGGGACACTCATCCGCGAGCACGAACACCCCAGTTCCAGGGGACTCCAGCGATCCAGGCTTTCAATTGAGCTTAGAGAAGCAAGGACTGACTCGCGACTGATTTATCAGTATAAGCCGACGCTTCTGGCATCGTCAATTCATGGCCGCGCGTGGGAGCGGTCAATTGGAAATTTGCCGCGCCGGTATTAAATCTGAAAATCGAGCGAAGGTGCTTATGTTAATTAGTCGATTATATAATTATATAGTATGGACAAGTTGTGGCACCATTAGTGCGAGCCCGTAGTTTAATTGGCAAAATGCTTACCTGTCACGTAAGAAGATGCGAGTTCGAATCTCGTCGGGTCCACTCTGATTCTGGGAGGTTGTACGGCAGGGCAACCCCCTTTCTATTTCCATACAAATTCTTGACCAAACCTCGCCCTGAGTTATAATAAACAGGACAGGTAAGCATTTTGCACGTAAGGCAACTCCTAACGGGGTTGCCTTTTTTTTGTCCTAGCTCCTTTTCCGATGTTCCTAGCGAAACCTTAAGGCATGCAAGGAATCGAATTGGGTTCTAGTCCGCAGCCGCTTCGGAGCGCTTGGCGGCGGCCGTTAAATCGGCGTGCAGCAAGCGATGGAAAAGATGTTCACCCGCTTCACGGCGAACCGAGAGACGCCCGGCTAAATAAGCGCGTGAGCCTAAACCGCGCTGCACGGCGTCGCATATGCCCATATCTTCATCTTGGACCTTTTCGCTGACCGCGATGCTCTCGCGATTCCGCATTTCCGCGGCAGCAGAGATATCCGAGAAGTAGTAATCGAAGATCACCGCGCACTTATCCACGCCTAGAGGCACCACCACGTTCGTGTCCATCACCCCTTCGTACGCGTTCAACATAAAATTAGGGTAGATCCATAAATAAAAAGCGCGGCCCTGGCGCGTGGAAGCGACTCCAGCTTCAGAGCTGGAGTCGGAGGACAATGGACTGGACTGCAAACAAGCGCGCTCAAAGTTTTCTATAGTGTATTTGGTGTACTCGATGACGCTGCTTAGCCCTTTGTGCGCGTGCGGAACGTGGTAGCCCCCATCCAGATAATTATCGACGTAGACTTTCCAGTTGCACTGCAAAGTGTAGATGCGACGATCAAAGTACCGCAGTTTTTTTGTCAATTGCAGTGGGGCCACGATGGGCGGGATGGTGCCAAGAGAGTCACGCAACGAACCAGCGTTAGGATCGAGGTTCACAAATACAAAATTCTCCCAAGTGTCCACGAGAACGGGGACAAGCCCATTCTCGGAGCGCTCAAAATCGCAGACGCCATCAAATTCAACCATGCCTTTCAGCGCGCCGTCGATGCCGTAAGTCCAGCCATGATAAGGACAGCGAAATTGTTTAGCACAACCTTGCGCTTCCGTGACCACCGCCGCGGCATGATGTCGGCATACATTATAGAAAGCGCGTAATCGTGAGTCTTCACCGCGCACCACCACAATCGGATCACCGGCGATATCGGCAGTAAGAAATTGTCCCGGGTTCTGCACCTGGTCGGCGCGCCCGACAACCTGCCAGCTTTTACCAAAAACAGCGGAATTCTCCAGTTCTGCGAGACCTTCATCGAAATACCAAGGCGATGGAATAGTAGACGCGTGATCCAGCGGATTATTGGGATTGTACAGTTCAAGCAGGCTGCGCACATCTCGCGGCATAAACGGCTCCAGACCCAGAACGATGTTCTTTAGCTATAAATTAGCATGATAAACTTTCTCTACCCACATCGCGGGAATGGCGGAACTGGCAGACGCAGCAGGCTTAGGACCTGCCGGGCGCAAGCCCCTGGGGGTTCAAATCCCTCTTCCCGCACCACCAACTACATCCCATCATCGCGGGCTGTCAATCAGGTCAGAGCGCGTCCTAAAGTCTCAGGAAGAAGCAACGCCAGGAGCGCAGCTACGAAAAACGCCGCAGCCAGCAGCGAGAACGCCGGCCCGATCCCGTAATGCAGTGCTAACGCTCCAACTGCAAACGGTGCGGCGGCGGAGAATCCACGGCCAATGTTGTAGCTGAGACCCATGGCTGCCGCGCGGATTTCGCCTGGAAAAATTTCACTGGCAATCGCGGCATAGCCCGAAAAAAATCCCGTTCCAAAAAAAGCTACGAATGGGCCGAGCAACAGCAGCCAGAACGCGCTCTTGGCAGACCCGTAGATTGGCGTTAACCCCGCAGCAACCAGCAAATAAATAAAGTAAGGTTTACGACGGCCGAAGGCATCGGCAAAAAATCCAAAGGATGCGTAACCCAGCCATTTTCCGAAGCACAACACCAGAAAGAATGTTGTCGTCTTGACCAGACTCAGGCCCCGCCCACCTTGAGAAACCGGCAATGACAAGTAAGCGGGGATCCAGGTGAACAGTCCCCAATAGCCAAACATCCCAAAGGCGTTCATCGCCGTGGCCAGCAGTCCCACACCAAAAACTCCTTTGCCAAGCAACACACCAAAGAATCCGGATCGCTCTGTTGCTACACGGTTTTTCCACACGGCGGGCTCGGGCACATTGCGGCGAATCCAAAAGACCAGCAGCGCCGGTAGCACTCCGACAAAAAATACCGCTCGCCAGCCAAAGTTCGGCAACACCACGGCGACGACTAGTGCCGCGATGGCTTCACCAATGGCGTAAGAAGACTGCATCAGCCCCAGGGCTTTCCCGCGATGTTCGGGCCGCCATGTTTCGGCTATCAGCGCAGCGGCGGCGGTCCACTCGCCGCCCATACCGATGCCTAACAAAAACCGGAACGCCGCCAACTCCGTAATGGAATGCGAGAGGCCACACGCCGCGCTGGCCACCGAGTACAACCCGATGGACGCCATCAGTGCGCGAGTGCGGCCGATTCGATCAGCAACCCAGCCGAATACCAGCCCGCCAATGGCTGAGGCCACAAGAGTTAGGGAATTGAGAAAGCCCGCGGTGCGCGTATCCATCGCGAATTCGCGCATGAGGAACGCGATCACCAGGGAATACAACATCACGTCCATGGCATCGAGCATCCAGCCAAGGCCGCCCGCAACGAGCGTTTGGCGCTCGGCGGCCGTCGTGTCGTGCGGGCAATTAAACAGGCGAGAAGATGCGGGCGAATTTGCGGAGGAGACGCTCGCGGAAGTCAGTGCGTCAGCCATTGGGCTTAACTCTTGTCAAGAACGACCCTGACCCACAATAACGTTGCTGCTAATTGCGCAACACCGCAAGGCTCTGTGCCGCTACGATAAGTCATTGCGCTAGAGGTCCGCTTTTGTTACGCTCCGGCGCATTATATCCCTCCCGGAGGTCTAGCAAATGGCGTTCTGTAAAGCGTGTGGAACGGAATTAGGGGGCGCAGCTTTCTGTCCGAAGTGCGGAGCCAGCCAAGCGGCATCAGCGGTTCCGATGGCCACGGCGCCAGCGGCAAGCAGCGAAGGTCTCGCGGAAAACGTGGCTGGGCTGTTGTGCTACGTTCTGGGGTGGCTAACAGGGATCATATTTATATTGATCGATAAACGGCCCTTCGTCAGGTTTCACGCCGCGCAGTCGATCGTGGTGTTCGGCGCTCTAATGGTGCTGAGAATTGGTTTTGGGGTCGTGGCCGGCATCGGAGGCTTCGTCGGATTTGGTTTGTGGGCGGTGGTCTCCATGGTACTTGGATTGTTGACCGTAATTTTGTGGATCCTGTTAATGATCAAGGCCTATCAGCACGAACTATTCCGTGTGCCGATTGCCGCGCCTATTGCCGATGGCATCGCCGGCAAATAATTAGACAGAGATCGCCGCCTGGGAGTCGCTCCATTCTCGCGCGACTCTTTCTGCGCTGAACTCTATTTAACGATCCTCAAACGTGGTTACTATTGACTTTCCCGTTGGCTCCCACCATTGTAAAAAGCTTCATTTAACATTGCACCAAGCCTAGAAAGGCATTCGCCAGGTTTATGACCCGAGTACGCCTGTGTTTCCATGATCGCTGTTTTGATGGCACCGCTTCTGCCGCTCTTTTTTATCGTTTTTACCGCGAGCGCTTCGATGCGCAAGCGCAATTCGAACTGACCGGCATGACCCATCGCGCGGTACAGCCCTGGACAGACGGCCTTTTTGACGGCGACGAAAATGTGATTGTGGACTTCAAGTATTCGAACTCGCCGAAAGTTACATGGTGGTTCGATCATCATCAGAGCGCATTTCTGACTCCCGTGGATGCGGAAAACTTTCGCAAGCACCCCGGACCGAAAATGTTTTACGAGCCGGAATATAAGTCTTGCACCAAATTAATCGCTGACGTTTCTGAAGAAAAATTCGGCTTCGATACTACTCCGCTCGACGATTTGATTCATTGGGGCGACATCATCGATGGGGCGCAGTACCCCACGCCCGAAGCCGCCGTGGCCCTTGCGGAACCCGCCACGCAACTCGCGCTGGTCATCGAAGCAGCGCCAGAAAATGGCCTGCCGGCAAAGATAATTCCAGAATTGGCCTACCGGCCGCTATCGGAAATGGTACAGCTGCCCATGGTGGCCAAACACCTTGAGCCGCTATTGGACCGCCACCGAAAATCCATCGAGATTCTTCGCGAGCGCGCCGACGCCCGCGAAGGAGTCATTTTTTTTGATGTCAGCGACCTGGACCTGGAAGGCTACAACAAATTCATCCCGTATCTGTTATATCCGGCATGCATTTATTCCGTGAGCGTAAGCGCATCGGCAGTGCGCGCGAAAGTTTCGCTGGGTACGAATCCCTGGAATCTCGCGAACGCGGACGCCAATCTGGCGTCGCTGGCAGAGAAGTTCGGAGGTGGCGGGCACGCCCGCGTGTCGGCCATATCCTTTGATCCACATGATATTGCTCGAGCCAAGGAAGTTGCACACCAGCTGGTCGCCGAGTTGCGAGGCCGCTGGCGCAAGTAACGTCGAGTCTGGGAATTAAGGTGTCCAATGGTAATTTTCCTTCGCACCTAAGAATCCACCTGAGCCATGAATGCATTTGAACTCACGCGCGCGCTAATCGATATTGACTCCGTAACGAATTCAGAAAAACGTGTCGGCGAGTTTCTGTTCACACACCTTTCAAACCTCGCTAAACGCTACGCCGGGCGGGCGGAGCGAATGGGAGTCGAGTCCGATCGATTTAATGTCATCGCCTATTGGGGCCAGCCAGTCGTGACCCTCTCCACGCACATGGACACCGTGCCGCCATTCTTTCCGTCCCGCGAAAATGAAGAAGCAATTTGGGGCCGTGGCGCTTGCGATGCGAAGGGAATTATTGCCGCCATGATTACGGCCGCCGAGAAACTACTAAACGGCGGGAAGAAAAATTTCACTGTACTTTTTGTGGTGGGAGAAGAAGTCAATGGCGCCGGAGCGTTGGTTGCCGCCAGGAATCCTCGCGGCTCCCGCTACCTTATTAACGGCGAACCGACGGAGAACAAAATCGCCCTCGGCACAAAAGGCGCGTTGCGCTTTGAAATCACTGCCAAGGGCCGCTCGGCTCATTCCGCCTATCCAGAACTAGGACATTCCGCGATTGAAACATTGCTGGATGTGCTGCAGGACATTCGCGCTCTCAACCTGCCAGAGGACGAATTGTTGGGCCGCTCCACTCTGAATATTGGCACCATCAATGGCGGTCGGGCTCCCAATGTCATTGCCGATCATGCCCAAGCTGAAATTATGTTTCGACTGGTAGGCAGCGCCGCACCCATTCGTGAAGCCTTGGCACAAGTGCTGGCCGGACGCGCCGAGGGGCGTGAACAATACGCCACGCCCGCGCAACGACTGGAGCCATTCCCGGGATTGCCAACTACCGTTGTGTCTTTCACCACCGATATTCCGAGCTTTGGAACAGCGTGGGGAAAGCCATTTCTAATCGGCCCAGGCAGCATTCACGCCGCCCACACCGCCGAGGAGTGCATCCTGAAGCAGCAACTGCTCCAAGCAGTGGACATATATGCCGAAATGGTTTCAACCCTGACTTCCGGCGCTTTTGAGACGTAAAGTCGCGTTCCGGGTTTCTCCAGCCAGACGTCCGTTATGATATTCCCACGCAAAATTTGCCGTTAGGCTAAAAAATAACCTTGATCGCAAATTGAATCTGCCGTTCGGAAACTGTGGTGCGCAGCAGAGCCCCGGCGGTACCTGCAGGAGGAGCGCCCGCGGCCCCCGTTGGATCAAAAATGTCGGTGTTCCCATCGCCCGGACCCGGAGGCGCAAAATTGGGATGATTCATGACGTTGAACATCTCCACGCGAAACTGCACATTGAAATTCTCTGAGATGCGCCTGATCTTGTTGTTCTTGAAAATGGAGAAATCAAGACTCGTCACACCGGGGCCAATAAGAACGTTGCGGCCGGAGTTTCCGCGCAGGTTGAAACATCGCAGATCTCCCGGAGGTAACGGACCGCCAAAAGTGGGAGGAGCCGGGTCGCAATTAGCATCGAAGAACGCTTGATTTGGCGCTACTGGGACGCCGAAGCATTGGGTTTTTATATAGGCCGTGGGATTGCCGGGATTGACCGCGGTGCCACAGCCCGGACCAGACAGACGATTGGGGTATGCGAAGTCGTCGCTGCTAAGCGTGCCTGCCGGATCGGCGCCGGTTCCCCACGTAGGAGTAAATGGTACGCCATCACTCGCGGTGAAAATCATTCCCAGTTCCCATCCATTGGTCAGCCATTGCATCGGCCCCGTGAAAGATTTAGCTGTGGGCAACTCCCATGTTGCATTGATCACCAGAGTCCGGCCGACGTTGAAATCCGATAGCCCTCGCGTGAGCTTCAGATCAAACCAGTCAAGGCTGGAGATAGAGTTGCCGAACGCATCTCCAGCGAGCGTAGCTGAACTTGTATCAATGCTCTTGGCCCAGGTATAGGTGCCCTGCATCTGGAAGCCGTGGCTCAGGCGCTTGGCCAACTGCAGCTCGAGGGCATTGTAATAAGAGCGACCGTCATAAAACATTCCGCGTACCGACCCGAATGCTGGATTAATGGTGTTTGGAGGAGCGCATTGCGCAGGGTCGCTCCCATTCGGATCCGTCTGATTACACTGAGCGCTGAAGACGTTCCCTAATACGTCGACCTTCGGCCACAAATATCCGGAAGGAGTCCTGGTTGGTATCACCAGGTCAGCTTCATCGACACGGAATGGTTGATGAACGCCGCGAGATCCTACGTACGCAACGAAAGCCGCCAGCGACGGAGTGAGCTGGTACTGCAAATTCAGGTTCCACTGAGTTACATAGTTGCGTTTGGGATGTGATTCAACATAGGTCGAACGCAATTTATTGTTGGTGATGAGAGTAGGGTCGACGAACGGAAAAGTTAGCGGCGTCGGGGTGGACCCTACCTTCAGGGACGTGTACTGAAAAAACGGAGCAGATTGTGTTGTGAGGAGGATGAACTGGTAAGGCAAAGGCAAAACGTCAAAGAGACCTGCTCCCCCTCGTATCGCGAGCTTTCCGTTATGGAGCGGGTCCCAGGCAAAACCAAAGCGCGGCTCAAAGTTGTGCAAGGTCGGATTGTAGAAAAATGGGCCGGTACTTGCACAACCCTGCACCAAAGTGCCGCACACTGGGAGCGGATCAGAGAGATTCCGGAGATTGGCAAACTTGCCGTTAGCCTCGGTCGGAACCGTTGTCATTTCGTAACGGAGCCCAAGGTTTAAGGTGAGATTTGGTTTTATGCGCCAATCGTCTTGAACATAGCCTCCAATTATGGATTGGCCAATATTCCTCGGGGTAAGCGAACTAGCCACGCCGCCCTGAAACTTGTTGGGAGTATTTGTAAGGAAATCAGTCAGTGTATTGAAGAACCAAATTCCATTAGGATCCGTGAGCGCTGTCACGTTCAAGTCCATGCGCTCAACGGCCGCGCCGAACTTGATGGAATGTTTTCCCACGGTGTAAAACGCGTCATCGTAGCCTTGATACGAGTTCCATCGATACAAATACGTAGGCAAACCGCCTACACCTCCTGGCATGGTGGTCAAAAATCCAGGCACATTCACAACCGCCGCGTCTCTGCCCGCGAACGCCCCTAGCGAGGTATCTTTTGCCGCAGGGTTAAGAGCCGTTACGCTGGCGTCGTTATCGACGCGTTCGTGGTTGTAGCCGAAGCGCAGCGCGTTCACAAAAGCGGTCGTAAAACTATGGGTCTCTTCCGCCGCAATGATTTGCCTCGCCGACAAGGTGTTGAGGCCGACGTTGCCAAAACTATCAGGGGAATTGTACGGCGTCTTATCGTAGAGATACGTTCCGAACAAACTGTCTTTGTCTGAAAATTTGTGGTCAATGCGCGTCGTCACAAAGTTTTCCGTTACGATTTGTTTCCCGTTGAACACGTGTTGGCACACCAACCCGCCGCCAGCGCACTCCGCGGCGGTAGGGATCGGGTACAGTTGCAAATATTTCAGGATTGCTGGGTCTGTGACCGTAGCCCGCGCCGCAGGTGAAGGCACGAAGTCCACGTTGGCAATTCCCTTGGATTGGCGAATGCCCTCGTAGTCCACAAAGAAAAACGTGCGGTTGGGGATGATGCGCCCGCCGAGCGCACCTCCGAATTGGTTGCGCTTGAAGGACGCTTTCGGAGCGCCAGCCGACTCGAAATAGTTTTTAGCATCCAGCGCGCTATTGCGAAGAAATTCGTACACACTGCCGTGAAAATCATTAGTGCCGGACCGGGTGATGGCGTTAACCACTCCACCGGACGTCTTGCCGTATTCAGCGGAGTAGTTGCTGGTCAGCACCGAAAATTCCTGGATCGCATCGACGCCCAGGTTCCCACCCAGCACGCTGCCGGGTGCGCCGTTGGCATAGTCGTTGAGGCTCACACCGTCGAGACGGTAATTGTTCTGTTGCGGGCGCGCACCGGAGATGGTCAATTGTTGTCCGAAGCCGCGGTTACCCCGGTCAGCTCCAGTCGAAAAGGTCGGTTGCGTTTCGATGGTCGAAACTCCAGGTTGCAGCGCCGCCAGGTCCGTCCAGCTGCGGCCATTCAGCGGCAGCTCGCGCACCGTCGTGGCATTGACCACCGCGCTGATGTCGGAGCTGGTGAGTTGCACAGCAGGTGTTTCCGCAGTCACTTCAACGCGATTCGTAACCGTCCCGACGTGCAGTGTAACGTCCAGCGTTTGCTGCGCTCCGACGGTCATGTTTATGCCCGTAGTCTCTTCCGGGTTGAATCCAGTCGCGGTGACCTTCAGTTGATAAGTTCCCGGCAAAAGATTTACCGCGGTGTAGAAGCCGTTTGAGTTGGTCGTGACCTCGCGATTTACGCCCGTGGCTACGTTGGTGATCACCACGCTGGCGTTGGGGACACCTCCGCCATTGGGGTCGGTGACGGTACCCGAAAGAGTGCCGCCCGCGACTTGGGCATGGGCTGCAGTAGAAAAAACCATGCTTGACATGAAAATAATCGCTGCAAGACAGCCGGACCAATGCCTTACGGAACCAGTTTTGATTGTCAAAGGACTAGACCCCCAGTTGGGCGGAGCCTAGACCCTTCAACGGAGTGGATGCCTTAACGCAAGATTAATTTCTATTTAGACGGGTCAAAATGACAAATTTGCTAGCCGAAAAACAAACGAAGCAAAGGAGATATTCGAGGATGGCGTTCGACGAATTTCTGCGAAAAAACAGCGGCAATTTTGAACAGCAAAGGGTGATGCAACTCGAATCGAACTGCTGTTTATTGGTATCGTCCAAGGATTACTTTTCCGCCCTTCATCACGAATTTCACCCGTTGAAGTTACGTGATGTCCCACAGCGGGTCGCTGGAAACGGCAATTATGTTCGCGAACTTATCTTTTTCTATGGAGTGAATATGTGCGTGTGGCCGTCATCAACATGGGCAACGTCGTGTTTTTCGTCAGATCGATAATTTGCGCGCCTGTCGGAATTTGCACCGTAATCGGCCGCACGACAATAATGTTTTCTTATTTAATGAAGAGCACTTGGTTACTGAGGAGCTTGCCCGACTTGCTGTCAAATAGATGACCGGCGCGTTATGCCGCCGCGAGAAAACAGAATCTCTACCTGGGTTGTTACGAACTTAAAGGAAGATTAATTTATATTTAGCCGCTACCGCTGATGCGGGTGCAAACCCTTGCAAATGCCTCAAAATAGCGGTCGAAACGCTGGCCAGGCAACGCTTCCGGCACTGTTGCCGTTGACGGGTTCGGAAGCCGTAGCGTAGCATCGCGTGTCTTTTGTCGCACCCAATCGTATTTCCGCCGCAACAATCGAATGGAGACAACTTCATGAAGCGCAAGATTTTCGCCGCATGCACTCTCACCGCGTTAATGCCGCTCTTGTCCTTTGCCCAGAGCAAAGAGCCACTCAAACAGGTCGCCACCATTCCGCTGCCTGGCTTGAAAGATGGCGACTTCGATCATTTCACGCCCGACATCGATGGGCATCGGCTATTTTTAACCGATGAAGAAAACAACAAAGTGGACATCCTCGACACTAATGCCAACAAGCGCGTTCACACCATTGAAGAGGCCAAAGCGCCGCACGCCATTTTGTACCGCAAGGACCTCAAGAAGTTATTCGTAGTGGAGGGTGACGCTTCAGAGGTGAAGATTTACGATAGTGAGAATTTCAAACCGCTAAATGCAATTAAAGTTTCCATCGATGCCGACTCCGTCGCCTATGATCCGGCCACTTCTTATTTATACGTTGTAAACGGCGGCCGCGAAGCCAAGACTCCCTATTCGCTGATCAGCGTTATTGATACCAATAGTGGAAAAAAATTACGCGATATAAAAATTCCTAACAATCATGTTGAGGCCATCACCCTCGAAAAGTCCGGCCCCCGTATGTTCATCAACATTACCGGCAAGAGCGTGGTTGGCGTGATGGACCGCAACAAGTCCGAACTGTCGGCCACCTGGCCATTGCCCGCGGGCGACAAGGCGAATGTGGCAATGGCCTTCGATGAAGCAAACCACCGCCTGTTCATCGTCACGCGAGAACCCGGCAAATTAATTGTGCTGAACTCCGAGGATGGCAAGGTTGTCACCGAGCTGCCTGCGGTAGCCATGGTGGACGACGCGGTCTATGACCCGCAACACAAACGCCTATATCTCGCCGGCGACGGGGTCCTCGATGTATTCCAGCAAAAGGATGCTGACCACTACGAGCTCCTCGCCAAAATTCCAACCGCATTCCGCGCAAAGACGGGCGTTTTGGTGCCCGAGTGGAATCGTTATTATCTCGGTGTGCCTCATCATGCAGGTAAGGAAGCGGAAGTCCGCGTCTACGAGGTTCAGCCGTAGCGTGCGCTGCCTTCAGGTGAATTATGAGAAGGCGTGAGTTTGGCAAAACGTCTTTGAAGCTTATGGGCGCCGCGGTACTTGCTGCCCCTTCCGATGCAGCGCGAGCCGAAGCCGCGAACGCTGTTTCTGTCGGTGACTTTCCAAAGACTCCAGGACTCACGCAGTACGTTGGACAATTTGTCCTGCAAACCAAATACGAAAATATCCCCGCGGAAGTTATCGAACTTGGCAAAAAATCTATCCTCGATGGCTTCGGACTGGCCTTAGCTGGTTCGCGCGCGGAAAGTGGACCGATTTCGCGCGAGTATATCGAGAAATGCGGTGCTAATCCGAAGGCCACTGTGATCGGTACCGCAATGAAAACGTCGCCGCGTTTCGCTGCGCTGCTGAATGGAATTTCCATTCATGCTGATGATTTCGATGACACGCAGCTCGCCGCCGCAAAAGATCGCGTCTACGGATTGCTGATGCACCCCACCCTTCCTGTGCTTCCCGCAATTTTTGCGCTTGCGGAACAGCAGCCTGTCAGCGGCAGAGACTGGCTGTTGGCTTATCAAATTGGCGCAGAGGTGGAATGCAAAATCGCTGAAGCTATTTCGCCGCGGCACTATCAGGATGGGTTTCACACCACTGGTACATGCGGTCCGTTCGGTTCCGCGGCAGCTTGCGCAAAACTGCTTCAATTTGATTTGGGAAAAACGCTCAATTCCTTTGGATTGGCCGCCGCCCAATCGGCCGGCCTGCGCGAAAATTTTGGCACCATGACCAAACCGTTTCAGGCTGGACACGCCTCGGAGAGCGGTTTGGTTGCTGCTGAACTGGTCGCCTTGGGCTGGAGTGCTGCAGAGCAAATTCTTGAGGCGGAGCGTGGTTTTTTTCACGCCGCGGGCGGCTCTTACGACCCTTCCGCGATCATGAATCGCCTGGGACAACCCTGGACTTTCGCCAACCCCGGCGTTTCGTTGAAGCCTTATCCGTCCGGTTCGCTCACACACCCAGCCATGACTGAGCTCGTGCGCCTGATAAAGGAAAATGATATCCAGGCTGCGCAGGTGGAGAAAGTCGACGTCGGCGCTAATCACAATATGACGACCACGTTGCTTCATCACAATCCCAAGACCGGCCTCGAAGCAAAATTCAGCATGGAATTCTGCATCGCCATTCTTTTGCTGGAGCGCAAAGCCGGTCTGGCGCAATTTTCAGACAAAGTAGTTCAGCGTCCAGACGTAAAAGAAATGATTCGGAACATTAATTTTTACGTCGATCCCCAGGCAGAGAGCGCCGGTTTCGACAAAATGACCTCCATTCTAAAAATCACTCTAAAAAACGGTAAGGTAATCACCGGGCAAGCCGCCTTTGGCAAGGGCAGCCCAGCCAACCCCATGAGCTTCGCCGAAGCAGCGGACAAATTCCGCGGATGCGCTGAGTTCGCTGAGTGGTCTCAAGCCAAGACCGAAAAAATTATCACTTTCGTGAAAACGCTGGATACAGCTCCGGACATCGCTGCCTTATCACCACTGTTGTCGTCGGTTACGGGATAAACGGAAAAATGAAGACCTTCCACATCGCGGTCATCGCCGGAGACGGCATCGGCAAGGAAGTGGTGCCCGAAGGCATCCGCGTGCTCGAAGCGGCAGGAAAGCGCTTCGGTTTCCAGTGGAATTGGCAAGAATTCGACTGGAGTTGCGAACGATACGTACAGACTGGGAAAATGATGCCCGATGACGGGCTGCAACAATTAAGGCCGTTTGACGCAATTTTTCTAGGCGCCGTTGGTCACCCAAGCGTCCCCGATCACGTTTCGCTTTGGGGGCTCTTGATTCCAATCCGCCGCACCTTCCGGCAGTACGCTAATCTTCGTCCCGTGCGGTTTTTCGAAGGCATAGAATCCCCGCTGAAAAATTGGAAACCGGGCCAGATCGATTTCACCATCGTCCGCGAAAACAATGAGGGCGAATATTCCAACATCGGCGGCCGCCTGTATGAAGGCACCGAAGATGAAATGGCCGTTCAACAAACCGTCTTCACGCGCCGCGGCGTGAATCGTGTGATGCGTTTCGCATTCGAGTTGGCTCGCAAGCGAAAAAAGCATCTAACGTCCGCAACCAAATCCAACGGCATCATTCACACCATGCCTTTTTGGGATGATTGCTTCCGTGCCTTGGCCGTCGAATATCCGGACATTCGCACCGATCAATATCACATCGACATTCTCACCGCTCACTTCGTGCGTCATCCCGATTGGTTCGACGTCGTGGTCGGGTCCAATCTTTTTGGTGACATCCTATCTGATCTTGGGCCTGCCGTAGTCGGATCCATTGGCATCGCTCCGTCCGCAAATCTCAATCCCGAAAAGGAATTTCCGTCCATGTTTGAGCCGGTCCACGGTTCTGCTCCGGATATCGCTGGAAAAAGCATTGCCAATCCCATCGGCCAAATCTGGTCAGGGGCCATGATGCTGCGTCATCTTGGCGTTGAAGAAGCTGCGGATGCGGTCGAGGCGGCAATTTCCGCAATTCTCGCGAAATCTAAGGTGCGCACGCCAGATATCGGCGGGAAATCCAACACGAGAGATCTGGGAGAAGCCATTGCCGCGCAAGTTGGCGGAAATTAACTTTTCAAAAGACTTCGCCGCTACAGTTGCCAATCTCAATTCAGAAGATGCCGACAGCATGAAATCTAAATCAAGCAAATCTAAAACCTCCGGTCCTTTGCCAATCACTCGCCGCAAACTTTTCGAATGGGCGGGCCTCGCGCTCACCACTGCGGCCGTGCCTGCTCCGGCCCTTGGCGCTTTGGCATCGGTTCAACAATCCACGACCTCGAAATCCAACAGCGGCGTCATGAACACGCTCAGTACGTACATGAGCGAAGCCGCCGACCGTCCGCTACCGGACGAGGTCGTTGAGAAAACCAAGCAGCACATCCTCGACACATTCGGCGCCATGGTCTCCGGATCGAAATTGCTTCCCGGCCAGCGCGCCTTGCAATTTGCGCAGTCCTATGGCGGAAAAGAAATTTCTACAGTGGTCGCATCCAATCTGATGTGCGGGCCGATTGAAGCCGCATTGACCAATGGCATGTTGGCGCACGCCGACGAGACCGACGATTCCCACTCGCCATCGCAGTCGCATCCCGGTTGTGCCGTCGTGCCCGCCGCGTTTGCCGTCGGGGAACAATTTCAGATTAGTGGAACGCATCTGTTGCGCGCCGTGGCCCTGGGCTACGACGTAGGAACCCGCGTCACCATGACCCTCGGCGGCCAAAAATTTGAAGTGGAGAGCCACTGGAGCACCCATAGCATCGCGCCCCAATTTGGTGCCGCGGCTGCCGCAGCCTGCGCCGCCAATCTCAACGCCCAGCAAATGCGATGGATGCTGGGCTATACGGCGCACCAATCTTCCGGCCTCGGCGCCTGGAATCGCGACCCTGATCACATCCAGAAAGCATTTCTTTTTGGTGGCATGAATGCGCGCAGCGGCGTCACCTCTGCACTGATCGTCAAGTCCGGCTGGACCGGCGTCGACGATATTTTCTCCGGCAAGGATAATTTCTTCCAGGCCTACAATCCCAATGCAGATCCCTCAGGTTTGATTGAGAAACTTGGCGAGCGCTATGAAGTCACTCGCACTAACATTAAAAAATGGCCGGTCGGTTCGCCCATCCAGGCCGCGCTCGACGCGCTTGAAATTCTCCGCAAGGAGCATCCCTTCGACGCCGGCCACGTGCAGCAAGTCATAATTCGGCTCGCCACCGACGAAGCGGCCATCGTCAACAATCGAGAAATTCCCGACATCTGCGTCCAGCACATGCTGGCCGTGGCCCTCCTCGACAAAACCGTCACCTTTGCTTCCGCTCATGACCTGGCGCGATTGAAAGATCCCGCGACGTTGCGCGAACGAGCGAAAATTACGTTGATCCCTGACGCCGAACTCGAAAGCCTCATGCCGCTACGCGTCGCCATTCTGGAGCTCACCTTGAGCGATGGCAAGCAACTCCGCCAGCGCGTGGACAACGTTCGAGGCACGCCAGAAAATCCTATGACCCGCGAAGAAGTTCTAGCCAAGTCCCGCGACCTGATCACTACTGTTCTGGGGGAAGGCAAATCTTCCCAGCTCATCGCCAAAGTGATGGGTCTCGAAAATCTGCGCGACATTCGCGAGCTTCGTCCACTTCTACGGCTTCAATGATCCTTCTCAAATCTATCAACAGGTGCGCTCGTGAGAACTTCTCAACAATCCTGTCGCGCTCGTGGGAGGAATAATGATTCATTCAGACAGGACTTTAATCCAAGGTAGAGGCAGCGCAGTTATAACGCGCCGGCAAATTATCCGACTCGCCGGCCTCTCTAGCGCGCTCGCGCTTTCGCCCGAGTTCGCAAAGGCTGCTGAATTTCTCGTTCCAGACGAAACGCCCAATAGAGTCAGCGAAATTATGCAGCAACTCAGCGCTTACATGGCCGCTGCTGCTACCCGCGCGCTACCGGAAGAAGTGAGCGCGAAAGCCAAGCAGCACATTCTCGATACGTTTGCCGCCATGATTTCAGGCTCGGGTCTCGTCCCCGGCCGCGCAGCATTGGAATTCGCGCGTGCTTACGGCGGAAAGCAAGTGGCCACGGTGGTGGCCTCCAATATCGTATGTGGTGCCATTGAAGCGGCATTCGCTAACGGCGTGCTGGCCCACTCCGACGAAACCGACGATTCGCACGGACCATCACGCTCGCATCCCGGCGTTTCCACCATTCCAGCCGGGTTTGCTGCCGGCGAAGAATACGCTATCAGCGGAGCACAGTTCGTGCGTGCGGTTACTCTCGGATACGACATTGGAACGCGCGTGTCGATGAGCCTTGGTGGTCCTTCATACCAGGCCCTTACCCACCGTAGCACCCACGGAACGGCTGCCTGCTTTTGCGCTGGGGCAGCAGCCGCTTGTGCCGCAAGTCTGAACGAAGAGCAGATGCGCTTGATGTTGGATTACACCGCGCAACAAACTTCCGGAATAGGCGCATGGTCGCGCGACGCGGCGCATATGGAAAAAGCATTTCTATTTGCCGGAAAACCCGCCTCCGTCGCGGTTCTGGCGGCAACTCTCATTCGCGCCGGATGGAGTGGCATAGAAGATATTTTTTCGGGCTCCGACAATTTTTACGAAGCCCTCGCGCCGCGAGAAAACGGAACAATTAAAGCCGACCCGAGCGCTCTCGTAGATAAGTTAGGCGAACGTTATGAAATCACCCGCACTAACATTAAGAAATGGACGGTCGGGTCTCCGATTCAAGCCCCGCTCGACGCCCTCGCAGGTTTTTTCAAGCAGCGCTCCTTTTCTGCCGACGACGTGAAAAAAATCACTGTGCGTGTCGCTACTGACGAAGCCAATACCGTCAGCAACCGGGACATCCCCGACATTTGTATGGAGCACATGCTCGCGGTAATGCTCCTCGATAAAACGGTGACTTTCGCTACCGTGCATGACAAGGCCCGTATGAAGGATCCCGCGGTGCTGCGTCAGCGCGCCAAGGTTGAAGTTGTCGCCGATCCCCGGATTGACGCTCGTCGTCCCCGGCGCGAAGCCATCGTCGAACTGACTTTTAACGACGGGACACAACTCACGCAATGGGTTCGTGATGTTCGAGGCACTGCCGAGAATCCCATGACCCGTGAAGAAGTTGTAGACAAAGCCCGCGACCTGATCGCACCGGTTCTGGGAGCCGCCGTCACCTCAACGCTGATCGATAAGTTACTAGCCCTCGAAACTCTGCGCGACGTCCGCGAACTTCGGCCCGCACTCCAAAAGAGCTAACTCCCAAACCATGATCACTCCTCCAGCGATCGAAACGAAAGCCTCTTCGCCCTCGCGCAAGAAGCCTTTTTACACCGGCCTTTCGTTTCAGGTACTCGCCGGCGTGGCCATTGCCATCATTCTCGGCTACGTGAGCCCCACCACTGCCGCGGCAATGAAGCCGCTCGGCGATGCTTTCATCCGCCTGATCACCATGATCATCACTTTGGTGATTTTTTGCACCCTGGTTACGGGTATCGCCGGTATGGACGACATGAAAAAAGTCGGCCGAGTCGGCGGCAAAGCGCTCCTGTATTTTGAAGTGGTCTCCAGTCTCGCGCTGCTCGTGGGACTTCTGGTCGGAAATCTCGTACACCCCGGTAGCGGCTTCAACATCAATCCGGCTACGCTGGACGCTGGGGTTGTAGCGCAATACGCCGGACAAGCTAAAGCGCAAAGCATTACAGAATTCCTTGTTCATATTATTCCCAACACCGTCGTGGACGCCTTTGCCAAGGGTGACATTCTTCAAGTGCTCCTCATCTCCCTCCTGTTTGGTTTCGCGCTCTCCATCGCGGGCCCGCGTTGCAAACCTCTAGTCGATATGTTGGCCGCTCTTACGCAAGCCGTCTTCGCGGTGGTGGCCATCCTGATGCGCTTTGCGCCTATCGGGGCCTTTGGTGCGATGGCGTTTACGATCGGCAAGTACGGATTGGCTTCGTTAGGCCCGCTTGCAAAGTTGATCGCGACGCTTTACCTCACTTCAATTTTTTTCGTGGTCATTATCCTGGGCGCTATCGCGAGATTCTCAGGCTTCGGCATTCTTCGCTTTCTGTGGTTTCTTCGCGAAGAGATCCTCCTGGTGCTGGCCACCAGTTCCTCTGAGCCCGCGCTGCCAAGTCTCATGAACAAGCTCGAAAAGCTGGGATGCTCTCAAGCCCTCGTCGGGTTGGTGGTGCCGACCGGCTACACCTTCAACGCCGACGGCACCAGTCTATACATGACGCTTGCCGCGCTCTTCGTCGCTCAAGCCACTAACACCCACCTGGCTCTGCTCCAGCAGTTCACGATTCTAGGCGTCGCGCTACTCACCTCCAAGGGCGCAAGCGGAGTGCAGGGAGCTGCCTTCATCGCTTTGGTGGCCACCATGATGGTCATTCCCACTATTCCCGTAGCTGGCATGGCGCTCATTCTCGGCGTTGATCGTTTTCTAAGCATGTGCCGCGCGGTAGTGAACATGATCGGCAACGCTGTCGCCACCCTGGTCATTGCCCGCTGGGAAAATGAACTCGATCGAAACATCCTGAGATCCCAATTACAAGCCAGCTCAAGGATCAGCTAAAAATAAACGGTTTCATGGTTTTACGGAATTAGTGGAACGCTCTTAGCTTTTGTGCTGCTCTAGCCACAAAAGGTCCTCGAGCAAGAAGTACTGTCCATAAATCAACATCGCGTCACTGGGGCGAACCCCACAGCCGTGGCGCAACACTCCCGGAGGAGTCTGATCATTCTCCCCGACAGGGGTCAGATACCGGTCGATCAACGATTGCACGATGCGCTCCCCCTCTTCTCGATAGCTCTTTGCGCGTGCGCTGTCGGTGGTAATCAGCGAAAGACGGAATAACCCTCCGGCGATAATTGCGGCGGCCGAAGAGTCCCGGTTTCGAAAATGAACGCCTTCATCGTCAAAGTCGTACCACGGCACGGAGTCGCTCGGGAGATTCTTGATGGCATAATCCGCGGCTCGCTGGGCGGTGGCCAGGAACAATGGATCATGAGTTTCCGAATACGCCGACGAGAAGCCATACAACGCCCAACCGAGTCCTCGTGACCATGTCGTGTCCGCGCCAAAGCCTTGATGTGTGTGGGCGAAAACCCACTGTCCTGGCCCGACAGTGTTCACCATCGGGAGTTCGGCTTCATTGCCCCCGCCACGCAAGATGAAGTCTTGCCTGCTGTCGCCGGGGTTGTAATGCACAGACTGAATGACGGATCCATCCCGACGTATATACCACTCCGCAGTCCGGAGGGCGTGTTTCCTGCCAATGTCCATCCACCGCTTGTCTCCCGTTTTGTCGGCTGCCCACCAGAGCAACTGAAGATTCATCATGGTGTCCACGATGGTGTCGTCTCCGTTCACAGCCCACGATGCAATCAACTGTGTTTTCGGATTGAAGAGTTGTTCCAGCCGCTCGGCTCCGCGCAAGGCGCTGGCGCGAAGAGCGTCGTCGTGAGTCGAATCAAATCCCATCGCCGAGGAGTAGTAATACAAAAATCCCGCGTCGTGATTTTGCAGTGACTCTTGATTGATAAATTTAGAGCCCCACAACTCCGCCCATCGCCGATACTTTTCATCATGAGTCGCGGAATATAGTTGCCAAAGCTCTCCGGTCCAAAAACTTCCCGTCCAGTAATATCCGGTCTGCTTTTGCCACTCGCCGTTCACATTGCTCGCTTCAGTGAAGAATCCCTGACCGGAATGTGAAGTAATCGGTTCGGTGGTCGCTTGAAGAATCGGTTCCCATTGCAAAGCGGTACGGTCGATATCCTGACGCAAGAGTGCAAGCGCTTGCTGGACGGTTTTGGTTTTATGAGGAACCAAAGTATCTGGGGGCGCCTGTTGGCTATTAGCCGACTCCGATACGATGTGAATATCCGCAGGCTGCTCCATGCGCTCGGCCTGATCCCGCACAGCGTTGAGGAATTCTTCCCGGCCTTTGATCGCATTTGAAGGAAGAATTACAGATTGGCGTTGTCCCTTCTCGTTCTGATTCCCGTACACCACTCGGCGATTGGAGCCTTCCTGATCCCAGGCTGCAATGGTGTACCAGGATTGTGAGCCATCGCTCAGTTTGAAGTCGACGAGATGGTTCTTGCTGTCGTCCTTGAATGCGGCGCGCGGAGCCAGTGTGACGATGGCAAGCCCCAGCTGTTGACCTGCGACGGCTTCTGTTGCAGTAGGTCCCGGCGCGACAACCTGCTCTCCCCACGTAGCGAGCCACGCCGCGGGTGAATCCTTTCCGCTAGTCGCGGGTTCAATACCAGGCTTCGCGGGTAGGCCGGTGACGAATTCGAAGTCATCCGCGGACTTCGCAAAAATCGTGTGAGTAAAACCTCGTTCACCCGCCCACACGGTGATTCGCGAGCGAAGATCGATGAGTCTTCCACCGGCGTTCCAGCCGTTGTATTCCAACTCCACAACGGTTCGCACCGGCCCACTCGCGACAATTCGCCATTTCCGCTCTTTGACTTCCGCGACTTTGATGGTCTTGCCATCCACCATGGCGGCCACGGACCCAATTCCGATCGCATCGCCTACCTTATAAATATCGCGACCTTCCGGAGACTCGTCGTGATAGGTGTAGTCCGGGGACGCGTACATCCCAAGTTGTAAAGTGGGCCGGCGCTTGCCGTAGAGATCAATGGCGTTCCGGGGATCGAAGTATACTCGGAACGCCACGCGCTCCGATTCCCATCCGAGCCCTTCGATTTTCCGGCTGAACAGCGCGGCCGTTCGTTGCTCATAATCGCCGCGTAACCGCCAGATGCGACCCTGATCGCCGTAGGACATTGTGACGATGCGGGTCTGGTGTGGTCCAAGGTCAATTTGAAAAACAAGTTCGTCCGCCTTGCCGTCTCCGTCCAAATCATCGGCCTGCGAGGGAAGCTCTTGTGTCTGCAATGCGGAAGCGTCTTGTTCCAATGTGCTTGCGTCACTCGCGGTGACAATCATGGCGCCCGGTGTGAAGTCAGGCGCAACCTTCCGAATCAACGCGACGGGAACGACAATGTTCGCGGCCTTTCGCTCGTGGTCGCCGGGGTTGGAAACGGCAATTTTGATATTTTTGATCTGCCGCGCGCCCTGGGCTGAAGTCATGCAGAAGGCCGGGAAGATCCACAGCGTTACCAGGAATCTCTTACGCATAAAATTTCGATTTTCTCCAGTAGACGCGAAGCGCCCGAAAGAAATCTAGCTCACGAAATACAGTCTTCCTGGCACCGCGTAAAGACATACGCGACGCGTGAGACCTGATTCCGGGTGGGATTCTTTGGCTTGATTGCTGAGTGTCACTATCAGGTCGGGATAATTTCTGCTTTGCGTTTCCATTTTGTGACTCCTGTTCAATGCGCTTCAGCGGTGCGCTCGGATTTGGCTGCCATGGCCGTTCTCGCCTCCTTCACAAGCTCTGCATACCGCGTCGCCAAATTGCTAATCAATTCCGGTTTGCCCTCTTGAAACGCATGTTTCAAAACTAATTCACCGCCTACTCCCAACGCAGCCGCACCGGCGCGAATGTAGTCCGAGGCGGTTTCCAGGTCCACGCCTCCGGTGGGAACCAACGGAACATGCGGGAGAGGACCTTTGAGCGCCTTGATATAGCTCGGACCTCCCAAATTGCTGCAGGGAAAAATTTTCACGAAGTCAACGCCTGCATCCCAAGCGGTCATAACTTCGGTGGGAGTGAGCGCTCCCGCCATGATGAGCATGTCCAGATTGTGAGCGGCGGCAACTGTTTTCTGTGAAAAGCCAGGTGTCACGAGAAATTGAGCGCCGACATCAAAGCATTGCAACGCGAGATCCTGATTCACCACTGTGCCTGCTCCCACCAAAAGTTTTGGCATGTTCTTCACCAGTTCGGAAATCACGTCCAGCGCTTGCGGAACGGTCATGGTGATCTCGACGATGGGAATCCCGCCTTGCCATACCGCCTCGGCCGCAAACCTCGCCTCTTGCGGAGAAGCGGTGCGGATGACCGGCACGATTCCGATTTTTTCGATGAGAGCACGTACTTCTTGTTTCTTCATCAAACGACACGCCACCTTTTCGCTGGGCTCAGCGGACGATTCTGGCTCCCGCGCCTTTCATTACGTGAAGAACTTCGTCGAGGGTCGCCATGGTGGTATCGCCCGGTGTGGTCATGGCCAACGCTCCATGAGCGGCGCCGCATTCGACGGCCCACTGCGGATTCTTACCCGTAAGAAATCCATAAATCAGGCCGGAGGCGAAGGAATCACCGCCGCCGACGCGATCGAAAATCTCGAGATTCTCGCGATTTGTGGCCAGATAGAAATTGCCATCGTGGAAGCAAACAGCTCCCCAATCATTTCGCGTCGCGGTGCTGGCTTTGCGAAGCGTGGTAGCCACGACCTTGAAGGAAAAATCGTGCAGCACTTCTTGAATCATTTGTTTGAAAGCTTCAGGGTCCAGGGCGGACAGATGTTCATCCGTTCCGGGCACTTCGTAACCAAGGGCAGCCGAGAAATCTTCTTCATTGCCGAGCATCACGTCCACAAAGGGAGCAATACGCCGGTTAACCTCTTGAGCGCGCCTTTTTCCACCGACCGATCGCCACAACGAATCGCGATAATTGAGATCGTAAGAGGTGACCACGCCATGTTTTCGCGCGCTTTGCAGGGCTTCGATGGCGACCTCCGAAGTTGTTTCCGATAGCGCTGAGAAAATCCCGCCAGTATGAAACCAGCGCGCGCCGCGTTTCCCGAAGATCGTCTCCCAATCGATTTCACCCGGCTTGAGCATAGACACCGCGGTGTGGCCGCGATCAGAACAACCAAGCGCCGCTCGCAGGCCAAAGCCACGTTCGGTGAAGTTCAGTCCGTTTCGGACGGTCCTGCCGACTCCGTCATAGTCCACCCATCGGATCAACGAGGAATCGACGCCGCCCTGGTAAATCAGGTCCTGGAGGAGCAGGCCAACAGGATTTTTGGCAAACGCGGTGACGATTGAAGTCTCGAGTCCGAAACACCGTTTCAAACTGCGCGCCACGTTGTACTCGCCACCACCTTCGCTGACTTCGAAATGTCTGGTGGTCCAAATGCGATAGTCGCCGGGATCAAAGCGCAACATCACTTCGCCCAGGCTTACAAAGTCCCAACTGCACGCATCCTTCGGCTTTATAGCGAAAGTCATTTCGCCTCTTAACGAGCTAGCCAGCCACCGTCAACGGCCAGCACGTGTCCATGCACATAGTCGCTCGCCGCTGAACAAAGGTACAAGGCCGCACCGGCGATGTCTTTGGGTTCTCCCCATCGAGCCGCAGGAATCCGCTCCAGAAGTTGGCGGCTACGAACCGGATCTGATCGCAATGCGGTGGTATTGTCCGTCGCCATATACCCCGGGGCTATGGCGTTTACGTTGATGTGGTGAGAGGCCCATTCGTTCGCGAGCGCCTTTGTTAACAGCGCAACTCCGCCTTTTGCAGCGGCGTAAGCAGGGACAAAAACTCCCCCTTGGAAGGAGAGCAACGAAGCAATGTTCACGATCTTGCCGCCAAGCCCTCGCTGCAGCATGTGCCGTCCGGCAAGTTGCGAGAGGCGAAAAGCCGCGGTCAAATGAACGGCGATCAGTTCGTCCCAGAATTCCATGGGATATTCCGCCGCGGGAGCTCTGCGGATGGTGCCCGCATTATTCACCAGGATGTCGATTCCGCCAAACTCTGCGATCGCCTTTTCGAAAAGCGCGGTGCACGAATTAGGGTCCGCCAAGTCTGCAGAGAAGTAAAAAGTCTTGTGGCCGGCTGCGGAAATCGCATCGCACGTAGTTCCAGGATTCGGATCGCGGCCGTGGCACCCCACATTTGCGCCAGCTTCGGCCAGTGCAACAGCGATGGCGGCCCCCAAGCCTCTGCGCGAACCGGTGACCAGAGCGTTTTTACCGTTCAATTGAAAAGTTTCCAGGAACATAGGTTCAGAGTTGTCCAATTCGCGCAGGTGTGAGTTTCGGACTCAACAGTTGAATCAACAGCAATGCAATAAGGTAAGCCGATGCCGCCATAAAAAACGGAATCATGTAGCTGCCGGTCCATTGCAGAAGGTGCCCCACAATTTCAGCGATCAGCATTCCACCCACAGCTCCCGCCATGCCTCCAATTCCTACCACCGACGCTACGGCGCGCGAAGGAAACAGGTCGGAAGTCAGCGTATAAAGGTTTGCAGAAAAACCTTGATGCCCGGCGGCGGCGAGTCCAATCAATAATGTGGCTGGCCACAGCCCCGAAACGCGAAATACTGCCGCAACCGGGACGACACACAAAGCGCTGATCAACATAGCCCATTTTCGCGACGCGTTAGTTGAAAAATGCCGCCGGATGAGGCTGGATGATAGCCATCCGCCTGCAATACTTCCCAGGTCGGAAATCACATAGATGACCACGATAGGCAATCCGATTTGCGTCAGATGCAGACTGTGCTGTCGTTGCAGATAGTCTGGAATCCAGAAGAGATAGAACCACCAGATGGGGTCGGTCATGAATTTCCCTGCGGCAAACGCCCAGGTTTGTCTGTGCGGCAGAAGCTGCCCCCATTTTATTTTGCCGGTCTGCTCGACGGGATCACTCTGTATGTATTCCCTTTCAGCCTTGGAGCAGTAGGAATGTTCCTCGGGTTTTCGGTATAGCCACAACCACACAACCAGCCAGGCAAATCCCAGAGCGCCGGTCAGCAGGAATGCCCAGCGCCATCCAAGGTGTACGGCGATCCACGGCACGATGAGTGGCGTAACGATGGCGCCGATGTTGGTTCCGGCGTTGAAGATTCCGGTTGCGAGGGCCCGCTCTTTTTTTGGGAACCATTCCGCCACGCACTTAATGCTTGCCGGAAATACTCCGGCTTCCCCGAAACCCAAGGCGAACCGAGCTGCTGCAAAACTGGCAAGCGAGAACGCGAACGCGTGCGCCATGGATGCCACGCTCCAGAACACCATGGCCACGGCGTAACCAATTCGCGTACCCAGGCGATCAATCAGGCGACCCACAAAAATCATGCCTAGCGCATAAGCGGCCTGAAAGGTGAAGACCAGGTTCCCATAGTCGATTTCATCCCAGCCAAACTCATGCTGCAGAGGACCCTTGAGGACGCCGAGGACCTGCCGGTCCATATAGTTTTTAGTTACGCCGAAAAATAATAGACCGCAGATGACCCACCGGAAGCGGCCCTTGAAGACACTCGCCCACCGTGATTCAACCGAAGACGCCGAAGCGTCTCCGGATCTTTCGGCCCGGGCCTCAATCCTCGCGCTCTGATCGGCTGGGTTCACGTGGTTTGTCTAGGCGTTTATTTCCGGGCTGCTTCCAATCCGGAACTGGATTGTTGAAATCCAGGTTGGACATTAACCACTCCAAATTTCCGGTCTTCGACTTCCCGGTGCGCGGCCATGGCCCAGAGAAAAGCGATCCTATGGCCTGGCACGGAAACATTCGGATGATAGCCGCTGGGCATCAACACGGCATCTCCGTCGCGCACCGCGGTTACCAATTCCGGATGTCGAGTGTCGTTATATACCAACTGAAGGCCGTACGCGGGCTCCGGCATATCAAAGTACACATACATCTCTTCCAGCATTTTGGCGTGCTCGTGGGGCGGCCAGCTCGTCCAGTTACCCGGTTCGGAAAATGTGAAGCCCGCGAGCAGGCGGCCCGCTTCCACATTGTCGGCAATCAGTATGTTCAACTCGCGTTTCGATCCGGCGCCCCCGGTCACAAATTTCATGCTGGGATTCCTGGACACCTCCGCGTAGCGAATGACTTTCAAAGGGTAAGTCCCTTTGACGTCAGCCGCGAACTCCGCGAAATCCACGGAACTTTTCGTCGACACGGCAATCTCTGAACCACGTGGGATATAGATGGCGTCGAATTGTTCCAATTCGAATTCGCCGCCAGCCGTCTTTACCAGACCATTTCCTGAAAGGCAAATCAAAGCGGTTTCGTGATCGCCACTGGAAAAGGAAACCAGAGGTTTGGCGGAATTCAAAATAATGCGGCCATACGATAGATGGCGCATAGTGCTGTTTTCTGGAGTGACCGAAACATGACGTCCGGTCTGAGCGTTCGTTTTTCGAAACACCATTTTGTCGAGGGCGACTGCGGGTTGCGTACTCATAAACAACTCCTTCCTGGTTAAACTTAATTCATAAACTTCCACGAACGAAGACAACTCTATTCCCGAAGGTCCTGCGGATCTGGTCGTTCGCCGGGCTTGATTCGCAGAAGCCGACGCAAATGGCGATTATTTTCCTCAAAAGCCTCCTGAGTGACCTTGTCGGGAGGAGCTGCATTTCCATATGCGCGCCGAAACGCAATTGTCCTGTCAGCGTGATTGGGAACCATCCCTTACTTGCCCTTGGCAGGCCGTCTGGAACGTCTCTGATTGCTCGCCGTTCTCGTTCCTTCAGTCAGATGAGTCATGGCTTGTCGTAGAAGCCAATTTGCTTTGGTCTGGTAACCGCGGCCATCGGCTTTGAGCCATGCGATAACGTCGGAATCCAGACGAATCGTAACGGGCTTCTTCGTTGGCCGGTAGAACTTCCCAATTTCGGCTCTGCTCCAATCGACAACCGTGGGAGTGTCCGAGAAATCAATGTCTTCGTCTCTTTTTGCGGCGATGGTTCGGATGTCTCGCTTCTGCTCCTTTGTGAGCTTTCTCGGAGGCTCTCCTTTCGTGCGATACGGCGGCGTGGGCCGAGATGACGCGAATGACTTCTTCGTCGTATTCCTCATAGAAAGTATGAATCAATAGAATCGAACCCGCCCTATGGCCCAACTGTTATCCAACGTTCCTCATCTTCGAGTGTGACGTCACGCTGCGTAATCGCGTAGGGATCGTCGAAAGCGAGAACCGCTGTTTCGAAGCGAACATCGTGCTTGTTAAGGTTCTGCCGATTCTTCTGCTCGTCCCATTCAAATCGCAAGGCTCGCCACGACTGGAAGAGAATGCAGTACTCATGTACATTTGTCAATACACTTGTATGTACATAGTGCTGCACGCCAAGGCACAAACAGCGATTATAGACATCGCGGATTCAAAGGCAGGGAATCAGCACTGCAGTTATGGCGGAGAGGGTGGGATTCGAACCCACGGTAGGATTTCTCCTACACTCGCTTTCGAGGCGAGCTCTTTCAACCGCTCAGACACCTCTCCGCGGCGATGACGATTCATCGTAGCAGAGCCCTTCCATTCACAGCAATTCGTTCTACAACTCATGAAGAATTTACTGGCGTGCTCGCTGGCGCCGTGTGGCGAAAAAAGATTGCAGCACCTCACTGCATTCTGAACCCAGAACGCCAGAGGTAACCTGCACCCGATGATTCAACTCTGGATGGGAAAGAACTTCAAAGCAGGATTGCACCGCCCCGCCACGCGGCTCCGCGGCTCCGTATACCAATCGAGGCACACGCGCTTGAATCATCGCTCCCGCGCACATGCTGCATGGCTCAATCGTTACGTACAGCGTGATATCCGCGAGGCGGTAGTTGCCGATTATTTTTGCCGCTTCGCGTAACGCAACAATTTCCGCATGCGCCGTGGGATCACAATCGCGAATGGTGCGATTCCCGGCGCGCGCCAGTATTCTTCCTTCGTGCACCAGTACCGCGCCGATTGGCACTTCACCGCTGGCGGCGGATTCGAGCGCCTCCGCCAGTGCCTGCCGCATAAATTCAATATCAGTGTTCACGTTTGTCGAGAATAACATGGACACCCGCGTCGCCTTGACAATTGCAAGCCGGCGAAAGACACTACCGCTCGCGTCACGCTCACGTTATTTATCCCAAGGAATAAATCGGAAATCGTTCGTTCGGCAGCGCTTCAAAGAACGATATACTTTTGCCTGCCTTTAAAAATGTTTTGCGAAAGCGCAGAAACACGAAGCTGACCAACCTAAAAAATGGAAATTCGACGAGATCCCATAACCCAAAGCTGGGTAGTCCAGGGCCAGAAAGAATCGCTCGAGGACTTGCCGCAAAAATGTCCGTTCGATCGGCCTGAATCGGAAGGTAAAGCCATTTTGCTTTCGCCTGCTGAAGGTGTTGCGCAAGTGCGGGTGCTACCTCATCCCGATCCGTTGTACCGCATCGAAGGCCAGCCCGGCCGGCTTGCCGACGGTATCTACGACAAAATGGGCCCGACCGGCGCGCATGAAGTTGTCGTCGAGACCCCCCAGCACGACCGCCGATTCTCGCAATTTAGCGATGACGAAATTGATCGCGTCCTGACCGTCTGGGCTTCACGCATCGCCGATTTAAAAAAAGACGTGCGCTTCAAGTACATCAGTGTCTTCAAAAATCAAGGCTTGGAAGCCGGTGAAGAGTGGTCCCACGCGCACTCCCAGGTGACCGCCACCATTTTTGTTCCGCGTCGCATCAAGTACGAGCTGAATGCCGCGCATGAATGGTACAAGGAGCGTGAACGCTGCATTTTCTGCGATATGGTGCGTCAGGAAGAAAAGAAAGGCATCCGCATCGTCGATGTGCAGGGCGAATATTACGCGCTTTGCCCGTACGCTTCGCGCGTACCGTATGAGATTTGGCTGCTCCACCGTAAACACAACCACCTGTTCGAGCAGCCGCACTCCGGCTCGAACCGCAAGAATTTCGCCGCCCTATTAGGGCGGGTGCTGCGCCGCCTGGAAAAACTCTCCCCGGCGTATCACCTGGTCGTTCACACCGCGCCAAATACGCGAAGCAAAAAAGGGGAATTGGCCGGCTACTGGAAAACGCTATCGGAAGATTTTCACTGGCACATCGAGATCCTGCCGATCGTTGAGAAGCGCAGCAAGTCTTACAGCATCAAAGAAGTCTATTTCAACGGGGTATTCCCGGAGCAAGCCGCCGAGCGTTTGCGTTTGCTGGACCCCAATTCATGATCCGTCGTTTCAAACATCGCGCTCACAACTCGCAGCATGGCGGCATTCTGAGCAGTCTGATCAGCCTTCTTTTTCTGCTCGTTTTTTGTTTTGTTCTTTACGCCGCCCGACGCCCTCTCCTCCGGCTCGCTGGCGAATCCTGGGTCGTCGAAGACCCTCTTCAACAGTCGGACGCGCTCCTGCTCCTCAGCGATGATAATTTCTTTGCCGACCGGGCCACTCGCGCCTCAGAGTTGTATCGCCAAAAATTGGCCCCGGTCGTTGTCGCTAGCGGACGCCGTCTGCGTCCCACCGCTGGTGTCGCCGAATTGATGGAACACGACCTCATCGAACGAGGTGTCCCCAAAGACCATATCATCCGGTTTCCGCTGGATGCTGACAATACCCGAGAAGAGGCCCAAGCCCTGCGAGCCCTTGTCGTCGAGAAGAACTGGCACAGCGTTATTGTAGTGACCTCCAACTACCATACCCGCCGCGCCCGCTACATCTTCGAACGCGTCTTTCCCGACTCTGTTGCCGTCCGCGTGGCCAGCGCCCGCGATGGAGGATTTGACCCCGAACATTGGTGGGAAAACCGCAAGTCATTGAAATTGTTCATGGGGGAACTGGTCGCCATGGTAGTCGCGACTTGGGAATTGCGCCGAGATTCCGTCCATACGACGCAGTCCTCGTTGGTCCATTCGACGCCAGCACCACTCCACGCCTAGTGCTCCAGTAGAAACAATCTAATTTGCCTGTCATTGTTGTTTACTCCACCCCAGTCGTATACTATCTACACTCTTCTGAGTCGCGGCCCTGCCCGGCCCTGCGAAGCGGCTTCGAACTCCAAATTCGACGGCGAGGTGTTGTCCCCATGTGGAAAAACGAAGAACGCAAGCCTCAAGGAATTCCTGAGAGGCCCAGCCCTCCTGGCACCCAAGTAAACCAACCAGGATTTGGCGCTCCCACTACCCCGGCTTTTGCACCTCAGGCCGCTCCACTGCCTTCCCGCCCAACGCCCTCAGCGCCGCGTGGTAATGCCAGCATAGGGCAGGGAATTCGGATCAAAGGCGAAGTCACGGGCAGCGAAGACCTTTATATGGACGGTGTGGTCGACGGGAAGCTCAACCTGACCAACGGCAGTTTGACCATCGGGCCAAACGGCACCGTAAAAGCGGATGTTAACGCGCGAGAAGTCATCGTACACGGGCGCATCGAGGGCAAAGTCACCGGACGGGACAAGGTCCAGCTCATGAGTACCTGCCATGTAACCGGCGAGGTTCAGACCGAACGCCTGGCCATTGAAGAAGGCGCGCTGCTCCGGGGCAAAGTCGAAGCAGGCAGGCTGGCTCCCAAGACGGAAGCAAAGAGCTCTGGTTCTACCGGCAGCAGCAAATCCGCGGAAGCTTTGCCGGCCACTTCGAGTTCGTCCGCGGATTAACTCATGACCCTGCTGAATAAATTCGGCATCGGCCCGCAAAGTAACGCATCTCGAAACTCGCGGCCCGGTGGGCCTTCGACCGCCGGCTCAAAACCGCTCTTGGCTGCTCCTCCGACTACAAGTGCAGGATCTCCCGGCTCGTCCCGTGCCCCCGAACAAGCTGCCACCCGCGTATCCAATGGCCTGAAGGAATTTCTCTGGAATCTCGACGGCCTCGGCCGCGGGACTCTGCTCGATCTGGGAGCCGCCTGGCAGACCACCCTGAATTTCTTTATCGAGCGCAACTTCCGCGTCTCTACCGAAGACATTTTGCGCGGATGGAAAAACTTCCTCGATGAAGATGAGGCCGCGTTGCGCGAGAATTCGGCTCTGCGTGAAACGCTCGACACTACATCCGAAGGCCGCGCATCTCGTTTCCTGAAGTCCAATATGCAATATAAGCCGG
Organism: Verrucomicrobiia bacterium; assembly: GCA_035482155.1. Taxonomy (GTDB): domain Bacteria; phylum Acidobacteriota; class Terriglobia; order Acidiferrales; family UBA7541; genus Acidiferrum. Next base: position 16,041 of record DATHRB010000056.1, on the reverse strand, counting down.
CTTCCTTCGATGCTGTGCTGCTTTGGGATGCCTTGGATTACCTGGACCCCGCCATGACCAGGCAAACCGTCGCCTGTATCACCGAGTTGTTGCGGCCCGCCGGCATCGTTCTGGCCATGTTCCATAGCAAGAAGGCAGAAGCATTTCAGCGTTATCGGGTGGCCGATTCAAACACTCTACAGGTCGTTCCGGCCAGGAGCCTCACGCCGTTTTACAAGGTGTATCAAAACCGCGAAATTCAGGACCTCTTCAGTCAATTCCGCACCACCAAATCCTTCGTAGGCCGTGACCAGCTCCGCGAAAATTTATTTATTAAATGAAATCACAAAACCAATAAAATCCTGATACAAAGCTGTGAGTTTTGCCCTCTCTTCGCTTGCACTGTTTTTTCTTCAGGAGTACAAACTCACCGTGAGCTCCAAATGCTCCGGAGGGGAACATGACTCCACCGGACTTCGAGCGAAACAAAAGCTGATCACACCGCTTTTGCGGTGCGCGTCGCCCGAAACAGCTACGCTTTACCGCGAACTTTTTGAGACGACACAGCAAAACAAAAAGGGGAGCCACCGGCTCCCCTTTTTGCATTTCGGCGTGGCTTAAAATTACAGGACGATATTCCAGACCCAACTGGTGGATTTACGGACTATTATTGTTGCCCTTGATGGTTGTTGTGATGATGCGAAACTTGGCGGTGGTGGTGCCGGCCTCTCGAATGCCGGTGATGATGGCGGTCGTGCGATGACGCGCGATTTGTCGTTTGTGGCTCCGCAGGGCGCGCTGTCGTCAGGACAGGGGTAATCGCCAACACGAGCAGCGCTAAGAAAAGTTTCATAATAAAATCCTCACTGGAGTAAATGCTGGGTACCACTATTCAACCACACCGTGACCCGAAAGTCTTCAAATATTCGACAAAACGCAGCAAAAGTGACATACCCCACGCAATACCTTAGTTTTGCGTTCTCTGGGGTTCAGTTTCTTATTGTCCCGCTGGGGTGGATGTGTGCAAATCGCTGCCCACAAACCGAGAGTTTACTTCCAGGGTTTACTGACTTCCGGACCTACTTGCTCCAGTATTAGTTGCCAGACTTCCGGATCATATAGCGAGTAGCGTTTTGATCGTGCCCCGTGACTTGCGTCGGGAAAAGCGCCGGATGCTCCTTCATCCTTCCCATCGGTTAACAGGATGCTTCGATCGCAAGCGGCGAACAGTTCCTTACTTTCCTCCGCCTTGGCAATCCCCAAGATCGTCGGATGATAACGCAGCGCTCTATCATAAAGCTTGCTCAAGCTCCGGATGCACCGCTTGAGACTGGCGCCAATCGCCAGCGACCACATCACCCCGTGGTGGCGTAACTCATATTTCTTTTCCCGGCCAGCCTCAACAAAGCGCTGAATATCTTTTTCAGACGCTCCCGCAAAAAAGAACAGCTCGTCGAAATCCCGCTGCCGTACCAATTCCGCCTCACGTTGCGGCAATCCCGTATTCTGCGCCAGCTCCCGAGGCGAAAGGGAACTCAACGCCACCACCGGCACCTTAGTTTCTTCTGACAGCTCTTCCAAAGCGTTCGCCGCTGCCGGCAACGTTTCTGCCAACGGCACGCACGTGAATCTTCCCAGCCGAATGGTCTTCTCCGGCCGCAAATTAAAATAGCCTTCCGGCAGGAATACTCCGCTCCCGCCTTCAGCAATGAACGGATGCGTGTGGGCATGTTTCCGCCGTGCGGCATCGAATTCCAGCCGCGACCGGTTGGTCACCCACACCGCAGGAATCCCGGCATGGTCCAGAGCAGCCGCAAATTCATCGAGCCCAGCCGCGCTCCGGCCGCGCGGCGGAATCAACCCATCAACAGCCATATAGAGAACGCACCGCGTTTGGCGCAAGCAAGCTCCAATCTGCAGAGTCATTCTATGCGCAAACGTCCAGCTCAGCGAACTCGTCCACAATCACCCCTGGAAAACTGGCTCCGATCGCTTTCGGATCGCCGACCATACGTCAGAAAATCTCGATAGCTGGTAACGAGGCATTCCAGCCTGCATTTTCGAGATGGCAGAAATTGACCTGCTTTTGTCATTGCTGCCATCAGCTCCCGCCCGTAGCATGGTGCCATGGAGAATTCGCAGAAGCTGCCTCCCGCCATAAACCGTTCGAGAACAATTGTCTTTCTTGCAGCTCCAAGCACTCAGATCCTCGATGTGGCGGGTCCATTTCAAGTCTTTGTCCGTGCAGCCGAGATCTACGTGCGGGAGCACCCGGGGCAGAAAGCACCCTATAACGTGCTGCTAGCAAGCACCACTCGTCGAAAATCCATACTGACAAACTGCGGACTAGTGCTGACCGGAAGCGAGACTTTCCGCACTCTGCGCGGACCAATCGATACTCTACTCGTGGCCGGCGGAAGCGGCCTTGAAAACGCTGCGGGTGACAATGAATTACTTCTCTGGCTGCGAAAGACCGCCCAGCGAGTGCGGCGCATTGGATCCATCTGTACCGGAGCGTTCCTGCTTGCTTCGGCGGGCCTCCTGGACGGCAAACGTGCTGCCACGCATTGGAAGTGGGCAGCGGAGCTAGCCAAGAAATTCAAGCGCACCACTGTCGATCCGGATCCAATCTATATTCGCGACGGAAATACTTACACCACTGCGGGGGTCACCGCCGGGATGGACCTCGCGTTGGCACTCGTGGAAGAGGATCTTGGGGCGCCGATGGGCCTGAAGGTCGCACGAGAACTAGTCTTGTACTTGCGCCGGACTGGAGGTCAATCGCAGTTCAGTACGGCACTTAGCCTACAAGCCTCCGATCGGAAACAGATCGAAGAGATTCGCTCCTGGGCGCTGGATAATCTGGCACAAGGCCTACCGGTAGAAAAGCTCGCCGCAAAGGCGGGCATGAGTCCACGAAACTTTGCGCGCGTGTTTCTGAAGGATGTAGGGACAACCCCGGCGCGGTTCGTGGAGCGCCTGCGCGTTGAAGCAGCCCGGCGCCGGTTAGAGGAATCGAACGACAAACTGGAAAAGGTTGCGAACGACTGCGGTTTTGGCTCGATTCAAAGTTTGCGCCGGTCGTTTCTCCGAATACTTCACGTTCCTCCGAGCGATTACCGACACCGCTTCGCAGACTTGATCACGAACTAAATTCGATGGGCGCCCAGCCAAGTCGGTCCTTGGCGAAGGCCAAAAATCGGGATAGCTGCAGTGCCCGTAGACAGAATGAAAGAAAGCGTTGAAAGGACACTATGAATCGAAGAGATTTGCTCAAAGGTTCTGTCACTGCCGCCTTCATGGCTGCGGTCCCATTTTCACTGGCCGCGAAGAGGACCGCCGTTCGCGGCGCCTCGGCATGGATCGGTGACACGGATTCGTTCGCAGCAGCCGCTCAGAACCCTCGAACACCAAAAACCCTCTGAAACCTCCCAAGAGCGGGAGTATCACAGTCGCATATCCGCTTTCCCGCGGAGTGACCGACATTGACTTTACTGGACCTTGGGCTATTTTCGGCTCTGTAATGCTTCCTGGTGGTGAGATGACGTCGCCGTTTCACCAATATTCCGTCGCGGAGACCAAGGCTCCGTTAGTCACAGAATCGGGTTTGACCGTCGTGCCTGACTACACCTTTGAAACTGCTCCACAACCGAAAGTTATCGTGATTCCAGCGCAGCATGCCTCTGAAGAAATGCTGCAATGGATTCGCAAATCATCGCTAGGTACCGACCTAACCATGTGAGTTTGCGTAGGCGCATACGTGCTGGCGAAAACTGGACTGCTCAACGGGAAGTCGGCCACTACTCACCACGATGCAAACAAAGATTTCGCCAATCAGTTTCCCAAGCTTCATGTCATGCGCGGTGTCCGGTTTGTCGAGGAAGGCAACCTTGCTACATCTGGGGGCCTGGCCTCAGGCATCGATCTTGCCTTGCATGTGGTCGAAAGATATTTTGGGAGGAAAGTGGCGGAAGACACTGCCTACAACCTCGAGTATCAGGGCCAGGGGTGGAAGGATCCAAACTCGAATGCCATCTATGCCCAGGCGCTGACTTGCCCGGTTTGTGGGATGCCGTCCGATCCCGGGAAGAAGGCCACGTCCATCTACAAGGATAAGATCTACTACTTCTGTGAAATGGGGGAGGTTTGCAAGGGAAAGTTCGACGCTGCTCCCGACAAATATGCAGATCAAAGCTAATCTGCGACGACGAGTCCTGCAGCACCGAGCCAAGGTTTACGCGGTCGCAGTCCAGGCCTGTTCGATGGGCAAGGTGAACTGAAAGGTTGCGCCACGATCAGGGTTGCCGGTGGCCCATAAGCGGCCTCCATGCGCCTCGATTATCGACCGGCTAAGCGACAGGCCCATCCCAGTACCTTGCGGCTTCGTCGTGAAAAACGCGTCAAAAACCTTGTGCGCCCGATCGGAAGGTAATCCTACGCCGGTATCGCTGACTGAGATCAGCACCAGGTCTTCGGGGTTCCGCTGCGACCTAATTGTGAGCTGCCCTTCCGCCTTCCCCTCACTGATAGCTTCGATACCATTTAGCATGAGGTTCATAAGGACCTGCTGAAGTTGCACCCGGTCCGCGTTGACTTTGGGCAAGTCGGGTGCAAGTTCGGCATGGACCGAGATCGCATGCCGTCCAGCCTCGCTGCGAAGCAGGCTGATCATTTCCCCAATCACTTCATTCACGTCGAGCGACCCTCGTTCCGATTCCTCCTGCTTGAACAAGCCGCGAATTCGACTGATGATTTCAGAAGCCCGGGTCACGTCCTGAACAATTCTCGATACGGCCTCGCGGGCCTCTTCGATGTCCGGCTGATCGCGTCCTAGCCATCGCAAACAGGTCTTCGCATTTGTGTGTGCTGCTGAGATTGGCTGCTTAATCTCGTGCGCTATCGAAGCAGCTAACTCGCCCATGGTTGTCACGCGGTTTAAATGGGCGAGCTCCGATTTTACTTGACGTAATCTCTCGCTCTCTTCTGCAGCGCGCTTGAGATCGGTGATGTCAATATTGGAACCGATGTAGCCGGCGAATTCTCCACCCGCATATCTAGGGATGCCACTCTCAATGACCCAACGATATTCTCCATCCGCTCGTTTGAGACGATATTCCATCCTGAAAGGCCTTCGGGCATGGAATGCAGGCAGGAAGACATCGAAGCATCCTTGCACATCGTCTGGATGTACGCCTTCCGTCCATCCTGAACCGACTTCCTGCTCCATAGTTCGGCCAGTGAATTCAAGCCACGGTTTGTTGAAATAATTGCAAAGGGCATCCGTCCCAGTCATCCAAATCAAAACTGGCGCCGTGTCGGCCATGACCTGGAACCGAGTCTCGCTCTCAAGTAGTTGTTCTTCAGCGCGCTTTCGTTCAGTGATTTCTTCTTGAGCCCGTTTCAGATCTTCGATCTCGACGTTGGTACCGTACCAGCGATGAATTTTCCCGCTGGCTTCCCGTAGAGGCAGCGCCCTAATCAAGAACCAGCGATAGCATCCGTCGGCCCGGCGTATCCGTGCCTCAGTCTGAAATGAGTGACCATGTGCTAAGGCCGTTCCCCATTTCTCCACAAAATCGGATTTTTCTTGGGGGTGTACGAGCGCGGCGAATTCTTTGCCTCTAACTTCCTCTAATGACATCCCTGCGTAGTCAAGCAATCCCTGGCTACAGAATTCCAAGTTGCCGACTGGCAAAGCGCTCCACACCAATCCCGGAATCGCATCGATCACTGTGCCGATGGGAAATTCGCTTGGCTGTGACCGTTGCCCAAGGGACTCGTTGGATGGTGGCTGTGTCATCGGCGCGCCCTTGTTGACGCAATTGCAAACGCCTGAGTATACTGCGATTTCTTTCCAATTTGCAGATGCAAGGACCACGCCGTAGTTGCTACCCCGGCCAGCAGCCGACCTCGGTGTCCTGAGGAGCGCGCATGCTTAACAGAGATGACTGGCTGCCTCTGGCGCGTAAGCTGGATTGGGACTACACCTACGTGCGCGAAGACGAAGTCTTCCCACAGGTGATCAGCGGGCACCCTTGGCTTCCTCATGCAGAATGGAAAGACTGGGAAGAATCCTTTAAGACTTCCTATCGCGAATACGTCGACAACCAATACGAAAAAGACATGGCTGTTTACGCGGTGCGCGACGCAGTCGGCCGCCTGGAAAATATTCAGAAGTTGGCTGCGCCATGGCTGAATAGTCTAAAGGTGCATGCAGCCGCATTGCCGTTAGCGGAGTTTACCGGCGTCATAGGCAGCCTGCGAGGCGCGAGGTTTGGCCGCGACAGCGCTTGGCGAACCATGTCTACCTTCGGGGCCCTTGATGAATATCGCCATACTCAGATTCCTCTACTACTCTTCCACCAACTAGTGCGCTGGGACCCCCAGTTTGATTGGGCGCACAAGTTCTACCACACCAACAATTGGTTCGCGATCGCTGCCCGGCACTTCTTTGATGAATTGACACTGGGACAAAACGCAATTGAGTTCGCCATCGGCACGAATTTCGTTCTGGAAACCGGATTTACCAATTTGCAATTTGTTGGATTGGCGTCGCTCGCCCGTGAATCTAGCGACCACATGTTCGAGAGGATGGTCACTAGCATTCAAACCGATGAAGCTCGGCATGCACAGATTGGACATCCCGTTCTCGAGGTCCTGATGAAACACGATCCCGAGTACGTGCAATACCTCCTCGACAAGTGGTTCTGGCGAAGCTGGCGCACCTTCTCGATTTTAACCGGAGTCTCCACGGATTATCTGACCGCGCTGGATCAACGCCCTTACTCATTTAAAGAATTCATGGAAGAGTGGATCATCGATCAGTACCTGCGCATGCTTGACGAATTTGGCCTCAAGAAACCATGGTATTGGAACATTTTTGAGGACGAACTCGATATCTATCATCACATGATTTACGCCAGCGCTTACACCTATCGCGCGACTCTGTGGTTTGACTTTGTGATGCCGAGTCCCGCCGAGCGCAAATGGTTGCGCCGGAAGTATCCTAGGTATTGGGACGATATGGATGCTGTTTGGGAGCAGGTGATTGAACGTTGGAGAACGACTGGTCCCGGCGCTGCAAATGAATTCGCCGTGCATGGCACCGCCATGCCGACATTTTGCGACCTGTGTCAGCTCCCGCTGAGCGGCGGTAGCCCGCGCAAGAATACCGCAAACGTTCTCGCCCAAGACGGCCGCAAATATATCTTCTGCTCCGAGCCATGCCGGTGGATCTTCTTACGGGAGCCAGAGAGATATGCGAACCATAAGGACCTGGTAAAGCGGGTGCTCTCGGGCGAAGCTCCGGCTGAATTTACTAAGCTGCTGACAGAGTATTTCCGGCTTACTCCGGACACTTGGGGTAAGGACGTCTATCATGGCGCATATGATTGGCTCGAAGCCAAAAAAGCCTCGGTCGTCTAGCGTTACTTGAGAACATGTATATATGCCCATCCCTCTCTACGGCTTCCTGGAAGGCGACATGCTTGGGCTTCTAGTGTTCGCTGAGGAAGTAGAAACCGTGCAGGAGCTAGCCCGAAAACTTCAGGATGCGGCTAGCATTCGAGTCGCCCGCAATGATGATGTTGAATTACTTTATAACGGCAAGACTCTTGATCCGGCGCTTACAGTCGCACAGGCGGGGTTGCAGGCCTTGGATCGCTTTGACGTGATTTGGAGGCACAGAGTATGAGCCTTCAAAAAATCGCGGCGTTGGACGATCTTTGGAGCGGCGAGATGTTGAGTCTGGAAGTCGCTGGGGAAAATATTCTACTGGTCAATGTGGATAACCGGATTTATGCATATTCTGATGCTTGCCCTCATCAGAAAAGCCGCTTGAGCGAAGGCAGCCTAACGGGAAAAACGCTTCGTTGTGCCAGGCATCATTGGGAGTTCGACGTGTGCACGGGACGTGGCATCAATCCCCAAAATGCCTGCTTGAAGTCTTTGCCCGTAATCCTCGAGAGTGGCGACATTCTTCTCGATCTCGATGATGAGAGGTCCGCAGAATGTCCCGCGGGCAGAGAGAACGATCAATGACCAGCCAGCCACCAGAGATCTATGATCGTGTCGGCCCCGTTCTCCAGTCGGGACCTGTCGCTAACGCGATCATTGCCGCGATCAAGGACCTCAACCAGGACGTCATGGTTGTAGACCGGGGCGCCTACGTAAGAGTGTTGGTTCCGCAATACTGCGTCGTCACTCGTTCTGCCATTGAAACGCATTTGGGGCGGTCCTTTCGTTTTCCAGGGGAGTTGGAGACAGTGATGTCGGCCTTCAAGGGTTCGCTTCAGCTGAATCAGGACGAAGCGGCCTGGCGATTGGCTCAGGCTCAGACTGCGAGTTGAACCGGGCTTCTTTTTCCCAGAGAGCGTAATGGCACAGCAAAAAACATATTGGCACCTTTTGCCGCAAAAGCGGATGCCAACTGAATACGAAATTGTGACTTCGAAACTCCTCTTCTACACCGGGGAGGGCTTCACCGGGAAGAGGTTCGAACTCGACGTGCCGCTGCTGGATTGGTACAAACGGTTCCAGCAAGATTCACCTCTGGCCTGCTCTTCGTGGGAAAATTTTCGGGATCCGCGCGAGACTACTTACACAAAGTACACCGAGATTCAAAGAGATAAGGAAATTTTCGTCGACGGTATCCTGGAAGAGATCGATGCAAGCGGTTACGATGGCCGGCTTTCGCCTCGATGGCTGCATGTTCTTTCTCGCGTTATTGCTCCTCTGCGATATCCGGGACACGGCTTGCAGATGTTGGCGGCTTATGTTGGGCAAATGGCTCCGAGCGGACGCATTGTCATCGCCGCGACGCTGCAGGCGGGAGACGAAATGCGTCGAGTGCAGCGAATCGCCTACCGAGTCCGGCAGCTTCAACATATTTATCCTGGTTTCGCTAGCGATAGTAAGGCCCGCTGGCAGACCGATCCGCTATGGCAGCCTTTGCGCATGGCCATCGAGAAGTTGCTCATTTGCTACGACTGGGCTGAAGCCTTCGTTGCTCTGAATCTCGTCCTCAAGCCCCTGATTGACGAGTTATTTATGAACCACCTTAGCGATCTCGCGCTACGTGAGCGTGACTATCTGCTCGGTCGCATCCTTTATTCGCTCAACGAAGACTGTCGGTGGCATCGGGAATGGAGCCAGGTCCTGACCCGGATGGTCATCGAGGACAACTCGCAAAACCGCGGCACCATTCAAGGCTGGATCGAGAAGTGGCATCCCGTTGCCGCCCGAGCCGCGCAAGCATTTGCCCCGTTGTTTGAGGGAAAGTTGGAAGATGCTCCGATGCCGCCGCTCGAGGGTGTGGCTCAGAAATTGGACAGATTTTATCAGGGCTACTTGTCCGGCATGGGCTTGCAACCTTCCATTTTTGGCGATCCTCCCACGCTGAATTAAGTTATAACTGTCGTCTGTTTTGTGGCGAATGAGCTGGCCAAGCGACCGTTAGCCGACTTATAACAAACGCGGCGGGAACGCTCTGCCGCCCTAAAGAGAACTTAAGAATGCTACCAAGTCCGATTCGTCTTGAGCGCTTAAGGACAGTCCGAATCGCGTTTCGTAGAAACGCACAGCGTCGAGCAAGGTTCGCGCTGACCCGTTGTGGAAATACGGAGCACGCGCGGAAAGCCCGCGCAGTATCGGCCCCTTGATTTTGCCGACGTGGTCGAAGTTGCCGTCGATCAACCCCTGGCCTAAATCGGTTGTCGTCTTGCAATTATTTGTGGGCGCTCCCGTCGAATCCAATTTGCACACCGTAATCGATGGTAGGTAGCTGATGTCCGATCCGCCTAGATTGACAGCCGCGTTTCCGACACTCGGGTCGCCGGTTCCAATATCCAACGGCGTCGGAAACGAGTGATTGCCAACGTTCGGGGTATCATGGCAAGTGCCGCATGTTCCCGTCAGCGATGAAATCCCTCCGGCCGCCAACCCGCCCGCCGAAACATCATCGTTAATTCCCGCCACGCCGGTGATATTGATTGGCCTGGAATTGAAAATCGCCTGCCCACGCGCCACCGCTGCTCGCGGTTCAGCGGGAGGCAAACCCGTCCACGCGTCAAAAGGATTGAAGATCGCGGGGTTGAACTGCCTGTCTCCCGCCGCCACTAGCCCGCCGGGCTGCTCGAACTGCGGCAACAGAAAGTGCACGCTGGAGTTCACACTAATAAAAAATGGCTGGGTGGTGAGGGGCACAGGCCCTCCATTCGCCCCGTGCATGTTGAGCCACCCGGTATGACTTCCAAATGCTTGCGCCGTTGTCAGCGCCATCTCGAAATCTACAATCTGCTGCTGCTCCGTTGGCGTAGGTCTCGTTCCGTCGCCCTGCGCGTGGCCAACAGTGGCATCCACCGACTGGTGCGCTAAGTCGTTCAACAGCGAATTGGGATAGTTGTTGTACAGGATCTTCGTAGTGCCGGTGGCCGCCGAAGATTCCCGCCCGTCGAACATCACCGCGCTCAAAAATCGCAGGTTCGTGGACGGCAACGGGCGGCGATACATCGAAATCACATCGCTTTCGTTGCATCCATAAGGGTTGTTCACGCTGACGACCCGATAGTTTGCGTTCGCAGGGACCGCGACGGCAATGCGAATCAAACCGCGTGTTCTGAGCAAGCTGTATGCCCCGTATCTCCCAGGAAGTGTGGAAACATCGATATTGTGGTTGCAATTCGAGCCATCAACTGTACGGAAGATAGGATCCGTGCCTTGCGTCACCAGGAACCTTAACTCCACATTCGCGGCGGAAACCGACATACCATCGCTCGGCTGGTGGCACGTCCCGCACGACCGGCCATTGGTGCCCATGCTTTGGAAGAACGGTCCAGTGAGGTCGATGCCGCCGCCGCTGGTGCTGTAAGTCTGCGAAGCTCCGTTCGGGTTCGGGAAGAACACTCCATTTGGAATGAACGAGAAGATCCCGGTGAATGGGCTGTGCTGCTCCGCTCCCGCTCCGGCAATGGCAGCCAGAACTGCACCCATTAATAACGCGGAGATTACCAGCAGACGCCTCAATGCCCGAGTTGAATGAGCGATGCGCTGGCAAGCGAAATGAAAGCACTTAGCTGGGGTTGCCATGGAAGATTACTCCTTAAAAATCGGCCCTGCGGGGCGTCAAGCCGGAAGGATTTGTTCTACTTATGTAATCGGAAATGGCGGGCAAAAGACGACAGCTGACTAGACACTTTGCTCTGAAACCTGAAACAATGCAGGCCCGGAATTGTCACCAACGCTCTCGTGACGACGTTCCACGGCAGAGGAGTTAATTAACCTTTTGAGGATGTGCCGCTTGGCGGGCCACTTGCGTAGCGTGCGCCACCAATGCGTCGAATCGAGGGTCATCGTGGAGGGCCTTTAAATCTGGATCCTTCTCCAGTCCTAGCGCCTCTCGCGGCAGCAAGCCGTGATCGATAGCATGGCCGAGGAGAGCAAGCGCTTCGCTCCTTTTGCCCTGCTTCAGTTTTATGGTGGCCAGATTGTAAGTGGTTTCTGCTGCCTCCGGACTATCCGGACCGATGAGGCGATTTTGCAGCTCAATCAAGTCGAGAGACATTTTTTCGGCGTCATCGAGGAGCCCCATGCCGGCCTTGAATTCAGCCTCGTTCATCATGTAATGAATTGTCGTAAGGTTTTCAACTCCATGGGCGCGGCGCTGAATCTCCAAAGTCTGCCGCTCTAGTTTTTCGGCTTCCTCCGCTCGACCCTCGTAAAGGAGTGTTGCCGCAAGATTATCCATTGAGGCCAAGGTGTAAGGGGCTTCAGGGCCGAGCACTTTTTTTTGGATTTCTAGAACGTCCCGCTGAAGCTTCTCCGCTTCAGGAAGCTGGCGCTCTTCGCTAAGCGTCGTGGCTAGGTCCCCCATCGTTCCAATGGTTTGGTCATTTTCAGGACCGAGGACACGCCGCTCGACTTCGATCAAACTGCGTTGTTGAGACTCCGCCTCCGTGAAGCGGCCTTGCTGGAACAGGGTCCAGGCCAAGCGTTGCCTCGCGTGCATAGTCTCGATGTTCTGCGGGCCAAGGACCGCGGTAAAAAGCTGGACAGCGCGTTCCAAGTGAGCTTGCGCGCGCGAGTAGAGCCCAAGATTGTTATAAGCCATGGCCATGACGAACGTCAGCCTGGCCTGAAGCTCAGGATCATGAGCGAGGCCGGTGTCGATCTGCTCCGACGCGTTGTCAAGAACATCGTGGGCGGTGACCGCGTCCCCCAGCTTGTGCTCCGGGTCGGCCACCTTGAAAATGTTGGTCATAAACTGCGCGATGCGGTCGGCACGGTCGCGCTCGCGCGTGATGCGCCGCAGCTGAATGGCTTGAATTACGGAAAATCCTGTCAGAAGAAGCACTATTCCCGCTGCTACACTGACGCCCACTCGATGGCGGCGAGCGTATTTACGCAGCCGGTACGAGATGGCGTCCGGTCGCGCGCTGACCGGCTCATGGCGCAGATAACGGCGCAGGTCGTCTCCGAATGCCGAGACTGACGCATAACGCTCTTGCGGATTTTTCTTAAGAGCCTTATCGACGATCAGGTCCAGGTCGCCTCGCAAGACTCGGCGGAGCTTTTCTGGCGTAGTGCCTCGCTTTTCGGCTACCCTCGCGGCCTCGGCCGGCACGATACCGACCGATGCGCGCGGTGGCTCCTTCTCCGTAATTGCCTTGACGATTTCCGCAGCTGAGCGCAGCCCAAGACCCGCCGGATGCTGCCCGCTTAGCAGCAAGTAGAGCAGCACGCCCAGCGCATAGACATCCGTGGCCGTCGTGATCTGCCTGCCGGTTAGTTGCTCGGGTGCGGCAAAGAGCGGAGTCAGCGCCGCTCCGCCTTCGGTGACCAGGGCCACGTCAGCCGGTGTCTCCGTACCCGCCAGCAGTTTGGCTATGCCGAAATCGAGCAGTTTCGCTTCTCCATCATTACGAACGAGCACATTAGAAGGCTTGATGTCGCGATGGACAATGAGCTGCACGTGCGCCGCTGCCACTGCCTCCAGCACATCGAGGAAAAGCTTCAGCCGGGCGTCCACAGTCAATGCGTGCTGATCGCAGTATTCGTCAATCGACTGCCCTTCGACGTATTCGAGGACCAGATAGGGCTCGCCGCCTGGTGTCACGCCCGCGTCGATAAGCTCCGCAATATGGGGGTGCTCGAGTTGACCCAGAATTCGGCCTTCACGCTTGAATCGTTCCGCCGCTGGTGGGGAAGCCAACGCAAAACGTAGAAACTTGATCGCCACCTGACGTTCGAAGCGGCCATCGGCACGCTGGGCGAGCCACACAGTCCCCATACCGCCCTCGCCAATGCACGATATCAGCTTGTATGCGCCGACCGTTTTCCCTGTTAGGAAGTTGTCATCTACTGGCTGCTCTGGCTCGTACTCTAAGAAATGTTCCTGAGATAAGGCGCGATGCTCCTCCAGTAGCTGCTCAAGCAAACCGGCCAAATCTGAGCGGTGAGCGCGGAAATCCGCGAACCATGCAGCACGCTGCTCCTCGGACAGCGAGAGTGCGTGGTCCAGATAGGGACTGATTTCCTGCCATTGTTCAGGGCTGATCGCAGACACGGTTTCTCACATTTCCAAGTTTGCGCAAATGGTGCGATGGAGGTAGATACGCGCCTTCTCCCATTGGCGCTGAACAGTTCGTTCAGAGATCTCTCGCATCGCCGCTATTTCACCAAATGAGAAGCCACAAAAGAACTTCAAATCAACAATTTCTGCTAGCGCCGGTTCCGCTTTCGCCAGTTCGTCCAACGCCTCGCTAATACGAGAGAGTTCCTGGTCATCTGGCGCGTTTTCGATTTCGCTCCCGAGCGACGTAATTTCGAATTGGCCCCCACGTTTCTGAGCACAGCGGCTCCTCGCATGATCAATAACTAAACCTCGCATAACGCGAGCGGCATAGCCCATGAATCGATTGCGATCGGGGAACGATATTCCGTCTCTGTCGGCGATTTCGATGTATGCCTTATGCAGAAGCGTTGTGGCGCTGAGGCTTATCGGCGCGCCATGCCGCGCTAGCTCGCGTTTTGCAAGCCGACGCAATTCAGAGTAAAGGGCGCTAAACAGTTCGTCGGCGGCTGTTTTGTTCCCGCCTTCGGCTGCTTGCATTAGCGCGACTAGGCTGGGCTCACTAGCCAAGGCAGCACTCCCCATAACCTGTTTCTGGGTACCAGGTCTCGAAAAATTTGAGCCGGATTTTAGCGCAAACTTGTTAGAAACTGTGAGAATACATTTAGCGACTCTCCTGGGTCACACAACTCCTTCTATGAGAAGACCGGTCGATACTAAGCCGCCTCTGTCGCCATCCTTCCATCCACACTCTTTTGTGAGCGAGATGCCTTCGGTGCTAGAACGCGCTTGGCCGCCGCCGCGTTGTGCGGATACAATCCTTACAGAAACCTGTCATCGTATGCATAATCGGCGTCCCGCAGTTGGAGGTCGCGATGGACAAGAACCCTTCGCCGAAGGCGGATAAGACTCCCCAGACGTCACCTGAAGCTCCCTTCACGACGTTCATTCAATTGGACGGGAAGTCCCCTGTTCCATCGCAATTTCGTACTCCGGGGACTTTTACGATCACCCGGCTCCAGTCGCCGGCTGGGCTCCCTGACCGAATCACAAAATCATCGCCCGTCCCCGCTCTGCTGGTGTCGATCTCCCTTAAGTCTCTGCCATCATCGAGCTACCAGTTGTGGACAGCAGACAAGCTCATTCCCACCTCCGTCGTTCACCCGTTTCGCTCCAATGTCATCGATTTCGATTCACAGCCAAGGTGTTGGGCAGGTTGTGCCTTCGATTACCTTCACTATTCTGTCCCTCGTCAGGGATTAGATAACATCGCCGAGGATCTCGGTTTTGGCCGGGTAAGCGACTATCGCCTGTCAGTGCTCGAAGACGATCTAGTTGTGGCCCAGATCACCAAAAGTATCCTTCCGTTCCTTGGGCGGAGCGACTATCTCTCTGTGCTTGCCCTCGATCAATTTAGTCTCATCCTCGGAGCGCATCTCATCCAGAAGTACGGTGTACTCCAGAAAACAGCACGGCGTTCAAAAGGAGGTCTGGCGCCATGGCAGAAGCGACGAGCGTCGGAACTTCTTTATGAGAACTTGCATGGCAGGATCCGGCTTTCTGACATAGCACGCGAATGCGGACTTTCCGTCAGCCACTTTGCCCGGTCGTTCAAAAACTCTTTCGGTGTCTCGACTCACCAGTGGCTGATTCAGCATCGCATTGATCACGCCAAACAACTGATGAGCCAGACCAGCATGTCGCTGATCGACGTCGCGATTCAGTCCGGATTTAATGATCAGGCCGCGTTTACGCACACATTCCATCAACTCGTCGGTGTTAGCCCCGGAAGATGGCGACGGCATTACACAACAAGGCACTCATGCGGCTAGGCCTCATTTTCCAATCTTTTTAAATAGGCGCGTTTTGCCTGGCAGCAGGCGCGGCTCATTTTTGAGCAAAAAACGACAAAATCAGCAAGATCCTGCAAGAGAGATTGTGCCTAAGAGCCTAGGGTTTATCGGGAGGATGTTTGGCGCTCGAACGAAGTCCTCTTTTGACACTGTGCATCGCCGAACCCGCACTCGCGCGCATGCGTTTCCGCGAACGGGAGAAACATCAACTTGAACTTGCCCGCGCACTCTATAGTGGCCGAAATAAGGAGCATAAATTGTGACTGAGTCAACGCCGCACGTGCGGGTCATCGAGGAAACGGCTGCGTACTGGAGGATTGTATTCGATTATCCGCCCTTCAATATCATGGACGCGACCATTTACGAAAACCTCCAGGATCTGCTCGTTCGGATGGACACCAACCCGAGCCTGCGTGTCGTCGTGTTCGAGAGCGCGAGTCCTGATTTCTACCTGGCCCACTTTGACTTAACCGGCAAGATCGGAAACATCATGACAGCTGTCGGGCCTTCCGGCCTCCCGATCCTGATGGATACATTCGTCCATCTCACCAAGTCTCCGGTGGTCAGCATCGCGAAGATCCGAGGCTGCGTCCGGGGCGTGAGCAGCGAGTTCGTCCTCGCCTGCGACATGCGCTTCGCGTC
>DATHRB010000055.1:0-9840 GCA_035482155.1 Verrucomicrobiia bacterium | reverse complement strand
TGCAGTAAACGTAGCGTTGGACGTAACGTTGCATTGTACGGGCCAATGCTAACCCCCACATTGTAAACATTTAGGCCGCAAATTCTACGTCGGCTATGTCCGTTTTCAGAATGCCACTGTCGCAATTCCGGACACCTCCGGGCCGACAGATTGAGTTTTCAACATGGCGACCTGACTCCCGCATTAGCACAAACCCCAGTCTTCCATGTGTTTGGCATATTTCTAAACCATTTGCGTTGTGAACTTGACGGGATATGGATAGGCCGTGAGGTTGCTCTTACTTCTAGTGCCAGGTCTAGCTGCGCATATCGAAAAGAAAAGTTCAGGAGGGCACTCCGGTGAAAAAAATCGACCGCATTCGAGAGAAGGTCACAATCCTCCCCACTTCCGTTTACCTATCCAAGATGCACGACGCGGGCTGGAGCCTCGTCGCGCTCGAGTGGGAACGCGAGATCGAAATCTCCGGTAAGCAGCCTCCAGAACCAGCGCCCGAAGTTGGCTCCGAAGAGATCCCCTTCGGTCTCCGCATCGCCGCCGACTGCCGCCATCTGGAAGACGATCCCCTTGAAACCCAGACCCTCAAATTTCTTGCCGAAATGATCGTCCAGGATATTTCCTTCACCAGCATGGCCGATGCCCTCAACATACGTGAGTATCGCACCCGTGACGGGCACCCTTGGTCCGCCGCCAAGGTCTTCAAACTGATTCCTCGCCTGATTGACGTCGCCCCGCGTCTGCTCTCAGGCTCCGAATGGGAGTCCCGCAAACAGCAACTCTCCAAAGTAGCCTGGAACTCGTAGAGATTTTGTTTCGGGCGGCTCACGGAAAATAATTTGTCAGTAGTCACCGCGACTTGGCCGCGTTGTGCGCCGAATGATTTCGATCGGGGCCGGGAATTCAACAATTCGACTTCAGTGCGACCGATGAAATGCGAACTGTTTTATATCCGGCCAGAATTCCTCAAAAAGGTTGCTCGCAAACCGCCCCGCGAAACCATCCGCGGTTCTGATCACCGCGTCATGATTATTTGCCTCACTATCGACTCGCCATGTGTTTGAAAGAAAATTGTTCCCGGAGATAGCCATATAACGGGCATACGCAGGTTTGAAATGCCCGTCACGCCTGCGCGCAACGAAGGTAAGTTTCACCGCATTGCCAATTCGTCTCTTAAAGGGCTGGTCAGGAACGCGGAAATAGCGCGGGTCTTCTCCCCACAGCGCTCCCACACTCGCTTCGATTGCGTTCCCAGTGGAAATGCCTGTGAGCCGCATCCCATAACGGTCGCCGAATCCCGCCCAGCCTGGCCCATACTCTTTCGGCCTATCCACTGCGGTGCCAAAAGCCGACTTAAATAGGCCTCCTACAAGATGTGGCGGCCCAATCGTGTTGGTCAGAAACCATCGTGTCCGTTGACGCCCAGTAATGGGGTGATAGGTGTCGTCTTGCGTTACGGGCTTCAGGGGCGTCAGCAACGATGGCTTACTTTGACCAGCGTCCTTCTTGTCCGTTTGAGCCCGCTCAGTTTGCTGGGGCACGGCCGTTTGCGCGCGAGCAGGGAACCATGCGAACAAAATTGTGGCTAAGAGTGTGACGCCTGGTCTCACAATCGTTTTGGATGCGGTGTCCAAGCCATTAGACGTATGATTTTTTAAGCAAGTTTCTAACCACACCACTCGCACAACAAAATTGCGGCAAGTTAAATTTCGGTTAAAACGGGCGAGCGGTCGTTCATTGAACCGCCCATCGTCAGCTTTCACATCGTCAAAACGACACGAAACTGCGCGTTGCCGCTCATCATCCGCGCATAGGCTTCAGCCGCTTTCTCGAGCGGGTATGTTTCGATCATCGGACGCACCCCGGTTAGTTCGGCGAAGTTCAGCGTGTCCTCGGCATCAGCTGGTGTTCCGGAAGCCCAGCCTTGAATCGCGCGGCTGCCAGTGATCAGCTGTATCGGTGTGACCGAGAGGGAATTGGCTGTCGCACCCACGACCATCAGCTTGCCATTCGGCGCTAGACCATCGATCACCTCGGACATTGCTTTCGAGCTTGGCGCTGTCGCTAAAATTACTTGCGCGCCACCCAATTTTTGCAATACCTCTGCCGCATTCGTCGTTTTATTGTCGATGTATACGCTCGCTCCGAGTTTCTTTGCGAGCGCTTCGTTTTCCGATCCACGCCCGATGGCCGCGACCTTATAACCAAACTTGTTCGCGAATTGAATTCCGAGATGACCTAACCCGCCGATTCCTAGCACCGCCACAAGGTCGCCAGGGAGCGCGCCGCTGTGCCGCAGCGCGTTATAGGTGGTGATTCCCGCGCACAGCAGCGGTGCTGCTTCGACGTCACTCAGACCATCCGGTATCGCCGTCACCGCCTCCGTCGGAGCTACCATGTATTCCTGATATCCGCCGTCATAGCTAATACCCGCCACCTTTATATTCTGGCAATTACCAAAATCTCCGCGGCTGCAATAGAGACACGTGCCATCGTGGCCGCCATGCCAGCCAACGCCCACGCGCTGTCCCTTCTTCCACTCGGACACGCCGGCACCCACTTCATCGACAATCCCGGCGACTTCGTGTCCCGGCACGCGCGGGTATTCGATGCCCGGCCACAAACCTTCTTTGGTGAACAGATCACTGTGGCAGACACCACAGGCCTGTACCTTGATGCGCACCTGTTGAGGACCCGGCTGGGCAATCTCGCGGTCGACAATCTGAAAATCGGCTCCTGCCTTAGGAATCAGCGCTACCCTCATTGGTGCTACTGCGACCTTGCTCGTTGCCATATGTCCTCCTATGATTCATCGAATTATTTGTCGAAGTTTACTGCTGTTCGGTTCGACGGAACGTTGCGATCGAAAAGCGCCAGAATCTATCAAAAATTTAATTCTCGCTATTAAGGTGCGTAATGAGTGAAGACAAAGTCGTGAGCTTTGACTGGCTCATGGCAAGGGAAGCAGGTTTTGTGCACCGCCTCATCGGCGGGTTTGCCGTCGTTGAATTGCGCAAACCCCCAACCACCCGTGTCGGCGTATTTTTTTGAGTCCTTAACCATAAATTGAACCCCGTTCTTGGGAGGCCCTGCCACGAAAGATTGGGGACGGCCAATGGCTTTGTTGTTTTCCTCCGACGGAACGTAACTCCATGCTAGCCGAGCAATGATTGTGCCATCAGGAAACACAAGTTTCCCTTCCCGGTAGGCTTCGATCGCAACCTCGTTGCCCAGAATGGCACGCAAATCGTTGAGCTTGCCTTCTTCGTGGGCCACAGAGATCAACTTCCAGTCGCGGTATCCGGAAGGAATTTTGATTCCGAAGATCGGAGCGACCTCGTCATTGCGTCCGGATGTGGGCGCCATGAAAGCGACAAGGCCGGCCACCGCTGCAATGGCACCCAGCAAGAAAGCGCTCCCTTTCATAGAATACCTCCTTCTAGATTCTTGAGCGCAACCCTGCGACCTCCAAAGTCCCGCATTCGCTTACGTCGGAAGCTCCTTCCCGGCTTGCTCCGCCACCATGTATTTGGCGTACCAGTCGGGCCAGTTGGGATCCGCCGCGCCGATACGCTTCTCGTGCTCGCCGTGGGCGGCCGCAGCACGCCTGAATGCGCTTGCCAGATCGTTCGCCGACGCGAACGTCGTGGTTGCGGGGTCTATGCGACCGGGCAGCCGTGTCGTGATTTCTTGGAACAGCCATCCGTTGCCGTCCGGATCTTTGAACGAAGCGAACGAGCGGTAGCTACGATGCTCGGCATCTGGGCCGCTGACCCGCACCCGCCCGAACAGGTAAGGCTCGTCCGTGCCTGCATACACACCGGGGACGTCGTGGAACACCTCACTGATCTCGACACCACGATCGAGCAGTTCTTTGCGGGCGGCCTGGATGTCGGAGACGATCAGGTACAGGCCCTGCGCGGCGCCGGGTGCCGCCGGAGTGACGTTCCTACCAAAGATGATCGAGCACCCCGAGCCCGGCGGTGTGAACTGGATCACCCGGAAATCTTTACCACCGTCGTAGTCGGCGTCCAGCCGCCAACCCAGCTTGGCGTAGAATTCCTTGGCACGGTCGACATCCGAGACAGGGATGACGACAATTTCGAACTTCATGTCTACTGTGGCGACGCCAGCGTTGCTGGTCGCCTCCTTACTACGGACTGCGTTGGTGCTCATGGCTACCTCCTTGGTTGCCAAAGTAAGCTAATGATGGACTCAGTGCTAGGCACTCTGAATGCCGGATTCTTGAGCTGCAAATCCAGATCCGTGCACAAGCGCAGATGTCCGCTGGCGACGTCATTAACGAGACGAAATCGAATCATGCAGACTCTTGTCGGCATTGCTTCCAGCTCAAAGTTTTCAGAAAAATGATTGGAATGCCAGCGAAGGGCGCCAAGGACTAACGGTCTCTCCCTCAGCGGCTGCCAATTTGACTCAAGTCAATCCTGTTGTCAAGACGGAGAGCGGTAACTTTTCTGTCACGGAATGAAGTGCTTCTGTTGGTTCTTCATTTATCTTTAAGGGGAAAATGCTGCTCGATTTCGAGCCGGAACAAAATCGCCTACTTTAGCGCGGCGATCACCGCTTCGGTAAATTCATCCGTGCCCGCCTGTCCGCCCACGTCGCGGGTGGTGTGCACGCGTTCGCGATAAACTTTTTCCAGCGCTGTCTCGATGCTGCGCGCAGCGCCGCGCTCCCCGAGATGATCCAGCATTAGGATGCTGCTCAACAGTAACGCCGTCGGATTCGCGAATCCTTTCCCGGCGATATCCGGTGCTGTACCGTGGACCGCTTCAAACATGGCCGCATCATCGCCGATGTTTGCGCTTCCAACGACGCCTAGCCCTCCGACTAGGCCAGCGGCCAGATCGCTCATTACGTCGCCGTACAAATTGGGCAGCAGTAGTACATCAAACTGTTGCGGGTTCAGCACAATTTGCATACACGCGTTATCCACGATCATTTCAAGATATTCAATCTCAGGAAATTCCTTGGCCACCGTGCGGATCGACTTCAGAAAAAGGCCGTCCGACAATTTCATGATGTTCGCTTTATGAATAGCGTGTATTTTTTTGCGCCTCATTTTTTTTGCGTAGCTGAACGCAAACTTCGCAATGCGCGTGGAAGCTCTCTCAGTAATGATTTTTAGACTTTCCACCACCCCCGGAACAACCTCATGCTCCAATCCGGAATACAAGTCCTCGGTATTTTCGCGCACCAGCACCACATCCACGCCTTCGAATCGCGATTTCACTCCCGGCAGATTCTTCACTGGCCGTAAGTTTGCGTACAAATCCAGCGTCTTGCGTAATGCCACGTTCACGCTGGGCGCGCCGCCCGCAATCGCGGTAGCCATCGGCCCTTTCAGCGCCACGTGATTGCGTCTAACGGAGTCAACCGCCGACTGGCTAACCAGCTGACCCTTTTCCGTGCTCTTGTCGGTGCGGCCCTCCAACTCTTCCCATTCAATCTTCACGCCGGTCGCCGCCAAAATACGCCGCACTGCGGAGGCTACCTCTGGGCCAATCCCTTCGCCCGGTATCAGTGTGACTTTATGTGCCATAGATGCATCACATTGTAGACGAACCTGCGCGGCTTTTTGAGAAAACTGCCACTCGGTGTTTCCAGCCGTGTGCGCCTTTGGAACGACGCGCCGTGCAGCAGGTCAAAAGGTTTGCTATAATACTTGAAGGATCGCGGCCTGAGCCCGCGACCGGAGGCCAAAGGAATTATGATTAATCTGACGCCCGTTGCCAGCACCAAAGTCAAAGAAATCATGACTATGCAGAACCCTTCACCGGTGGCTCTGCGCGTTGCCGTCGTAGGTGGTGGTTGCTCGGGGTTTCAATATCACATGGCGTTTGAAAACCAGACCAACGATACCGACCAGATTTTCGAGTTTGACGGATTGAAAGTTGCCGTCGACCAGATGAGTTCCATGTACCTGGACGGTATTGAAATCGATTACATCGAAACCGTGGAAGGTGCCGGCTTCAAATTCAATAATCCCAACGTCAAGAGCACTTGCGGTTGCGGCAGCTCCTTCAGCGTTTAATTGGCCAGCATCTAATTGACGAAACACGTAACTTTTCTTTGGGCTCCTGATACAACCTCGGGAGCCTTTTTTTTTGGAGGAATCATCGTTTCGTGCAGCTCTGTCAGCGTTTTGTCGTTTGTCCTACATTGATACTAAAACTGGCATCGTTGCAGCGTTTCTGTTATAACTCATCCGTCTCCAGTGCTCCCGGAGGACAAGTATGACCGTTAAGCCAGTATTACCTATCAGGGTACTATTAGCTGACGACAGCGAAATTATGCGGGAAGCGATCAAAAAGCTCCTCGTAGACGAACCGCGCATACACATTGTCGGAGAAGCTTCCTGCTTTGGCACTGCCATGCAATTAGTCGCGGATTCGAAACCCGACCTTTTGCTGCTCGATTTGCACCTGCCGCAAAAGCGTGAACTGCCAGCTCCCATCGTTCGGTCCCAGCTGAATTGCATTGAATATACTTTGGCCATCTCCTTCGCTAACGATCAAGAAGCTAAATCCCTCGCCGCCAGTTACGGTGCCGCCGGGCTACTCGACAAGATGAGCCTGTTTACCGAGCTGCTCCCGGCCATTCTGCAGTTGGTGCAGCCGTCGGCCCATCCATCGCTCACGATTGATCCAAAACCCAGCAGGGCAGCGGCCTCCCTGGGAATTTCGGAATAACTTCATCAAGCTGCCTCTTTATCCCCTCCTAGGTATCGCAGCCCCGGTAGTGGTCATTTTGAAAGAGGCTCCATGAGTTCAATTCGATTTCCAAACGGATCGTTAACGTAAATTCTGTCGTACCCTGCTAGCGGTTCGTCCGCGTTGAAGTCATAACCGGCGGCCTCAATCAGCGCTTTGAGTGCAGGAAGATCCTCCACCAGGAGCGCTGGGTGTGCTTTGCGGGCGGCGCGGAAGTCATTCTCCACACCGAGGTGAATTTTTAGCGTGTCCCGAACAAACCAGCAACCACCACGTTTCGCCAAATTAGCAGGCTTTGGAACTTCCGGTATTCCAAGTACACCTTCATAAAAAGTGCGTGCCTCGAACTCCTTGCCAGGTGGCATCGCCAATTGCACATGTTCGATCTGTTTAATACGCATGGACACCTCGTCTAGACTGATTTTCCGAGCCAGATACGAGGATCGCTTATACACTCACTCCCGCCCCCCGCTCCATTTGCTTTCAAACCCAACGAACCGTATCCTGAAATCCGGGCATGAAAATAGCGCTCGCTCAGTTTAATCCCACCGTCGGCGATTTTGCAGGCAATGCCGCTCGCATTTTGAGCTTGGCCACCACCGCCCATCAACGAGGCGCGGACCTGGCCGTTTTTTCCGAGCTTTGTCTTTGCGGCTATTTACCTCAGGACCTGCTCGAACGTCCCGCCTTCATCGACCGCAATCGCAAGGAACTAAAGGAACTCGCCGCCAAGCTGCCGTTGCCCTCCATCGTGGGCTATGCCGGGCGCGTGAAAAACGGCCGCGAAAAATCCATTGGAAAATCCATCGCCAATAAAGCGGCGTTAATTTGCGAAGGCCGCATTGTTTTTGAACAGAGCAAAATGCTTTTGCCCACCTACGATGTCTTCGATGAATCACGATATTTTCAACCCGCCGACCGGCAATCCGTATATGGACTTGGGCAAGAACAGTTGGGCATCACGATTTGCGAAGACGTGTGGAACGACAAAAATTTCTGGGCGAATCGCCGCTATGACCGGGACCCCGTAACCGAAATTATCGCGCAGGGAACTACCGTCCTTCTGAACATTTCCGCTTCGCCGTATACCATCGACAAACGAGGCTTGCGCCTTGAGATGTTGCGCTCTATCGCCGTGCATCATAACCGGCCCATCGTCTACGTGAATCAGGTTGGCGGCGATGACAGCTTGATCTTTGACGGCGCCAGCATGGCGCTCACTGCCGACGGCAAAGTTGCCGCGCAAGCGCGCGCCTTCGAAGAAGACCTGGTGTTTTTCGATACCGTTACCGGCAAAGGCGAAATTCACGATCAGCCGCATGAAGAAATCGCCTACGCATACCAGGCAATTGTGACCGGTACCGTCGATTACGTGCAAAAGTGCGGCTTCAAAAAAGTCTTAGTCGGCCTCAGCGGCGGCATCGATTCCGCCGTAGTGGCAGCCATCGCTGTGGATGCGCTCGGAGCAGAAAATGTTCTCGGCGTCTCCATGCCCGGCCCGTATTCGTCGCCGGGAAGCAAGACCGACGCGGAAACCATTGCCAAAAATCTCGGCATCGACATGATCACCATGCCTATCGGCGACGTCTTTGATGCCTATTTAAAAGTCACCGCGCCAGTTTTCAAAACCTTGAAGCCCGATGTCACTGAGGAAAATATACAAGCACGCATCCGCGGAAATTACCTGATGGCGCTATCCAATAAATTCGGCTCCATGGTGCTCAGCACCGGAAATAAATCCGAGCTCGCGGTAGGATATTGCACTCTGTACGGCGACATGGCCGGTGGTTTGGCCATTCTTTCCGACGTTCCCAAATTGATGGTCTACGAATTGGCCAATTGGATTAATCGCGAGAGGGAAGTGATCCCTGAATCGACCATCAACAAACCGCCCTCAGCGGAATTGCGCCCCGATCAGAAGGACGAAGACATCCTGCCTCCCTACGACGTGCTCGATCGTATCCTCAAAGCCTACATTGAAGATCTGCAAAGCCCCCAGGAAATTGCCGATCGCCTCGGCTACGATCTCAAACTTGTGCGCGACATTGCTCTATTGGTCGACCGCAACGAATACAAACGTAAACAAGCCGCGCCGGGCCTCAAAATTACTTCGCGCGCGTTTGGTTTTGGTCGTCCGTTCCCAATCGCGCAGCATTGGATTCCCTGATCAGCGTGGCATTTCCAAATCAAAGAGCAGCACTAAAAACAGGAGACGCGTGAATACCCTTACTAGACAATCTCTGGTCGCCGCTTTTTGTTTCCTCATCGCTCCGGTTCTCTTCGCGCAACAATCCAAACCACCTGCGCCCGAGCCAGGACCTCCCGCAACAACCACCCCACCGTCCCCAATCCAAAAATCCGTGGAAGCCTATCTGCGCAATCTCTACGCCTTTGGCCCAGACGTGCAAGTCACCGTTGGCCCCCTTAAGGAAACCAGTATCCCCGGGCTAATGGCCACCGACATTAGCGTCAAAATTGAGGACAATGTGCAAGCTGTGCAGTTCTATGTCAGCAAAGACGGCAAATATTTATTGCGTGGGGAACTCTCCGACCTGACCAAGGACCCTGCGGCAGAGAATCGCGCCAGCCTCCAGCTCAAGGATGCGCCAGTTTGGGGTGACCCCAAGGCCACCATAACTATGGTGGAGTTCTCCGACTTCGAATGCCCGGTCTGCCGGAGCCTCCACGATGTGCTTCAGGGCCTCTTGGCCAACTATCCCCAGGTGCGCCTGGTGTTCAAGGATTTCCCCCTCGAGCAGCATCCCTGGGCCCGCAGCGCGGCCATCGCCGGGCGATGCGCCTATAACCAGGACCCCAAGGCCTTCTGGAAGCTTTACGACCTGATCTACGACAATCAAGACATCATCTCGCCCGAAAACTCCTATGCCAAGTTTACCGACTACGCCTCGCAGATCAGCCTGAATCCCGACACCTTCAAGACCTGCCTCGCCAGCCCCGAAGCCGCCGCCGCCGTCGACTCCAGCCACGCAAACGGCGTGGCCCTCCAAGTCTCCAGCACCCCCACAATCTTCGTCAACGGCCGCCGCATCGTCGGCGCCGACCCTCACCTCGTCGAGCAAAACATAAAATACGAACTAGACCAGCAGAAAAC
>DATHRB010000054.1:0-3719 GCA_035482155.1 Verrucomicrobiia bacterium | reverse complement strand
TCCGGTTTGGTTGTTGATCAAAGGCTCGCTTAAAGGAGCGCCATTCTTGACCAACTCGGTCTTAATTTCAACCTTCTGATGGGCGATCGGATTAATAACCGTTTCAAAAGTCTGGTAACCAGGCAGCGCGATCCTGATCTGATGCTGTCCCGGTGCCACCAGCATGCCTCGACCTACGCCCTCAAATTCGCCTACGTGGCCGACGAAGAGTCCATCGAGAAAAACAGCCGCTCTTGATGGATTGACTGCGATCTTGACTTCGGCCTTCTCTCGGGGAAGAGCGCCGGTAGGCGCCTTATCCATGGCTACGCGAACCACCTGCTTTTGTCCGGGTTCCAGCACGACGCGCTGCGTAAAATCCTGATAGCCATCCTGACGCACGGTGATTGTATGTTCGCCCGGTAAGAGTAGAACCTTTTTCGATCCTTTCAGCTCTTTCAGGTAGCCCACGTACTGCCCATCAATCCATACACCGGAGGTTTTCTCCACATGAGATTTTCCTTCAAACTGAATCTCTCCCATGACTTGGTTTTCCGCGTGCAGGGAGGGACCTAGAGCGAAAACTACAAGTAAGACTCCAACTAAGGAATACATTCTCTGAAATGCGGTTGCCATTGCGGCCTCCCCGAAAGTTAACGTTTATCAATATTCGATGCAAGAAGCATGCCACGCGGACAACCTCTTTATTTGTTGAAGATGTATAAGCGAAGGCTTTCACGGAACAGGAAAATTCGACTGCTCTGCCCTCGAAACTGCTCGGCGTCGAAAGATTCAGAACTTAATGTAGCTGCAAAAGGTATCGACGACTGATGCCAGCCATTTCGGCAAGTTTACTTAGCGACCCGCGCCGGACACGGTTTGCCGCACTCGCTTTCGGCTAAGTGACGGGCAAATACGTTTTCGAGCCGCTCTCGCAATTTGTCCGGCTTTGGGTCTTCCGAGCTATCCAGGCGCGCTATCACAACCGCGTCGCAGGCAGAGCACCTCCCAGAAATGTCCCGCTCGCTCTTCGGGCCAATTTGGCGAACGTCCACCAATCGAGGCTGACGATCCACAGTCATGTACCCTCTGTGAGTGGCGCCGTTTCTTCAGACGGTGTCGCCACCCCCAGCCTGTTCCGCAGGGTAATTCGAGGCAATACGGTGCAGTCTGTAGGATCGGTTCCTCTCGCACGTAGGTGTTATGCTGTTTGACCCATCTGCGCAGATGTTTTTTACGTTGTAAAACCGCGCCCATTTGGAGGCTCATCACCGTGCAAAATGCAAAATTCTTTAGCGTCGCCGAATGCGAGGCCACCCGCAGCAGTTCAGGGAACCGTTATTCGGAGTTCCTTCGCGTGCCTGCCATGAGTGGTGGGATTTACGTGTTGCCAGAGGGCGGGGCTGATACCCAATCGCCGCACCTGCAAGACGAAATGTACTACGTGGTGCGCGGCCAGGCTCGGATGCGGGCCGGTTCAGAAGATCAGGCGGTAAGTGAAGGCAGCATCATTTTCGTTGCGGCGCGAGTTGAGCACCGCTTTTACGAGATTACGGAAGAACTGGTGCTAATTGTGATCTTCGCACCACCGGAAACGGAATAGCTTGTTTGATTTGCGCGACGGCGTTTGGCGGGACGTTCTGCTTCTCGAACGCCGAAGTTCAAAAACGGGCGTCTAAGCCGAAATTGCCGAAGGTGACGAGGCGTGTTTATCTTTCGACGGTACCCAATAGATTTCCTCCTTCAATCCTTCTTTGGTGAAACCGATGCGTTTCAGAATTCCCTTGCTGCCTTCGACCATTGAAGGATGGCCGCACAAATACGCCGTTGCATTCGTCCCGAGGCCCCACATGTCGGTGTATTTGCGCAGAATGTCATCCACGCGTCCGATTTCGCCTGTCCATTTTTCATCGTCCCAGGGACGGCTGACCGTAGGCACGTACTCTAGCCACGGGACTTCCCGCGCGAAGTTCTGCAATTCCTCCAGGTATCCGAACTCCCAGGAGCGGCTGGCGCCGTTCAGCAAAAATAATTTATGTTCTCCGCCAAACCTTCCTTCTTTCCAGTCCCGATAAAGCGTACGGATGAAACTGACGAAGGGAGCCACGCCGGTTACGGTACAAACTAAAAGATGATTGGTGCGGCCGCTCTGGGTATCAAGCACGAACCGTCCCTTGGGAACCTTCCGCATGAGAACTTCATCGCCGGTTTGCAGTCTGTATAGCAGCGGCGTCAGGTCGCCCGGAGGAACCAACTCGAAAAAGAACTCGAGTTCGCTTTCGTGAGGCGCCGACACAATGGAGTAGGGACGCTCTCTGTGCTTGTCCGGAGCTTCAAGACCGAGAGTGGCATACTGCCCGGGAGCGAACTTGAACTCCACGCTTGGCTTGACGCGGATCATCCACAGCTCAGGTGCGATGTCCACTCGTTTGGTTATGATGGCGCTCTGAAATTTGTCTGCGTTGCTGCCGCTCATAGGGAATGCCCCGGCCGTCGGCGCGGTCCGGGGCTGGGATAGTTTACAGCAGCGATGGGCTTTCGCAACCTCTCTGCGACGATCTATTTAACTGATTTCGCCAATCGCTTTTTTCAATCTTGCTTCGCTAACCTTGAAGCGTCGGCTATTTTCCGAGCACCAGGACGACGAAAGTGTTCGGCAGAATCGAGTGCCGAGGATGTGGATGGTCGGGAGTAGGCGCTGGAGGCGGACCGAATTTCGCGGTGACAACATAAACGTTGTGAGTCTTATCATCGAGCGCGAGAGTTCGTGCACCTTCTTGCGTCTTAACATTTTCCGCCACGCTGAATTTGCTTGGCGATTCCTCTCGCACTACTGTCAGAACGCCGCTTTCACCGCACGACGCGAACGCAAGCCCTGTGCTTTCGTCGAAGGCGGTAGCATCTACTCCTTCGCCGATAGGCGGAGTCGCGATTACTTTTCCGCTGTCGGCATCAACCACGGCCATCATCTTATTGTCGCAACCGACAAACAGACGGCGATTCTTGCGGTCCATGGCAAGGCCGCTCGGTTCCTTGCAAGGCGCAAGTGGCCAGCGGGATTTCACCTCCAGTTTGTTGGGATCGATGGCGTCCAGCTGGCTCTTGTCTTCAAGGTTTACAAAAACCTCTCCCTTGCCATCGCTCGCGGCAAATTCAGGTTTGCCTTCGAGTTTGATAGTGCCGAGCACTGTGCCTTTGGCCCCGTCGATGGCTGTCGAGTCCTGACTTTTGCCGTTGAAGGTGAAAACCCGCTTGGTCGCAGGATCATAGAGAATTGCGTCTGGATTTTCGCCGACTTTCACCTTTGTGATCGGCTTCAGCGTCTCAATGTCGAAAATTGTGACCGTACCTTCCCGGCCGTTGCTGACAAAGCCGCGTCCTAGTTCCGGGGCTAAAGCAATGCCGTGCACACCAGGAGTATCGGGAATATCGCCCACAGGTTTGCCCGAATCCGCATCGATCACGATGACGTGGGTAGCGCGCGAAATGTAAATCCGCCGCGACGAACTATCCAGCGTCAGGTAATCCCACCCGCCTTCGCCGCCTAACTTATAAGTTTTGATAACGTGATAGCCAGGGTCTGCGGCGAACGAAAACGTTGCCGTCAAAATGAAAATCGCCAGTACTCGCCACTTTGAAAACAAATGATTCATAGTTGATTATCCTTGTTTGAAAATAGTCTTCGCCGCACTGCTATATTAGTGCCGCTTGCTGAAGCCAACCTTAAGACCGCAAAGTGC
>DATHRB010000053.1:0-91004 GCA_035482155.1 Verrucomicrobiia bacterium | reverse complement strand
CCTTCACGTCGTGACTTCCTGAAGTTCTCAACGGTGGGTGGCGCAGCAGCGGCCGTATTTGGCTTTGACCTGCAGCCTGCTTACGCGCAACTCCGCACGCTGAAGATTGCGCGCGCGAGCGAAACGCGCTCGACCTGCCCGTACTGTGCCGTGGGCTGCGGCACCATCATCTACACGATTGGCGACCGGGCGAAGAATGTCACCGCGCAGGTGGTGCACGTCGAGGGCGACCCCGATCATCCGACCAACCGCGGCACGCTTTGCCCTAAGGGCTCCTCTCTCCAGCAAGAGATCTTGAACGACCGGCGACTTCTAAAACCCCTCGTGCGCCGGCCGGGTGGCACCGACTGGGAGGACATTTCCTGGGACGATGCGATAAACGAAATCGCCGCGCGCGTGAAAAAGACGCGCGATGAGACTTTCATCGAGAAGGATGCAGCGGGACACACGGTAAACCGGCTGGAGTCGCTCGCGTGGATCGGCGGATGTACCGATACCAATGAATTTAACTATCTGGTTGTGAAAGCGATGCGCGCCCTGGGGGTCGTGCATTTAGAAAACCAGGCCACGGTTTGACACGGCCCCACGGTCTCAAGTTTGGGACCAACGTTCGGACGCGGGGCAATGACCAACGGCTGGGTCGACATGAAAAATACCGACATGATGCTCATCATGGGCGGTAATCCGGCCGAGAACCATCCCTGCGGATTCAAGTGGCCCATCGAAGCGAAGCGCACCCGCAACGCGAAAATTATTGTGGTGGATCCGCGATTCACGCGAACCGCTGCCGTGGCGGATCTCCACTGCCAGATTCGAGCGGGGTCGGACATTGCGTTCCTCGGCGGCGTGATTCGCTATGCCATCGAGAACAACCGCATCGCGAAGGATTACCTGGTCAACTTCACGAACGCGGCATTTATCGTCAAACCCGGCTTTCAGTTGCCGGGTGATACGGACGGCGTTTTCTCCGGGTTCGATGCCCAGACTCAAAGCTACGACAGGTCCACGTGGAATTATGCGGGCACAGGCGAGGCTGGAGGAGATAGCTCGCCGCATCCGCCAAGCGGAACCGCTCCGGTCGCTCCCAAGCTGCCGGAAAAGGTTGAGTTCGATCTATCGCTGCAGAACCCCAATTGTGTGTTCCAACTGCTGAGGAAACATTACTCGCGATATACGCCGGAAATGGTCGAGCGCATCACCGGCATTCCCAAAGATCAATTCCTCAAAGCCGCCGACCTCTATACTTCGATTCGCAAAGACGGCGACATGAAGAAGGCGAGCACGATCATTTACGCCGTCGGATGGACGCAACACTCGTTTGGCACGCAGATCATACGCACCGCAGCGATTCTTCAATTGATTATGGGCAACGTCGGCCGCGCGGGCGGCGGCGTCAACGCGTTGCGCGGGCACTCCAACATTCAGGGTGCCACCGACATGGCCGGCCTTTTCGACAGTTTGCCCGGCTATCTGAAAGTCCCGACGCCCGCGGACACTTCCTTCGACGCCTGGATGAAACGCACTACCCCCACACCCTCGAAGCCCGCCCTGTGGGATTCGTTCAACTACTACAGCAACACGCCGAAATTCGCGGTCAGCTATCTGAAAGCCCTCTATGGCGACGCGGCCACTAAACAAAACGGCTGGGCCTTCGATTATCTGCCGAAAGTGGATCGCAACTATTCCTGGGTGCAGATGTGGGACGACATGTACAACGGGACCGTGAAAGGCATGATTGCCTTCGGGATGAACGGCGTCGCTATTGGTCCCAACTCAAAGAAAAACATCGACGCGTTGAAAAAAGCGGACTGGCTGGTAGTCGGCGAGATTTATCCCGACGAGACCAGCGAGTTTTGGAGATCCCCGGGCATCACCCAGGACGAAATGAAACAGATTCAAACGACCGTGTACCGCTTGCCTTGCGCGGGATTTGCCGAGAAAGACGGTTCGTTCACCAATTCCGCGCGCTGGCTGCTTTGGAAAAATACGGCCCTGCCGTCTCCCGGAGATGCCCGGCTGGACCAGGCCATCGTGGCGCAAATTTTCTTGAAGATCCGCGAGCTGTACCAGAAGGAAGGCGGCAAGTTCCCCGATCCCATCCTGCACGTTACGTGGAATTACAGCAACCCCTCGAGCCCGCCGCTGGCCGAGGTATTGAAGGAAGTCAACGGCAAGGCGCTCGCGGATCTCGAGGATCCCGCGACCAAGCAGCAAATCAAGGCGGGCCAGCAGCTTCCTGGCTTTGCGTGGTTGAAAGACGACGGTACGACGTCCTGCGGCAACTGGATTTACTGCGGCTCCTTCACCGAAGCCGGCAATCAGACGGCGCGACGCGATCCCTCCGATCCTTCGGGTCTGGGTTTGCATCCAGGATGGGGCTGGTCCTGGCCGGCGAATCGCCGCGTCCTCTACAATCGCGCGTCGTGTGACGTCGACGGCAAGCCCTGGGATCCAACGCGAAAACAGGTCTGGTGGAACGAAGAGCAGCAAAAATGGCTTGGTAACGACGTCGTGGACTTCAAGGTCGATTCCAAGCCAAAAGATCACATGGGCCCGTTCATTATGAACCCGGAGGGCGTCGGCCGAATCTTTGCACCGCTCGCGGCCTTTGCCGATGGGCCGTTCCCCGAGCACTACGAACCGATCGAAAGTCCGATTGACAATCTTTTCCATCCGCAGCAGACACACAATCCTGTGGTCAAGCGTTTCAAAACCCCCGACGATAAATACGGCACGCCCAAGGACGGTTACACGGTTGTCTGCACGACCTACCGACTCACCGAGCTTTATCATTACTGGACCAAAAACAATCCCATGAACGTGCAGCTCGTGCCGGAGCCGTTCATTGAGATTTCGGTGGAGATGGCCAACGA
The DNA here is from genome assembly GCA_035482155.1 of Verrucomicrobiia bacterium. GTDB lineage: Bacteria > Acidobacteriota > Terriglobia > Acidiferrales > UBA7541 > Acidiferrum. The sequence continues at coordinate 88,131 of DATHRB010000053.1, read as the reverse complement.
AATGGGCTTCACCGGCGGCGAAAAAATAAAAGTCTCGAGCATCCGTGGAAGTTACATTGCCAAAGCGATGGTCACCAAGCGCATCAAGCCACTGATGATTGATGGCAAGAAGGTCTACCCGATCGGTCTCCCAATTCATCAAGGCTATCGGGGTATCGCCGAGGACGAAGGCAAGGACGCCAGGACGCTGGCGAATCTGCTCACGCCTACGGTCTTTGATCCCAACGCTTTCACACCCGAATTCAAGGGCTTCCTAGTTAAGGTAGAGAAGGCCTAGGTGCGCTCATGAGCCAGGCGACTTTGCGAATCCAAAAAATTTCGGCTCACGCCGGAGCGGTGCCCGGCGAGGGCACCCAGCGCGAACCGCAAGTCTGCAAATTAATCGATACCACCACCTGCATCGGTTGCAAGGCCTGCGAAGTCGCCTGCATGGAATGGAATGATCTGCCCTTCGGCGAAACAATCTTCGACAACACTTATCAAACCATGCCGGAGACCCGCTGGAATTATTGGAACCTGATCTTATTCAACGAGCACGAGCGCGAAGACGGTTCCCTCATGTGGTTGATGCGCAAAAATCAGTGCATGCACTGCGCCGACCCTGGCTGCCTTGAAGCCTGCCCGTCCGACGGCGCTATCGTGCAATACAGCAACGGCATCGTCGACTTTCAACAGGACAAATGCATTGGCTGCGGTTACTGCATCACCGGCTGCCCCTTCAACATTCCGAAATTCAATAAAGAAACCAAGCGTGTTTATAAATGCACGTTGTGCAGCGACCGGGTTACCGAAGGCTTGGAACCGGCGTGCATCAAGTCCTGCCCTACCGGCTGCTTGCACTTTGGCACCAAGGATGACATGCGCTACCTCGCCAATGCACGCGCAAAGCAATTGCAGGAGCACTCGAATTTCCCGCACGCGGGCGTGTACGACCCGGCAGGAGTCGGCGGCACCGGCGTGATGTACGTTTTGCACGATATGACGCAAACAGAAGCGTACGGTGGTTTGCCCTCCGATCCACACATCCCTTGGTCCGTGAAATTGTGGAAGCATCCGCTGAAATGGCTCGGCAATGTGGCTATGGTCGGCGGCCTGATCGGACTCTTCGTGCACTATATTCGCTTTGGCCCCAAGGATGATCCCGACGATCCCACCGAAAACCAGAATGAGCCGCCCGTCACCGGCCCTCCGGTCAAAGAACGTCCAGTCGCCGTACCACCGGAAACTACAGTGGGAGGACGTTTGCGATGAACAATCGAGCAGAAGCGCCGGCCGATACAATACTGCCGAATGGCCACATCGTTCGCTATACCTTCAACGAGCGCCTGATGCATTGGATCAATGGTTTCGCCTATTTGTATTTGATGTTCACCGGCCTGGGCATCTGGTCTCCGTGGCTGCTTTGGATCCTGGTGGTGCTCGGCGGCGCGCAAATTTCGCGCATGCTGCACCCCTGGGTTGGATTGGTCTTTGCTCTCAGTCTCACCTGGATGTTCCTCACCTGGGCTTCGCAAATGCACACCACCTCAGAAGACAAAGCCTGGATGAAATCCATCAACCATTACACGCGCAACGAAGACGAAGAAATGCCTGCCGCCGGTCGTTACAACATGGGCCAGAAATTATTGTTCTGGGGCTTCGTATTTTGCGGCGTTTTATTGTTCTTGTCGGGTTTGGTCCTGTGGATTCCGGAATATATACCCTGGAACGCTCGTGCGCTACGCTATCTGGCAGTGCTCATTCATCCGGCCGCGGCCATGCTGACTATCGGGCTCTTCATGATTCACATCTACATGAGCGTCTTCGCCGAGCGCGGCGCATTCAAATCCATGATTCGCGGTGATGTCTCCCAGGCATTTGCCAAGCGCCATCACCGTTTGTGGTGGGAACGCGTAGTTGGATCCGTTAGCCGCAGATAATGGCGGCGAAAAACCTTGGTAACAGTTATGACGGTCGCATTCGCCGCGCTGAACGATTAGATGCCCTTCACCCTTTCACGCGAGAAGTTCTAACTTTCTACAAGAAGATCGCGGAATTCCAGAAAAGTTTGCACGCCCAAATGCTATCTAGCAACAATCCGCAAGGAGCCGACAAAAATCTTCCGGCTTTGCAGGAGAACTTGAAAATCCCAGGCCTCCTTCCCCACTTTCAGGATTTTCTGAAACTTGTTGCCGAAAGCGCGCCGGCCACGCTTGCTGAATCGGCACGCCTGCTTTCTCTTCGACCGTCCGACTCTTGGTCTGCTATTTTGCAAGATTACTGGGCCACTAGTGGCCGCGACGACCGTCCCAACGCGGCATTCGATCAATTTCTGCCGCGCGCTTTTCTGCAGCCGTATGCAGAGAGTCTCGAAAGATATCGCCCCGCAGACGAAATTTCTGCGTTTCCATCGCTCTGTCCATTGTGCGGCGCGCGACCGTTATTAGGCGTGCTTCGGCCTGAAGGTGACGGTGGCAAACGGTTCCTGTTGTGTTCGTTCTGCTTGAAGGAGTGGGAGTTTCGGCGGATTTTTTGTTCGACTTGCGCTGAAGAAACGGAAAGTAAACTCCCGGTGTATGTCGCGGAACAATTTCCCTACATTCGGGTCGAGGCCTGCGAGACCTGTAAATTTTATTTGCGAACCATCGACCTTACCAAGGACGGAAACGCGGTACCGCTGGTGGATGACTTGGCCGCCATTCCTCTTTCATTGTGGGCCGAAGAACATGGTTACTCGCGAGCGCAGCCAAATCTTCTGGGAACTTAGTTTCTGCGCTGAATTCTCAACTGAAACTAATGAACCATACTCGAAGTCTTCAATTTTGAACGTTCACACCCTTCCAGAAGGCGATGCGATCTCTGATCTCAGCGGCGGCTGGTTTTGGCTCGGGATAATACCAGGCGGCGTTTTCATTTTTCATCCCATCTACTTCCACATGATAGTAGTGTGCCGTTCCCTTCCACGGGCAAACCGACGTGTAACTGCTGGGTTTCAGAAATTGTTTCTCCACTGCTTCCGGCGGAAAGTACTGGTTGCCTTCCACCACTACGGTAGATTTGCTGTCCGCGATCGTCTTACCCGCCCATGTAGCCTTGGCCATAATCTTTCTCCCGCTAAAAATAATCTCGTCCGTGCGAATTTGATGTAGGAACGAGCGGTTTCGTTTCATTAAATCCGCTCTGCAGACAGCCTCCGACGAAATTTCGGCTGCCGGACCTGTGCCACCCAAAAAACCTATACAATCGGAGCCCATGCTGAGTCGTCTTGACAAGGTGGTCCCGCCTCTCTCGATGCGGTTAAAGCGTGCTGTCCTATGGCCGATGCTGTTTTTTCTTATTGCGTCACTAGTAGCGCAAACGTCTTCGAATAGCCAAATCTCCTCAATATCGGATCTGAAAGTCGCTCCAGACCTGGATGCTCGGCTGGTGCGATTTAAGCCCATCAAGATGCCCTTTCACCAGCAAGGCCTCAGCCCGCGGGAAGTGCAACTCGTTCGCAAATTAGTGGACGCTGCAAATTATATCGAACAGATTTATTGGCGGCAGAGCGACCCCGAAGGTTTGAAGCTGTATCTGTCGCTCGCAGGAAGCACGAATCCGCAAGGCGTCAAGCTGCGCCACTTTCTCAAGATCAACGGCAGCCGCTACGACCTCGTCGACGAAATGAAGCCTTTTGTCGGGACCAATCCTGCTCCTCTGGGACGCGCATTGTATCCACCGGGATTGACCAGAGAAGACATCGAAAAATATGTGCAGCAGCATCCTGACCAAAAAGCGGCAATTTATGGCGATTTTACCGTGGTGCGGCGGAAGGGCGATGCCCTGGTCGCCATTCCCTACCATGTCGAATTTGCGGAATTCCTAAAGCCTGCCGCTGCCGCTCTACGCGAAGCAGCCGCCCTCAGCGACGATTCGGGATTCGCCAAATTCCTGCGACTGCGTGCCGACGCATTGTTGACAGACGATTATTATCAAAGCGATCTCGCGTGGCTCGATTTGAACAATCCAAAATTCGATCTAATCCTTGCGCCGTATGAAACGTACCTCGACAATTTGTTGGGAGTGAAAACCTCTTACGGCGCGGCCGTGCTGATCCGCGACGAACAAGAGAGCAACAAGCTTGAGATGTATCAGAAGTATGTCCCCGACTTACAGGAAGCGTTGCCATTGGATAAAGCTGATTTACCTTCCAAGCGCGGCCATTTAACTCCCATGGAAGTTATGGACGCTCCCTTTCGCACCGGAGATTTGCTTCATGGCTACCAATCCGTGGCGGACAATCTGCCGAACGACGCGCGTGTACACGCCGCCAAAGGTAGCAAAAAGATTTTCTTCAAGAACTTCATGGATGCTCGCGTGAACGAAATCATTCTTCCTTTGGCCAAGCGTCTGATGCGCGAGGACCAGGCCACCAAAGCTTCCGGAGAGGGCTATTTGGCCTCCACGCTGATGCACGAGATTAGCCACGAGCTCGGCCCCAACTACTCGCGGACCGCGCAAGGCCAACGCGAAATCCGCGAAGCCATTGGCGGAAGTTTTTCAGGTCTGGAAGAAGCCAAAGCAGATGTGGTAGGTATGTTTGGACTGCAATGGCTGCAAGCGCATGACGTGATCAGCAAAGAAAAACTTGAAGAGGATTATATTTCCTACGTGGCGGGAAATCTGCGGACCATTCGTTTTGGAATCGCCGAACCTCACGGCCGCGCGGAAATGATGGAATTCAGTTATTTGTCGGAGCACGGCGCCATTACCCGCGACCCCGCGACCGGAAAATACGCCGTGGTCGTGGAAAAGATGCCCGCCGCGATTGCGGCATTGGCGAAGGAACTCCTCGAGCAAGAGGCGACTGGCGACCGCACGCGTTCCGAAGCGTGGTTTGCTAAGTACGCCGTATTGCCGCCAGAATTGCAAGCGGCCCTCGGCAAGGTTTCCGATATTCCCGTGGATGTGGAACCTATCTATTCTTTTGAGGAGGCGATTCGATGACCGAGCAAAATTTTGCCAATCACGCAAAAACCGTGCCGGCGTTTCATTTGTTTGTGTTGCCGGCGTTGTTTCTCAACGTCGGCTGGTCAGTCTACCGCTGGAAGGTTTCGCTATGGTCGCTCGACGGAGCGATTTGGGTGCTGACCTCCGTCGCCATTTTGATGGGTTTCCTGCTGGCGCGGATGTTCGCCTTGTCGGTGCAGGACCGCGTGATCCGCATGGAAGAGCGCCTGCGTTGCGAGCGATTGCTACCGCAGGATTTACAGCCACGTATCGTCGAACTTGAACCCGGCCAGCTCATTTCACTGAGGTTCGCAAGCGATGCGGAATTGCCGGCGCTGGCGCGAAGAGTGCTCGACGAAAAAATCAAAGATCGCAAGGCCATCAAACAACAGATTAAAAACTGGCGACCCGACTACCTCCGCGCCTGATCTCGTTTGTGAACGAATCGGACAGCTTACTTAAAGAATACTGCGCACCACGCCGCCGTCGGCCCGCACCGCCGCGCCATTAATCGTTGCAGCTTGGGTGCTCGCCACAAAAGCCACCACCGCAGCAACTTCCTCTGGCGTCTCAAAACGCTTTAAGAGCGAGCTCGGCCGCACGCCCTCGAAAAATTTCTTCTCAAATTCCGCGTTCGAAATCCCCTGTTGCTTGGCCAGATCCGCCACGAATGTGCCCACCCCTTCCGAAGCAGTAGGCCCCACCAGCACCGAATTCGCGGTGATCCCCGTGCCCGCCACGGACTCCGCAATTCCGCGCGCCACGGCAATTTGCGCGGTCTTGGTCATCCCGTAATGAATCATCTCCGCGGGAATTTGCTGCCCCGATTCACTGGAAATAAAAATAATCCGGCCCCAATTTTTGCGAAGCATGCCCGGCAGGTAATGACGGCTCAAACGAACGCCACTCATCACATTCACCTCGAAGAATCGCAACCAATCCGCATCCGATATTTCCGCGAACGGCTTCGGCTCAAAAATTCCTAGATTGTTCACTAGAATGTCGGCTTCAGAAACAATCTTCGCGAAAGACTTAACGCCCTCCGCGGTCCCTAGATCAGCGGCAACGCCCCGCACCTCGGCCTTCGCATTCTCTTGGCGGATGCTCTTAATCGCCGAATCCACCCGCGCTTGCGTCCGCCCATTGACGATCACTTGCGCGCCTTCCGCGGCCAAAGTATTTGCAATCGCGAACCCGATGCCGGCGGTCGAACCGGTAACCACAGCAATCTTTCCTTTTAGGCCCAAATCCATCGAACGCTCCAGAAGTGGTTATTTCGGACAGAAGAGTTGCGAATATCGTCCCGAAAACTTCTATCGAGCCGCGGCAATCGCGGCCGCACCCTCTATTTCAGCGATGTCCTGTTTGGTCAACGTTACGTCGGCGGCGCCCACTACGCCTTCGACCTGCTTCGCATTCCGCGCCCCAACAATCACCCCGGTGATCGCCGGATGTCGCAATACCCACGCGATTGCAATTTCACCTGACGAGCGGCCGAGACGCTGCCCCACTTGTCGCAGCCGTTCCACCAACGCAATATTCTTGGAAAGTCGCGGCTCCTTAAATTCAGCATCGCGGCTACGAAAGTCGCTCGCGGGCAATGCCGCCGCACGCTCACGGGTCATCGCTCCTGTTAGTAAACCGGAAGCCATCGGAGAATAGGAAATCACACCGATTCCCCGCTTTTCGCAATACGGAAGAATTTCAGCTTCAATCTGACGGCGAATCAGCGAATATGGCGGTTGCAGTGAAGTGACCGGTGCGATTTTTTCAGCGCGTTTCAATTGCTCGACGGTAAAATTAGAAACTCCAATCCAGCGAACTTTGCCTTCCTTCTGCAGCGCAGCCATCGTTCGCCACGCTTCTTCCAAACCACCGCCGTTATCTGCGGGCGGCCAATGCATCTGATAAAGATCGATCGCGCTGACCCGCAGCCGGCGTAAACTGGCTTCGCATTCACGGCGAATGGAATCGGCGCTGTATTCGTTGCGAACTTTGCGCTGCTCATCCCAAACCATCGAACATTTCGTAAAAATGTAAGGCCGCGCTCCTTGCCATTCCGTCAGAGCCTTCGCGACGACCTCTTCCGAATGCCCGGTGCCATACACCGCAGCCGTATCAATCCAGTTGACACCCAATTCCAACGCACGTTTGATGGCCGCAATGGAATCGTTGTCTTCCTGATTTCCCCAACCGAATTCCCAACCGCCTCCGCCGATAGCCCACGCGCCAAAACCTGTGCGAGTTATATTCAGGTCAGAATTACCGAGTTTGCGAGTCTGCATCTTTCGCTCCAAAATTGAATGAGTAAGAGTAGTCGTTAATTTGGATGAAGCCAGGCGTGAAAAGTTAGTAACTAATTGGCGATGACCGCAGCGTCCACTGTAACAGTCTCGCCGTTCACGTTGGTTAGCGTTAACTGCTGGGGGCCGGTCAGCACCGGCGGCGAAACCACGGTCAGCGTATTCATATCCACCAATGTTGGCATCGTGGGCTTGCCACCGATGGCTACCTTGATCCCCGCTTGAAAACCGCTCCCTCGAATCGTGAACGTTGTACCTCCGGCAGCCGAGATCGTTGGTGATGAAACGCTTCCCAGTGCGAGGGGAACAGAGGCCAATTGCACAACCGTAAGCGCCGCGTTTTGCGGCGACCCATCCAGTGATGTGATGGCAAACAGCCGTTGCCCGTTTTCATCAATGGCCAAGAAATCGCCGTGAAGCGCATCCACATCGGTCATCAATTGTTGCGGCAAGAATATCCGCATATGCAATTGGCCCGAACACGCGTCCGAAATATCCACACCGCCCCGTGCATTCGGCCCGCCCGCTGCTCCAGTGAGAAATGGCTGATAGAGAAGCGCCCCGGTCGGATGCATCGCGAGTCCCGGCACCGCGACGCGTCCAGGAATTTGGTTCAATTCCGCGGCGGTCGGCACGGCTGTTACATACATACCGGAATCGCGAATTTCGATGGAAGCGGCGGTTTGCAGCGCAAACGCTCTTCCGCCCGCCGTGCTTGCAATGTCTTGGACGGCGACTTTCGCCGGCGAAATCTTGAACTGCCCTGGCGAGCTCGCGTCCCAGACCGCAAGTTTGCAGGAAGCGTTATCACCGGAGCCTAGCGATCGAGGTCCTGTGCTCACCACTCCATTAAGCGCGAAGACCGCAGCATTTCCACTGGAATCATTTGCAGCCACAATCACCGCCGAATGATCGCCGGTTCGAGCCATAGGCCCGAGACCGTTTTGAAACAGCGCCCCGGCCGTCGGTGTCAGGTCAGTCATCGCATTGGAAACCGGATCCCAAAGAGCCAGCGGCGCTTCAGTAGAACGCGATTGACGAAGTCGAACGAAACATTGCCCGGTAGCAAGAGAAAGAACCTCTATAGGCCGATCGAAAACAGCTGCCGGGAACGGCGAAATTCCAGCTTGCTCGTAGCGAGTTTTTATCTGCAGCGTCGAGGTGTCCACAGCAACGATTTCATTTAGCGCCGAACCCGCCCATAAAGTAGTGCCATCAGCAGATATGTCGGCGCTGGTCGCACCTGAAACTGAAATGCGTGCGACCCTGCTTTGATCCACCGCAGAGATGACTTCCAACCGATTCATCGCTGCGTTAGCGATGAATACGTATTTGTGTGCCGCGTCGTACACGATGTGGCGACGATGCGCTTCGCCCGGTGAAGTATCCGCCATTGGCGAATACAACCTAAATCGTCTTTCACAAAGAGAGTTGCGCCCCGGGGTACCCATCATCACAAAATACAAACGGCGGCGAGGAATTGACCTCGCCGCCGTCGGATTTGAAAGTGGGAGAGTTAAATAGTTTTCGCGGTTGCCGGAACACGCGCAAACGCGTTCGCGCCGGACGATTCTTTATCCGAAGTGCGATCGATTTCCACGGAACCCTTAAAATACGCGCCGTCTTCGATCATGATGCGCGCGGTGGTCAGGTCGCCGTTCACGGACCCGTCCTTCTTGATTTCGATGCGATCCTTAGCCCGGAGATTACCCTTCACCGTGCCATAAACCACAACTTCACGTGCGATAATATCCGCCGTGACTTTGGCGCTTGCGCCGACAGTCAGCTTCCGCTCATCCAGCGTGATCAGTCCTTCGACCGTGCCGTCGATCAGCAGATCTTCATTCCCGGAAATCTCGCCTTTAACGTGCAGACTGGAGCCAAGTCGCGCTCCCGTTCCTGTACGGTCTCCGGTATTTCCCAGCGGACGAATTGCATCATTACCTGTTGCCATATTCTTTGTCCCCTCCAAGGTCGCCGTAGCAGGCTTCGGCGGCTCATTGAAATTGAATTTTCTTGGCTCCGGTTCCGCAGCCTGTGGCGTTTCCGGTTTCTTGTTACTCCACATCGTTCCTCCCAAGGGACAGCCCCCAAAACTACAAGACGTCCAACCGGGTAAAGCAAACTCTATGCCTTGGGATGTGCACTTGCAAACGGTGCGTGGCCCGCTCGTGCGTTTCAGTTACTGGACCAGAGGACAGGGGGCGCAAACATAACACAAAATAATGCGCGTTTGTCATGCAAAATCTCGCATTAATTTAATTTTAATATCTACAAGATGCGGACCTGCGCCGCGGTATTAAGTCGGCCCAACGAGGCCCGCATTAAAAAGTTGGTTTGTCCGGCACCGGTTGCGTCGCCAGAAAATCCTGCTGGAAACGCTCAGCATAGGAGGTAATTAATTGCTGCAGCCGCGCAGAGCTGGTCGCCCTCAAAATCAATCCGGCATGGTGATATTTTGAAATGTGCCGCACGATTTCCGGATCGTTGTAGGCCGAAGTGTTCGGATGTTCCTGGCGCGCCAGTGACAGAATGACGGCGGCGTATTCACGCCTGTGAGGCGGAAGCTGATAAGGCTCCTTGCCTGCACCAACTTCCAGCCGCGCCCATTCCCGCCATAAATTAATTCCCGTAGCGGCTTCAATCACGTCACTGATAAATGCTCCGCCAACCCGCGCTGCCACTTCAATGAAGTAAAACCTGCCGTCGGAATCCGCTTCCAGAAATTCAGCATGCGTAACACCGCGTACGAAACCCAATTCGCCGAGAACCTTTCGATTGAGCGACAGAAGCTCCGCGTACTCTGGCGCATCCGGGGGCAAAGTACTCGTCGTGAAAACCCCGCCCTGGTGAGAAGTCGTCAGTGGTGGCGTCCCGTATTTGTGAGCCTCTGCGAAAACCACCTCGCGCTCCGACGCAATGCTGTCCACGTGGTAAACGGTCCCGGGAACGAAATGCTCCAGTAAATAAAAAGATTGCTGATCACCCAACTCGTCAAGCCGCGGCCAAAGCTCGTCCGGCGCGTGGATCTTCTTCATCCCGATGCCCGAGGCCTGCGAGCGCGGCTTCAAGAGCCACGGCCCCGGCACCTGCGCCATATACTCGCGCAGGTCGTCGTAATTCAGAACCGGCACAAATTCGGGAACCGCGATGCCCGCTTCCTTTGCCCGCGCGCGCATGGAAAGCTTGTCGCGAAAGTAGCGCACGGTAGTCAGGCCCATGCCGGGGATGCGCAAATGTTCCCGCAGCGCTGACACATTCTCCATATCGAATTCGTCGAGCGCCACGATGCGGTCAATCCGCTGCGACCGCGCGATATAACTCACTGAATAGATCAAGCCCTGCAGCGGAAGATCCTCAGGCATGGTAAAAATGCCATCGAGGCACCCCCGTGGCCAGTCGCCATCCTTTAGTTTTTCCACGGTTAGAAGTAGCACGCGACAACCCATCGCTTTACACGTACGGATAAACTCCTGCCCTTTTTCGTAGGAAGTTACGCACAGAATTGTCAGCGGTTTCTGATCCGGCATGAAGCCCCTGCAAACTTTATCGGGAATCTCTAAACCGCGCGATGATAGCGCACATAAATTCAAAATTCATCAAACCGCACAGCGCGCGGATTATACGTTCTTATTCCCCGCTGGGAAGAGGAATTGCAACACTGGCCCGACGCGCTGTGACCACGCCGCTTCGTTGTGCTCCGCGCCTTCCACTCGTTCGTAGTGCAGATCCTGCTCGAGCTGCCAGCCTTTTTTCACCAGCACGTCCCGAAAATTTTCAACGTCCCGCACAATCTGCGCCCCTTCGCGAGTGCCGATGTCCAGCCAGATGCGCGGGCGGGGCTCAGCTTGCACAGTGGCAGCGAAGCGATGCATCACCCGCTGGTTCCACCACACTGAGGGGGAAAGCGCCGCCAGCTGCCCAAATACTTGCGGAAATTTCAGTCCTACGTACAGCGACACCAGGCCGCCCAGCGATGAGCCACCCAATCCCGTAGTCGCGGAATCCCCGAGGGTCCGGTATTCTCGATCAATAAATGGTTTCAGTTCGTTGATCAGGAATTTTCCGTAACGATCCGCACGCCCGCCGCCCAGCTTGGGTACCCGCGTGGGCGTGTACTCCCGAATGCGTTGCTCGCCCAAATTATAAATCCCCACGATAATCAGCGGCTCAACCGCGCCGCTACCGATCATGTGATCCGCGGTTTCGCCCACGCGCCAGTCCAAGCCCGGAACAAACGCCGTCGAGCCGTCGAAGAGATTTTGCCCATCGTGCAAATACAGCACAGGAAAACGTCGCGTGCCCTGCCCCTCATAGCCCAGAGGCAGATAAACAACAAGATCCCGCTCATTTTTTAAGACTTCGGAAGGAAATTTTTCGTGTTTACGAAAGGTCATGGAGTAATGGTGACGAGTAGGTCCTTCGCTTCCACATTCTGCCCTGGGGATACCAGCAGCTTGGCAATTTTTCCTGTTATAGGCGCATAAATATTGGATTGCATCTTCATGGCTTCCAGCGTTAATAATTTCGCCCCGCGCTCCACGGCCTGATTTGCTTTCACTGCAATCCCACTGATGACTCCCGCGGTAGGAGCCGCGACCTGCCCCGAGTCTGCAGGATCCGCTTTAGGATGCGATCGTTCTACAACTCGCAACGCACGGTCACGAACATTAACTTCTCGCGGCTGCCCATTTAATTCGAAAAATAACGTACGCGTACCATCAGGATGCGGCTCGCTGGCGGTCAGGAACCTGATGACCAGCGATTTTCCAGCCTCGATCTCTACGGTGATTTCTTCTCCCGATCGCAAGCCATAAAAAAAGGCATAAGTCGGAAGAACACTCACATCTCCGTAGGTCTGCCGGAACTTGTCATATTTGGTGAACACCTCGGGGTACAGCAGATAGCTTAAGAGGTCTTCGGGCCGAACCGCGTGATTCACTTTCTTCTCGAGCGCTTTCTGCTCCTTATCTAGATCCACGTCTTCCAGACTCGCGCCCGGCCGCCCGCGCACAGGGTTCTGTCCCCGCAAAATAATCTTCTGTAATTTCTTCGGCCAACCACCAGGCGGAACACCCAACACTCCTGAAAACATTTCCACCACGGAATTCGGCAGCGAAACATCGTGCTTCTCATCCAGCGCCAAAATGTCTGCCGGATGCAGGTCGTTGGCCATCAGAAACAGCGCCATGTCTCCGACCACCTTACTTGAAGGCGTCACCTTAACGATGTCCCCAAAAAGCTGGTTTACCTCCGCGTACATTTTTTCCGCCTCGCGCCAGCGTTGCCCCAGTCCCATGGATGTCGCTTGTTCCCGCAGATTGGTGTACTGCCCGCCAGGAATTTCGTGTTGATACAAACGCGCCGAGCCCGACTTCGGTCCCGAATCGAACGGCCCATAAAATCCTCTAACCGTCTCCCAATAATCGGAGCACTCATTTAACGTTTCGATGTCGAGCTGCGTATCGCGCCGTGTATGTCGCAGCGATTCGACGATGGCATTCAGGTTCGGCTGGCTGGTGCCTCCGCTCATGGCGGCAACCGCGGCATCGGCCACGTCCACTCCAGCTTCAGCAGCCTTCAAGATACTTGCAGCGTTGAGCCCGCTGGTGTCATGCGTGTGAAAGTGCACCGGTATGCCAATCTCTTGTCGCAGCACTTTCACTAGTTCATACGCCGCGTAGGGTTTGCACAACCCTGCCATGTCTTTGATAGCCAAAAAATGAGCGCCCAGCTTTTCGAGTTGCTGCGCCAGCGCCACGTAATACTTCAACGAATATTTCGGCCGCGCACCATCGAGAATGTCCCCCGTGTAACAAATGGCCGGTTCACAAACTGCGCCCGTTTCCAGTACCGCGTCGATCGAAACACGCATGTTATCGATGGCATTAAGCGAATCGAAGATACGAAAAATGTCGATGCCCTGCCCGTGCGCTTCGCGAACAAACTCCACAATTACATTGTCGGGATACGAAGCGTAGCCAACGGCATTCGCCCCGCGCAGCAGCATCTGAAAACAAATATTTGGCACGCGGATTCGCAGATCACGCAGCCGCTGCCACGGGTCTTCATGCAAAAAACGCAGCGACGTATCGAACGTCGCCCCGCCCCACATCTCCAGGCTGAAAAGATTAGGCAGCCGCCGCGCCACCGCACCCGCAGTAGCCAGCAAATCATGTGTGCGCACCCGCGTGGCCATCAGCGATTGGTGCGCGTCGCGGAACGTCGTGTCCGTGATTAACAGCCGCTTCTCCTTCTTTGCCCACGCCGCGAATTTCTCAGGCCCGAGTTTGTGTAGCAGTTGCCGGCTTCCGTCCGGAATATCCATTCCTGGCGCCGCCGGAACAACAGCCGTTTCCCGCGTCTCGGGAGCTTTCTTCCCTTTCACCTCCGGATTCCCATTCAAAATGACGTCGCCTAAATAAGACAACAGTTTCGTGGCCCGATCGCCGCGTGTGCGAAAACGAAAAAGCTCCGGCGATTCGTCAAGAAACGACGTGGTGACATCCCCAGCACGAAATTTGGGATGATTGACAACATTTTCCACAAACGGAATGTTCGTTTTTACCCCACGGATCCGGAACTCGCGCAACGCCCGGTCCATGCGTTGGCACGCTTCCGGCAAATTCGCACCCCACGCCGTAACTTTGACCAGCAAAGAATCGTAATAAGCGGCCAGAATCGCACCCGCATAAGCCGTTCCACCATCCAGGCGAATCCCAAATCCCGCCGGTGAACGATAGGTGGAAAGTTTTCCGTAGTCGGGAGAAAAATTATTTGCTGGGTCTTCGGTGGTCACCCGGCACTGAAGCGCGGCCCCATACAGCGGAATTTTTTCCTGCGCCGGCAAAGACAGCGGCGCTTCATGCAAATGATGCCCCTGCGCCACTAGAATCTGCGAACGTACCAGGTCAATCCCGGTAACCATCTCTGTGACGGTGTGCTCCACCTGAATGCGCGGATTCACTTCGATAAAATAGAATTTCGCGGCGTCTACATCGTAAAGAAATTCCACCGTTCCGGCGTTTCTATAACCCGCTTCGCGCGCCAATTTCACTGCTGCTTCGCATAATTCACTCCGCACCCTCGCAGCCAAATTTGCCGCAGGCGCGACTTCCACTACTTTTTGGTGCCGCCGCTGCACCGAACAATCGCGCTCGTACAAGTGCAGCAGTTCCCCATACTCATCGCCGAGAATTTGCACCTCGAGGTGTCGAGCACGTGCCAGGTATTTCTCCAGGAATACCGAACCATCGCCAAACGCCGATCGCGCTTCTCCTTGGGCCTCTTCCAACAACCGATCCAGTTCCGCCGCGTCATGAACGACGCGCATACCCCGCCCGCCGCCTCCCATCGCGGCCTTGACCATCACCGGGTAACCAATCTCACCCGCAGCTTTGTGCGCCGCGGCATTGGTTTTCACCGGCTTGGCGGTACCGGGCAACACCGCAACGCCCGCCGAAGCCGCGAGCCGGCGCGCCGCTGTTTTATCGCCGAGTAACTCCAAAAGATCAGGTGTTGGACCGACAAACTTGATCCCGGCTTTTTCGCACGCACGCGCAAACGCCGGATTTTCCGAGAGAAATCCATAACCAGGATGGATAGCATCAACTTCTTTTTCTTTTGCTAGCGCGACGATCCCCGGAATATCGAGATACGCCTCTACCGGTCCCTTGCCGGCACCAATCAGGTAAGCCTCGTCCGCCTTAAAACGGTGTAGCGCCAGCCGGTCTTCCTGCGAATAGATCGCCACTGTGCGCAGGCCAAGCTCATTGGCAGCGCGAAAAATCCGGATAGCGATCTCGCTCCGATTGGCGGCGAGCAGTTTTCGGATAGGCCGGTTACTCTTCATTCGGAAGGCACAACCGCAGAACCATGCGCAAAATTCTACATTGTTTCATCGACTGGGCGCGAGGCGGCAACGCCGAATTTTGCATTCGTCAGAAAGAAATAATCTATGCGGGTGTATTTAACGCCAGCTTAGCGACTTGCCACAGCCGCAATCAGTCTTTCGAGTTAGAGGATTCCGCCATTACCGGGGCGGCCGGCGGCGCTGCTTTCAATTGGTCGAGCTCGGTCTGAACCTTCTCCCACGCCTTCGGATCGCGTTTGGTAGCATAGGGCGCACTCGGATCGCTGTAAAACGCCAGGATATTTGCTCGCACCTCTGGCGAAGCTTTCGCAAACTTCTCATCCGACAACTTGTCCAGAAGTTTCGCGTAAGTATCATCGCTCATGCGGTACTTGCCCGGAGCAATGCTTCCTCCCGTGTCAAAATTATCGTTAACCATTTCCAAGTGGTCGCTTCCAACCGCGCCCAGCAATTTGCGGTAACGATCCATGGTGGCGTTGAAGCTGTCTTCAAACATCTTTTCCGTTTGCGGCGTTGGAGCGCGGAACTGTAGCACCCGCAGCGGTCCAATCTTGGGAAGCAGCTTGGTCAAGAACGCAATAAATTTCTCGCCGGCGGTCGGCTGGTCGTAATTCTTGCCCCATTCCTTTTCATAACTGGCACGTTTCAGGTTGTACAGAAACTTCCGCTTGGTCATGCCCGGCATGTCTTTCTGTATGTCTTTTTGCTTCAGGCTCCACGCGATTTTCGTGGCTTTGGGAAGTTGCTCACTCACCGCACGGCGATAGGAATTTAATGCCTTTTCCTCGCTTGGAAGCACGCTTTTCAACTCAAGGCCGTAGGTCTCCCGAAATGCCTGTTCCAACAACGGCACTGCCACCTGAAATCCGATAAAGTCGTGATAACTGTCCGGAGCGTAGCGGTGTTGCGCTACTTCCAAGACATCAAAGCCAAATTCAGTTTTGACGTGCGCCAGCGGGTCTTCCTCATACGTCACAACATCCCCATATTTCTTTTTCAGCTTGGGATACAGAATTGGCACCGCGTGGTTCGTTCCAATGCTATGGCCATCCGTATCTGCGGCGTAGTGCGCCATCGAGCCCAACGCGAAAGCGTAATCGTTTAGGTCCTTGGAGTGGTGTATCATGGCGAGAATAAAATCGGCGCTGCGTATGTAATGCGTGAGGTCGCTGAAAAAATGAGTCCCGTGCGGGTAGTAACCCATGTCTTGAATGATGGCCCCGCCGTAAGCATATCCATGCGCCTTGCGCAGTTCGTCGGGCGTCGCCTGCGGAAACCGTTTCAGTAGCAGCGGCTTCAGATTAGTGTCCCAGGCCGCGTCGATGATGGCTTCGTGGGAGAGCACGGCATAGGCCGCGCATCGCAATGGCAGAAAAAGGGCCAATAGCAGTGCCAGGGCAACAACAGTCTTGATGGGCCTTGGTGAATTTTTCAGATCAAAGTTACTCAAAGAAGCGTCCTTTTAACACTTGGAATGTGCTGGGAATAGTCTAGCCCACCCGAGATGCAATGGAAGCGCGAACGCGCGCACTGTACCAGAATGTTCTATCCCAATAGGAACGCAAAAGTTGCGCTTCTGGAAGGGTTTCAGGTTGAAGAACGATCGAAGCCGAAGCGAACCTATTTGAAACAGTTTGCTACGCGCCAGCCTAATATTTTCTCAGAACGCCAATCACCCGGCCCTGGATCTTAACGTCATTGGCCGCCACGATAATCGGTCCCATTTCGGAATTGGCCGGCTGCAAGCGAATCTTCCCTGCCCCTTCGCGGTAAAAACGCTTCAAGGTCGCCTCATCCTCGCCGATCAGTGCCACCACGATGTCGCCCGCATTCGCCACTTGCGTCTGCTCACACACCACGTAATCGCCATCCATGATGTGATCTTCAATCATGGAAGTGCCCTTAACCTGCAGCACGAAAGAATTTCCACCGCGCGCGAAGTCCCCGAGCGACAAAGTTTCTCGCTCCTCAACCGCCTCCAGCGGCCGCCCCGCTGCAATGCGTCCAACTAGCGGCAGCTCCTGAATCCTTCGGTCCATGACCTGGTCTTTTACGGGTTTCGGAAGTCGCAGAATTTCGATGGATCGACTCTGGTTATAACCGCGACGAATGAAACCTTTCTTTTCCAGCGTGGTGATGTGTTTATGAACGGTCGCCAATGAAGTCAACTTCAACCCTTTGCCAATTTCTTCAAAGCTCGGCGCGTAACCGTGTTTCGTTTCAAACGAAACCAAATAATCCAGAACCTCTTTTTGACGCTTGGTCAGGGCCATGTACGCCTCCGATCGCCTGTCTGCATTTTTCCTTCTGTGGACAGCAGGCTTTGTGCCATTAATTTAGGCGAAAAAAAAGCGAACGTCAAGCGAAAAGCTCGACCTAATGTACAAAGCAAAACGGGAAGTCCTGATCTCTAGCGAACGACTTGATGTTTCGATGTGGAACAGCGGTCAAAAATTTCTACGTATGCAGGCTTGATGTAATTTTCGATACCGCTATTGTTCGGCTTACCGGTAGCCCACGTCGTTCCCCCTGTGTGCTCTGCGGACACACGCCTCGCTGTGCTATTCTTTTTGTGTCACCCTTATTGCGTTAGTTAGAAGTCCCGCGTGCAACACCGGCGGGTATGCGTCCTAGGGCCCAAGGAAGTCAGCAATTATGTCGACGTTAATTACACTGCCGCCCTCGAAGACCAAGCCTGAAGTTATCGACAGCGCAGTTATCCGTTTTGCAGGCGATTCCGGGGACGGCATGCAGATAACCGGTAGCCAATTCACCAACACCGTCGCTCTCTACGGCAATGATATCCGCACCTTCCCTGATTATCCTGCCGAGATCCGCGCGCCAGCGGGAACGCTCCCCGGTGTCAGCGGTTTCCAATTACATTTTTCGTCCGACGATGTATCCACCCCCGGCGACGCCGTCGATGTGCTGATCGCCATGAATCCGGCCGCGCTCAAGGTCAACGTCGCGGACTTGAAACCCAACGGCATCCTGATCGTAAACAGTGACAGCTTCACGGAAAGCGATCTGCGCAAAGCGCAAATGACCGTGAATCCGCTGGAAGACCATTCACTCGACAAGTTCCGACTATTCTCCGTGGGACTGGAGCGCCTCACGCGCCGCGCGCTTGAACATCTGGGACTTGATGCCAAGTCCATGGATCGCTGCAAAAATTTCTTCGCCCTCGGGATGTGCTACTGGCTCTACAACCGCTCAATGGATTCCACGGTTCGCTGGATTGAAGACAAATTCAAAGGCAAGCCGCTGTTGACCGAAGCCAACAAGCTCGCTATGAAGGCCGGTTATTCTTACTGCGAAGCCACCGAAGCGTTTCAGATCAGTTATGAAATTCCGCGCGCGCAGTTGTCTCCAGGTCTGTACCGCAACCTGAGCGGGAATCAGGCGCTGGCACTGGGATTAGTCACCGCTTCTCAAAAATCAGGCCTGCGTCTCTTTCAAGGAAGCTATCCGATCACTCCGGCCTCCGATGTTCTCCACGAGCTTTCGCAGTACAAAGATTTCGGCGTGATGACCTTCCAAGCCGAAGATGAAATCGCCGCCATTACTTCCGCGATCGGCGCGTCTTACGCCGGAGCTCTTGCCATTACCACCACCTCGGGCCCTGGAATGGCGCTCAAAACCGAAGCGCTAGGCTTGGCCGTAGCTATCGAGTTGCCACTGGTTATCTGCAACATTCAACGTGGCGGTCCATCCACCGGCCTCCCCACAAAAACCGAACAAGCGGATTTGTTGCAAGCCTTGTTTGGACGAAATTCCGAAGCGCCCATCCCCGTAATCGCTGCCGCTACTCCCGCCGATTGTTTCTGGGTTGCCCTGGAAGCCTGCCGCATCGCGGTGAAATACATGGTCCCCGTCATTCTTCTTTCAGATGGTTATCTGGCGAATGGCGCCGAGCCATGGCACGTTCCGGAGCTCAGCGAGATACCTGACTTCAAAGTGCAATTCGCGAAAACCGCCGAAGGATTTTTACCTTACAAACGCGACCCACAAACATTAGCGCGCCCGTGGGCCGTTCCCGGAACACCCGGACTCGAACACCGCATCGGCGGACTCGAAAAACAAGACGTCACCGGCAACATCAACTACGAACCTCTGAACCACGAAAACATGGTGCGCATTCGCGCCGCGAAGGTCGCTGGCATCGCTCAGGATATTCCCGAAATTGTGCCCGCCGGCGATCCCGAAGGAGACTTGCTGATCGTCGCCTGGGGCTCTACCCACGGAGCAATTACCGCGGCGGTTCGCGCGCAGCGAGAAAAGGGACACAAAATCGGTCACGTGCATTTGCGCCATCTGAACCCGTTAGCTCCCAACCTCGGTGAAGTAATCGCCAGGTACAAGCGTGTATTGGTCCCGGAACTCAACATGGGTCAATTACTATGGGTCCTACGCGCCAAATATCTGGTGGACGCCGTGGGCCTCAACAAAATTCAGGGTCGCCCCTTCAAGCAGGCCGAACTCGAACAAAAAATCGAAGAGATGCTCGGCAGCCAGGAGCATTTCGCATGAGCACCACTACGCTGCCACCCATCACCCCGCTCACCAAAAAAGATTTTCAGACCGATCAGGAAGTGCGTTGGTGCCCCGGTTGCGGAGATTACGCCATCCTGTCCGCGGTGCAGTCGGTATTTCCTGAACTCGGAATCAAACGCGAAAATTTCGTGGTCGTCAGCGGAATCGGCTGCTCCAGTCGCTTCCCGTATTACATGAACACTTTTGGCTTTCATACCATCCACGGGCGCGCACCTGCGGTAGCCACCGGCATCAAAGCGCTCCGCCCCGATCTGGAAGTTTGGCTGGCCACCGGTGATGGCGACGCGCTCTCCATCGGCGGAAATCACACCATCCATATGTTGCGGCGCAACGTCGGCATCAAAGTGCTCCTGTTTAACAATCGAATTTATGGATTGACCAAGGGCCAATATTCGCCCACCTCCGAGCTGAACAAAAAAAGCAAATCCACGCCTTTTGGATCGCTTGACCGCCCCTTCAATCCGATATCGCTAGCCATCGGCGCGGAAGCCACTTTCGTGGCCCGCTCCGTCGATGTCTTCCAGGGCCACCTGAAAGAAACTCTGAAACACGCCGCGGCTCATAAAGGCTCCGCCTTCGTGGAGATTCTGCAGAACTGCAATATTTTTAACGATGGCGCGTGGTTCTCTCTCACCGAGCGCGAAGCCCGCAGCGAACACGTCATTCAACTTGAACACGGCAAGCCGCTGGTTTTCGGCAAGAACCGCGACAAGGGCATTCGCATGAATGGCCTGAATATGGAAGTCGTGCAGTTGGCCAATGGAATCACCGAAAAAGATCTGTTAGTCCACGACGCCCATCATCTTGAAGCCGCCTACGCATTTCAGTTGTCTCAAATGGAGAAACGCCCGGGCTTCCCCACTCCCATTGGCGTCCTGCGATCCTGGGAAGATGTTCCGCGCTATGAAGACGTCATGAATCAGCAGATAAACGACGTGATCGCCAAGCGGGGCGCTGGAGATTTGACCAAGCTTCTTCGCGCTGGCGATACCTGGGAAGTAAAATAATCATTTCGAAGAAGTGAAATAATGGCTTCGAAGACCCCGAAACTTGGGGTCTGGCCACCCTTCAGCGCTTGCAAATCCTTTCCGAAAAATAAAAACAATTGCTGTAATCTTCCGCGTCTGTGTTACATCTAACCGAGAAGTTCTTTTACCAGGTTATGGATGATTCAGCCAAACTCGCTCCTTTGTTTCCGCTCGGCGATCTCGATTCGTTCGCCCCAAGTCTGATGGGCGACGCACCGGATCAGGCCGAAGGCCTCGCGCTCCTCTACGAAGTCAGCCGCGAATTGACCGCCATCCTCGATCGTGAGGAATTGTTACGGCGCATCGCCCAACACGTAAAACGCATCGTGAATTATCACGTCTTCACCGTAATGCTCTGGAACGAGACCCGCCAAATGCTGGAAAGTGTCTTCGCCATGCACTACGACGACGCCATCCCCGCTCGCTTGCGCCTGCGCCTGAATCAAGGAATTACCGGAATGGCCGCCGGAGAGCGCCGTCCCATGCGCATTGGCGACGTGCGCAAGGATTCGCGCTACGTGCAATTTGATACCGACGTGGAAGTTCGCTCGGAATTGGTCATCCCGCTCTTATTGCAAGATCGCCTGATCGGCGTGCTCGACCTCGAAAGCACCGTGCCGCAGGCCTTCACACTCGAGCATGAGCGCATGCTCGACACCATGGGCACTTACGTCGCCATCGCTCTCGAAAACGCTCGCCTGTACCAGGATGCACGCGAGAACGAACTGCGCCTGCTAAACGATTTAAATATGGCGCGGGAAATTCAGCGCCAGCTTTTGCCGAAAGGCGCGAGGGAAATTCCTGGCCTTGATTTGGCCGCGGCTTATGCTCCTGCCCGTGAATTAGGCGGCGATTTTTACGATTTTCATCCCTACGGCGAAGGCCGACTGGCGTTCGCGCTCGGTGACGTCTCCGGCAAAGGAACGGCTGCAGCGCTGTACGGCTCGCTCGCCATAGGAACTCTGCGTGAAGTCGTCACCGACCATACCCTTGGCGCCGGCAAAATGCTCTCGGTATTAAATCGCCGGATGTTCGGCGCGCGCCTGGAAGCAAAGTTCATAGCTCTGCTGTTTGGAATTTACGATGCCCCTGCGCGGCGTCTTACGCTGGCCAATGGCGGCGAACCTTACCCTCTGCTGGTACGGAACGGAGAGATCACCGAGATTGACGTAGCTGGTGTTCCCCTTGGCCTGTTCGCAGAAAGCGAATACGAGGAGGTCACCATTGACCTGCAGCCGGGAGATGTAGTGGTGTGCGCCTCCGACGGCATCTTGGAATCTGAGGACAGCGACCGCGAGGAGTTCGGTGCCGAACGCCTTCACGCGCTTCTTGGAGGCGTCAACGGCGACGAAACATCTCTGTCCATCGCTAATAGAATTCTCGCCGCCACCGACGATTACAGTGGCGCCGAATCCACACCCCACGACGATCGCACCTTGATCCTGCTGCGCGTCACCGACGAACCCACGGAAGACCTCTACAAACTTCCCATCATTTATTAAACCGTCGCTCAGTTGGTGTCGCCCGCTCCGTGTTTCTGACCGCATTTCTTGCAGGCCGTGGGCGGTTGGGTATTGTCCACACGATGGGCGACGGCCGGCACAGTACTAAGGTAAGCGTACATGGCTTTCAGATCTTCGTCTGTTTGCCCGCTATAGCCCTGCCAGGGCATCACCGTATCAAGTTGCCGCTTGCCCACATAGCCCGTCCTCAAGGCCTTCACAAACTTTTCCTCGGTGTAGCTGCCGATCCCTGTCGCGTCCGGCGTGATGTTGGGGCTTACGATTTGCCCCGATGCATCAAAAACCTGTCCGCCGGCAAATTTCATGCTGGAATCCAGTTGGCCCCGCTTGCGTGGCGTATGACAGTCCAAACATGACGACAAATTCACTAGGTATTCTCCACGGCTCGCTGGAGTTGAGAGATCAGCTTGCACCGTCCCTGTTACCGGCTCGGGAACTCCACGGATCAGATACTTCACCGGAAAATGAATGTCGGTGCGCGGCAGTGGATTGCGAATTGGTGGCAAAGTCCTGAGGTAGACAACCACTGAAGCCAGATCTTCGTCCGACATCCGCCGGAAACGCACGTAGGGCATCATCGGAAAAAGTGTTTGCCCATCGTGGCTGATGCCTTCGCGAATTGCGCGAGCCAGTTGGTCGTCGGTAAAATTGCCGATGCCCGTTTCGCGATCGGGCGTAATGTTCGGCGCCACTACAGTTCCCGGAAAACCTGGCATATTAAAAAACTGACCGGCGCCTTTCTGCCCCCGCACGAGCTCCGGGCCGTTCGGGCCTTCTTCTTGCGGTGTGTGACAATACGTGCAGCCGGCGACGTGCTCCGAGAGGTATTCGCCGCGTTTTACTCGCTCCGGTGTAGCTTCAAACTTGCGATCCGTCAGCGCGCGCTTTTGAGGCCCGATGAACGGCCGCCACCCGATAGTCGCGCTAATCCCGACCACCGCCAGAACCACAAGAATAAGCACACCAATTCCAAGACCCTTCACAACTTTGTTCATCCCCAAACTCCTTTGCAGTAATTACGCACCGGTGTGCGGAAATATTACAGAAATAACTTTGAATCGTGCACCACGCGCGCGTTGAGACTACCTGACGGTAGCAGATTGAATTAATGCGGATTTTACATCAGCAGCCAACGATATCAGCGCAGAGTTGAAAGTGGATCGGCTAAGTCCTGTGTTTAAGAAAAAAATGTCGACACGCCCACATTTTCACATTTGAATGACAAGAAATTAGTTGTTATCGAACATTGAACTAACACGGAGGGTGCCCCAGGCTCGATTTTCGGCCTGGGTCTTGGGTTGTGCGTTTTGTATTGCACGCCACCTAGAACGTAATTCAAATCCCTGAAGATCTTTGAGAAGTTTACTGTCCGGATTGCAGGTTCGAAACAGTGTTGGCCGTCGCTACCGTAGCGAAATAATTCTGTTCACGCAGCCGGCGATAAATATTCCCCGCAACCGTAGCGGCCGTGGGTCCTTTTACGCGTCGCGTATTTCCACGAAGCAGAACCGCCAGCGCAATTTTCGGATGAGCTTCATCCGCATAAGTCACGAACCAACCAATGCGCGAAGGCGTAACGTGATCGTCGCAAGTGCCGGTCTTACCCAGCGGTGTTTCATCTCCGCCGCGATCGAAGCTCGTTTTGCCAGTCCCATACAGAACCGCTGCGAGCATGCCTTCACGAATTTCCGGCAAAATCTGCGCAATATTCAGTTCCCGCTTCACTCGCGGAGCAAACGCAAGTTGCTCATCCGCTGTCCGCGGATACTGCAAGTAATAAAGTGTTCCGCCATTCGCGAATGCCGCAGCCAAGGAAACCAACTGGAACGGCGTCATCTGGATGCCTTCGCCAAAACTGGACATCCGCGCCACTCCGCCATGCGCCGGCGGCTGCATCGGAAACGCGCCAGGATGCTCCTCCGGTATTTCGTAACCGGAAAGCTCGCCAAGTCCCAGCAAGCGCGCGTACTTTGAGACTGTATCGAAACCCATACGCAACCCAAGCTGCTCGAAAAATTCGTTGTTGGAGTGTGCCATCGCTTCCGTCAGATTCATGTACTTGCGGCGCCCAACTTTCAACATGGTGTCGCGGTTGATTACGTTTTCTTCCAGCGCCGCCAAAGCAATCGTCGGCTTGATCGTCGAGCAAGGAATGTAGCCTTCACCAAACGCAATTTTTTGGTTCACCACCGTCAGAACTCGCCCGGTGTTCGGATCCACGGCCACGACTGCGCCGTTATAGCGACCCAATCCCTCAACCGCAGCCTGGCGAACAACTGGATCATCAAATGCCGTAATGTCCCCGTTGGAAGAATTCGCAAAGGTGGGTACTCCGGCCCCGTGATACCGTGCTGGGGCTCTGCGTGTGCGCGTTGACTTAAGAGCTCCCGGGGCTGCAGGTAGCGGCATAGCGCATAACACCGCAAGCACAGTTGCAACCGTCGCTTTTACAAGTTCCTTCACTGCTACCACCTCAGAGTGCGATCTTCCGTTACAAACTATGCGGGACGTTGATTTTCATCGAAGCCGTCGCGCCGGTCAACACCATTCTGATAGCCCTTTCAGCCTATACGCCTTATCTTTGAATCAGATGCGCCTTGTTGCTGAAATGCCACCAGCTGAAGCCGCGCCGAACTCGGCTCCCGCTTAACTTGCACATAATATTGCCATGCCATCTGCTCCGCAATAGCCTATCAGGCTTAGTACGAACGTATGTGCTTTGCTTTGTATCAACTGGCCTTCAGCTGGCCCCAGGGTCAGGCACCGGTCTTCCGTCCCGAAATAATCACCGTGCGGGCGTGAAAAAACATCTGCCCCGCGGCATCGCGAAATGGCCGCGTTCCGCTGAGATCATGTTGTAAATCATCTTCCAGCAGTTGGCGTATTTCCGCAGCTCGCTCTTCAGACACTTTCGTTGTCGCCATCCATCGCTCTACTTCCGGGCAAAGATCATCCGCGGTACTTACTGTTTCTGTCTCCAATCCCGCGTCGCGAAAAATATGCAGCTGCTCGCTTAACGGCAAGGCCCGCACATGCGAAGGGTCGCGCAATATTTCCCAGCAATCCTGATAAGCGGCCCGCGCGGAATATTCGCTGCTATAAATGTCTTCCACCAATACGCTACCGCCAGCGCGGCACACCCGAGCCATGCCGCTAACCACTTTGGCGGGCTGCTGCACGTGATGCAAAGCCAGGCGGCACACCACAACATCGAACTCGCCTTCGTCGAAGGGCAAATTTTGCGCATCGCCAGCTCGAAAACAAATATTTTTCACGCCGCGCTCTTTTGTTCGAGCACGAGCAATATCCAGCATTGCCTTCGTCAGATCCATTCCCAAAACTTCGCGCGAATTTTTTGCAAAGGCCTCCGCGATATACCCCGGGCCGGTGGCAATGTCCAGAACACGTTCCGGGCCCGTCAGCCGCGCAGCGGAAACCAGTCGCGCGATGCGTTGTTCATCGGAAACCCAGGGATTGGCAGCAAAAGCCGTCGCCTGTGTAGTGAAAGACTCGCGAACGATTTCGTTATGCGCGGAGGGCATCCATCAAGTTTAGCAGCAGCCAAGAAAATGTCCGCAACCAAACTCAGCAGGGGCATTCTGAGCCAATGGCCAGTTTCGAAATATGTTTAACCAGGAGATGTCTTACTCAGACAGTAGCAATCTCGCTTTCGACCTTGAACTGGCGTAACCAGCGTTTAGTCGCAAGCGTCGTATTGGCATGACCGGACCGGGAATCCTAAAGATACACAATCGAACTTCCAGTCCCGAACCGAGTTCTTGACTAGGCGGACCATTCTCCCCGGGGTCATGGTCGGGCCAGATGGATATCTTCGAGGCTCCTTTTGCCCGGTAGCCAGCATCTTGACGTTCGTACCGCCGACGTCGATGACCAGAACTCTTGGAGATTTTGCCGCTTTGTGCAGATTTCATCTGGTTACGCAAGCGCTTGAGGCACCGCCTCCTCCCAACGTCCCTGGGCCTTCAGGATTAGTTCCACCACCTCGCGCGCGGTATCCCGCCCCGCAAGCCGGCGAGTGGTGAAGTGGCATACAGCCGCTAACTCAGGTGCCCCGTCGGCTACGCAAACTGCCAGTCCGGCTCGCTGCGCCAGAGGAATGTCCGGCAGGTCATCGCCCATATAAGCAACCTCGTCTTCGCTCACGCCTGCCTTTTGCACGCTCTCTTCGAAAGCCGCCGTCTTCTTCTCCTGTCCCAGATAAACAAAAGTGACCTTCAGCTCTTGAGCACGCTTAGCCACGGCCGGTGAATGTCTGCCGGTGATGAAGCCTGTCTGAATCCCCATGGTGTGGGCAAGCGATAATCGCTGGCCGTCCTCGGCGTTGAACACTTTCATTTCGGAGACGATCGGTTCTCCTAAGCCGGCGGCGATTGTGGAAGAGATCAGGCAGACGCTGCCATCGGTCAGCGTACCGTCTACGTCGATCAGAAAAAGTTTGATCTTACGGGCACGGGCCAATACATCAGGCGAAGCGAGGCGCGCAAGGGCAGTGTCAGAAATAGGCGACGCTCCCGGTTCTTCTGCGACAGATGTTATTTCTTATGCTCCTTCAGGTTTGCCAGCGGACAGAGCTGACTGGTCGATCTAGCGGAGTGCAGGCTGGAGTCCATTCGTAAGCGCCTGAAAATGGACCCGATCATCGGAGGAACGCGTCAATGGCCTAGCAAAAATGACAAACAGTTGGCGGGAGATGTATTTACGAGCGGAATGATTTTCTCACTCCGCTTAGGCATATGAATGATCTTTATATTCTTGGCCTCTCGATTAACGGGTTCGGAAGTTATTCCGAGTCAGAAGGCTGGTTGTCAGAACTTGCGACATCATAGTCCCCTTTTCCTGTGTAATCGCGTTACCGGACAATTGGGCGTTAGGGCGAGCCTCGGACTCAATGTTTAGTCCAGTTGCCAACGGCGCACACCTGCCCCTCCGAGCAGCTATTTGTGCTTTTGCGCGTGTGCCAGAGTGGAGGTTGAACTTGGAGGAGCACATGGCGCAAACGATTTGGATTCACAGGCTGGCCGACGCGAAAAAGGTAGAGGCCGACGGAATGGGCTACATCTGTGAGCACCTGTTTCAGGCGTTCACACAGAGTGGCAAGCTCACAAAGGCCAAGGGTTGGAACCCAATCCCGGACGCCAGCGCGAAAGATGGCACCACTTACCAGGCGCTGTTCTGCGATTCCTGCGAAAAGAACTACAACAATGGCAATGTGAGAATGGCGAAAGAGCCCGTACTGGTGTAAGGGAAGCAACCCCTCGAGGGCTAACTCCCAATAAGTGTTAATCAGGCACTGCCAGGGTAGCGTTGCTCACCGCTTTTCCCGCCTTTATGTATTCGGTCAGTACTTCAGGTGAAAAACAACGCTGATTTCGTTGTCCACTTCCACTGGTTGGCCATTTAAGAGCGAGGGCCGGTACCTCCACTGTTTTACGGCGTCAATCGCTGCCTGCACTAATAGCGGATCACCACTGACCAGCTCAGCTTGCCGCACGCTGCCATCTTTTGCCAAGATGACATGCAATTTCACCGTGCCCTGAACCCCATTCACCTTCGCTGCCTCGGGATAGATAGGATTAACTTCTTTTATCAACTTGGGCTTCGGAATATTTCCGCCAAACCGGATGCGCGTAGGGGCAGTGGTGAGCGCCTGCATGACCTCGAAATCCAAGTAGCGAAACCCACCGTCCACATAGACAAAATCTCCGAGAAGCGTATGGGACTTGTCTTCTGGACCGCTATTCGTCGCTGCGCCATAGAGTGAGGTTGGAATCGTCATAGCAGCGAGAAAAGCTTTCTGTAACTCCATCGGTGCATCGTCTGGTTTCGGAAAGGTTCGCACGACTACGCACTCTTGGCCTTTCTGGACTGCCCTCGCCACGTCCGTCTTCAGCTGGCTCGTGGGGAGTTCGAGCAGCCTGTCGTATTTGGCATCGAGCCGCTCGCCTTCCGGCCCGCCAAATGTTTTCCCGAACCATTGGGAATGATTTGAGATAACAAGGTTTGTATAGATCTCAGAACTTCTCTTTGTATCTTCCGTTTTTTCCGCGTCCAACAAGTCGTGTACGAGCTTCATCAATCCGTCGGGCGTCTCGGCATAAATAGGTGCAATAACGTCGTCTCGCACAGTCGCAGCGGTGGGCGCGTCCGCCTGGGGTGCAATCTGCGCATCGGTACAGACCGTCGCAAATAGCGCACCTGCAAAACAAATCAGAATCCGATAACGCACAATCACGCTCCCTGATTCAAGCTTTCAAGTCCAGAGCAATCTCAACAATCACCGGGTCAAGTCCCTTGTTTGGATTCTCCCACAAAACTGCACCAATTCCCGATTAGTACCGGGAACTGATCCAGCACTCATTTTTAGATTACGGATGGCCGCAAAACTATCGACTCGGGCGGCCCCGTGAAGCGTCCGCGCCAGCGGCCGCGGCCGTGGTTTTTACTGGCGGCTTATCCGCTTGTGCGTGAGGCGCGTGTCCGTTGGGCGCGGGTTCAGCGGAATTTGAATTGACGGGAATCGCTATTTCAAGCTTTTTACGCAGAGCTAATTCCAGTTTGTCGCGTACATCCTTGTTTTCTTTCAGGAAGGTGCGCGCATTCTCGCGGCCCTGCCCCATGCGCTCGCTGCCGAAGCTGATCCACGTGCCACTCTTTTCCAGCACACCGCGATCCACGCCGATATCAATCAGATCGCCTTCGCGAGAAATACCTTCGCCATAGATGATGTCGAACTCCGCTTCGCGGAAAGGCGCGGCCACTTTATTTTTTACGATTTTGGCGCGCGTGCGCGAACCCACCACTTTATCGCCGTCCTTGATCGCCTGAATACGCCGGATATCCACGCGCATGGAGGCATAAAACTTCAAAGCCCGGCCGCCCGTGGTGGTTTCCGGATTGCCAAACATCACGCCAATTTTTTCGCGGATCTGGTTGATGAAAATCAGGCAGGTGCGCGACTTGGAAACGATAGCGGTCAGCTTGCGCAGCGCCTGCGACATCAACCGCGCCTGCAGACCCATCTGCGGGTCGCCCATTTCGCCTTCCAATTCAGCTTTAGGCACCAGCGCAGCCACCGAGTCGACCACCACGACGTCTACGCCGCCCGAACGAATCAGCGCTTCCGCAATTTCCAGCGCTTGCTCGCCATTGTCCGGCTGCGACACCAACAGGTTATCCACGTCCACGCCCAGCTTCCGCGCGTACACCGGATCGAGCGCGTGTTCTGCGTCGATAAACGCCGCCTGGCCGCCGAGTTTTTGCGCTTCCGCGATGACGTGCAGTGTCATGGTGGTCTTGCCGCCAGATTCCGGGCCATAAATTTCAATCACCCGTCCGCGGGGAAAGCCACCCACGCCGAGCGCCGCATCAATAGATAGGCAGCCGCTGGGGATCACACTGACCGGCACCAGCACATCGCGGCTGCCCAGCCGCATGATAGAACCCTTCCCGTAGGACTTTTCAATCTGCGATATGGCCGCTTCCAGCAGCTTTGCTCTATCGTCTGCCATGCAACACCTCGGTGAAAAAATATTTAATCAGTCACGTCTGAATTATGCCGTCGGTACAATAAAGTTGTCTGATAGTACCATGTAGTTAACTTAATGAATACGTAATTATTGAAGTGCGATCCGGCCCGTCACAAAGTCGACGCACTGGAATGAGTCTCTCACGTTGCCGCACTCCCGAACCACGAGACCGACAGTGCAAAATGCCGGCCTGTTGAAAACCTGAGGGCAAAATAACATCGAGGCGAACAAAAAGCAAATACTATTTTAAGGCGCTTTTGGATTGGGCGGCATCCACGTAACTATAGAAACCCCTGCCGCTCTTGCGCCCCATCCAGCCTGCCGCCACATATTTTTTTAAAAGCGGGCAGGCGCGGTACTTTGGATCGCCCAATCCTTCCTGCAACACGTGCATAATGTCGACGCACACATCTAACCCAATAAAATCAGCCAGTTCGAGCGGCCCCATCGGGTGGTTCATCCCTACTTTCATCACCGCGTCCACGGATTCCGCAGTCGCCACGCCTTCCATCACGCAATAGGCCGCTTCGTTGATCAGTGGCATCAGCACGCGGTTGGATACGAAGCCGGGAGCGTCATTCACCGCGATTGGCTTCTTGCCCAACTTTTCGGCAAGCGCCATCGTGATTTGAAAAGTGGCATCGCTGGTTTGCAGCGCGCGAATCACTTCCACCAAGGCCATCACCGGCACGGGGTTCATGAAGTGCATCCCCACGAAGCGCTCCGGCCGGCGCGTTAACGAGGCCAGCGTGGTCATAGAAATAGACGACGTATTGCTGGCGATAATCACATCGTCGCGCAAAAGCCAGTCAGCATCCGCCAGGACAGCGCGTTTTATTTCAATTTTTTCCGGAACGGCTTCCACCAGAAAATCGGCCGCAGCGATATTGGCGACATCGGTGACAGGCAGCAATCGCTCCAGCGTGCTGACGCGCTCTGCTTCAGTGATTTTGCCCTTCTTTACTTCGCGGCCCAGATTCTGGCCGATCGTGTCCATGCCACGGTCGACGAAGCGCTGTTCCACATCTCGCAAAATCACTTTATAGCCGGAGCGCGCAAAGACGTGCGCGATGCCGTTACCCATTGTGCCTGCGCCGAGCACCGCGACAGTCTTGATGTTGTCTATGCTCATGCTTATTTCGGAGGAGCGCCTTGCGTTACTTCGCGGACAATTTCCAGGGCCCGCGCCTGATTCCCTTCCGCCACATAAATTGCGGTGGATCCCGCTTCATTGGCGACGCGTGCGACGAGATTGTTCTCGCTCAGCGCGCTGGTCAGGAACTGCGCAAGCTTGGGGTCTGTTCCCTTCCAGACCCTCAATGTAGCCGGCGCGTCATTTGCTTTAGGTGTCATGGTTGACGGATCGACCACTTCCGGCTGCGCGGGAATCTCTAAGTTCTCTGGTTCACGTTCCAGCAGATCATCAAGGAGTTCTTTCGCTGCAGGATAGTCCGTGGACAACACGGTAACTTCAAATCCAAAGCGGGGTTTCCAGTCGATGGGCAAAGGATCCGCGGTAGGGGCAACTTCGTCGTCGCCCAAGGACATATCATTGAAGGCGATTCCGTTAGCCTCCAGCTTCTCGATCAGATTCACATGCACGGAAGGATTTTCTCCGGCCCAGAGAATTACAAAAGAACCTTCGTTGCCAAAATCAGACATGCCTGCCTCGCTGTAAGTGGTTGCATTTCTCTATGCGGGTTCTATGCTACGAGACGAAAAAACCGGGCCAGTCTGTCGCGCTCGACAAGTGAACATCGCCAAGTAAGTTTACTATACAAGCCGCCAATCCGGCAGGCGGCCAAGGTATTCATAGTGGCCGTAAGTTAAACGAACTAAAGGCCTGTTCAGCTACTTGAGTCTTTTCTCCTGGCTGGCGCGTAGTTCTCTGTACAATGAGCGCGACGTTTCTATTTCCGGCGATTCATAAGCAAAATGCGTGGCCTGCCCGGGCTTTGCCGACCTGTGCGTTCTCTGCGTTGATGAAAGACGAAAATAAAGCACTGGCGCAGGGCCTGCAGCGGCGCGATCCGGATTTGCTGGACCGGCTGATCGAGCAATATCAATTCCGCTTGTTTCGTTATTTGGTGTACATCAGCGGCGATCGCACGCGCGCCGAAGATTTTTTCCAGGAAACCTGGATTCGCGTTCTGGAGCGGGGACATCAGTACGACGGAAAATCCCGCTTTGAAGGTTGGCTGTTTGCCATCGCACGCAACCTGGTGATCGATTGGCAGCGCCAGCGAAAAGTGCAAAGTCTGGACGCGCTCACCGATTCGGAGCAGGCACATCCGCTACAAGTAAAAGACGAACGCTCCGCGTCTGCACTGCAGGCAATTTTGAATTCAGAACAGGACACGCAAGTGCAGGGCGCGCTTCAGCAGATTCCCGCCATTTATCGCGAAGTGCTGCTCCTGCGTTTTCAGGAAGAATTGCAAATCGACGAAATCGCAGGAGTGCTGGGCACTCCACCGTCTACTGTGAAATCTCGCCTGTATAGAGGACTGGACGCTTTGCGCGGCACGCTGGAGGCCGGAATTTCATGAGCGAAAATATTCATGAAAATGTTCATGAGCGGGCGCTGCAACTGATCTCGCAGGAGCGCATCGAAGGCATCTCTTCGTCAGAGAACGCCTGGCTTGCCGCACATTTGCAGGAGTGCGACAGCTGCGCGGATTTCGCTCGCAAGACTTCAGTGGCTTTGCGTTCATTACAAACCATGCCGATCGCGTTACCTGCAGGGTTGGCGGAGCGCACACAATTCCGTGTAAGTTTGCGCGCGCAACAACTTCGCCAGCACGAACCGCGCCGCCGCGTGCTGTGGATTGCCGCGGGCATTTCGTGGGCCACCGGTGTGGCCAGCGCGCCGTTTGTGTGGCGGTTCTTTGCCTGGCTCGGAGAACAAACCGGCGTTCCAAAGTTGGTTTGGGAAATGGGATTTGGTTTGTGGTGGGCAGTGCCTGCTTTGATCGCTGCGGTCGTGCTGCTCTCTGAGCACGAAAAACAAAGCGGCGAGAGTTACTGGCTGCAGCGCAGCTAATAAAATTTGGCGTGCAATCTTTTTTGGAATCGATGAGGTCACAGCATGTCGGATCTACAAGTTAACAGCACGTTCAGTGAAAAATTGAGGCGGATTCGTTTTCGCCGCACTCGAGAGAAGACGCGATTTCGCGATGAGCTACGCATCATTCCGAAATGGCTGATCGTGATGGTCATCTTTTTTTTCGTAATCGCGCAGGTAGCGTTTTTTATAGCTAATTTTTATGCGCATGCACTCAGCACGCCAGAAGGCGAAATGTGGCCATTCCCCAATAACCCCGCGCTTTCGGTGCTCAGCGTCGCGGGAATTGTTACTGCCGCGAGCATCCCGCTGGCGGCCATGCTGCTAGGTTTCGGATATGTAAATCGCGACGCCAAGCGGCGGGGGATGAACTCGGCGCTGTGGACCATTCTCGTCGTGGTGTTGTCACAGTCACTGGCGCTTGGATTTTTTATTTACTTCTTAATGCGCGAGCCGCTGCCGTATAACTGCCCGCAATGCGGAGCGACGGTTGGGGCGCGATTTAATTTCTGTCCTAACTGCAAATGCAATCTCCAGCCAACTTGCCCGCAATGCAAACGCGAAGTTGGAGAGACGGATAAATTCTGCCCGTACTGCGCCTGCGAATTGGCGCCGGGGGCTGTTGCGGGGGGTTCGTCGGTGAATGATGCGCCGATCGTCCGCAGTTCCGTATAAGAACCCACTGCAACGAAACCCCAAACTTTAGAAGCAAAGAACAACCCCAAGACCCACCCTACAAATCGAGTGAGGGGCACCCTCCGTGTTTGTTAAATCCGCGCAATTTCTGAGTACGTACCCTCCGTGATTTTTCAAATCGTAGCGTGATTGGTTAAGTTCTAGCCCCCGCGATTTTCTGTTTTTGCTGCTACATCATTTCAAGGGCG
This sequence comes from Verrucomicrobiia bacterium, assembly GCA_035482155.1. GTDB lineage: Bacteria > Acidobacteriota > Terriglobia > Acidiferrales > UBA7541 > Acidiferrum. The sequence continues at coordinate 54,390 of DATHRB010000053.1, read as the reverse complement.
AGGGCTACGGCGTTGCCTCCGCCAAGGCAGAGGGCGGCGATTCCGCGTTTCAGGTTGCGGCGTTGCAATTCGTAGAGCAGGGTGACGAGGATGCGGGCTCCTGAGGCGCCGATGGGATGTCCGATGGCGACGGCGCCGCCGTTTACGTTTACTTTTTCGGGGTTGAGGCGCAATTGGCGCGTGACCGCGATGGCAGCGACGGCGAAGGCTTCGTTGAGTTCGACGAGGTCGACGTCTTTATCGCGGTTCCAGCCGGTTTTGGTCAGAAGTTTTTCCACGGCTTCCACCGGGGCCATCATGACCCACTTGGGTTCGACTCCGCTGACGGCTTGAGCGACGATGCGGGCCATCGGTTTTTTGTTTAGCGATTGGGCGCGGCGTTCGCTGGTGACGATTACTGCTGCGGCTCCATCGTTTGTGCCTGGGGCGTTGCCTGCGGTGACTGTTCCATCTTTTTTGAAGGCGGGTTTTAATTTCGCGAGGGCTTCCATGGACGTGTCTTCGCGTGGGGATTCATCGTATTTGATCATGATTGCAGAGCCTTTTTTTTGCGGGACTTCGATGGGAAGAATTTGTGCTTCAAAGAAGCAGGATTTGCGCGCGCGCACGGCTTTCTGGTGACTTTCAAATGCAAAACGATCCTGCTCGTCGCGGGTGATCTTGTATTTTTCTGCGACCAATTCGCCGGTCATGCCCATGTGGAAGTCTTCGTAGGCATCCCACAGGCCGTCGTGAATCATGGAGTCAACGAGTTTGCCATCGCCTATTCGATATCCGGTGCGAGCTTGGGGAAGTAGATAGGGGCAATTGGACATGGACTCCATGCCGCCTGCGACGACGATTTCGGATTCGCCTAGTTGCACAGCTTGAGCTGCGAGTGCGACCGCCTTCAGGCCGGAGCCGCACACTTTGTTGATGGTCATGGCAGCGACGCGAGGATCGAGGCCACCTTTTAACGCTGCCTGGCGTGCAGGATTCTGACCCAGACCGGCTTGGACTACGTTACCGAGGATGGCTTCGTCAATTTGTTTGGCGTCGAGTTCGGCGCGACGGACTGCTTCGGCAACTGCTTTGGAACCCAAATCAACTGCGGAAAAACTTGAGAGGCCGCCCTGAAATTTTCCTACCGGGGTGCGAACGGCGCTGAGAATTACTGGTGTTTCCATTTTCAATCTCCGACTTCTGAACAGCTCAACGGACCCAACTGAAAAGTTTAGAAATTTTGTTCGTCGGCGCTGGGTCCGTATAGCGCGGGAACGGGAATATCCAAGGTGCGCAAGTACATGGTTAGCTGCGCGCGATGGTGAATGATGTGGTTGAAGCACATGCCGCGGACGACGTTGTACTTGGGCATGGCAAACAGAACGTTACCTTTCCATTTGAGCGTCCAGATTTGACGGAGTTGCTCGTCGGTCACGCCGGCGATGGCATCGTGGCCCTTCTTGAGTTGCTCGTCGAATACAGGGAGCAGCCGTGCATGGCCATCCACCTTGGGGCGTTCGCCACCCTCGATTTCGAATTCAGAGGTCTTGATGGTGGTGATGGCAAAATGCGGCAGGGTGGCTATGTGCGAAGCCATCCAACCTAGCGTTCCCGATTTGGGATGAGGTTTCCAATCCCATTTTTCGGCTGGAACGCGTTCGAGGGCCTTGCGGGTGTTGGCACCTTCCTGGTCCCATTCAGTGACTAGCAGTTCGCTGATAGGCATTTTTTAGCTCCGGGCGAGAGGAGTGAGGATAAGGTCGATTGTACTGGAACACACGAAAGGCAAGCAAACTTGCGACCCTGCAGTGCAAGAAAAATGATGTACGGGCCCCCCACCCGGGATGTTTTTTGCAGAAAGAGTTCACAAAGTATTGAAAACAAAGGATCGGCGTTGCAAAAAGTGACAAAGAGTTCAGAAGATGCTGAAAATAATATAGATAACGCTGGAAGGACAATTTGATCCCTGAGCCACCGGGGTACCTCATCCCCGGCGTTTGCAAAAAAAATACTGGAAAATGCTGAAAACAAAGAACACAAGGGCTCAAAAGAGAGCAAAGAGCGCGAGAGCCCCTGGATGTTACGAGCTGAAGCTGTTCTGAAATGAGAGGGAGACACGATGGCGGGACGGGCGAACTGCCAGGTAGGAACGGTTCGATAGCGTATTGCGTTAATCGCAGTCTATTTTACTACATAGATATATAATTACAAACTAAATAAACGGCTAGGCGCATATTGTACTTGGGGCCGTATTCTGGGGCATCCATTGCTTTCGAATTAGCAGATTGCGTTGGTGTTGCGTTTCCTGGCGGGGCGCTGGAGAATCGCGGTATGGCTCACCAATTCACGACTTCGTACCTGAAGGATGCGGTTGATTTGTTTCGTTACTACAAGCGGCTGGGGGATGGCGCGATTGGGCAGTGTCCGGACGAGAAACTTTGCGCGGAGATTGATCCGGAGTCGAATTCTGTAGCGATTATCGTAAAGCACATGACGGGAAACATGCGGTCCCGGTGGAGCAATTTTCTGACGACGGATGGCGAGAAGCCGGACCGGCGGCGGGATACGGAATTTGAAGATGCGCCTGCGACGCGCGCCGAAATCGTGGCGATGTGGGACGCGGGTTGGAACTACTTATTCGAAGCGCTCACTTCGCTGACGGATGCAGACTTATCGAGAACGATCACTATTCGAACCGAGCCGCATTCGGTGACGCAGGCTATCAACCGGCAGATTGCTCATTATTCGTACCACGTCGGGCAGATCGTTTATGTGGCGAGGCATTTTGCGGGAAGCGATTGGCGAACGCTGTCGGTTCCCAAGAAGAAGTCGGGGGAGTTTAACGCGCAGGTGGCTTCGGGCGAGAAGTCGCAGCGCTAAAGTCGGAGGTTCCAGTTTCAGAGTGGATTGTTATTCAGCCGGCGGATTACGCAATTGGCCAAGTTCAAATGCTTAGAACGACGCCGAACTGTGCGTTGGCGCTCAATAGGGCGGCAGCAGTTCCGCAATCGCGCCCCCGCGGTAGGACTTAGGGCTGCGATGACACACGCCTAGGGCGATTCGGTGTCAACTTCGAAAGAACGAACTCTTGAAGGACGCCGACGAGGGACGTCTCGCCGAGTCTGATTAGCGCCGAGGAGACCACGAACCCGGATCCGCGGCGGTCGTTGGCGGGAAGATAGAGGGCTTGCAGTCCGGCGCCAGCAAAACTACCGATGACATTCGAGTAATTGGGCTGCCAGTGCCCGTTGTCCCCTTTGCATATAACCGAGCTCGCCGCGGCATAGAGAATCCTGGATCGCTTGCTACCGCTTCCTTTGTAAAAGTAGCGTGGATCCTGCTTGAGAACCGAAGGCATTACCGCGCCGCCGATAAGCGTTGCGGCAAAAACATCGGCGTAAACTGTGCCGTAGCGCTTTGCATACCCTTGCGCTCCCTGTCCGTAGGAGCTCCAACGATCTCCGGCCTGGCTAATCCCCGCGACCACCCCAACCCCGACAAGTGTGATCGGGTCACTAGCCGATTTCCACGCAAGTTCAAACTTGTGTTTCGGCGCGAGAGGAGCGGAAATCGGTTCGTAGCTGACATAGAAGTTCGGGATCACTCCGAAGACCCGCTGCTTTTCTTGTTCCTTGATCTGCACGGTTGCCAGTTCCTCCGGCGTCAGTGCAACGTGCACCTCGGTTACCTGAGTGGGGATGACCAACATAATCAGCGGAGTGACGTAGGCTTCTCCAGATCGGAGGGTTCCGGACGACTCCTGCGACGCGAGACCCGAGGATGAAATTGTGAGCTGGAAGGGGCCTGGGGCGACATTGGAAAACGCGAATAGCCCGTCCTCGTCCGACGTTACCTCCAGGCCCGAAGATTGGCCTTCACGTGTAAGCTTCACGACGGCTCCGGCAATGTTGGCTCCGGATTGATCAACAACCTTGCCGCTGATGCTTCCCGGTTGGTGCTCAGCGTGTTGCGGTCCCCCGGCGGAAGCCTGTGTTCCTTCTAAGTCGACCAGCGCACTCGTCGTTGTTTGGTCGGTCGGAGGTTGTTGAGACCATAAAGGAAAGCTGCAAAGGAGCACTGGCAGGCTCAGCCAAACCAGCTTTGCGAGGCCCAGAATCAAGCTCTCTCTTGCAGAAACCACGGACATTTCTTGCCTTCACCTCCCGCTCGTGGGGAGGGTCGCGCGAATTCGATGCTCCTGCGGCCCTCTGAGTTACATACGTGTTCCGCCGCTCATGGTTCCTAATACACGTAGTCGCGACTGAGCTCAAGCGTTTTTTTGGGCTATAGCAAAGCGCAGGCGAGATCGCCGAGGAGGCGGGCCGAGGCGCTGGCAAGGACGAAATTGGAGCCTGTTCGTCTGGTCAAACGCCTTGACCTAGAGGACAAGTTCGTCCCGGGAAACCATCGAATCCGACACGCTTGCCCCGAGAATGTGTCTCGCTCATCATAGTAATAGTACTAGCTGAACCAAATACACTCTTTGGAGGAGAGAAATGCGTAAGTTGCTGATGGTGTGTGGGTTGTTCTTGGTTTCCACGGTCTTTGCAGTCTCTGCGAACGCGCAAGAAGGCCGAGGGTTCGAGATTTCTGGAGACTATCAATATGTTCGGTTGAATCCGGGCAACGGAGCTTCCGGCGCTAACTGCGAGGGCGGGTCTGGCTCATTCGGGGCTTATTTTGCGCCGCGGGTTGGCGTAATCGGTGAGTTCGGGGCATGCAAGGTGACGGGCTTGCCGTCCGGCCTCACTTCGCACGAGTTGAGCTATCTTGTTGGGCCTCGAATCTATTTCCCAACCCGTGGCCGCGTGTTTCCGTTCGTCCAGGCGCTCTTCGGTGGCGAGCAGTTCTCTGCCGGTGCAACTGGTCTAGGCTCGACGTCAAGCAACGCCTTTGCAGCGGCCGCAGGAGGCGGAGCCGATGTCACCCTGACGCGGCACGTTTCCTTCCGAGCCATCCAGGTCGATTATCTCTACACCCACTTTGCCGGGGCCGGGCAGAACAATCTGAGAATACAGAGCGGACTCGTGTGGCGCTTCGGCAGGTAATCAAAATCTGAAGCGGCCATTACAATTCTGTTTCTTGATGGGCTAGGGCGCACCGCAATTTACAGCCGGTGCGCCCTTTCCATTTTCGCGGAACGAGATTTTCCAAAATTCAGGCGGGCACTCTTTAAGCTCGGCTACGACGAGACTTCCGCGGATTACCAAAAGTTCGCGGCGCTTTGGGACGACTTAATGCGGTCTTCTCGTCACCCTTGATGGCCTTTCGAAAAGCAGCGACGCGTTCGGCACGCTCATCTGGTGGCATCGTCTCGACGTTTCCGACCACAATTTCTGTCATTTGCGAAAGAAGCTGCTGCCGAGTCTTGGATTTGTCAGGCACTATTTCCTCGTATGCACAGGTTATCAACCCTGTTTGCCGACAACAGTAGATTCTTCGTACTAACGTAAGCGTGTATGACTTGATGTTTCAATGCGGGCCGACGATACTCGGCATCGGCCTCGACACAACGATTTCATCCGTTCATCGTGGCTTCGCTTCCTCTTCGCCTAGCAATTGGATAGACTATGGAACGGATGGCTACACTTTTTGAAATGGGGCTGCCGGCGACGGCTAGTCCCCTGCTGGGTGTGAATGAGACGCAGCGGCGCGCGATTACGCATGGGGCGGGGCCACTGCTGGTGATTGCGGGGGCGGGGACGGGGAAGACGCGGGTGATTACGGAGCGGATCCGGCACCTGCTGGAGAATGATGCATCGATTACGGGCGAAAATATTCTGGGGCTGACTTTTACCAAGAAGGCGGCCGGGGAGATGAAGGCGCGGGTGGTGAAGGCGGTGGGAGAGCGGGGCAAGGACGTCACGCTGGCGACGTTTCATTCGTTTTGCGAGGCGCTGCTGGTGGAACTGGATCCCGGCCGGGTGATTCTGGATAAATGCGATCACTGGATTTTATTGCGGCGGAATTTGGCGCGGCTGCGGCTGGAGAAATACCGGCGGCTGCCGGACCCGGGACAGTTCCTGAATGATTTTCTGGAATTTTTCAGCCGCTGCCAGGACGAGCTCGTGTCCTGCGAAGACTTCCAGCGCTATGCGGATGGATTAGGGACGAAACTGGAAGCAGAGCGCGGGGAGCTGGACGAGGATACGTACGCGGAGCGCGCCGACCAGGTGGCGCTGCAACAGGAGATTGCGCGGGCTTACGGGGCCAGCGAGGGATTGCTGCGCGCGAAGAATCGCGTATCAATTAATTCGCTGATTACCGGCGCGGTGGAACTGCTGCAAAAAGATGCGGCGCTGCGAGAAAAACTGCGACAGCGTTACCGCTACATCCTGGTGGACGAGTTTCAGGATACAAATATCGCGCAAATCGAGCTGCTAGATCTGTTGTGCGCGGAGCCGCGAAATATTTTTGTGGTGGGCGACAACGACCAGGCCATTTACCGTTTTCGCGGAGCTTCGTTCGCGAGCTTTGCCATTTTTGAAAAGAGATTCGCGGGGTTAAAGGATACGGACGATCCCAGCCGGTATCGCGTGACGTTGACGGAGAATTACCGGTCCACGCCGAATATTTTGCGGGTGGCGACGCACGTTATCGGACAAAACGCGCGCAGCGAACGCTTTCCTCCCAAGGTACTGACGACGCCGCACCCCGAGGGTGAGAAAATTCGCATCGCGGAACTGGCCAATGCGGATGATGAGTCGCGGTGGGTTACGGGGGAACTGCAACGGCTGCACCGCGCGGGACACCGCTGGAAGGATTTCGCGGTGTTGTACCGGCAACACGCGCATCGCGATCATCTGGTGGAAGAGCTTTCGCGGGCAAAGATTCCATTTGTGATCAGCAAGCTTTCGATTCTGGAGCATCCGTTGGTGCGGGATGTACTGGCGTACCTACGGCTGATCGCGCAGCCATACGACGATGTGGCGTGCGCACGGGTGTTGGCGGCGCCGGCTTGGCATATGGAGCCGGAAGATTTGGTGAGGCTGACGCAGCGGGCTTCGAAGAAACGCGGGGCCGCGCTGATCGATATTTTGCAGGCACCGCAGACGGAACTGGCGTTTGATGCGTCACAAGCGGCGGTACAGGTGCTGCTGGATTTTCTTTTGGCGCAACGAAAGACAATTAACCGGAGGAGCGCGAAACAAATTCTGGGATCGGTGATCGACTGGTTGGAAATTCGCGAGCGCGCGGCGGTGCAGGATCGCAAATATGTGACGCGGCTGGCGGAATTTGTTGTGGAGTGGGAGCCGAAAAGCGATACGAAGGGGCTAGCGGAGTTTTTGGAGTATCTGGATTATTTCGATCAGGCGGGCGGGACGGTGAGCCTGGAAGACGATGTTCCGGGCGATGCGGTGCAGTTGATGACGGTACACGGCGCGAAGGGGCTGGAGTTTCCGCACGTGTTTTTGCTCCGGCTGAATAACAAGGCGTTTCCGGCGTCGGAGCGGACGCGGGTGTTTGAGTTCCCTGCCGAGCTGATGAAAGAAGGCGCGCCCGCGGAGCAATTCCACATTCAGGAAGAGCGGCGGCTGTTTTACGTGGCGCTGACGCGGGCGCGCGAACGGCTGACGATTACCACGTTGACGGACAAAAAAGGCAAAGTGCCTACTTTTGTCGAGGACATTGTGATGGATCCGCTGGTGAAGTGGCGGGACGTGGTGCAGATGGCGCCACGACTGGCTGCGCGAGTGCCGAGTGATGTGGTTCCGAGCGGCAGCGCGATGGCGGCTTCATTGTTTCCGGCGCCGATTGATCCGCCGCGAATTTTTTCGCGCATTGCTTCGTGGGCGGAAACGTTTCATCCCCCGTCGCCGGAGCCGCTGAAGCTGAGCCCTTCGGCGCTGGACAATTACCGCAGATGCCCGCAGCAATATTTGTTTGGGCGGCTATGGGCGCTGGAGGAAGGGCCGCGAGGGACGTTGACGTTTGGGCGGGTGGTGCACGACACGATCAGGCGAACGCTGGCGGAATTGCGCAAGGGCAACAAGTTGCCATTCGAGGAAGTGCAACGAATATTTGAGACGGAATGGAAATCGGCGGGGTTTGAGGACGATTATCAGGAGAACGAATACAAGAAAGATGGGCTGGAACAGCTGAAAGTATTTCACGCGGCGATGCTGGAGAGTTTGCCGGAAATTCTGGAGCAGGAGAAGACGTTCGAATTGCCGATGGAGAACAACGTGATTATTGCCGGGCGCATTGACCAGGTGAATGCGTTGGGCGGTAACAACGTGGAAATCGTGGATTACAAAACCGGGAAGCCGAAGAAGGATCTGGATGCACGGCGGGATTTGCAGTTGAGCATTTACGCGCTGGCGGCGGTGGAGATATTCGAATGGAACCCTGTGCGGCTGGTGTTTCATTACCTGCAAAATAATCAGATACAGGCGACAACGCGAGATGCCAAGCAACTGCAAGATGCGCAGAAAATTGTGCAGGAGGTCGCGGAGGACATTCGCGCCGGACAGTTTCCGCCAAAGCCGGGGTACCTGTGCCGCAATTGTGCTTACCGGCCGATTTGCCCGAGTCATGAAGAGGCATTGAGTTCGTAGACGGAGCTAGACGGAGTTGTTGAAGCGATTCGAACTCTTGAAAATAAGAAAGGGCGCTGCGAAAAAATCCGCTGCGCCCTTTTTTTCAATCTGAATGAGGTGCTACTTACCTTTTTTTGTGCTGCTCTTCTTTGCTGGCTTCTTCTTCACAAACACCTCCGCAATTTTCAATGGCCGGAAAAAATCGCTCGGCCCGATATAGTTGTCTCACAAAAAAGTCGCGGGCACTAGCAGCAAAAAACAAAATTTTTGTTGAATGCGGAAGAAGCGAGGGAGGCAGCGCGTGGCGGATGGAAGAAAGCTGAGCAGAAGCGCCCACCCTTTGCAAAAATCGCAAAGCGTAGGCCACCCGGTGCATGGATTTAATTTTGGCGATTATTTAATGCGACATCGACGTTAATTAGTGGGGGGCGGCGCCGGCGTAGTAGCCTTCGCGAGCGTCAACCGTCAGGCCTTCACGCTTCACGCGAACTTCGATGGTGTGGTAGTCGAGCGCGCGATTCGTTCCGGCTGGGGAGTACGCCAGGGTGTATTGATTGCGGGCTTCTTCGGTGACGCGGGAATAGAGTTCTTCCATGGTGCTGCGCTTGGCGGCGAAGTAGACATCGCCTCCGGAGTCGTGAGCGTAATCGACCAGTCGACTGAAGCGGCGTTCGAAATAGGCACTGCTGACGGCGACGCTATAGACGGAGATCTCGTAACGCAGCAATTCTTTTACAGTGGACTTGTAATCGTGGGTATTAGTTCTGATTCCGTTGGCGCCGTCGGAAATGAGGAAGATGATTTTGCGGCGCTCGCGGCCGCGGTCTTTCAGGAGTTGCGCCGCGCTGTAGACGGCGTCGTCGAGAGCCTTGGTGCTCTGGCCTTTGACGAGATTAACGGTAGGGGCGACGTTGGGTGAATCGCCGATGGCGGAGTGTCCATTGATTACCGGGCCGTCGGTCATCGCGGGGCCAGGCGGTGCTACGGACGGCTTGGTGTCCAATTCGGTGCGTTTAATTTCGGTGAGTAATTTGTCCTGATTCTTCGTGAAGCCGGGGCCTTCGTGGAAAAACTGATCGAAGCGAGCGATGTAGGCTTCATCGGCGGTGCTCAAACCCATAATGATGGCTTTCAGGCTGGCGGCAACTTCCTCGGCATCTTTCCGTTTTAGGTCGTTGTCGATGAGAATGACCATGGAAAGCGGGAAGGCTTCGTTGCTGAAATAAGCGATGCGCTGCTCGACCTGGTCTTCGAAGATGCGAAATTCGTCTTTGGACAGGTCGGGGACGAGGCGGCCGGAACCGTCTTTGACGGTGACGGGAACGATGACCTGATTAACGGGGATTACGATTCTACCAGCCTGGCCATTGGCGCCGGTATCGGCCGGAGGTGGGGGCTGGTGAGCATTTGGTGCGGGAGCAGGGGTATCTGGCTTAGTTTCCTGGGCGTTCATTGCGATGAAGGGGATGAGTGTGGTGGTGAGGGCGACGATTACGGTTTTTCGTAGACTTTTCATGGGCCTCAAGCCAAACTTCGTGTCGATTTAGCCTCTCGAGGATTTCGGGCTACGCATCCATCCCGTCCGTTCACGGCATCGTAGGATGCATGCTGGCCGCCAGAGGCGAGCAACAGCGGATTCTAACAAAGGAAAGTATACATGCATTCTTTGAGCAAACTTGCGAGGGTGTGGTTGGCAGTTAGCAGCGCGGCGATGCTGGCGGTCCCGGCGGTTCCAGCGGGTCCACAGGACGCTGGGCAAGGACCGGTGATCCGGTCGCAAGTGAACCTGGTGAACGTGTTCGCCACGGTGCGCGACAAAAATAAACGGATTGTCGGGGACCTGAAGCAGGAAGACTTCAAGATTATAGAGGATAACCAGGACCAGAAGATTTCGTTTTTTTCGAAGGAAGTGAGCCTGCCGATTACGCTGGCTCTGCTGTTGGATACTTCCGGGAGCGAACAGGACATGCTGGGGGCGATTCAAGCGGCGGGGAGCCAGTTTCTGGACCGCGTGCTTCGTAAGGGCGATGAGGCGCTGGTGATGTCCTTTGATACCGATGTGGATATGCTTTCGGACTTTACCGATGATCGGGCGCAGTTGGATCGCGCGGTGCGAAGGGCGCGGATCAATACACCGGGCGGAGGGATGATCGCGGGAAATCCGGGGCCGATCGGAAACCAGCAGATGACCGGGACGGCGCTCTATGATGCGATTTATTTGGCGAGCGGAGAAAAGCTGAATACAGAAGCGGGCCGTAAAGCCATCGTGATTGTCACCGACGCGCAAGACGAAGGCAGCAAAGTGCGGATTGAAGAGGCTATTGAGTCGGCGCAGAGGACAGATTCGGTGATCCACGTTTTGCTGGTGGCGGACCGAAGATTTGGCGGTGGGAATCCTGGTGTCGCGAAGAAGCTTGCAGATGAAACTGGGGGACGGATGATTGTCGTGAGTAATGAGAAGAAATTAAAAGAAGCGTTCGATGAAATTTCAGACGAGCTGCGCAGCCAGTACACGCTGGGATATTACCCGAGTAACGCGGCGCGGGACGGGAAATTTCGCAAAATCAAAGTGGAAACAAATAATCACGATTTGAAAGTGCTGGCGCGGAAAGGCTATTACGCTCCCAAGGGAGAAGCGGCTTACCGAGGCGAGCCGGCTGGGGGAGTTCCTGGTCCGGCGGAGTTGGCACCGGCTCGCGCGAAGTAACCGCGTCTGGCGTTCACCTGATAGCCCTTGTGGTCGGGGGTTTCGATGCGGATTTTGTGGTAGCGGCCATCCATAACGTAATTGGTAGGACTGTAGGCGATGGAGTATTCGTTACGCAGCTCGTCTCCGATGTCCTGAAACGATTGATCTAAATCATCCACGTGGTAAGGAAAAAAGGCGCGGCCGCCGGTTTCTTCAGCTAAATCCTGCAAAATTTGATCACCGGGGGTGAGGTGGTTCTTGCGATTGGCGGCCTTGGATGGATCGGTCTGCGAAAGCGCGATCCACTGGGTGCTGGTGCTGATGGTGTAGATCACCACGCTGGCGCGTTGGGCCATTTCGATAGCTTCGGCGCGAGTGCGCGTGGAGAGATTGTCATCGCCGTCGCTGATCAAAATCATCACGCGGCGCACGACGTCAGGCTGATCGCCGGGTGGACGCGGCGGGTGGCTTAATTCATTCAAGCATGCGGAATAGATGGCGTCATAAATGGCGGTGCCGCCGCCGGCGCGAGTCTTGAAAATTTCATCGCGTAAGGCTCCGGCGTCGCCGGTGAATTTTTGAATCACTTGCGGCTCGTCATCAAAGGTCATGAGGAAGGCTTCGTCTTTGTTATGGCGCAAAACGCTGAAGAGGAAATTTGTGGAAGCGTCCTGCTCGAACTTAAGGCGGTCGCGAATGCTATTGGAAGTGTCGAGCAGCATGCCTATGCGCAGGGGAAGTTCGGTCTGCTTGCTGAAATAGCGGATTTCCTGTGGGACTCTGTCGTCAAAAATTTTGAAGTCGGCTTTTTCGAGGTCAGGGACGAGTTTGTTGCGGCGATTTAGAACGGTGAACAAAATGTCGACGAGGTTGACGCGGCTTTGGATGACGGTAGGGGTTTGGCCAGTGGGTGGCGCTTGTGACGCGTCGGGATTAGACGCGGCAGGAGGCGTGGATTGAGTCGGCGGCGCAGGGGGAGGAAGCTGTTGCGCGGAATGTCGAGCCGGCAAAAGCAATATGGCAATGACGGCTAGAACCAAAATTAAAAATGGTTTGGGTTGCATCTGCCCAGATTATAGGTACCCAGCGAGTGCAGCGTCAATTTTTGCTGGGTCTCCCCCGGCGGTCTTGGCTAGCGTGTACAGGAAGTCGCGGAGTTCGATCGGCAACGGAGCGCGGAGCTCCATTCTTTCGCCGGTTCGCGGGTGAGAAAAAACAATTTTTGCGGCATGCAAAAAATTGCGGCCTAGTGGCGGGAGGGATATGTCTCCCACACGCAGCTGCGCAGCGGCTCCGTAGAGTGTGTCGCCTACTACCGGATGTTTGAGCGCGGAAAAATGGACGCGTATCTGGTGGGTGCGACCGGTGTGAAGCTGGACCTCCAGCAAAGTAGTGGCGTCGATCTTAATAAGGGTGCGCCAGTCGGTGCGAGCTTCACGCGAGTTGGCAATTTTCGAGCCACGGAAGGTTTTCTGTTCTGCGGCCATGCGTACGCGCTTGATCGGGTCGCGACCGATGGCCAGCTCGATCCGACCGCTGGTGGTGTCGAACGAGCCTTGTACCAAAGCGATGTAGGTTTTATTTACGGTGCGCTGGCGAAAGGCTTCGCCAAGGCGCGCGTGGGCGGAGTCGGTTTTCGCAACGAGAATGACGCCGGAGGTTTCCTTGTCGAGGCGGTGAACAATTCCGGGACGCAAGGCGTCACCCAATTGCGAGAGGGACTGGCCGCGGCCGAGGAGAGCGTTGACCATGGTGCCGGTAGCGTTGCCTGCTCCTGCATGGACGGTCATGCCTGCAGGCTTATCGACGGCGATGATGTCGGCATCTTCAAACAGAATGTCCAGGGGGATAGATTCGGCATGAGCTCGCAACGGGGGCCGGGCCTTGGGAGTTACGGCGACTTTTTCGCCGGTATGCAAGCGATGCGAGCCTTTGGAGGGTTTTCCGTCGACCAGTACAAGTTCACCGTCGATCAATTCTTTGACGCGGGTGCGGCTTAGCTCGGGATACCTGGCGGCAACGGCGTGATCGAGGCGGTCCCCGATTTCAGAGTCGAGAACTTCGAAGGAGAGGATGGAATTCTCTTCCGGCTCTGAAGGCGCTTCGGTGTTGATTTCTTTTTCACCGCTCATACGAGACCTTGGAATCACGCGCGAGTTCTTTCCAACCTTCAAAATAGTTCAGGCGCGCTTTTTTGCGGATACAGTGGCGTCCACATTGGTGCCAAAGATGGCATCGAGCAAGATCAGCGCGGCTCCGATGGTGATGGCGGAATCGGCGACGTTGAATGCCGGCCAGCGGTAGGAGCCAATCCACACTTCGAGGAAATCAGTTACGCCGCCATGCAGAATGCGGTCGGTGACATTTCCGGTGGCACCCGCGATTAAAAGAGCAAGGCCCGCGAAGGTCATTGGGCCGCCAGTCTTACCGGCGACCAAAAGCCACGCAAGAGCGATCACCACCAGAATCGAACCAGCGATAAGAATGGATTTCATCCAAGGCGAATTCGAATCGGCGAAAAAGCTGAAGGCGATTCCGGGATTTGTGCTGTGCACCAGGTAGATTAAGTTGTGGACGACCTCGTGGCGATAGCTCTCGGTGGTGGAAGCTTCAAACCAGGCTTTAGTGGCGCGGTCGGCGATGACTATCGCGAGGGTGAGCCACAACCATCGCAATCGCGGGGAAATTTGCACTAAATTTCTACTTTCATGGCGTCAACTTTTTCCGTTCTTCCATGATCTTAACGGATGAGGCAGTCACTGGATCGGAATGCTTACGCAGCGCTTTCGATTTCGGCCAGGGCCTCGGTGCACCGTTCACAGACGGTGGGATACCTGTGGTTTTCGCCTACGTGCGTGGAATAATTCCAGCAGCGTTCGCACTTGGCTCCGTCGGCGCGCTCGATCTTGATGGCGAGGCCGGGCAGCGATTCGCTTTGGACGGCACCGGCAGGCGGGGTCGGCTCAACCTCGACTTGCGAAACGATGAAAAGCTCGGGCAGCACATTACATCTTTCCTGCAGCAATTTCTGCAATCCTGGCGCCTCGCTGCCGGCGTGAAGCTTCACTTTCGCTTCGATTCCCTTACCAATGGCCTTGGCCGCACGAGCTTGCTCGAGCGCCACCAACACCGCGGGGCGTACTTGCGCGAGGCGGGCCCATTGTTCCGCCGCTTCCGTGCTGATGCCGCTGGCAAGCGAATCAGCTTCGGCGAATTCAGCCTGATGCACGCTGCCCGTGGCGTGTTTATCCGCAGGAAGCATCTTCCAAATTTCTTCGGTGGTGAATACCAGGATAGGCGTGAGCAAACGCACCAAGGCGCTGGAAATTTTCCAGATCGCGGTCTGCGCGGAACGCCGCGATGTGCTGCGAGGCGCTTTGGTGTAGAGGCGATCCTTTAACACGTCCCAGTAAAAGGAGCTGAGGTCGACCACGCAGTAGTCGTGAATGGCGTGGTATACGCGATGGAAATCGTATGCGGCGTACCATGCGCGGCATTTGCGAGATAGCTCCGCGGTGCGGTCGAGCATCCAGCGATCGATTTCTTCCAATTGCTCATTGGGTAGCGCATCGCGTGAAGGATCAAATTTGTCGAGATTTCCAAGTGCGAAGCGGAAGGTGTTGCGAATTTTTCGGTAGGCTTCGCTGAGCTGATCCATGACTCGTTCACTCATCTTTACGTCGGCCTGGTATTCCTGGGAGGCGACCCACAGGCGCAGCAGATCGGCGCCCCACTTTTCGCAAATTTCGGCGGGTTCGACGACGTTGCCAAGGGACTTGGACATCGGACGTCCCTGTTCATCTAGAGTCCAGCCGTGGGTTACCACGCCACGGAAAGGCGCGGCATTTTTAATTCCAGTGGCTACCAGCAACGAACTTTGGAACCAGCCGCGATATTGGTCGGGACCTTCGAGATAAATATGGGCGGGCCACTCCGGGCCGTGCAAGACCGCCAGGTTGGAAGAACCGGAATCAAACCACACGTCGAGAATGTCGTGCTCCTGCCGCCATTTAGTGGAACCGCAAGAACATTTTGTATTGGGCGGCAACAATTCTTCCGGGGTGTGCTGATACCAGGCGTCGGCGCCTTCTTTTTTGAACCAATGCAAAACATTTCGTAAGGCGGAGAAATCTTCGAGTCGTTTTCCGCAGGCGTCACAATAAAACACGATGATGGGCACGCCCCAGAAACGCTGGCGCGAAACGCACCAATCGGGGCGTTTTTCGACCATTTCGTAAATGCGTTCCTCGCCCCAGGCAGGGATCCATTTCACGCCTTCCACCTCATCGAGGGCTTCCTGGCGAAACGTTTTATCGCGACCGGGCACGACGGCGTCCATCTTGATAAACCATTGCTCGGTGGCGCGAAAGATCACCGGATTGTGGCAACGCCAACAATGCGGGTAAGTGTGTTTGTATTCGTGATGGCTGAGCAACGCGCCGCGATCCTGCAGCAGTTTGACGATGATGGGGTTGGCTTCAAAAACATTTTTGCCTTTGTATTCGGGCAAACCTTCTAGATAAACGCCGCGGTCATCGAGTGGAGCGTACGTTTCCAATCCATATTTCTGGCCGGAATAAAAGTCGTCGGCGCCGTGGCCGGGAGCGGTGTGCACGATTCCGCTGCCCTGATCGAGGGTGACGTAGTCGGCCAAAATACCAGGGACCTGGAGAGGCAAAAAGGGATGCTGAAATCTGCGGCTTTCGAATTGGCTGCCCTTGAAGGTTTCGCGGATGCGAGCTTCCTTAATATCGCATTCGGATTGAAGCGCGGGGATGCGGTCGACGGCGAGGAGTAGAGCGCCTTTTTCGGTGTCGACGACTGCATAGTCATAGTCGGGATGAAAAGCCAATGCGCGGTTATGAGGCAGGGTCCAAGGAGTGGTGGTCCAGATGACAGCGCTAACTTCGTTGCCGGGATTCTGGCCATCGGCGATGGCGAATTTCACCCACACGGATGGGCTGGTGTGATCTTCGTACTCGACTTCGGCTTCCGCCAATGCGGTACGGTCGTGAAGGCACCAGTAGACAGGCTTGCGCCCGCGATAGACGTAGCCCTTTTCCATGAACTCCAGAAAAGCGCCGGCGATGGTGGCTTCATAGTCAAAATTCATGGTGAGGTACGGATCGTTCCAGCGACCAAAGACGCCGAGGCGTTTGAAGTCGCGCTTGTGCTGCTCGACGTAGCGATTGGCGAATTCACGGCAAAGCTTACGAAATTCGGGCGCGGAAACCTTGGCTTTGCCGCCCAGCTCTTTTTCGACTTGAGTCTCGATGGGCAAACCGTGGCAATCCCAGCCAGGGACGTAGGGCGCGAAGTGCCCGGCCATGCTTTCGGATTTAACGATCATGTCTTTTAGAATTTTATTGAGACCGGTGCCGAGGTGAATGGTGCCCGTGGGATAGGGAGGACCATCGTGCAAAACAAAAAGAGGCTTGCCTTTGCGGGTCTCCAGAATTTTTTCGTAAAGATGGGCCTCCTCCCAGGCAGCAAGCTGTTTAGGCTCGTTCTGCGGCAAGCTGGCTTTCATGGGGAAATCGGTCTTGGGCAGGTTTAGAGTTTTCTTTAGTTCCAGTGGTTCGGCCATGAGCTGAGAAATGGAAAGTCCCCTTTTTGTCGCTGGCGATTATCGATAGTGCAGGATAATTTCATCCCCGTCGTGGCCAGCACGATAAATCCCTGTTTTCCCCGCATTTATACCGATCGTATTTCTGGAGAGAGGTATACGACGGGAAACATCGGAAAGCTGATTAAATGTGTATGTTACAATGAATGGCAGTCGATGTCAGCCGCATGGGTCGCGCAACCTTTCCCGGGGAGCGCGAATCATATCCGGCTAGCACGCTTAATTCGCAATAGCTGCGTCTAAACCGAGGGAAGACGGTGCCGGGTAGAATGATCAATCTCTTGCCGACTCAGCCTCAGCCACCCAGGGCCAACGAAGCCAGTGCAGGTTCCACGACTCCGCTGCCCCGATTCGGGACTCCCACCAAGTTTGTGACCGATGGTTTCTGGGGAAACCTCAAACAATTCCTGACGGAACGTCCGGTGAAGATTAGCGGGGATGTTCATTCTCCGCTGATGCCTGAAAATTACGGCGATGGATTTAGAGAAAATTTAAAGACGGTACTTAAGGGCGGGCCAGTTCCAAAAGGCGCCTCGAATAGTAGATTGGAAGTGGCTTGGGGCGCTGGGTTCGGGGGGTTCGGGGACCGCATCAAGGAATTGTTCTTTCCGGTGAAGCAGGCTCCTGCGCAGTGGACCAGCAAGCCGGTCAAGGTTAAAGATATCTGGTCGAAGGACGAGAATTTTGGGTGGACGCAAATAATTTCGATCGGGCTGCACGTCGGGATAATTACACTTCTAGTTGTTCCGTTGTTCACACATATTCTGCCGGGCTCGACACAAGCAAAAAATAAATTTGATTCGACGCCGTTGGATATTTCTCCTTATATCGCGAAGTTGCCGGCTGGCACGAAGAAGGCTGGCGGCGGTGGTGGCGGAGGTGACCGATCCATTACGCCGCCTACGAAGGGTCAGGCTCCGAAATTCGCGTATACACAATTTACGCCGCCTGAGGTGACGATCAGGAATCTCGCTCCTAAGCTGCCGATGGATCCGACACTACTGGGGCCGCCGGAGCTGAAGATTGCGAATCCGCCGCTCCCGAATGTGGGCGATCCGATGGCGGGCGCGGTAACAATGTCGGGCGGACCAGGTGGTGGCGGCGGTGTCGGGGTAGGGACAAGCGGCGGCATTGGCAGCGGGAACGGCGCAGGCTTGGGCCCTGGGAATACTGGCGGCACGGGCGGAGGCGATTTTCGCGCGGGCATAAATGGAGTTGGCTCGCCGCAGTGTATCTACTGCCCGCAACCGGAATATTCGGATGAGGCTCGCAAGGCGAAGTACCAGGGTACGGTTTTGCTGGACGTGACGGTGACGGCCGACGGACGGGTTGTTAATCCCATCGTGATTAAAGGGCCGGGACTTGGCTTGGAAGAAAAGGCGCTGGCGCAGGTGCGCAATTGGAAGATGCGGGCGGCTTTGGGGCCTGGGGGCAAACCTGTCGCCTGCCGGGTACAGATCGAAGTTACTTTCCACCTTTACTAAGAGTCGACTAACAGCAGCGTTTCGCGCTAGAGCGGGAATGCCAATTTGCTGATGGCGTAGGATCAGTCTGCTCGGGCGGGACCCTTCACTAAAGCAACACAAAAGATGTTCGGTGCGTCGGCTGGACTCCAATCTGTTACGATTTGCCAATGATGAAAACGCGAATGGCCACGCTGGCTGTGTTGCTTGGGTCGTTGTTCATAAGCACCAATTCATTTGCACAAACGGCTGCGAACACGGGCGGGCTGCAGCTTACAGCAAGGATCACACCTACGGCTGCGCGGCCCGAGCCGGTACGGCAATTCACTTTTTACATCCTCAGCAAAAGCTACGCAGCGGTTTCTCAAGAAGTGGAAGCGGGGGACGTCATTCCCTCTCGCGATAAATTCATTGATGATTTGAAAGTTTCTCCGGAGCTGAAGGAATGGCTCAAAGCACATGAGATTCTGGATTTGACCATGCCGGGACTGGACAAAGCGCTGACGGCCGATGATGTACTGCACGTACCGGAATTTTTGCTGGCTTACCAGCGCGCGAATAGCGGCGGAGTGACGAATGGCATTCCCAAACCGAAATATAAGGACGCGGACAAAACGGATCATCCGGAGAAATACAAAAAGCAAACCGAGGAATACTACAGCGCACTGCGGAAGTTTATTCGCTTGCACCCGGAAACGATGAGCGGGATGGAACTGGAAATGGACGCCGTGAATCCACAGCGAAAATGGGCGAAGATTGAAAGCGAGCACAAGAAACACGTGCAGCACCTGGCGCCCGATGTGGCGCAGACGAAATATCTGGTGGCCAAGGCGGACACGGATCTGGATGGGCGCGCGGGCGTTTCGGGATTGCCGCCAGGAAGTTACTGGGTGAGTTCTTTGAATTTGGATGCCGATGCAGGAGATACGCGAGTGAGGTGGGACGTGGCGGTGGCGATTCAGCCGGGACAAACCACGCGAGTGGAGTTAAATAATTTGAACGCGACGGACGCACACGCGGCTTCCGCTCCCTGAAATAAACCAACGCGAAAATGGGTACCCTCTCGCGCTGGATTTTCTTTAACATTTTTGTGCTGGTTGCGGTGGCACTTGATCTGGGTGTGTTTCATCGGCGGCCGCATAGAATACGGCTGCGCGAAGCGGCGATCTGGAGTGTGGGGTGGGTGGCGCTGTCGCTACTTTTTGGCGTGGGGGTGTTTTGGTTTCTGGGCAGGCAACCAGCACTGGAATTCTTCACCGGATACCTGATCGAAAAAGCGCTGAGCATCGATAACCTGTTTTTATTTCTGGTGATCTTTCGTGCTTTTTCAGTGGATGAACGGGTACAACATCGCTTGCTTGCGTGGGGTGTGCTGGGCGCATTAGTGATGCGGGGAATCATGATTGCGATGGGCGCGGCGCTGGTGGCGCGCTTTTCGTGGATCATGTACGTCTTCGGGGCTTTTCTGGTGTATGCGGGAATTCACATGCTTTTGGTTCGAACGCGGGACACGCATCCGGAACAAAACAAGATTTTTCAATTGGCGAACAAGCATTTGCGAGTCACCCGCCAATATCATGGCGAGAGATTTTTTGTGCGCTTGAACAAGCAATTATTTGCGACACCTTTGTTTTTGGTGCTGCTGGTGGTAGAGATTACGGATGTCACGCTAGCGGTGGATTCGATTCCGGCGATTTTTGGGATCACTCACGATGCGTTTATCGTGTACACCTCGAATGTATTTGCGATTCTGGGGTTAAGGGCGATGTATTTTTTACTGGCAGGAGCTTTGGGGCGACTGCGATACCTGACGGTGGGACTTTCGGGGGTGCTGGTTTTTATTGGTGCAAAGATGATTGCGGAACCGTGGATGTATGTTCCGGTGCACATTTCGCTGCTAGTGGTGGCGGGAATACTGCTGGTTGCCCTTATCGCGTCGCTGATGTCGCCTGGGCAAGCAGCGGTCACTGAACAGCCTCGCGGTAGAATCGCGCACGGTCCTGACAGATAGAGCTTGGGAAATATGATGGCCCACGCGATGTCGTCCGCAATTACGAATCTGTCAGCTGCTGAGAAATCGACGCGTATGGCGGCGGCTTCGGAAATCTATCGACACGGGCGGGTTGCAGCAGATCGAGCGGCATCTCGTTGGTGGGAAGATCCGGAATTAGCTGAGTTGCTTCTGAGCCCAAAACCGATTGTTACTGTTGGTGTGGCTGTGCATCGGGAGACGTTCGCGAAGATTCGGATGGGTAACGGGCAGCCAGCACTGGCGGATGTGCCTCTAGAACAAGACGCCGAGGAATTCGAGCTGCATTTTGCAGATGATGTTGAACTAGATGTGCTAACGAGCAGGGAGCCGGCTGGTCACGGGGCGATCGCGAGGTTTCTTGCAAAATTTGGCGAGGGCGTTCAGCAGGTAGAGTTTCGGTGCACGGATGTCAACCGCGCCATGGCAATTGTGCGCGAGCGGTTTGGCGTAGCTCCTATTTATCTGGAGGCGCGGGCAGGGGCTAACGGTTCGAAGGTAAATTTTGTTCTGGTGCCGGTTCCGGGCGCGGGCGGTGAGAACACCAAAGTGCTGATTGAGTTTTACGAGTTGCCGTAACGGTGATTCACTCACCACTTTGTTGAATCATCTTCGCAACGAGGCCGGTCCAGCCGGTCTGATGATTGGCGCCGAGGCCGGCGCCATTGTCACCGTTAAAAAATTCATAAAATAGAACAAGGTCGCGCCAGTAGGGATCGCTATGAAACACCTCGGCGTTTCCGTTAACGGGACGGCGGCCATTGTCGTCGCGGAGAAAAATATGGGTCAGCCGACGCGATATTTCTGTGGCGACTTGCCAGAGATTGGTTTGATTGTTGGTACCGGTAGGACATGCGAGTTTGAAGTCTTCGCCATAGTAATGATGGTATTTCTGCAAGGACTCGACCAACAGATAGTTCACGGGGAACCAGATGGGACCGCGCCAATTCGAATTGCCGCCAAACGTTCCGGTAGCCGATTCGGCAGGCTCGTAATCTACTCTGTTGACCGTGCCATTGAAGCGCAGCACATAAGGGTAATCCATGTGAAAGCGCGACAGCGCCCGGATGCCGTAGGGAGAGAGAAATTCCGATTCGTCCAACATACGCGAGAGTACGCGGCCTAACCTTTTTTTGCTGACTAGCGAGAGTAGCAAGCGCGTGCCGCGAGCCGAGCTTTGCGACATATCGATGTGGTCTGGAAAGTCGGGATGATTGTCGATGAACCACTGCATGCGACGCTTAAAGCCGGGTAGCTTGTCGATGGCTTCGGGTTCGAGGGTCTCCACGCCGAACAGCGGAATTAGGCCGACCATGGAGCGGACCTTCAAGAAATGATCTTCGCCGTTGGGGAGGTGGAGAACGTCGTAGTAAAAACCGTCTTCATCGTCCCACAAAGATTTGCCGCGTGATCCAAAATTGTTCATGGCATGGGCGATGTAGACAAAATGCTCGAAGAATTTGCTGGCGATGTCTTCGTAGGCGCGATCTTCTTTGGCAAGTTCGAGTGCAATAGCGAGCATGTTGAGGCAATACATGCCCATCCAGCTGGTGCCATCGGACTGCTCGAGATGACCGCCGGTGGGAAGAGGCGCGGAGCGGTCGAATACTCCGATGTTGTCGAGACCGAGAAAGCCCCCCTGAAAAATATTTGAGCCTTCGGGATCTTTTCGATTGACCCACCAGGTGAAATTCAACAGCAATTTATGAAAAACTTTTTCGAGGAAGGCGCGATCGGCTACGCCGCGGACGCGACGCTCGATTTTGTAAACACGCCACGCGGCCCATGCATGAACCGGGGGATTCACATCGCTAAAAGCCCACTCGTAAGCGGGCAATTGGCCATTGGGGTTCATATACCATTCGCGCAGGAGCAGCACGAGCTGATCTTTGGCGAAGTCGGGATCGATGATGGCCAACGAGACACAGTGGAATGCGAGATCCCATGCGGCGTACCAGGGGTATTCCCATTTGTCGGGCATGGAAACGACGTCGTCGTTATACAACTGCGTCCAATCCTTGTTTCTGCCGCTCCAGCGCTCTTCCGGGGGAGTCGGTTGGCCGGGATCACCGGTAAGCCAGGTCAGGACGTCGTAGTGGTAGAACTGCTTCGACCACATCATCCCCGATAAGGCCTGACGCATTACGTTTCGAGCATCTTCGGAAATGTCCTTAGGCACACGAGAACCGTAAAAATCGTCCGCTTCTTTTTGGCGTAGGTCGAAAAGACGATCGAAACCAGCGCCGAAATCGTGGGTGGCTGGAACCTCTTCGTCGGGTCCCGCATGAGCTGGAGAAGTGATGGTGCCAAGTTTATTGGAATCAGAGTTTATGCCACCGAGTGGCTGGATGTCCGTTAAGCGCAACTTCAGCGTAGTGCTGTCACCAGGGCCAAGCGTGAGCGGGTAATAAGCGGCCATCTTGGTGCCGGTTTGCTGGGGATTCACTGCAGCTTGATTTTTGTGAATGAGATATTCATGAAAAGCGTCTTTGACGAAGGGCGTGGGGCTTTTTCCAGCAAAAACGTGCTCATAATTGGTTTCGTTCTCGGTAAAAAGCAATTGCGGCTGACCAGCGCAGAGTAGCCAACGCTTGCCATATTGCCAATGTTGCACTTCAACGCAGCGGCAGTTTTCTGGCCCGACGGTTTTCCGCATCGTGGGACGGCGGTTATCCTTGCCCCACGACCAAGTATTGCGAAACCATAGCGAGGGCAAGAGATGAAGTGTGGCGGCCTCCGGGCCGCGATTCACCACGATGATCTTGATGAGAATGTCTTCGACGTCGGCCTTGGCATACTCGACGAAGACGTCGAAATAGCGGTTCTCAGCGAAGACGCCAGTGTCCATCAGCTCGAATTCGGGCTGAGTGCGGTTGCGACGGCCGTTTTCGGCGACTAAGGCATCGTAGGGAAATTCCGCTTGAGGATATTTGTACAGCATCTGCATGTAGCTGTGGGTGGGCGTAGAATCCAGGTAGAAGTAACATTCCTTTACATCCTCGCCGTGATTTCCCTGATGCCCGGTGAGGCCGAAGAGCCGCTCCTTCAAGATCGGATCGCGGCCGTTCCACATGGCGAGACCGAAACAAATCATCTGATGACGGTCGCTCATGCCTCCGATACCGTCTTCACCCCAGCGGTACGCGCGTGATCTGGCGTGATCATGCGGAAAATATTCCCAGGCGGTGCCATACGGGCTGTAGTCTTCGCGTACGGTGCCCCATTGGCGCTCGGATAAATAAGGGCCCCAGCGCTTCCAATATTTCTTGCGCGTGCGGGTTTCTTCGAGGCGCTGGTCTTCGCGGGTCTGCAGTCTAGGCATAGAACATAGTTTTGGGTGGACGATCCAAAATTCTTCAATTTATTCTTGCATCAACTGCGAAGTTGCGGCCCATCGCAGTTCTGATTGCGTGCTTCTTCCGGCAATGAGTACGCTTCATTTGATGCGCGAAAGGCGCAGATGGCGCAAGTATGGAATAAAACAGACACGAGCACGGTCTGAATCAGGTGCCTTGTTCGGCGCCGGGTACGATTGTGCGGGGTGGCGCGATAACAGGCTCGGGTGCAACTGAGAAAGATTTCCAGCCGCGGCGTGACAGGCTCCAATAAATAAAATAGCCGGAGGCTGCGGCGCAAAGTAACAACACGAGTCCGGGGAGCCATTCCTGCAGGACCAGTTCGCCTATGGCGAACATGCAGCAATAAACAAGAGTGCAGCCCATGATCCAGTCGAAAGTGTTTGCGCCCAGATCGCGGACCGGAGCGATCTCGGGGGCTAAGGCGGCGATGCGCTGCCAGCCGATTACCGTGGGGTGCACCTGGCGATAGAATTTTATAAGGCGTTCGTCCGACTCCGGCTTGGTGATCATGGTGGTGACCAACCACACGACTGTTGTGGTGATGGTAGTGATCAAGGCGGCCTTGGCGAAGACCACGGAGTCGTTGCCTGAGAAATGCACGCGCTGCAGTGAAATGGAGACGACGAAGGCGGCGATCATCGCGGAGATTTCGCTCCAGGCATTGATGCGCCACCAATACCAGCGCAATAGCAAAACGCTGCCCGTTCCGGCACCCATGCCGAGGAGTAATTGCCACGCGGACTGGATGGAATTAATGTTTGCGGCGGCGTAGCCGCTGAGAATGACGAGCATTACGATAAAAACTTTACTGACGAAAACGTAGTGCTTGTCGGTGGCCTTGCGCACCAGAAATCTGCGATAAAGATCGTTGATGAGGTAGGAAGTGCCCCAGTTCAATTGGGTGCCGACAGTAGACATAAATGCAGCCAGGAAAGCGGCCACCATCAATCCACGAAGCGCGGGCGGGAGAAAATCGCGCAGCACCATGACGTAGCCTTTTTCCGGTTCGGCGGCAAATTCCATACTGGGACGCAAACCGCCATGAGGAGAATAAACAGCGACAGCTACCAGGCCGGTGAGAATCCATGGCCAGGAACGCATGGCGTAGTGGGCGATGTTGAACCACAACGTTGCACCGAGTGAGTTTTTTTCGTCTTTCGCGCTGAACATGCGTTGGGCGACATAGCCGCCGCCACCGGGTTCGGCTCCGGGATACCAACTAGCCCACCACTGGACTGCGAGGTAGAGACAAAAAGTAATGACCGGGAGAGTCCACAAGGCGTCGGTGGTCCAGCCGAGATGGAAGGAAGGAAAGAAGGAGAGAATCGACCCGGTGGTTTGTCCCGATTGACGCACCGTGCTATCCACGTGGGACAACTGGATTTTGAGCATGGTCATGCCGCCAAGTTTGGAGACGGCGATCCAGGCCAGGACCACGATCATGGTCATCTTCAAAATAAACTGGAACAGATCGGTGACGAGCACGCCCCACAATCCGCCGATGAATGTGTATATGCCTGTGAAGGGCACGAGGATCAGGACGCAGATCAGCAACGCGGTATGCGCCGGGGCTCCCAGGGTGTAATGCAAGAGCACATGACCACCCACGGCGATTTGTAATACTCGGCCAGCAGCGATGGCGTCGCCAAGCAAGACGGTGGTGATGCTGATCATGGCTTTGATTACCCAGCCAAGGATCAGGCAATTCATCAGCGCGCCAAGATAAATGGCGCGAAAACCACGAAGGAAGGCGGCAGGCTTGCCTTCGTAGCGGAGCTCGACAAATTCCACGTCGGTGAGGATTTCCGCGCGGCGCCAATATCGGGCGAAGAAAAAAACGGTCATCATTCCACAGAGGCATTGCGACCACCACAGCCAGTTCCCGGAGATTCCGTTTTTAGCTACTAAGCCGGCGACAAGCAGAGGGGTGTCGGCGGCGAAGGTGGTAGCCACCATAGAGGTGCCGGCCAGCCACCAGGAAACATTTCGTCCCGATACGAAAAATTCTTCAGTGCTGCCCGAGGAGCGCCGGCGGTAATACAGACTGATCAACAGATTGAGCAGCAGGTAGGCGGCGATTACGATCCAATCGGTGGTGGTAAGTGCCATCTTGAGTGTCTACTCTCCTGCCGCAGTTGAGCGGTGGCGCAAATTAAGATGCGCCTAACCGGTCAGGTGACCAGGTTAAATCGTTTTAGTAATGGCCGGGCCAGCAATTGATGGCGCGGATGTTGTAGTCTATCGGGACGCTGCGAAGCACAGCATGGTGGCTCAGAAAAGCTTAAATGGCAAGGGCGAGCGCAACAAAAGTTTGTTTGTAACGGGCACATCGCTGAACTCCAAAAAACAGGCGGGCTTACGTTAAATGCTGGTGGTCCTAAAATCCAATTATGAAGAGCTGA
Source organism: Verrucomicrobiia bacterium (assembly GCA_035482155.1). Lineage (GTDB taxonomy): Bacteria > Acidobacteriota > Terriglobia > Acidiferrales > UBA7541 > Acidiferrum. The sequence continues at coordinate 28,300 of DATHRB010000053.1, read as the reverse complement.
GTCAGGAAGCGGCGCGAATTGTGGCCAACTCGGTACGCCAGAACCCGGAGGTGCGGCTGGGTTTGGCGACGGGAAGCACCACCATTGGGGTGTACCGCGAACTGGCGCGCCTACACCGCGAAGAAGCACTCGATTTTTCCGGGGTGGTTACGTTTAATCTGGACGAATATCTGGGGATTGCTCCGGAACATCCGCAGAGTTTTCACCATTTCATGAACGAACATTTTTTTTCGCGTGTGAACCTTGACGCGCGGAACATTCATATTCCGGACGGCACCATCAGCGGCGACTACGAAAAATATTGCGCGGGATATGAAGACGAAATTCAAAGGGCGGGTGGTATCGGTCTGCAAATTCTGGGTATTGGACGCAACGGGCACATCGGCTTCAACGAACCGACGTCAAGTTTCGCGTCGAAAACGCGGCTGAAGGTTCTCAATAAAGCGACGGTCGAGGACAATCGCAAGTTTTTTGGCGCTGGAGAGAAGATGCCGCGTCTCGCGATCACAATGGGCATCGGCACGATACTGGCCAGCAGGCGCGTATTGATGCTGGCTACTGGTGCGGCAAAAGCCGGCGCGGTGGCGAACGCGATCGAGGGGCCTCTCACGGCTTCTGTTACGGCTTCGGCTCTGCAACTTCATCCTGACGCCACCGCTATTGTTGACGAAGGAGCCGCCGCGCTGTTAAAGCAAAAAGACTATTATCGCGATGTGATGGAAATGACGGCGCTGTTTACGCCTGGAAAATTGTCGTAGGTTCGCGTCATGCGGCTGGAGTGCAGAAAGAAAAAATGAAAATATTGACTAACGAGATGCGTGGTTGCCGCAGGGGACCGCAAGATTGGTTTACCGGTACGGTGTGGATCGACGAAATCGTGGCCGCTGCGGCGCCGGCGAGATTCGCTGTGAATCGCGTTTCGTTTGAGCCAGGGGCGCGGACAGCGTGGCATACGCATCCGATGGGGCAGGCCTTGCATGTGTTAACAGGAGTTGGGCGCGTGCAACTCGCGGGCAAGCCAGGGAAAATAATCACTGCGGGCGATTCGGTTTGGATCGAAGCGGGGGAACGTCACTGGCACGGGGCGGATGCTGGCCACACGATGGTTCATCTGGCGATTCAAGAAGCGGACCAGAACGGCGTTAGTGTGGTGTGGCTGGAACATGTAAGCGAGCAAGATTATTCAGCGCCGGTCGAACGGTCTTGAGGGTGGATGAGTTGCGCTGCGGGTTTCAGAAGGCAAGCTCAAAAGCAACTGCAAAAGACAACTGCAAGACCCAGGCTACAAATCAAGCCTGGGGCACCCTCCGGATTTAGATTATTCGGGCATGCCTAGGCGGTAGCCGACGCCTCGCACGGTGTGAATTAATTTGGGGGCGCCGCTGACGTCGATTTTCTGGCGCAGACGATTGATATAAACCTCTACCAGATTGGTCTCGCTGTCGAAGTGGTAGTCCCACACGTGTTCGACGATGGCACTGCGGGTGATGAGGTCCGGCGCGTGCAGGAGGAAGAGCTCCAAGAGCGCAAATTCTTTGGAGGTTAGTGGGATTATTTCCTTGCCGCGCGTGGCGCGGCGCCGGTGGCGATCGAGTTCCAGATCAGCGTAATGCAGGCGAGCATTTCCTTTGTGGAAGCCGCGGCGGACCAGGGCTCTGACGCGCGCGAGGAGTTCGGCCAGCACGAAGGGCTTGGTCAAATAATCGTCGGCACCGGCATCCAGTCCCTCGACACGCTGCTCGACGAGGGTTCGCGCGGTAAGCATCATGACGGGAGATTCGATACCCCGCTGGCGCAATTCGCGGCACACTTCGATTCCGCTTATGCCAGGCAGGCGCACATCCAAAAGGATGGCGTCGTAATTCACTTCCCTGCCAAGTTCGAGGGCTTTTTCGCCGGTGTCCGCAATGTCGACGGCGTAGGAATTTTCTCTAAGAGTGCGCGCAATGAAGCTCGCAACTTTTCGTTCGTCTTCGGCCAGGAGAATGCGCATAAGCTTATGGTAACTATTATATCGCGATAATTCGGCTTGTGGTTCGCGAGGCTCGGCTCGCGGCTTATCCTATGCAAGGCTCACTTCTCGCTTGACAATTCGGCGGCCAAGCACTATTTCACAAGCGCACTATAACTGATTTGTAGTTCTCCCGAAGATTCGCAACCTCCCCAGGGGTGCAATTCTCTTCGGCGGAGGATCCTGTGACCTGGACGCAAGTCTATGACCCTTTCGGTCATTGGTGGTTATCGACGCTGGTGGCCGCCATCCCCATTCTCGTTTTGCTGACACTTTTGGCAGGGTTTCGAGTGCGCCCTCACCTGTGCGCCATGGCCGGCGCGGCGGCGGCGATTATTATTGCCATCGTGGCGTTTGGGATGCCCTCACGATTGGCGGTGATCAGCTTTCTGTATGGGGGCGCTTTTGGATTTCTGAAAATAGTATGGATCGTGATTGCGGCGGTCTTTTTGTATGACATTTCTGTCGATACCGGCCAATTCGAAATAATGAAGCAGTCTATCGCGGCGATTACGCCTGACCGGCGTTTGCAGGTGCTGCTGGTGGCGTTTGCTTTCGGCGCTTTTCTGGAAGGAGCGGCGGGCTTTGGGGCCCCGGTAGCTATTGCTGGAGCGTTTATGATCGGGTTGGGATTCAGGCCGTTTCAGGCGGCGGTTTTGAATCTTATAGCTAATACTGCGCCTGTCGCTTGGGGAGCGATCGGAACTCCAGTACATACGCTGGCGGCGGTGACGGCGCTGCCGGAGTCGGACTTAAGCGCGATGGTTGGGCGGATTCTTCCGTGGACCGCGGTGATTGTGCCGTTTTGGTTGGTTCGCACTTTTGTGAGCTGGTCGGAGACTTTCGAAGTATTTCCCGCGATTTTGGTGGTGGGGATTTCGTTCGCGGGGGTGCAATATTTCTGGTCGAATCACGTGGACAGCAATCTTGTGGATATTGCGGCGGGCATCGCATCCATCGTCGCAACACTTTTATTCTTGCGAGTGTGGCAACCGAAACGGATCTGGCGATTTGAAGATGAACGAGGAGAAGATGCCGCCAAGGTGAAACGCGGAGAGTTCGCGGTGGTGCACACGCCTGGGCAACTGGCAAAAGCGTGGATGCCGTTTGCGCTGCTATCCATGTTTGTTTTGCTCTGGGGACTGCCGACGATCAAGACTGCTATGGGTAAGTACACAACTCCGGCGTTTAAGACTGGGGGATGGGCAGTGCCCTATTTGCATCAGGCCGTATTTCGGGCACAACCGGTGGTGATGAAGCCCGCAGCGGAAAACGCGAAGTTCGATCTTAACTGGTTGACTGCGACTGGGACGGGCTGCTTCTTTGCCGCAGTTATTGCCGGGCTTCTGTTGGGTTTAAAACCAGGGAGAATATTCAAGATATTTGGCGGCACGATGTATCGGTTGCGTTTCGCAATCATTGCCATGGCGTGCATGCTGGGCCTTGGATATGTGACACGGTACTCGGGAATGGATGCGGTATTGGGACTGGCATTTACGCGGACGGGCTGGTTCTTTCCGTTCTTTGGCGCCTATATCGGGTGGCTGGGAGTCGCGCTGACGGGGAGCGACACGGCGTCGAACGCGCTATTTGGCGGCCTGCAGCGCATTACAGCGCAGCAACTGAATCTGAGTCCAATCTTAATGTGCGCCACGAACAGCGCCGGCGGCGTGATGGGCAAAATGATTGATGCACAATCGATCTGCATCGCCACCGCAGCAACCAATCAAGTGGGAAATGAAGGCTCGATTTTCCGGTTTGTGTTTTGGCATTCGGTGGCGCTGGCGGCGATTATTGGCGTGATTGTGATGCTATACGCTTATGTTTTCCCGCAATTTATACCGCACGGATTGAACTTCGTGCACTGAAGTTCTGCCCTGAGCGGTTTGGAACGATTGTTGACGGAAACGCAGATTTAATTTAATTGGCGGCCCAATCCTTTGGGATACGCACGTAAGAGGAATCGAGCGCTGCAACGCTGGAACAGCCCAACAATACCAGGGTGCGTTTGACGTCTTCGCGCAAAATTTCGATCGCGCGAGTTACTCCTGCTTCACCGGCGGCGGCCAGTCCGTAGGCATAGGCACGTCCACAGAGGACGGCGCGGGCGCCGAGGCACAATGCTTTCACGATGTCGGTGCCGCGGCGCACGCCTCCATCCATTAGCACTTCAATTCGGCCGTTCACGGCTGCGACCACTTCGGGCAATGCGCGTAGGGATGCGGAAACACAATCAAGCTGGCGGCCGCCGTGATTCGAAACGACGATGGCTGCAGCCCCTTCATCGACGGCCCTGCGGCCATCATCGCCGGTGAGCACGCCCTTAACGACGATTGGGCCGTTCCAGTGTTCTCTGATCCAGGTCAGATCCTTCCAAGTCACCGTAGAAGCAGCGAGGGCACGGCCAATATCGGTGAGAGGCATAGGGCCCTTTCCGGGCAGAACCACATTGTAGAGGGGAGGAACCCCACCATCTTTCAAGAAGGAATATAGCCAGCCCGGATGCGTTAAGAATTGCTCGGCATAAGGAATTTTTTGGAGGAGTCCGGGGTTCAGCAGTTCAACCATGCCGTTGCGAGGGTCGCGCTCGCGAATTCCGCTGACCGGCGTGTCGATGGTGATCACGAGCGCGGCAAATCCGGCGCGCCGCGCGCGATCGATGGAAGCCTCCGCCGCGGCGCGCCCGCCCATTAGATAAAGCTGGTAAAGGACCGGTCCGGCGGAGCCCGCTTTCACATTTTCGAGTTTGTGTCCTGAAATGGTGGAGAGAATATAACCGGTGCCGGCCTTCCCTGCGGCGCGTGCGGCGGCAACTTCTCCACCGGGATGCATCAGCCGGCTGTAACCAACGGGAGCGAGCATGGCGGGCAGAGAAAGCTCATGTCCCAGCACCGTGGCGCGCAAATCGCAATTCGCAAAGGCCACGGCGTGACGGGGACGAAAGGTTACATCATCAAAAACACGGCAATTTTCTCGAAGCGTGACTTCGCCTTCCGCGCCACCATCGAGATAATCGAAAACCACTCGGGGGAGCCGCCGCTGCGCTATGCGCCTCAAATCATGGATGTTCACGACATGCGGCGAGTTGACGGAAGGCATGCTGATCACTCCACACGGTCTCTGATGCGGACATAATTAAGCCACAATTTGGCAGCTTTCGCATCTTGCGCGCGTGGCCTATGACTTTGTTATTGCGGGACCAGAATTCGAGTTGGTCAGTGTGTGTGCAATTGTGGATATTTTCATTTTGGCGACCGTTGTATACCAAAGACTAGAAGAAAAGGCTTGAATAGCAGATACAATCAATAACGTGACGGTCTGAAGGAAGCGTCGGCCTCCAGGTAGTTAGACCCAAATCCCGGTACGTGCCGGAGCCCGCGGCTAAAATTGGAGGCCAGCGATTGACGTTATCGAAGATTTCGTGCGTTTGGAATCAACCACAAATTGAGGGAAATTACCGCGCAGCGGTTTCTCTCCACAGCCACACTAATTTCTCTAAAGAAAGCCTGCACTTCATCCCCGCGTTCGCAGAAAAGTGGCCGGTGTTACGGCGGGCCCTAGACAAACAGTGCAAGAAGTCGTGCAGACCGGTGGATTTTTCCACGGCGTACTGGCGACCACCGGTATCAGCCAAGGTGGGATTCGAATTGGAGAGCAAGCAAATTGAATGCGAGCTCGATTTGATGAGCCTGGTATCGCTTACCGATCATGACAGCATAGGGGCGCCGACCTCTTTGCGACAATTGCCCGAGGCGATACAGATCCCGCTTGCGGTGGAGTGGAGTGTGCCGTTTGAAGATGCGGTGTTTCATATGGGCGTTCACAACCTGCCGCCGAACCTGGCGCCGACTTTCATGGAAGACTTTGCAGAATACACTCGCAGCCCTTCTGCCTCCCGCTTAGTGGAAATAATGGCGGCTCTCCATGAAATACCTGATGTATTGATCGTCTTCAACCACCCACTGTGGGACCAGCTGGGTCCGGGACAACTTTCATTCCAACTTGTTCTGGAACGATTTTTGCAGCAGCACATCGAATTTCTTCACGCTTTCGAGCTGAACGCCATGCGCTACTGGAGCGAAAACAAACGGGTCATAGATCTGGCTGAGCTTTGGGAGCGGCCGGTAATTTCAGGGGGAGACCGGCATGGATGCGAGCCTAGCGGCGCACTGAACCTGACGCGCGCCACAAATTTTTCTCAGTTCGTGGAGGAAATCAGGGACGAGCAGCTGAGCCATGTTCTGTTTATGCCGCAATATGCGGAGCCGCGCAGCTTGCGGTTTTGGCAAACAGTGATTGATGTGCTTCGCGAATATCCAGAATATCCGGTGGGTTCCCGCCGCTGGGATGAGCGAGTGTTTCATATTGATTGTTATACGGGCTGCGACAGTCCGTTGTCGGCGTTGTGGAAAGCGCCGCCGCGGTTTTTGGGGCGAATTTTTTCTATTATCCGCATGGCCGAAAAGAAGTCAGTGCGTCACGCGCTGAATTACACCTTTGGCAGAAATACAGAATTATCTTTGGCCACCGAGATTCCCTGCGATGCAAATGCGTAATTCCAAGTGTGATGGGCGGTTGGCGGCGCCGATGATCAGAAAGCCCGCGGGTCGAAGTGGGGCTGTATCCGCGGCCCGACTCTGTCAGAGCCGCGCACTGATTATTGCATCTCTGCTGATCTGGACTGCCCCCGGCATGGCACAAACGGTCATACTACCAACAGGTATCGGAGCGCGACCAACACTCGAACAGGTGGTGGACAATCTCGTCGTAAAAAATGCCGAGCGAGCGGCGGCTTTGCAACGTTACCAAAGCAGGCGTTTTTATCGTCTGGATTACACGGGATTCCCCACGTCGCTAAAGGCCGAGATGGTTGTGGACATGGTTTACGAGGCGCCAGCGACGAAGAACTTTAAGATCGTTTCGCAGAGCGGCCCCAAATGGATGATTGAGCGGATTTTCAAAGGGCTGATGCAAGCTGAACAAGAAGCTTTAAGTAGTAAGAATCGCGAGCGTGTGGCCCTGGATCGCCGCAATTACGAATTCACCGGGATGGAGTTTCAAGATACCGGTGACGGTTGCTCTTACGTGCTAACCGTTCAACCGAAAATGCCGAACAAGCTTCTATATCGCGGACGCGTGTGGGTGAACAGCAAAGATTTCGCGGTATGCCGCATCGAGGCGGAGCCATCGAAGAATCCGTCGTTGTGGATCAAGAGCACCGCAATTCATCATATCTATAAAAAATCGGGTGATTTTTGGTTTCCTTCGGAGAATGAATCCACGTCGAGCATGCGCGTGGGCGGACACGCGGTATTGTCCATCAAATACCGGAACTACGAAATCCTGGCGGCACGTCCGCTTGAGGAAATAGATTCGCGGCGATCAGACGCTCGGCCAACATCCAGCGGTACGCTATCCAATCGAGTCGAATAAATATTTCTCACACTCCTTTCGTAAATATTGCCCAAAAAACCATCTCGATATCCTCACCATCCCGATTTGACAAGATAAAAGGCATTTCTATAGTCTCAAACCGGTTAGAATACGAAACGAAAAAGTGAATCTTGCAGGGAAATTCGCTGATGTGGAGGCGAAGTGAGTGAACCTGTCTCTCTAGTCCATTCCCAGAACTTGGCCGCGGGGCAATCGGGAGAACTTTTGCACCTCGACCGCGAACAGGCGGGGTGGAAGTGGATGAGTATGTCAGTGTGGCGCTTGCAGCCGGGAGACATGGTGCAAACGGCTGCACGAAAAGAGGAAATCGCATTTGTTGTGCTGGGTGGGAAGTGCATAGCCGACTGGGGTCAAGGACCGAAGCAAATTGGCAAGCGCGCAAATGTTTTTGAGGGGTTTCCTTATGCGATTTACCTTCCAGCCGGTCATGAAATCACGTTTACCGCCGAAACTGTTTGCGAGATTGCGGAATGCCGGGTTCCTTCCGAGGCCAAACTTGAACCGCGGCTGATCACTCCAGACGACGTCGCCACCAGCTTGCGCGGAGGCGGAAATGCTTCACGCCAGATTGTGGATATTATCAGACCTGATTTCCCCGCAGATAAGTTGGTGGTCATTGAGGTGTACACACCGGGGGGGAACTGGTCGAGCTATCCGCCGCACAAACATGACGTGCATGACCCACCCACCGAGGTTGATCTGGACGAAATTTACTACTACCGGATTGAGCATCCCAAAGAAGGATTCGCGCTGCAAAGACTGTACTCACCGGATAAGTCGCGAGACTTCACAGTGCGGGCGCAGGACGGCGATGCAGTATTAGTTCATTCCGGTTTTCATCCGGTGGTTGCGGGACCAGGATACAACGTATACTACTTGAATTTTCTTGCGGGGACCTCGCGGACCTTGTCGGTAACTGAAGATCCCAACCACGTGTGGATTAAATCGACGTGGAAAGAAACCGACCCGCGCCTTCCATTGATCCGGTAGCATTGCGATCAATCCTTGGTGTGATGAAATAAAGTTGAAAAAGCGCGGACGCGCCGATTCGAATAAGCGGTTAGCAAATTAATTTATTTTTAACTGGTGCCTCTAGAAGTTCTGCGGCATGCTATGGCTCAAACTGACGAATCGCCATCGGGGAGCGCTCCTGCATGAATCGCCGCCTGACTGTTGCACAAGCCATCGTGGCATTTCTATCGAACCAGTATTCCAGCCGGGATAACCGGGAACGGAGATTCTTCGAGGGATGCTTTGGAATTTTTGGGCACGGTAATGTGGCGGGCATGGGACAAGCGCTCGAGCAAGACCGGAGGCTTCGCTATTATCTTTGCCGAAATGAACAAGCTATGGTTCATACTGCCGCGGCTTTCAGCAAAGCAAGTTTTCGGCTGCGCACCTTAGCCTGCACAACTTCGATCGGACCGGGCGCGACAAATATGGTCACTGGGGCAGCGTTGGCAACCATCAACCGTCTGCCAGTGCTGCTCTTGCCCGGGGATATTTTCGCGAGAAGAAATGTGTCGCCGGTTTTGCAGCAACTGGAATCCCCCTCATCACAAGATGTTTCCGTGAATGATTGCTTCAAGCCAGTTTCACGCTATTGGGACCGGATCCAGCGTCCGGAACAGATTCTCACGGCTTTGCCGGAAGCGATGCGCGTGCTTACTTCGCCGGAAAATACTGGGGCGGTAACGCTTAGCTTGCCGCAAGACGTGCAAGCCGAAAGTTTTGAGTTTCCTCAGGAATTTCTGAAGAAGCGGGTGTGGACGATTCCGCGAAATCGTTGCGACCAGCGTTTTCTTACGACCGCAGCGGAATGGATTCGTTCCGCGACAAAACCATTGATCGTAGCAGGTGGAGGAGTGCTTTATTCGGAGGCCTGGGAAGCGCTTGCGAAATTTGCGCAACAGACGGGCATTCCCGTATGCGAAACCCAAGCTGGAAAAGGGTCTTTGCCTTATGATCACGCGCAGCAATTGGGAGCGATTGGAGTCACTGGAACTCCGGGCGCCAATATCATGGCGAGGGAAGCGGACGTGATTATCGGAATTGGGACTCGCTACAGCGACTTTACTACCGCGTCGAAAACCGCGTTTCAAAATCCAGAGGTGCGATTCATAAATATTAATGTGGCGGAATTTGACAGCTACAAACATCGCGCACTGCCACTCACTGGAGATGCAGGTGTGACGCTGGAAGAATTGAGCGAGGCGCTGTCCGGCGTGCGAGTGAATTCAAATTATCAAGAGAGAATTTCCAAATTTCGCGACGAGTGGGAAAAGGAAGTTGAACGCATTTATGGCATACGAAAAGATCCGCCTATCACGCAAGGCGAAGTCATCGGGGTGGTAAACGAAATGTGTAAAGCCGATGATGTCATGGTATGTGCGGCGGGAAGTTTACCTGGCGACTTGCACAAGCTATGGCGCACACGCGGGCCGGGCAATTACCACATGGAATATGGCTATTCCTGCATGGGCTATGAAATCGCGGGCGGGTTGGGAATAAAAATGGCCAAGCCCGAGAGTGATGTCTACGTGATGGTTGGCGACGGATCTTATTTAATGATGGCGCAGGAAATTGTCACTTCGGTGCAGGAAGGCTACAAGCTAAATATCGTCCTGCTGGATAACCACGGATTCTCGAGTATTGGCGGATTGAGCCGCATCTGCGGGAACGAAGGGATGGGGACGAACTATCGTTATCGGCAAGGAGAGCGCTATGACGGAGAGTTGCTGCCAGTGGATTTCCAGGCCAATGCGGCAAGCCTGGGAGCCTGGGCGGTTCGGGCGCGCACGTCAGAAGGATTGAGAAATGCCTTATGCGAGGGGAAAAAACAGACGCGAACTTCCGTGGTGGTGGTGGAAACCTCTTACGACGACCGCGTGCCTGGATACGAATCGTGGTGGGACGTGCCTATCGCGGAGGTTTCCGAACGGGACACGGTGAAAAACGCACGAAGTGAATACGAGAAAGCGCGTAAGAATGAGCGGCTGCTTTTCTGAGTGGAACGAACAGTCTAGGTACAGCTTGTCTGGACCATCGCGCAGAAGCGCGAATTAGTGGAAAGAGGCTGGGTGGATCAAACCAAGCAGCTCACCTCGGAATCTTCGACGAAACCTCACCTGAAACGCGTGCTGACCCTGTGGGACCTGATTTATTTCGGGGTCATCCTCACATCACCCATTGCTGCGGTGCCTCTTTTTGGAGAAGCGCAAGTTCTATCGCGTGGGCACACCGCGTTGACGATGCTGTTGGCGATGGTGGCCATGTCGGTGACGGCCGTGAGCTTCGGGCGCATGGCCACCGTGTACCCGTCGGCAGGTTCGGCCTATACATACATTAGCCGCGGAATGAATCCGCACATTGGATTCATGGTGGGCTGGGCGATGTTTCTTGAATATCTTTTTCAGCCGGTGCAAAACGCCTTGTACGCAGTGTTGGCGATTCAACGCATTGAGCCGCGTCTGCCATTCTGGTTTCTGGCGGCAATTACCGTGCTGTTTATTACGATCATGACGGATCAGGGCATCAAGTTTACGGCGCGCACAAATCAGTTGTTGCTGGGCTTCATGGTGGTGGTTACTGCGGCATTTCTGGTCGAGGCATTTCGATACATCGTGTTGCACGAACATTTCAGCGGACTTTTTTCGCTTCAGCCGATTTACAATCCGGCTACGTTTAACGTTCGGGCGGTGGCTGCGGGGACTTCGCTGGCGGCGCTGGTGTTTATTGGGTTTGATGGCGTTTCGATTCTGGCGGAAGAAGTAAAAAACCCCAGGCGCAATGTTTTGCTGGCGTCGGTGCTGGTGTGCGTATTCACCGGGCTCTTCAGCGGGCTGCAGGTCTATCTGGCGCAGCGGGTGTGGCCAGATCACACCACGCTTTTGAATCCCGAGACCGCGTTCATGGACGTAGCGCGGCGAGCCAGCGGGCCGCTGCTATTCACGGCGTATGGAGTGATGCTGCTGGTTTCCAGTATTGCCTGCGGGCTTGCGGGACATGTGGGCGCGGCACGAATACTATATGGAATGGGACGCGATGATGTGTTGCCAAAAAACGTTTTTGGCTATCTCAATCCTAAAAAAGGCAACCCCACATACAACATATGGATTGTAGGCGCACTGGCTTACATCGCGGTGCTGACCATTCCATGGGAACGTTCGGCGGAAATTGTGACCTTTGGAGCATTGCTGGCGTTTATGGGAGTAAATCTTGTGGCGTTAATACATTTCTGGTTTTCGCCAGCAGCGGCCGGGCGAAGAAACCTTTTTGTCGATGCGGTGGTGCCCAGCTTCGGCTTTGTATTCTGCTTTTTATTGTTGATCAGCTTGCAGACATGGACCAAATATGCGGGATTAGCATGGCTGGCGGTCGGACTTGCCTACGCGGCGTACAAAACGCGGTTCTTCACGTTGCAGCCAAAATTGATTGACTTCAGCGAATCGTGACAATCAATCTGAGCTACTTTACCTTTTCGAGAAGTACCCGCTGACCTTGCGAGGCGTCACCATTCGTTGTACGCGAAACGTGGACAGCGAAGCCACAGGACTCACGGATGCGCAATTCAGGCTGCAATTTCCGCAGCACCGGCTTGCTGCGATCGCCTGAAATGCGCTTGATCAGCAATTCGGCGGCTTCACTGCCCAACTGACGTTTTGGCAGCTCCACGGTGGTCAATCGCGGACGAAAAATTCCAAGCCAAGGATAATCGTCGAAGCTGACTAGGCCGAAATCCTCGGGACAACGCAAGCCCATTTCTTCAGCCGCCTTGAGCAGGCCAACGGTCATCAAATGATTGGCCACATAAATCCCGTCCGGACGATGCGAGAGTAGCGCGTGGCCGGCTTTGTAGCCAGACTCAATGCGGTAATCTCCTTCGACGATCAGTTCCTTTTCAAATGGCAAGCCCATGGCCTTCAACGAATCGTGAAAACCTTGCCAGCGAGCCACGGCGTTGCTCACTTTTAGCGGGCCGCTGATGAGACCGATACGACGGCGTCCGGCGCGAGCCAAGTGACACACGGCGTCATAGGCGCCTTGATAATCGTCGGAGATGACCGCGTCGGCGGTTAATTTGGGGTAAGTGCGCATCACCAGCACAAACGGAATTTTGACTTCTTTAATCATTTGCCGCAGCGGCGGACTAAAATCTTCAGCTGCTTTAGTAAGCAAAATGCCATCGACGCGCTTGGAGAGGAGCAGTTCGATGGCGCGCTCTTCTTTCTCCAGGGAGTCGTCGCTGTTGCAGAGTAAAAGGTTGTAGCCATGTTTTTGGGCGGCGTCTTCCGCACCACGAACCACCATTGGGAAAAAAGGATTTGCGATATCCGGCACGATCATGCCGATGGTGTGAGTTTTTTGCTTGGCCAAGCTGCGAGCGATCAAATTCGGGCGATAATTCAATTTGCGGATGGTTTCTTCCACACGATCGCGAAGTTTTTTGCTGACGTGGCTTTTCTTATTGACCACCTCGGATACCGTAAACACCGAGACCGCGGATTCGCGCGCGACGTCGTAGATGCTGGCGGCCTTGCCTTTATTGGTTCTGGACTTTTTCATGCGCACCTGACGGCCGACGGTTTCTGTCTATTAGTAATTTTGCCAGTTGCATCGAGAATGATCCCGTTTTTGGTGACCTTGCATACTATCCCAGTTCGTTGAACGCCGTTCAGTCGCGGCAATCTTATGTCAAATTTGACTGCACGATGCGCCGGCAGCTAACTCTCGCGGTCCGCGCGGCCCAGGCGCTGATTGCGAATTGCTTTATGATCCAGGCCTCGCAACTCTTCGATATTTGACAGAACCTTGTGTATTACTTCAGCGATGGCGTCCACATCTCGAGTGGTGCCGAGGAACAGCTGATGCGGGAACCATAAGGCTTCGTGATACGCGGCGCGATCAGACTCCGGACACGAATACATATTTCTGAGATCAAGAGGTTTTTCGCGTCCCCAGCTTAAAGCGGGAAAATCGGTTGGGTCGAGCGGAAAGAGCGAACTTTTGTAAACCGGTTCATAAAACAGGCCATCGCAGGGAATGCCTTCCGTTTGAAGTGCAGCCACAAACTCTGCGCGAGGAATGTTTTTGGCCTGAGCCTGAAAATATTTGAAAACGTAACCGTAAGGAGCCTGTTCGGTAATGCGGGGCTCAGGTTTAAGCAGACCGATGGCGGCGATATCGTGCAGGCGGCTTTCAAAATGCAGCATGTTTTTCTTGCGGAGCGCGGCTTGCTCAGGCAAGCGTTCGAGTTGGGCGCACAAAACCGCCGCTTGAAATTCGCCGAGACGGTAATTGAAGCCGATGATCCGCTGATGATATTGATCGGTGAGACTCGCACGGCCGGCATTAGTGTAGCTCTGAACGCGTTCCAGATATTCCAGATTATTGGTGATGACTGCGCCACCCTCGCCAGAGGTAATCAGTTTGCTGGATTGGAAACTGAAGGCTCCGAGGTCGCCCATGGAGCCGGCACCTTTGCCATTCCATTTTCCGCCGTGGGCGTGCGCGCAATCTTCGACAACTTTGAGATTGTGCTTTTTTGCGATACGCAAAATTTCATCCATATCTGCAAAACGCATGCCGAGGTGAACAGGAAGGATGGCTTTGGTCTTTGGAGTAATCGCGCGTTCGATTTGTTTTGCGTCGAGACAATAGGTGTCTGGATCAATGTCCACAAACACGGGAACCGCATTCACCAGCAAAACCGGACCAACGGTACCTTCCCAGGTGTACGCCGGGACGATTACTTCATCACCGGGCCGGATATCGATAGCTTTCAACGCGGCCTGAATCGCTACCGTTCCAGTGTTAACGCATTGCCCGTATTTCGCGGTGTGCGCGGCGGCAAATTTCTTTGCGAAAACTGAGGCATATTTACCGGGAAAAGGCTGGCCGCCCCACCGGGAGCTGTCCAGCACATCTTGAATATTGCGGGCTTCTTCCTCTTTTCCGAGCGGCCAAACTGAAAACGGAGTAGTTCGAACCGCATCGCCGCCGGTAATTGCGAGTTTTCCCATGCTGCCTTCCTCCAGATAGCTTTTAAGATTTATGCCGTGTCAGGATTCGGCAACAAAACGTCGCGCACGATGGCGTCGAGATCACTGCATGCGGCGATGAACTGCCGCAATGTTCTTCGTGTGGGGCCGAAGGAATCGAACTCGGCAATTGCAAGTCCATCTACCGTATAGGCACGCCGGAAATCGGCGAAGTACTTCGTTAGGCCCTCAATAATTTGCGGAGGGACTTCCTGCTCGATGCGTGGAATTACTTCAATCTGGCTGGCGTTGAAGCGCTTCTGCCATGCATAGGGAGGCGAAATAACCACCTCACCTCCGATGAATTCGCTCCAATGCATGTGATTGCGGAATGCCGCGGACAGCAAGCGAATACGGTAATCGCGTTTGCGGAACAGGTTATAAGTCTTCTTGAAAACAGAGACGCCGGCCCACTCCAGATAACCTGGGTCCACTGAAATATTTTCTCTTTCCAGCAAGACTTTAAGCCAATCGTCCAGGCGCCCAACCATAATGGTGCACACTGGACCCATCGTTTTTATTTCTTTGCCGTCGCGTTCACGGCGTTTCAATCCGCGCTCCACGGCTTCTGCAACTGCAACGCACTGCGGCAAAGTAAAACAGACGGTGGCGTTAATGCTGATGCCACGATAGGTGGCTTCTTCAATAGCGGGAATGCCTTCTTTGGTGACGGGGATTTTGACAATCATGTTGGGAGCAAGCTGGTTGAACTCGACGGCCTGTTCCACGATGGCGCGCGCATCGCGATAAAGTCGCGGATCCGTTTGAATCGAGAGTCTTCCGTTGCGGCCGTGATGCACATCGAAAATCGGTTTCAGCAGCGCGGCACTCTCGGCGGAAATCTCGCGGACTAGTTGCCAGCCTAGCTGATCTTCGGTGGCGTGAGGCATTTCCTCGATCAATTGCCGGATGCGCGAGGCCCAGCGGGCCATCTCTTTCTTTAAAACTCCCACGACGATTACTGGATTGCAGGTCGCGCCGACGGCGCCATGTTTGATGGAATAGGACAACTCCTCGAGCGATGCAGAGTCGTTCCAAAGGGTCGTGGGGGTGGTCTGGGTCATCTTATGCAGCGGGCTTTTGTAAGATGTGGCGGTTGTTTCGGTCATACGTTCTCGCTACGATCTTGAATTTTGGGGCATCGAATTACGCTGCAGCATGTTGAGCCGCGATTTTTACTGGCTGTTTTTGCAAATGAGAAGCTTCCGCAGCCGCTGCGATAGCCAATGCGCTGATTCCATCGTTTCCCGATACACGCAGCGGCTTGTCATGCAGAATGTTGTGCACGAAGTCACGCATTTCAAGCACGTAGGCGTCGGCGAATGTCGTCAAGAAATGGTCGGCCAAATTTTGCAAGCCGCCGTTAGCGCTCAGAAATATGGCGGGAGTCTGTTGGAGCGTGCCAACGAAGATGGCTCCTTTGGAACCGACAATTTCGGTGCGCACGTCGTAGCCGTAAACGGCTTGCTGGTAAGACTCAATATTGCCAATGGCGCCGCGCGCGAACTTCAGATTCACGACGCTGGCCACGACGTCGCCGTACTGAGCAATTTCCGGACGAATTGAGCAGGTGGTGTGAGCGTGCACCTCGGTAACTTCATCACGCATCAGCCAGCGAGCCAAATCAAAATCGTGAATGGTGTTGGTGTAGAACAACATGCCGTTAATGCCGGATTGGAATGCGGACATTGGCGGAGCATCTTTGTCGCGCCCGACGGATTTAAATATTACTGGCTCGCCGATTTCACCGTTTTCAATGCGCTTCATGGCGGCTGCATATCCAGGATCGTAGCGGCGCATAAAGCCAATCTGCATACGCACGCCAGCTTTTGTAACTTCTGCCACGGCGGCCTCAGCGTCAGCCATTGTTAAGGCAATGGGTTTTTCACAGAAGATATTCTTGGTTGCTCGTGCTGTAGCTGTGAGGGCACCAGCATGAAACTTATCTGGAGTAGTGATTACGACGGTGTCCACTTCTTTGCAGGCGAGCATGTCGTCCAGGCTGGTGAAATATTTGTCGATCTCCAGTTCGCCGGCGGTTTGCCTGGCTCGCTCCGGAAAGGGATCGGCGACGGCGACGAGTCGCGCCTCCGGCACCAGGCGGCGTAGATTTTCGGCGTGGCGCTTGCCCATTTCCCCGACTCCGAGCACGCCAACTCCTAATTTCCGCATTTGCAAGGCCCCCAAGATTCGATAGTGGACATCGTCAGCGCCATTAGCGAGCAGCGCGTTCTTTTCCAAGTCCACTCACAACACCGCGCAGGTATTCCAAACTTGCGGCTACACTTTCGACGGGAGGAATCGGTGTGGCGCCAAACTTTACGTCCTGCTCCACTACCGACCATCCTGAATAGCCATTTTTTAGCAGCGTTCGAAAGAACGCCGGAAAATCAATGTTTCCCTGCCCAATAATCGTAAAGACTTTATGTTCGATGGCTTCCTCAAATGTCCATTTCTTACGGCGTGTTTCTTCCAAAACACGGGTGTCGCAGTCCTTGATATGTACGAGCCGCAATTTATCTTTATATTTTTCGGCTTCCCTCACCGAATCTCCGTGGCCGTAGACGCAATGTCCGGTATCGAGGCACAGCCCGACGTTCGTGTGCGAGGCAGCGTCGTAAAAAAGCTCGCATTCCTCAGGGGTTTCGACATAGGTGGCCACGTGGGGATGAAATACCAGATCAAGACCGAATTCATTGGCTACTTTTTCAGCATCCGCGACAATTTTGCCCACGTGCTTCCACTGGTCGGCATTTAAAGTGGGGCAATTCTTGTCGTAGGCCCTACCGGAGAATGCATTGCGCTCGGGCGATTGGTCATCGGCCATAACCAGGAACGGCGCTTTCAGAGCTGCGAGCAAGCCGCCAACTTTGCGGATTCGTTCGATGCACGCAGCGCCGGCGGCCGGGTCGGTCATCTTCACCGGCACGAAGGAAGCCAGGAGCGTCAACTTTCTTTTGTCCAACTGAGGTTGCAGAACTTTTGCATCGGTCGGAAAGAATCCGTATGGGCCTAATTCCGTTCCGGTATAACCAGCAGACACCATCTCATCCAACATTTTTTCGTAGGATTGCTTCCACGATGGCCCGGGATAATCGAGGACGCCCCAACTGTCGGGAGCAGAGGCAAATAAGAACCTGCCTTTTAAACCACTCATTCAATCATTCCTTTCGCAAACGCATTTAACAAAATATTCCCCGGTTAGGTCCACGGCTCCAAAACGACCTTCATGGACTCGGGCTCAATTGATTTTTGCACTGCCGCATGTACATCACGCAACTTATATCGATGCGAAACAAATTCGCCGAGTGGATACTGTTTCTGGTAACGAGCCATCTGACGCATGCCCGGTCCATAGGCTGCGGGCTCCTCACCACCCACGGACAGGATGCGAGCGTTCCTGGCGCACAAATGACGGTGTGGGCTAAAAGAAATTTCTCCAAGGTCTGAAAAATTTCCCGCTTCGACCATCAACCCACTGATGCGCAACATTTCAAGTGCTTCCGGCACAGCCGACGGCACGCCTGCGCATTCAATGACCACATCGGCGCCGCGCCCGTGAGTCAAGTCCTTGATTATTTGCAAACGCTCAGACTTGGAAGTCGTGGTGGCGTTTATGGTGTGATCGGCTCCCAGACGTTTGGCAAAATCCAAACGGTAATCCGACAAATCCACTGCGACGATGGTGCCTGCGCCCAACATGCGGGCTTTCATCAGAAAACACATACCGAGTGGCCCAACGCCGAGAACGACTACGGTGTCATCGAAGCGGAACGATTCACTGGGAAAGACGGACATCTGCTTGGCGCGATCAAGCCCGACGGAAACGGCGAAGATTTCGGTGAGCACGGCAATTTCGGACGGTAGATCGTCGGGGACTTTGACAAGAAAGCTTCCGGGAACGATATACATGTATTGCGACCAACCGCCAAAAAGGTGAGGCGCATTTTTGGCGCTCAGGTTATTGCCGTAGTCGGTCATTTTTTCGCAGCAGTAATAGGGGAAATCGTGACGGCAGTAATAACATTCGCCGCAGGCCACGTTGGCACCAACCACTACGCGATCGCCGGGACGCAATGGAATGCCTTCGAAGTCGCGGTAAGTTCCATCGCCACCGATGGACTCCACGATTCCAACGTTTTCATGACCTTGAATGATGGGGAATTCCAGCCGCCGGTCGCCGTATTGGGTGGTGTAGCCCTGAAAGGTGTGTTTGTCAGTGCCACAAATGCCAGACATGAGCATCCTCACGATCACGCAACCCGGAGCAGGCTCTGGCAGCGGAAATTCGCGCAACTCATAGCGTCCAGGCTCAACCAGAGTTGCGGCAAGAACAGTTTGGGCACACATAGCTAAGTAATCTCGCGGATTCCTGTTTACACTGCGGAAGTACTCAACAATTCAAAAGCCGAACGTGCACATGCGGAAAAAAATCCGCATCTCTTGAGAAAACTGATTTCCTGGCGATGCACTTCCCTGCCAGCTGTTTTTGGCGAGCAGGAGTCGTCTGTTAAAAATTCAACTTTAACGATAGCTGTCCAATGCGCGGATCCCTAGCGCCGGGTACCTGACCAAATGAGGCGGCAGGCATGATGCCACTAGGAGTCAGGAATTGCGCGTGATTGAAGATGTTATAAAACTCAGCGCGAAATTGCAGATCGAGACGTTCGGTGAGCAAAGTGTTCTTGAGTAGCGCGAAATCAAAGTTATTGATTCCTGGGCCGTGAAAGAAACGACGATTGGCGGTTCCTTCCAACCCCAATGCACTGGATGCAAATGCCGCGGCGCTGAAATATTGTTTGCCGTTGGCGGTTTTGCGCGGATCGGTAACCTGTAAAGGTCCGACAAGGTTGGGAGTATCGACTGCCAGAGTGATCGGTCCGCCAAACGATGTTCCAAGCAGCGAGTGGTCATCCGTTTCCACTATGGTTACGGGCAAGCCGGTTGCAAAACGGGTGATTCCACTGATCTGCCAGCCGTTAGTCAGCTTTTTCGGTCCCCTCATTCTGTCGAACGGAAGCGTGTAGCTATAACTGGCTACGAAATTGTGGGTCGAGTCGAAAGCTGAGAGTCCGCGGCTCAGTCGGGCATTCACCGGGTTGATTTGTTCGCCGTACCCCGACGAATCGTCCAACGATTTGCTGAACGTATAACCGATGAGAGTTTGCAGACGCCCGCTGGTGTGGCGCCAATCGATTTGCGCGGAGTTGTAAGCGGAATTGCCGATGGTCGCGAAATAGGAATTGTTGCCAAATGGCACGATGAACACACCTTTGACTGGAGTGTTGCGATAAGGGGCGCTGAACGGTCCGCGAGTGCCGGCAGTTACACCCCCGCCGGGCGCGGTATAAATATTATTTTCGCCTCCCGGTCCGCAACCTTCGGCCGCGAGAGACAAACACAGGGAGGGGATTCCAGGATTAGCGGAAATGGATGAGAGCAGGCGATGGCCCTGGGTCCCGACGTAACTCACCGTCAGCAGGTCTGAGGATGTGAGCTGGCGTTGTATTGATAATTCGTAATTTTCCGCGTACGGCAGGCGGTTTTTATTATTAAAAGCCGGGGAGCTGCCGATTGTTCCGAACGCGCCAAAAAAGTCTGTCAAATTGTCATAGGGGAAACCAGTGGCCGGGTGCGCGGCAGAAAAATTCTTTGGCGGAGGCGCAACCGGGAAAAGATTGGTGATCGATGTTCCAGATGCGCGGTTGGTGAAAGGCGCGGCAAAGGTAGATTCATTCTGTCCGGTGTAATTTCCAAAGGGGGCGTCGCCGATTTCGTTGAAGTCTGTGGCACCTTCAAAGGCGGTGTAGAACATTCCCCAACCAACACGAATGCTGGTGGTGCCGCTCTTACCGAGCATTTTGCCCCACATGCCATCGTGATCGCCGAAGGAATACGCCAGTCCGAGTCGAGGAGCAAAGTTGTTCCAACGTGTCGGCGCCAGACTTCTGGGAACGCCCGGGTCCCCGGGAAACACCCAACCGATGGGAGAACCGGGAAACACAACTGATTGCTCACCGGGGATCAGGGTCTGGATTTCATTATATTTTTCACGCCAAGGAGGGCTGACGTCGTAGCGCAACCCGTAGTTAAAAGTCAAATTGGGCTTTATGCGCCAACTGTCTTGTCCGTAGAGGCCAAAATAATAATTTCGGCCATAAGAGGGATAGGACTGCCCTTGTACATACTGACTCGGGGCACCCAGGAGAAAATCGACGAAATCGCTTCCCGTTTCGCTGGGCTGCCCGGTGAAGCTACTGCCGAAAAAGAAATTGCCATTGGCGACGTTAGAAAGGTTTTCTTCCAACTGGTTGAAATGATATTGGGCGCCGAACTTTAGAGTGTGCGTGCCGATAACTTTGCTGAAATTGTCCAGGACTTGATAAATGTTCTCGGTGATGCGCAGGGGACGGCTGGGGACGCCGATCACAAAGTTATTAAAGTCGATCTCTGGGATGCCCTCTACAGCGGGGGTGCCGACGAATACTCCGGGAGCACCGCTCGCGCCGGAGGCGAAACCCAAGCTGGATAAGCTAGTGCCCTTTCCGCCGAGTGGCTGATTGAAGGTGACATCCAAGCGAAAGTACCCGAGGCGAAATTCGTTTACCGCCGAGCCCAGAGTCTTGGTATCGCCCAAATTGACGCTATGAGTGTGCCCGGTGCCGTCCACGCTAAAGCCGGGATAGAGCGGCGCATTAGAAGGCCAGTACGGGTCGATGCGATCGTACTTATCACCATAGTAGTAGGCGGTGAGCAAACCAAAACCAGAATTGGCGTCTATGCGACCACTGTATTTGTTGTCAGTGAGATTTACTTTTCCCGAACTGGTCGAGAAGGTCCCGGTTCCAGTCGAATCGATGGTACCCGGGGCGGCTGGAAGAATGAAGGGCAGCAACTTTGCTGAAATAGGATTGAAGCTAGAAGGCGACAACGTAGCGTTAGGAAAGACACATTGCGCGGCGCTGACGCAACCTGTTGTGTAATAGGGCTCACCGGCCGTGACCGGTTGTCCGAGTTGTTGAGATAACTGCTGGGCCCACGCTGTACCGTTGACTGTTCCGGTGAGGCTGGAGACGATTCCTGAAAAGTTGCCTTGCTCAGTGGCCGCAGCTGGTGCGCCATTGACTAGCTGTGTGATGCCCTGCACTCTTCGATTTCCCTGATAGTCCGCGAAGAAAAATATCTTGTCGCGCTTAATGGGCCCGCCAAAAGTGCCACCAAATTGGTTCTGGTGATAACTGCCACGCTGACCGGCAGCAAAATAGTTTGCGGCGTCCAGGCTAGTATTGCGGAGGAATTCAAAGACATTTCCATGCCATTGATTCTGGCCGGACTTGGTGATCACGTTGATCTGACCGCCGCTATAATTTCCGTATTCGGCGTCAAAATTATTGGTCAGGATGCGAAATTCCGCGATGGAATCGAGGTTGGGAATTGCGCCCGAACCGGAGTAGCCAATTTCTTGAGTAATGATGCCGTTCAGAATGAAGCCGTTTGCCGCTTCACGCATTCCGTTCACGGAAAGAGCACCGGAATTTTCGTCTCCGGAAACTGAGGGCATTGCGAACCCGGCAGAAATGAAGGCACCGGCGTACGCACCGGTCATACCGGATGCGGTGGACACTACGCCAGGCTGCAAAGCTAACAAATCGGTGTAGCTGCGCGACACCAAGGGAACATCGGTCATCTCCTTGCCTTCGATTACTTCGCCCATTTGGGTGTTGGCGGTTTCCACGTGGAGCGCACTACTAGAAACTTCGATTTTTTCGCTGGCCTGGCCGACGTGCAGCGTGACATCGCTCACTTCCTTGTCGTTCACGTCGAGGATGATGTCAGTCTGAACGAAAGTCTTGAAACCGTCTTTACGCACCTCGATGGTGTACTTGCCCAGTGGAAGCGATTGGAAGGAATAGAAGCCTTGGCCGTTGGTGGTTTGTTCTGCGGCCACCTGTGTACCCACATTCGTTGCGATTACGGTGGCGCCTTCCACCGCGGCGCCACTCGGATCTATTACGGTACCCGAGATGCTGGCAGTGACGTCGGCAAAAATCTGACCTGACGAAAATAAAAGAACAATCGCGAAAAACAAAGCGCCAAACCATTTCGCCTGTCGCATCGATAGCATTGCTCCTCCGGATGTAAAGGACGTAAAGCACTTCAAAGCCAAAAGATGGCCAAGAGCTGCCGAGAAACCCTTTAACCTGAGCGCTGGTCGCAGGCCAGCAGCTATGGCAATAAGCCTTCTAACCGGTTATTTATTCGAGGTGTATTTACATTGCTGCGGTTTATAGTGCAGGGCCCAACGTTTTGTCAAATGCAAAATTCGAAAGATGATCACTTCTACCGCCAATGGGATTATTTTTTCTTACAGAATCCAGGAAGGAACAAGAGGAAAGATGAGAATAAAAGTTGAGCTCGAAAAACCATCTAAGCGATTATAAAGCGGCAGCACGCGCGGCGTTTGAGAATTGAATCTTATGGGATTCTCTTTATGTGACGCGAAGGGATGTCTGCAGTGAAAGTCGGCGCGTCGCAGATTTATCTGGCGGTCCAACCGCCATCGATAAGCATGGTGTGTCCTGTAATGAGCGCAGCCGCAGGCGAGGCTAGAAATATAACTGCTCCGGCTACGTCCATCGGCTGGCCGACACGATGCAACCCTGCGATGCGTTCGACCACATCGGCACGAAAAGCCGGATCGGAAAGTGCTTCTTCCGTTCCGGGGGTGGCGATGAAGGTCGGGGCGACAGCGTTTACCGTAATGTTTTGCGACCCCCACTCCACTGCCAGGCATTTAGTTAATTGAGAAATTGCGGCTTTGCTGGCGCAATACACCGACTCGGTGGGCAACGCCGCGAAAGCTGCTTGCGAACTCATATTGATGATTTTCCCGCCGCCGTGCAGAGCCATAATTTTGGCGGCGGCCTGACTCGCAAAAAATGTTGATTTTGTATTCAGCGTAAGGGTGGTATCAAATTCGGACTCAGACACATCGGCAGCCAGATTCGTGAATCCCCCGCCAGCATTGTTGACGAGGATATCCAATTTCCCGAAAAATGCTTCGGTGTGCTCCAAGGCTCGGAAGATTTCATCGAGGCGCATCACGTCCATTTGCAATGGAAGTGCGCGCCGCCCCATCGATTCGATTTGTCGGGCCAGTTCAACTCCCGTGGCCTTATCGCGTAGCCCCAAAGCGACATCGGCACCCGCGTGCGCAAGCGCCAGAGAAATTGCCCGCCCCAAGCCGCGCGCCGCTCCGGTCACAAGCGCCACCTGGCCGGTCAAATGAAAACTGGGGTATTCACTCATATAGTTTGCCATCCTAATTGGTATTGTTAAGAACGAGGTCGTTTCAGGCTAAGCATTCTTTGAGCTCGTGCCAAAACACTTCCACACTCTGCGGTCTTTGCTCCTCCAAAGGCGCAAAGGCGCGCACAAAAAACTCCTGCCATCTATCAGGAGCTCCCGGGACGAGCGCTGCGAGTTCTGGGAACGCCACTCCTAAGATAGCGCCGCGCAGCGTCGAGTAGTCCGTTCCTGCAAACGGCGCCGTACCGCACAACGATTCGTATGCAATGACACTCAACGCCCAGGTGTCCCAGCGTGGGGACATCGATTTGCCTTGAAGTTGCTCGGGCGACATATAGCGGATGGTGCCGACCTGCACGCCGGTCGCTGTAGCATTCGAGTCATTACTGATTTCGTCCAATACCTTGGCAATTCCAAAGTCGGTGACTTTGACAACTTCGAGTACATTCGGTCTCGAGACAAATATATTTTCGGGTTTCAGGTCCCGATGCACGAGGCCTCGTGCGTGCGCAGCTCCAATTCCGGCACAAATGCCTTCAAACAATTGCAGCGTGCGCTCGGCGGTCAATCGTGTTTTCTGACGCAATTCCTCGCGCAGGGTAACCCCTTCCAATAGTTCCATGACCAGGAATGCGCGCTGGTTCGCATCTACGCCAAAATCGTGAACTGTCACCACGTTCGGATGCGCAAGGCTGGCGGTCACACGCGATTCCTGCCGGAACTTTTCCATAGCGCTTTGGTTCGCGAAGAATTCATCGCGAATCATTTTTACCGCGACGGTGCGGTTCAAGGAGACATCTGTGGCGCAATAGACTTTGCCCATTCCTCCCTGGCCAAGCCGCTTTTCCAAACGGTATCGTTGGCCAAGCATTCGTGGAGTTGGCACAAGCGTGAGTAACGAATCATCTTTTTCGCATGTGGTAGTTCCGGTGTCGTAACAAACCCCGCACACCGGACATTCCTCAAGCGAACGTCCGAGCATCGCCGAGGCACCGCGTATCAGCAAGAGCGCCACCGCACTCGCTACACTTTCCAGGAGGCTCGTGTCTTCAGTGCTGTAAGGTTCCTCGGATCGTTTTGCGCCGACCACAATCAATGCTTCTGTGCTGCCTTCCGCCAGTGCCACAGGCACCAACAAATCGATGCGCGCGCTGTGCAGAAAGTCTTTATCCACTTGCGGCAACTGCTGTCCCAGCCAGCCGCTCTCGGCCAGCATGATGGGTACCGGGCGATCCAGCATGCGCACCAGTGGAACCAATTTGTTTGTGGCGGGCAAATCAGCGGCCAGCGAACCGGCGGGCGCCGCGGCCACGACGTGATACAACGATTCCGTGGGCTTGCGCACCAGCAACGCACAGAATTCCGCGTGGAGCGCTTCTGCCACGCGAGTCACAACACTGGCCGCCACCTCCTCGACATTCGCGGCGTGACGGGTATCCTCCACAACTTGTCTAAACAGTTTTTGCGCATCATATTTGTCACGGAAAAATCTGCGGTCCAACCCCGATAGCCACGTTAGTCGTTGCCCGTATGCCAAACCGGCTACCGCACAAATGGCGACGTACACTGCCCCGTGCGATTTCAGAACTTCAAACAGCGGTTCGTTTCCATGAAGGATTAGATCCACCGCCAACAATCCTGCCGCCATCACCGGCAGTGCCAGGAGAAAACGGCGGGCCATGGCGTACTGCAAGCCTCTTCGAATGATGACCCGTACGTCGAACAATCGCTGCCGCAAAATCGCGTATGCAAAGGAAAATGGAAAAATCAGCGCCCCGAGATTGGACACTAAAGTGGCGGTCGGGGAGTCCCAGAATTGTGACAACACCGGATTCGTTTCAAGGGCCGCCGACTCGACCACTCTGGGCAGATAGAACACCATTCCCAGGAGCGCACCGTAGGAGACCACACGAAATCGCCGGCGGTCAGTCACTAATTCCAATCGCCAGTAATTCACCGGTATGA
Organism: Verrucomicrobiia bacterium; assembly: GCA_035482155.1. GTDB lineage: Bacteria > Acidobacteriota > Terriglobia > Acidiferrales > UBA7541 > Acidiferrum. The sequence continues at coordinate 2,521 of DATHRB010000053.1, read as the reverse complement.
CAACCACTGCAATTAACAGGTATAGGAGGCTCTGCAGTCCAAATGCGGTTAACACCCATCTCGGCGCCAAACCACTCAAATGGCCCGGGTCGTACACGGTTCGAGCCAACAGATACAGGGAGTACATCATCGCTACCAGGGGCCCTACAACGAACAGCGCCCAAATCCATCGTTTAGTAAATAAAGTTTTTGGAAATAGGCAGAAAAATCCCGCCAGGAGCGGCGTGCGAATCGCAGCGCTCACATGCACCAGCATTACCGCTATAGCCAGCACAGATGGCAACACACGCACGGAGGCGGCCATTCCGTCTGGGAACGGTTCGTACACCGTGGCCATGGCTACCAGTACCCATCCGCCTATTCGAGAGACCAGGTCCTTCGGGCGGCTGAATACAACGAAAAGGCCAATCACGAGGGTGATGAACTTGTTCGAGAGGAAAATAATCTGCGAGGTTTTCGCCGCGCGGTCGAGTTGATCCCAAACTCGTCCGTGGACGACCATCTTCAGATCAACGGGCTGTCCCGCGCGCTGCACCCGAATCGCGATGGGCTTGTCGCGTTCGAAATTCATGCGTTGCGCCAGCCAGTCGACCTCAGTTCCGATACGTTGCCCGTTGACTTCTGATAACACATCGCCGACAAGCAGTCCGGCGTGTTCTGCCGGCGGACTCCAGATTGCGGTCACCACCACTCGCCCGGCTTTGCCCACTACATCGACACCGTCCCCTGCCAAGCCGAACAGGATGTAGTATCCGAGATAAAAATTTCCAACAACGCTGATGGCGGCGATTGCTAACAATTGCCACGGATATCGTGAGTTTGACATGCCGTTCGTCGCGCAGCGGGTGGGAGTGGCACGATTATAAGCGCACTGACGTGGTTTTTAACAAAGGGAAGTTTCGAGTCGAGCTGCCATAGGGAGATTAATTGTCCCGAAGGTTTCGTCCAGATCCGTACCGATCTGGCCGAGCAAATCTACGCCCGCCGTGAAAACCACAAACCTCTCTGCGACGTCATCGCTGCCACGTTGGAATCGTCCAAGCGGAACGCCTGGGTCGATCTCAACTCAATTTCAAAGTGAGTTCATCGAAATCAAAATAGATCTTCGTAAGTTTGTCTGACACGCTCAAGATCGGCCGGGTCCGGTCCCAAAAACAACATTCAGGTTAGCGGTTTCGGCGAACGCGCGGAAGTCGCGGTCTCGTGTGATCAGGGGAATGCCCTGATCGATGCAACTCTGGGCGATCAGCGCATCGCCGAGCCTAGCCTTGCGGCGCTTTGCGAGCACCTTAGCCCGCAACGCTCCCGCCCTTTGCCAATAACCGGATGCGATCTCGATCAGAGGCACTTCTGCAATTGTTTCGGTAACATCGGAAGGAAGCTTCGGGTCGCTTAAAAGCTCGGTGAGCACGACGGGCACCATTACCAACTGACGATCCTCCAAGGCGCGGTCGAGCCAATCCGTATCTTCACCACCAATCCCTTCCAGAAACGCAACCCAGGTGCTCGTGTCCGCCGCGATCACCGGTCAGCCTTGAGCTCGGCGGCGGTCCGCGAGAACCGAACCTTCCCTCGGAGTTTGCGCAAGCGAGCATAAGTCCGCGAGGCCGCAACCAGCTGTAGCCCAGTACGGACAGTCTGGGTAACACCAGCGCCGCTTGCTTCTTGAGCCCTTTCCAGAAGTTCCAGCGGCACCTCTACAGTAATCTTGCGAGCAGTACCCATATACCGTCAGGATACCATACTCGATACCAGCATTAGATATGGTCTTTCGTATCAGCTTAAGATGCAGCAATGCCGAACGGTTTTAGGAAAAGGAATTTGGCTGGGAGGCCTGGACTCGAACCAGGATAGCCAGATTCAGAGTTTAACAAAAATCATCTAAGTTGTTGGTTCTTCTAGCCTGTTACCGTGTCTAAGTGCATAGCTCTAGCTCATATTTGGGTCGAGTTGTTCCCATAGTGCTCCCAGCTTTTCTCGCCCGCCCGAGGCTAATTTCACGTTTGTCGTTATACCCCTACTCATATTCGGGATTCGGATCAACCCCAGAAATGCATCTGCCATCATTCGACGGGCAGCACTTTGAACTAGCCCCCGGATTGCCCGCGCTCCAGGACCGGATAACGGTCGCCCTCGAGTGGTACTTGACTGTTCGGCAGTCCGCGCAACATTTCTAAATAGATGATAAAAAATGACTTACATTATGATGACAGGGTGAGGGATAGAACTATTTACTATCGCTCATGAGCCTGGCATATTGTGAGCGATAGAAAGCGTGCCTATCGATCATGTCTTGGAATTGGCAACAACCCGACTGGCCGGAATTCACCTGGAACCAGCATCGGCTCTCCGTGGCGGAAGAGCATTTCCTCGTTGGTGGTGGAATCTTCGTTGGTGCAATTAAGCATCTTGGCGAAGAAGGGCGCAATCAGCTGGCGGTCGAAGTGATGAGCACGGAAGCCCTCACGACCTCGGAAATCGAAGGCGAGATACTGGATCGCAGCAGCGTTCAGTCCTCTAT
>DATHRB010000052.1:0-23975 GCA_035482155.1 Verrucomicrobiia bacterium | reverse complement strand
TCCGAGTTTTGGCGATGATCCTTCTGGTGGCCTATTTTCTAACGTTAACAATCCGATAAGCGGGGCGAATGCGGGGATAGCCGGCAATCAGCCCTCCGGTGTGATGCCCATGCCGATTGACAGCGTGGAAGAGTTCAAAGTCGCTACTTCCAACCAGACCGCGGATTTCAACGCTTCGTCAGGCATGCAAGTGTCGATTGTAACCAAACGCGGTACAAACGCCTGGCATGGCACGGGATATGAATACTACCTGGACAACACTATGTCTGGGAACACTTGGCAGAACAACCAATCAAACACACCTGTGCCTGATTGGCATCGAAGCTGGTTTGGCGTGGCGGGCGGCGGTCCAGTAATCCCCAAAGATATCCTGGGCGGAAAGACCTACATCTTCGCCAATTACCAGGGCACACGTTTCCCCTTGTCGGAATCCTTTGACAGATTGGTTCCCAGTGCGGACATGCGCAACGGGATCCTGCACGATCCCAGCAACCCTGCGATCACCTATAACCTAAACACGCTTGATCCGCGGGGCATCGGGATCAATTCCTTTGTGCAGCAGTTGTGGACCAAGAATATGCCGCTGCCAACTGCGGGTGCCGGTTGCGGTCCGTTCACGGGTGATGGGAAATGCGACGGTGTAAACACCTTGGATTTCCGAGGCCAGTTGGGGATTCCCCAAGACGACAACTTCGGCGTGGTGCGTTTAGACCATGATTTTGGCGCCAAGTGGCACTTTATGTCGAGCTACCGCTATTACCATCTAAAACGCGCCACCGATGACCAGGTTGATATCGGAGGCTTTTTCAAGGGCGATACTTTGGGCACACCTACGGCTCTCACTAACCGTCCGCAGGTACCGTGGTATCTGGTGGTTGGGTTGACCACCAACATCAGCTCTAACGTCACGAATGACTTCCGCTACAGTTTCCTACGGAACGCTTGGGAATGGGGGTCGTTCGGAGATCCAGCACAGTTCTCGAACTTGGGCGCCGCCCTTGAGCCGTTTGGTGAGACGAACACACAGGCCCTAACGCCCTATAACGTGAACACCCAGAATACACGCACACGCTTCTGGGATGGCAAGGATCATTTCTTCCGCGACGACGTATCCTGGCTTAAGGGGACGCACTTTTTCCAGTTCGGAGGCCAGTATCAGCACAACTGGAACTATCATACTCGCACCGACAATGGCGGCGGCATCAACTACTACCCGGTGTACCTGCTTGGGAATAATAGTACGTTTGGCGGGGGCACTGTAGATTACAGCCTCCTTGGCCCCGCATTCACCGCAGGTTCCCCTAACGCCGGCACCCTTACCCGCGAGGCCGCCGCGGTCCTGGGCATCGTAACCCAAACGCAGCAGGCGTATACCCGCTCCGGCTCGAATTTGCAGTTGAATGCCCCGCTTGTGCCAGCATTCGACAAAGTCACGATTCCTTACTACAACCTGTATTTCGGCGATTCTTGGCGAATCAAGCCGACCCTGACCATAAACTATGGCTTGGGCTGGACGGTAGAGATGCCTCCCGTCGAGGATAACGGTAAGCAGATCATGCTCGTGGACGCAAACGGCAAGCCGATCGGCACGGAAAACTACCTGAACGCGCGCAAAGCCGCAGCGCTGGCGGGTAACGCCTACAACCCGGAAATCGGTTTTGCGCTGATAGATAATGTCGCGGGACACCCGAAATATCCCTTCAACCCCTTTTACGGGGGGTTTAGTCCGCGTATTGCAGTCGCTTGGAATCCCGATTTGAGCCCAGGACTCGGAGGAAAGAACTCGGTGATCCGGGGAGGTTACGGGCGAATTTATGGGCGAGTGAATGGTGTGAACCTGGTCCTAACTCCGCTGTTGAGCCCCGGCCTTATCCAGCCGGTCATTTGTACAAGTGTCTTGAACTACACAACAATACCGGGCGACGGGACGCCTTCTTGCAACCCAACCGTGACACCCAATGCCAACACCGCCTTTCGCATCGGCACGGATGGCAGCACGGCTCCAATTCCCGCAGCTACCTCGACGTTGCCTCAGCCGTATTACCCGGGCATCGGCGGGAATACCATCGGATCCACCGCTTCACCGCTCGACCCCAATTTCAAGCCGAACTCAGTCGACTCCTTTGACATCTCCATTCAGCACCAGTTTACGAACAGGATCTCCGTCGAAGTCGGGGGCATTAGTCGCTGGATCCACAATGAATTACAGAACATCAACATCAACTCAGTGCCGTACATGATGACCAAGGGCGGACAACAATTCCAGGCCGCCTACGCTGCCGTCGAGAAGGCCATGGGTTGTGCGACCTCGGAGACCGCTTGCAGCAGTGCGACCCAGGCGACAACCCTGGCAGCGCTGAAACCGCAACCTTTCTTTGAGGCCGCACTGGCCGGCACCGGCTACTGCACTCCTGGGAATTGCACGGCAACCGTTGTCATGAACGAATTCGGCAACTTCCAAAGTCAGAGTGTTTGGACCCTCTGGTCTGACTTGGACAAGGGTGGTAGCGCACCCGGTTTCAATTTCCCATTCACTATGATGAACACAGCCGGGCAAATGTCGAGCAATGTCACAATGAGTACGAGTATCGGCCACGGCAATTACAACGCCGGGTTTATCACCTTTAAAATGAACGATTGGCACGGCGTGACGTTGCAGAATAATTTCACCTACAGTAAGGCATTGGGAACTGGAGCCGTCATTCAGGCCACCAGCCAGGAAACTGCCGTTGATCCCTATAACCTGAATACCCAGTACGGTCCACAAGCTTTCGATCGCAAATTCGTCGATGCCTTGTTCCTTGTCTACCAGCCTCCGGTTTATCGCAATCAACAAGGTTTACTGGGACACCTTTTGGGCGGCTGGACTTTCTCCCCGATCTTTACAGCAGGGAGTGGCGCTCCGGATTTTTGCAACACTTCAGGTTTCTCTTTTGAAGGATACAGTGGCTCTCAGGATTGGGGCTCCGGGGACGGTGCCAATGTCTTCACAAACGCCAACTGCGTGCTGACCTCCAGGGCCGGGACAAGCGCCTCGGTTCACAACGTCAATGGTGTCGCTAACATGTTCGCGAATCCCGCGGCCGTATTTGCCAATGTTCGCCCGCTGATCCTGGGTCTCGACGGCAACAGCGGTGGCTTCGGCCAGTTCCGCGGGCTGCCCTACTGGAACATGAACCTGGGCGTAAAGAAGAACTTGCGAGTGATGGAGCGCATCAGTCTCGAAGCCTCGATCAATTTCATCAATGTTCTGAACCACAACCAACTGCTGGATCCAACTTTGAACATAACGGCACAGAACCCAAATACTTTTGGCCAACTTTCCACGGAAGGAACTTTCCCTCGCACCATGGAATTTGGTATCCGGGTAAACTTCTAATTCCTACACATGGAATAAGGATGGGACGACTCTGCGTATTGGGTGCCCCACATCTCGTGTTTACACGTGGGTTCTACCGACGGAGCACATCCGCGCGAAAACTCCAAACGTGAAAGTACTCTACTGAACCATCTGCGACTCGCCCGCACCGAACCGCCATCGACTTGTAAGCGCGTTGACCAGCTTGCGACGGGCCCCTGCAAAACTGACTTATTCTTTCGCTTGATTTTGGTAGCCTGTCACTGGGCCATCCATCGCACTTAGATCATTCACACTTTTAAACGAGGCACCGGCTTTTGACCAACGAGCTGAAGAAGCTGCCCAACACGTCCGCGTCGCCGTTGTCTGGAAGAAATTCCGCGCCGGGCGTGATCACTGGATCTGCGAGCGCCGTGGTTCCGACCGCGCAACACAATAAGCACGACGAACTGCGCTTGCTCGTGAATTCGCGGCACCCCATCATCACCGCAGAGACAGCGGAAGAAGAGCGCCTCGAGCAGATGCTCCGGGAAGTGGCGACAGAATTATGCGTGCCGCTGTTTGAGTGGACGGTTACCGCGGGGCTGGCGAAATTCGGTGGCGCGGCAATTTACAACAGCGAGCCGCCGGAGCAAGCGCTGGCAAATATCTCCTTGATTCAAGGCGACGGGATTTTTTTCCTTAAAGATTTTGCACGCTACTGCGACAACGACAAAATTTGCCGCCGCTTGCGGGACCTGGCGGAAAAATTCAGGACGGCGCGCCGGGCCATTGTGATTTCTGCCGCATCCATGCAACTACCTGCGGAACTGCGCTCCGAAGCAGCGCCGTTTCAGTTGAGCTTGCCGACGGTGGAGGAGCTGTTACCAGCAGTAAAGGCCCTACTCGCGGAATCAAATCGCGAACAGCGCATTCCTCTGGCGCTCGACACTTCAGGAATGGCACAACTCGCGCGCAACTTGGCCGGCCTTTCTGGAGAAGAGGCCATGCGCACTCTGCGCATGTGCATCCTGTCTCGCGGTCGCGCCGACGCCGGTTTGCTGGATGATGTGCTGGACGCCAAGCGCCAGGCGCTGCGCAGCGATGGATTAATTGAAACGGTACGGCGTGACACCTCATTCGGAGACGTAGCCGGGCTGAAACGCTTGCGCGAATGGATCGCAAAACGCAAAAGCGCTTTAACGCCGGAAGGTCAGCGATTTGGTCTGGTGCCCCCAAAGGGAATATTAATTACCGGCGTGCAGGGATGCGGGAAAAGCCTTGCGGCGCGGGCGGTCGCGGGAGAGTGGGGATTTGAGCTGGCGCGCTTAGATGCCGGAGCGCTCTACGACAAATTTGTGGGCGAGAGCGAGAAGAAGTTGCACAAGGCTCTGGAATTGGCGCAGAAATTATCGCCGATGGTGCTGTGGATCGATGAGATAGAAAAAGCGTTCGCGTCCGCAGGTTCCAGTGGTGACGCGGACGCGGGATTGTCGCAGCGCCTCCTCGCCACGCTGTTGACCTGGATGCAAGACCGCGAAAGCGGCGTCTTTTTGGCGGCGACCTCCAACAACATCACGGTTTTGCCGCCGGAGATGATCCGCAAGGGCCGCTTCGATGAGATTTTCTTTGTGGATTTGCCCAGCGTTGAAGTTCGCGCGGCGCTCTTCGAATTGCATTTGAAAAAGCGCGGTCGCGACGCAACCACGTTTGATTTGCAAAAACTTGCCGCGTGCAGCGACGGTTTTTCTGGAGCGGAAATCGAGCAGGCCATCGTCGCCGGGCTCTACACCGCGTTCGGGCAGAAGCAACAACTAACCACTGAAGTGCTCCTCGAGGAGATGCATTCGACGCAACCTCTCAGCGTAACCCGTGGCGAAGAAGTGGCTTCCATCCGCGAATGGGCCAAGACCCGCGCCGCACCAGCGGATTGATTCCGCGCCACCTCATGGTGCGGCGTATCAATATAGAATAGCCGCGCACCTGGTATTCCCGATTGAACATATTGCGTATCGGAGATTGACGTGGCCAATGAAACGGCAAAAGTTGTCCGCTTCCACACCTTAGGTGGGCCGGAAGTATTGAAGATTCAAGATGAGCCAATCCCCGAGCCAGGAAAAGGCGAAGTACGCCTCAATGTGAAAGCTATCGGACTTAACCGGGCGGAATCGATGTTCCGCCGCGGCCACTACCTGGAGGCTCCCGTCCTGCCGTCGAAGCTTGGCTATGAGGCCGCTGGTGTAGTTGCGGTGGTGGGGCCGGACGTAGACAAGAGCTGGATTGGCAAGAAAGCCAGCACCGTCCCGGCGTTCTTGATGACGAACTATGGGGTATACGGAGAAGTTGCGATTGTTCCGGCCAGCGCTTTGGCAGTTTATCCGGCAAAGCTGACGCCGCAAGAGGGCACATCGATCTGGATGCAATACCTGACGGCCTACGGAGCGCTGATTGCCCACGCTCACATCACAAAAACAGACTTCGTAGTAATCACCGCTGCCAGCAGCAGCGTAGGAATCGCCGCCATCGAAGTGGTAAAGGCGGAAGGCGCCACCAGCATTGCAACCACGCGAACATCCAAGAAAAAGTCAGCGTTGGCCGAGATTGGAGCAACCCACGTGATCGCCACGGAAGAAGAGGACTTCCTCGCGCGGATGAAAAACATTACCGGTGACAAAGGCGCTCGAGTGATATTTGACCCCATCGCAGGCAAAGGTATCGAGACGCTCGCGCAGGCGACGGCTCTCGGAGGAACTATCTTCGAATATGGAGCACTTGCGGCGGAGCCAACACCGTTTCCCTTGTTTACCGCGCTGAGTAAGGGGCTGTCCGTTCGCGGATACACCCTCCGTGAAGTGCTTTTTGATCCCAAACTGAGGGCCAAGGCTCAGCAGTACGTTTTCGATCACATCGAAGCAGGCGATTTCAAACCACGGATAGATCGCGTGTTTCCATTTGCGCAGATCGTCGAAGCGCACCGCTACATGGAGTCCAACCAGCAGATTGGCAAAATTGTTGTAACGGTGTAGCGATCGGAGATCGATCGCTGCCAACTACCCAACTGTCAGTAGTAAGAATCCGGGGGCCCTTTATATTCCTGAATCGTATTGCCGCCGTCGATCACCAACATCTGTCCGGTCACATAGGACGCGGATTCGCAGGCGAGGAACGCGATCGCAGCGGCAACTTCCTCAGGACGCCCGGGCCGGCCGACCGGCGTATTGTTGCCAGCAATAATTTCCTGCTCGGTCGACGACGCTGTTTCAATCCAGCCAGGCGCCACCGCATTTACCGTGATTCCGTTGCGGGCAACTTCCATTGCGAGGCTGCGCGTCAGCCCGACCATAGCAGCTTTGGCCGCACTGTACGCGGTTGCGCGAGGATTGCTGACCAGTGGTCCAGTGACCGACGAAACATTCACGATACGGCCATACTTTGCACTCAGCATGCACGGCAGAACCGCTTTGGTCATATTAAATGTGGTCTTCAGGTTGAGCCCGATGCTGTAATCCCAGTCCGCTTCGCTAAGCTCCGCGAAAGATGTTGAGAGCGTCTCGTCAGGATTGCTGACCTGCGTCATACCCGCATTGTTCACCAGGATATCGACACGCTCAAAACGCGCGAGAACTTCGCGAACCAGCATCTCAGTGCTCTCGTTATCGCGCAGATCCGCAGGCATAGCAAAAACATCGGCCTTATCCGCGGCCAGCTCGCGGACCCGCTCATTGATTCTATCGGTCGTCGAAGTAATCGCGATTTTCGCCCCATTTTGCGCCAACAGCCGAGCCGTGGCAAACCCTATCCCCAGAGCGCTGCCCGCCCCAGTGATGAGCGCCACTCTCCCGGAAAAATTCATTAGTTTAATTCCCTCGTTTTTCTGCGCCTCAACCAAGCCAATCGAACCCTAAACCCTCAGTACAATCTCATCGAGAATGATTTCTCTAACCTCGGGCGTACCCATCGGTAAGCGCCATAATATGTATCACGACGGCGCCTGACTCCCGACATGTCGCTGATTAAAAACTGATGCAGCGTCGCGAATTTGCTGCGGTACCACCCCTGGAAACTTCCCCCGCCTTCACCTCTGCGCATCCTCTTCCATCTGCGTTAAACTTTCTTATCGATGATAAGTCTGCCCCCGATCACCTTGCGCCTGCGCGGCTTCAAGCTGATTGACCGCGTCGCACTGGCCTTCTTGCTGCTGTGCTCCATCGCGCTGGGCGCGGCTTGCGGCTTGCTCTTCGTGTATGCCAGCGACCTGCCTGAGATTCGCGCCCTCGAAACATATCGCCCCACGGTAGTCACCGAAATTTACGCCGACGACGGCCAAATGGTCGGCAGCTTCGCCCTTCAACGCCGCATCCTCATGACCTACGAGCAGGTGCCTCGCATGCTTTACAACGCCGTGACCGCCATCGAGGACCAGCACTTCGAAGATCACTGGGGCATCGATTTCCCGCGCATCGCCGGCGCCGCCTTTCGCAACGTTTTGAAGCATCACATCACCGCGGGCGCCAGCACCATCACCATGCAGCTGGCCGGCAATCTTTTCCTCGACCGCAGCGATAAAACGTTTCGCCGCAAAATGCAGGAGATCCTTCTCGCTCTTCAAATCGAGCGCCGCTATACCAAGCCGCAAATTTTTACCATGTACTCAAACCAGGTTTACCTGGCGCACGGAAACTATGGCTTCGCGGCCGCCTCGCAATTTTATTTTGGCAAGCCCGTCACGGATCTGAAGCTTCAGGAAGCCGCGTTACTCGCCGGCATGGTCAACGGCCCCAAATTTTCGCCGCTGAACAACCCAACGCTGGCACTCGCGCGCCGCAACCTGGTGCTCCACCGCATGGAGGAAGAAGGGAAAATCACTCCCGCCGAAGAAGCCGCCACCCGTAAAACGCCTCTCGGCATACACATCCAATATCCACGCAACGACCTCGCGCCCTATTTCTTCGAAGATATTCGCAAATATCTGGAGTCCACGTACGGCACTGAAGCCGTTCACGAGCGCGGTCTGCGTATTTACACCACTCTGAATATCGCCATGCAGCGCGCCGCCAATCAAGCCGTTCGCGACGGCCTGCACAGTTACGACCGCCGCCATGGCTGGCGCGGCAATCTGCCCAACATCCTCCGCGACAATCTCGGCACCATCGCTACTTACGAAGACGATGACTGGCGCCGCCCTATCGAGAAAGGCTCGTACACCACCGGACTCGTGCTTTCGGTCGAAGACAAAAGCGCCACCATCAAAATCGGCAACTACCGCGCGATTCTTTCTCCCGCCGATTTTGCGTGGACCGGCCGCAAAAAAGCTTCCGATCTTCTGAAAGCCGGTGACCTCGCGCAATTTTCTATCCAGGAATTACGAGAAACGACGGCCCGCGTACAACTCGAGCAGCAACCGGGCCCGCAGGGCGCCATGGTCGCCATCGATAATCCCACCGGCGAAATCAAAGCCATGGTCGGCGGCTACAGCTTCGAAGACTCAAAATTTAATCGCGTCACTCAAGCAGTCCGCCAGGTTGGCAGCTCATTTAAAATTTACGTGTACGCCGACGCCCTCGAAAAAGGCTCGACGCCCTTCGACACCATTCTGGACGCGCCTTTCACTACCATCAGCGGCGGCCAGCCCTACTCACCTCACAATTACGACGAAAAATTCGAAGGCAATATCACCCTGCGCCGCGCTCTGGCGGGCTCGCGCAACGTTCCCGCCGTCAAGCTCGCCGAAAAAGTCGGCATCAACAGCGTCGTCAATGTCACCCGCCGCTTCGGCATTACCACTCCGCTTCCGCCCTATCTTCCGCTCGCTCTAGGCTCCGCGGACATGCGCCTGCTCGAACACGTTTCCGCGTTCACCGTTTTTCCCAATGACGGCATCCGCATCGATCCGCACATGATTCGCCGCGTCACCAGTTACGACGGCGCGCTGCTCGAGGAAGCCCACCCTATCGTGCACGACGTGGTAACGCCCGAGGTGGCTCGGACCATGACCGCCATGCTCGAGGAAGTCATCCAATTCGGCACCGGCATCCAGGCCAAATCGCTGGGGCGCCCCGCCGCTGGAAAAACCGGAACCACTCAGGACTACACCGACGCTTGGTTCATTGGTTTCACGCCGCAAATTACTTCCGGAGTGTGGGTCGGCTACGACGACAAGCAAATCTCGTTGGGCAAAAAAGAAACCGGCGCCCGCGCCGCTCTCCCGATTTGGATTCAATTTATGAAGGCCGCCCACAGTGGCCTGCCCGAAGTCGAATTTGCCAACGTGGTGCCGCTAGAACAACAAGCCGCCGATCACGAAGTCCACGTGGACACGCCTGACACCGCTCCCACCGAAGACGAGCCCCGCGCACCCAAAGAGAAACCGCCCGCCGTCATCCCGCCGGCCGCGCCACCGCCAGTAAAAACCTCAACGTCCACCGCCGTGACCGCACCGACGGACGCCGCCCACCCGTAACTTCAAATATTCATTTGTATGTAGCTGAGCAGGGTGCCCAACCCTCAGATTTTTGGAGGGTGGGTCTTGTAACGTGGAAACACCCGAACTCCCAGTAGAGACTTCTTCAACTCTTTTTTCGGGGCAGTGCGTGGAAACTTACTTATCGCGGAGAATCACTTCACCCTGGCCCACCAGTTGGTCGTTGAGCCATAACCTGTATTTAAACGTTGCGCCTTTAATCCCGGCCCGGGGCGGCCCGCTTAGCAAGCGCATACCCGCCGGGGCCTGGAATACGTTGGATGAAAATGGACACCGGTTAGCGTCGAACTCGACCCGGAGATTCCCAGCGTCAGACAGCCAGGCGATCTGGTCGCCGTCCTCCAGCACCACAACTTGGGGTATAACGCCTACAAGTACCGGCCGCTCAGCCATTATTTCTCTAATCCTTTTAAACTAAGGCTTCTAACTGTTGATCCTGTGACGCCACGGCCCAAAATTCTGCAGCCACGCAGCGAGAAACGATAGCACATTCGCGCACATCATTCTGTCTCTAGCGCTATCTTATCTGCCTCAGAACGCATCCTAATTAGTACAGCTGACCGTCAGTACCCTTGACCGCTGCAATATGCGCCCGTAAACTGGTTGTGCAGGGTTTCTCAATACCAGACATTTCCGCCGCGTCCACATCGTTGGCCTGAAGTGACTCTGCGTTCGCAGAATATGCCTTAAGAGCGTCCAGCTGTATTCGGACGCGGAAAGAAACATCAAGAATGGCTACAGCTTCACGCGCATGGTCGATTCCTCTGCCTAACGGCTCACGAATTTCCGTGATTATGTCCTTGCCGTTCGCGCTCGTTCATATCGCATCATTGCTTATATTTTTCATTCCCTTTCATTGGTATTACCTGGTGACCTGCCTCGCGCTTCTCGGCGTGCGCATGTTTTTCGTTACCGCCGGATACCACCGCTATTTTTCGCACCGCGCCTTTAAAACCAGCCGCGCCTTTCAATTCGTAATTGCCTTCATGGCCATGAGCTCAGCCCAAAAGGGCGTGCTGTGGTGGGCAGCGCATCATCGCCATCATCACCGCCACTCCGATCAGGAGCTGGACCTTCATTCACCGACGCTATTTGGATTTTTCTGGTCGCACGTCGGCTGGATCATGTCCGATAAATACAACGACACGCGCCTGAACTACATCGGCGATTTCGCGAAATTTCCCGAGCTGCGCTGGCTGAATAAATACCACATGGTTCCCCCGGTAGCCTTGGGAGCGGTGATCTGGCTGATTGGCGGCTGGCACTTGTTTGTCTGGGCGTTCTGCCTCAGCACCGTACTCTTGTGGCACGACACCTTCACCATCAATTCGCTCTCGCACTTGTTCGGCACGCGTCGCTATGAGACCACCGACACCAGCAAGAACAACTGGTTCCTCGCCCTGTTGACGCTCGGCGAAGGCTGGCACAATAACCATCATCACTTTATGGCTTCAGCTCGCCAGGGATTTTTCTGGTGGGAAGTGGACATCACCTACTACACGCTCAAAGTGCTCTCGTGGTTTGGCATCGTGTGGGATTTGCGCAAAGTACCGGTGCATTTGCTAAGCGAACAAAAAATCGCGGCGTAAATTTAGATTTTTATTTGAAGGCATTTCTGGGGCAAGCAGTCGTGCTTGTCCCATTTTTTATTTTTCTAACCTTTATTCGGAACCCCGCAATTGAACTGCGCTAATTTTCAAAATTCAAGTTCACCGGCTCTGTCTGTGTTTCACCAAAAGGCTTGGCTGTGACCGGCACATCGGTTCCGACAATCTCGAACTTCACGTTGTTAAGCCACACCATGCCTGATTTATTCACCAAAATGCCAAATGCAACAGCCGTCGCCTCTTTTGGCACGTCCAGAACAACTCGATACTCGTGCCAGTCCACTGATCCTTTTATGGAGCGATCCATCATGTTGTCTAAGGCAAATGGTTTGGAGTTCACGTCCACCCGCATCCACAGACCCGCCCAATCCTTTACCTCATCCGCTTTCACTGACGCGCTCAGCCGTATCCGCTGTCCGGCATATTTACTGGCACTAAACATTTGCATTAACGTTTCAAAGCCTTCTGTCGCCGACGGCTTGGATTTCAGATAAGCGATGGGAAAACCGTTGCGCTTTGCTTGCGAATCCACACCGGTTTCGTAATTCTCGGGGTTGCTTCCAGCCAGATGCCATCCCTGCGGCGCGCTCGCGGATCTAACCAGTTGATCTTTGGCCGGTGCGCGAAGGGCCGCCAGCGGAATCGCCAGGCTAGCAGCGGTCGCGACAATGATCCGTGTTCTTCTTTCCCACCATCTGGTTGCGTCACGAAAAGTATCTGTCATGACCATTCTCCTTCCAGATTCGGCCGCGTCTGCATCAGCTAGCTCAATCTTGCGTGGCGATGTCGAATCTCGCGTCAAAATAGCACCGCTACTTGTTGCCATCAAGTAATTAAACCGTAAACGATATGGTTATTCGGAGGTGAGATGCGCCGAGTACTCTTGAGCTTCAGTAGTTTGTCAACTGCGTCGTCGCACCTAAGGAAAAATTCACACAGGGTTCATCGAAGGCATCGCATTGGACATTGCAGCGCTGGGTTCGTTGTGTTTGAATGCGGAGGCACGGAAATTCGGGAGGTGTGTGTGAAGAGCATTACGCGAATGGCGTGGACAAGTTGCGCAGGAATTTTGGCTTTGACTGTAGGGTTGGTCGCTGGCGGAAAAATCGCCCTGAAGGCCCAAGAAGGCGCGAGCCAGAGCGCGACGGGCAAATCCGGATATCACCTGATTAAAAAAGTAAAACTCGGCGGCGAGGGTGGCTGGGATTATCTCACCGCAGATGCGGCCGGTCGGCGCTTGTTTATTTCGCGTGGCACTCACGTCATGGTGGTCAATGCCGATGAAGGCAAAGTTGTCGGCGACATTCCCAACACCCAAGGCGTGCATGGCATCGCCCTCGTCTCGGACATGAACAAGGGGTTCACGAGCAACGGCAAGACTGCTACATCAACAGTATTTGACATGAAAACTTTGCAGCCTCTTGGAGAAGCAACGACGGAAAAAAATCCCGACGCGATTATTTATGACCCGGCGTCGAAGCGCGTGTTTACTTTTAACGGGGGCTCTGACTCTGCCACCGCCATCGATGCCGCGACGGGCAAGGCGGTTGGCACCATCGCGCTCGGCGGCGGACCTGAATTCGCGGCTTCCGACGGCAAGGGCCACGTCTTTGTAAATCTGGAAGACAAGAGCCAGCTCGTGAAATTCGATCCGGTCACGTTGAAAGTGGAAAAGACCTGGCCACTGGCCCCCTGCGAATCGCCCTCCGGACTGGCCATCGATGCCGAACACGAGATTCTGGTCGTCGGCTGCCATAACAAAATGATGGCTTTCGTCGATGGCAATTCCGGCCACGTAATCGGAACGGTTCCAATCGGACAAGGCGTGGATGCCAATCGCTTCGACCCTGCAACCGGCTTCGCGTTCGCGTCCTGCGGCGACGGCACGGTTACCGTGGCGCACGAAGATTCGCTCGACAAGTTCTCAGTCGTGGACACCATCCAGACGCAACGCGGCGCGCGCACCATGGAACTGGATACATCCAACCACAATCTATACCTGGTCAGCGCCGACTTCGGTCCAACGCCTGCAGCCACGCCAGAACATCCCAGGCCGCGTCCTCCCATGATTCCCGACACCTTCACCCTGCTGATCTTTGGCAGGTGAGCACGACGACGACACTTAAAAAATAGGGCGACGCTATTATTGCTTGATGCGACGCCATATCATCTTCGGTTCTTTGGTGTTATTACTTTCTTGCGATTACGGCGCACTCACATTTGCCCAAACCACGGCGGCATCTGAAGTACCCCAGTACAGCGTGGGGCCTCTTACTGATTACAGTGCTGCCGTCCCAGGCCCCAACGATGTTCTCCGCCTAAGGCGCGGTCAGCGTTATAACGCTCCGGATGCTTCCTTACCTGCATTGGGGGAGCAAAGCGACGACGGCCTAGTTGGAGGGGATTCAGGCCATTCTTATCTGGATTCCTTCCCATTCAGCCAAAGCGATACCGTCGTCGTTGGCCGGTCACCGCAGGTCAGACATATTTGTCGGACGACAAGCGAGATATCTATTCTGAATTCAAAGTCTCCGTGCAGGAGGCACGTACAGTTTCATCTGCACGTCATATTCAATCAGGCGATAGCGTCGATGTTCAACGTTACGGCGGTGCAATTCGCTTGCCGTCGGGCAAAGTGCTCATTCGTGCGCTCCGAGATTTTTCCATGCCTCTCGTTGGCAAACGATATTTGTTATTTTTGAAATATGACCCGAGCACGGAAGACTTTCATATCGTTACTGGGTATCAACTGGACGGCCAGCATACCTACAATCTTGATGTCCACTCCTATTCTGACCGGAACAACTACAAATTGATTCACCCACTGCGTGATCAAGGCGAAAATGAACAGCAATTACTGGATAGGGTGAAGGCAATAGGGCCTCCGAATTGGGGAAAATAAACAGCGATTCAAGGTGCCGACAGAAACTGTTTGAATTCGTCGTAACCATTCGACATCGCTAGCGACAGTTTCTCCCGTTTCAGATATGCCGAAAGTCGAGCAGGTAATCTCGGAGCAATCCCAATCGCGCGCGTCACCACTTCCGCAAACTTTGCCGGGTGCGCCGTAGCCAGCACCAATCCTTGCGCCGGCTCCGGATGCGCTTTGCGGTAAGCCTCCCAGCCCAAAATCCCCACCGCCGTGTGCGGATCAGCAACGTACTGATAGCGTTCGTACACCAGCTTCATTGCCGCCAGCGTCTCCTCATCCGTCGCGCCGTGTCCCCAGATTTCTTTTTGCACGTATTCCAGCCGGTTGCGGCACAAATCCAACAGCCTGGGAAAATTGTTGGGGTTTCCCACGTCCATGGCGTTCGACAAGGTCGCATACGCCGGGTGCGGCGAAAATTTTCCGCTGCGCAAATATTCCGGCACCACGTCATTCGCATTCGTCGCCGCCACAAATCTGGTCACCGGCAGTCCGATCCGCTTCGCAAATAGTCCCGCCGTCAAATTGCCAAAATTCCCGCTAGGCACCGAAACAATCAACGGCACGGAAGCCACCGGCAATTGCCGGTACGCCGCCACGTGATAAAACATCTGCGGCAACAGCCGCCCGATATTGATGGAATTCGCGGAAGTCAAAAAAGCACGCTTGTTCAGCTCCACATCCGAAAACGCTTGCTTCACCAATCGCTGGCAATCGTCAAAAGTTCCCTGCACCTCCAGCGCGGTGATGTTTTCTCCCAACGTGGTAAATTGTTTTTCCTGCGCCTCACTGATGCGCTTCGAAGGGTAAAGAATCACCACGCGAATTCCCGGCACGCCCAGAAAACCGTGTGCCACCGCGCTGCCGGTGTCGCCCGAAGTAGCTACCAGCACCGTCAGCGTGCGTGTTTCGTCACGCACAAAATAAGCCATGAGCCTCGCCATGAATCGCGCGCCAAAATCTTTGAACGCCAGCGTGGGCCCATGAAACAGTTCCAGAATGTGCAATCCCGGCGACAGCGACACCAGCTTCACCGGAAAATTAATCGCCTCGCTCACCACTTGCCACATCACTTCTTCCGGCACTTCCGCGCCGGCAAACGGCCGTGCTACGCGAAAACACACCTCTGTGAACGGTAGCCGCCGGAATTCTTCCAGTTCTTCCGGAGAGCGGCGCGCGATCTCCACCGGCATATACAATCCGCCATCCGGTGCTAGGCCACGTAACACCGCTCCGCGCAACGAAGTCAGTGGCGCTTCCCGGGATGTGCTGCGGTATCTCATCTCAGCGGCGACACATTTCTGTTGTGATGGGCTGCCAACATCAGGCGTGTGCAACCTGCTCGCGTATCTTTTGCAGGAATCGTTCTACGTCAGCAGCATTGTTCTCTAAATTGCTAGCGTGCTTCGCGCGCAGCTCGGACACGTGCACCGCGCAATGCGCAAGCATTTCATAACTTTTCCTCCGCGCCGATATCAACAATGGATAACATCGCGCCACCGTTTCGCGCGGCGTTTCTTGGTCCTTCACATGAAACGTCCCCCGCCACAACACCGGCTTCGGATCATTCAAATATCTTTCCACCAGCATGCGCTGTTCTTGTTCAGTATTGGCCAGATGCACCACCGTCATCTGCCGCCGCAAACGCATCAATATATTGTTCTGCGCGTAAATCACGCTCCCGGTGGTATCCAGAACGATCGGTCTGGCGCTTGAGTCTTTCTCAAGCCCGCTCTTTTCTTTCTCCAGACTGCTCAGAAATTCGTCCATCACTCCGATTTCTTCCGCCAAATATTCCGCTTCCCGTTGCACATAGGTCACACTGTTCGGCCAGCCCATCCACGCAGCCACACCGTTAATGCCCGAATACCCGCCCGCCGCCAGCCGCGGCGCCAGTCTTTGCTCAATCAGGTCATCGCAACAAACTGACCTCCAGCCCGCCGCCCCTAACTTCTTTGTCCAGAAACTTTTGCCGCTTCCAGACATACCCACTAACGCCAACCGGGAGCGCTTTTCCTTATGTATTTCGCTATTCATGAATAATTTCTTACCTTAACGTGCCCTCTGCGCTGGAGCAACACGCCATCGCCCGGCCGTCCCCTTGAAAAACAATGCGCTCCTGGAACCCTGTACGACCGGACGGCTTGCAGCCCGATAACCCTGATGTTACGTTTGCAAACAGCTGTGGGGCATCATTTGAAGCAATTGAAGCATGGGGTTAGCGGTTTTTGGGTCCGGTTAGAATCTTTCCATAGCGGAAAGCTGCCGGCAAAAATCGAAATCCAATTGTAAATTTTCGTGACGCGATGTCACTCCGGTTTCATCGGAGCAGGCGACCAGCCCTGAGCTTAGATATTCGCGCGCGAGGTCTTCGTGGGTTATTCGTTTCATAACGACAATCGTTTGCCGCAAGGCCGTCTGGCCATGGCTTCCTACGTTATCGTGGGAATGATCGGCGTATTGCTTCTTGGTTTTTGGAAGCTGCAGATCATCGACGCCGAGAAATATTCTTCAATGGCCGAACGCAATCGCGTGCGCTCCATCCCGGTTATCGCGCCGCGTGGCCGCATGCTGGATCGCGATGGCCGCGTGCTGGTCGACAATCGCCCGTCATTCAGCGTTTTGCTTTTGCGTGACGATCCCGTGCTGGTCGAAAAAAATCTTCCCGCAATTGCTGATGGACTCAACATCGCAGTCGAAGACTTGCGAGACGATCTCAGCACCACCCGCAACCTCCCCAAATTTCAGCCCATCATCATTAAACCCGAAGCTTCCGACGCGGACATCGCTTTCATCGAGTCGCATCGCTCCGATATTCCTATTCTCGAAATGATTTCCATCTCTCGCCGCCGCTACCTTCCCAACGGATTTATGGCTCACGCCAGCGGCTACGTCGGTGAAGTAAGCGAGCAACAAATCGAATCCAGCAATGGGCGCTTCCGCCCCGGTGACTTCGCCGGCAAAACCGGCCTGGAAAAACAGTACAACGACCTTTTGATGGGCACCGACGGCATGCGCCGCGTCATCGTCAACAGCGTCGGAAAAGAAGTTGGCCGCCTCTCCACGCAAGAAGCCATTCCCGGCAAGCAAATTCAGCTCACCATTGATTACGACCTGCAGCAAGTCGCCGAACAATCTTTAGGAACGCGCCCCGGCGCCGTAGTTGCCCTGGACCCGCGCAGCGGTGAAGTTCTTGCCATGGTCAGCCGCCCCACACCAGACCCCAACGATTTTTCCGTGCGTGTTTCAAACGAAATATGGAAGCGCCTTAACGACGATCCACTGCACCCCATGTTGAATCGCGCCATCCAGGCGCAACTCGCTCCCGGCTCCGTTTTTAAAATCATCACCGCCACGGCCATGCTGGAAGATAAAGTACCGCCGGAAAGTTACACCGCCTTTTGTCCCGGCTACGCGACTTTCTACGGCCGCCAATTCAAATGTTGGGTCTACGGAAAAAGCTCCCACGGCATAGTGAATTTTCGTAAAGCCATTCTCGATTCCTGCGATATTTTCTTCTATAACGTGGGCATGAAGTTGGGCATCGACCGCCTTGCGTACTACGCCACCAAAATGGGCATTGGCCACAAGACAGGAATCGATCTGCCTTCTGAAGAACCCGGCCTGATGCCTTCAGAAGAGTGGGTCGAGCGCGTCTTCCATCGCAAGTGGTACCCCGGCGAAACCATTTCGGTCTCCACCGGTCAGGGCGCCGTCACCACTACACCGCTGCAATTGGCGCGCACTATCGGCGGCATCGCCATGGGCGGCATTTTCAAGCAGCCCCATTTATTGAAAGATGCGCAAAACGTAGGCGAAGAACGCTTCAACATCTCCGAGCCCACCGTGGAAAAAATAACCGACGCCATGTATGGCGTGGTCAACGACGGCGGCACCGGCGCTTCGCTGAAGCTTGCAGGGGTTGAGCTCAGCGGAAAATCCGGCACGGCGCAAGTCATCGGCTACTCTACGCGCGACCGTCTCGGCAAACAGAAAAAATTTGAAGACAACGCCTGGTTCGTGGGCTACGCGCCCCGCCGCAATCCCGAAATCGTCGTAGCCGTTCTGGTGCAGGAAAGCGGCCAGCATGGCGGCACCGCGTCCGGCCCGGTTGTGCGCGACATTATTAAGGCCTACTACGACAAGAAAAATAAAAACAACGGCCAGACCACCGTCGAATATCAGCGCTTCAATTTCGACAATGGCACCAATCCGGCGCAAGCCGCACTAGCAGTCAAAGACGCTGAGCTGGCTGCTCCAGCCAAGCTGGACGCGCCAAAGTTGAATTCCGCGGCCGCAGCTGCCGCGATTATTCCGGCGCCACCGGAGAAGGCCTTGCACCGCTAGATTTTAGTTCGGAAAAATCCGGCAGAATTTTTGCCGGTGAGAAGAAATGTAAATGAAAGACGCACCCGGTACTCGCGATTACGATTGGTGGCTGCTAGCCATCCTCGCGGCCATCTGCGCCGTCGGCGTAATTGAGATCTATTCTGCCACCCATGGCAGCTCACTGGCGGGCATGCACATGAAGCAGATCCGCTGGCTGGTTATCGGCTTCGCCTTGATGTTCGCCCTATCCCGCCTGGACTACCACCTCATCCTCGACCAGGCCCCCATTTTGTACCTTATTGGTATCGTTGCCCTTATAGCTGTTTTAGCCATGGGCCACAGCCGTTTCGGGGCCAAACGCTGGATCCCCTTCCTCGGCGAATTCTTTCAGGTGTCAGAATTGGTAAAGTTGATTATAATCATTGTAGTCGCCCGCTTCTTTGCGGAAGTGAGCAGTGATGAGCTTTCCCTGCAGGATTTGATCAAAGCAGGATTCTTAGTAGGGCTACCGCTGGTATTGATTCTAAAGCAGCCCGACCTGGGTACAGCTCTGGTGCTGTTACCGATGCTGGTAGTGGGTGCGTTTCTCGCCGGCCTGCAATGGCAACATGCGGCGATAATTTCACTGGTGGGCATATTGGCTGTAGGCAGCATTTTTTATCCCCCGGTCAGCCGCCACATCTTGAAACCGTACCAACGGGAGCGCGTGACGTCCTTCATGCACCCCGAAGAAGACGCAAAAGGTTCTGGTTATCAGGTGTTGCAATCCAAGATTGCCGTCGGTTCCGGCGGTTTCTGGGGCAAAGGATTTGGCAACGGCAGTCAGAATCAACTGGGCTACATCCCCGTCCGTTATTCAGATTTCATCATGTCCGCGTGGGCTGAAGAACAGGGATTCAAAGGCGTGCTGCTTGCCCTTGGGCTGTATATGGCGCTTCTGCTTCGACTGGTCCAGAACGCCCAGCGCGCCAAGGATCGCGCCGGAATGTTTCTGGTCATGGGCGTCGCCGCAGCGCTCGGTTTTCACGTTTTAGTAAACGTGGCCATGGTCATCGGCGCTATGCCGGTTACCGGGATTCCGCTGCCCTTAATGAGCTACGGAGGTTCCGCCACGTTGTTTGTTTTCCTGGCGATTGGCCTGGTGATGAATGTACGGCTTCGCCGCTTCGTCAACTGACGCTCGCCAGTGCCCGTTTGACGTGCCCGCTTCGGCTGGCCGCCCGGGCGTAGATTCAAATAGTTTTAGAAATGATTGGAACGGGTTGACCGCCCAGTTGCCGTTTTTGCGTTTGGCCGCTCGCGGTCGCCGGTAAAATTAAGGAAATAAGAGTGAGGACAGCATCGTCCGCCGTTTGCCTGGGAAGCTCCCCGCAACGGATTAGCCTCGAAAGACTGAGGAATTATCAATTCAGCGGTGGCGCCCAACCCGCCACCCCCTCCGCCTTCGAACGTCAAAACCACCTCCAAGCGGTCGTGGCCACGGGTGTCCCGGTAACTCCGGGGCAGGCGCCGGTTTCTCGGACCTCCGACGGGCACAAGCTCGCGGCGATGCCTCCCGAGGAGTTTTATGTCAAAAGAGTTAGTAATATCAGCGGCCTCCCATGAACGGCGGGTCGCGATACTGGAAGAAGGTCAGTTAGTAGAAATTTATATCGAGCGCGAAAAAGAGTTCGCCCTCGTCGGCAGCATCTACAAAGGTAAAGTCACTCGCGTCCTGCCTGGAATGCAATCGGCTTTCGTGGACATTGGTCTGGATGGCGACGCCTTTCTGTACGTCAGCGACGTTTTCGAAAATCTGGAAGATTACGATCACGACCACGCGCACGAAGTGCCGCATGCCGCTGCAATAGAAACCGAAGCGCATCCCGCTGCTGCTATCGAGCACGAAGCGGAAGCGCATTCCGTCGAATTGTTGCCCGGCGAATCGCTCGCGAAAGCTGGCGCGTCCGATGCACACGACGATTCCATCGCCGATTCAGACGAACCTCGCGGCTCGCACGCCGCTGGGGCCAGCGAGCATGAAGGCCAGCACGAACACTCGGACGAGGCGCAGCCCGGAAACGCGCATGAACATGATGCTTCAGAGCCGGAAGAACGCCAGCCCGAATCAAATGCCTCCGCGCCGCAGAATTTCGGTCCGAACTATAAGTCTTCGCAGAATTATTCGCCACGCGGTGCAAGCGGACCCGGCCAGAATTTCGGCCGTGGAAATGATCGCGGTAATGACCGAGGCAACGATCGCGGACAGGATTCCGGCAGCAACCGTGGCGGCGGCCGTTTCGGCCGGCGCGGTGGGCGTCGCCGCGGTGGACGCCCCGGTCCCGGTGGTCGCAATTTGCCGCCCTCGAAGTATGCGTCCCCGCAAGGCCAGAACGACACGCGCGGTAATGACCGTGGCAATGAGCCCCGTTCGCAAAATCAGAATCGAGGCGCGCAGCCTCGCGGATTCGAGCCACGCGGCGCAGCGCAGCGCGGCTTCGATAATCGCCGCCCCGAAACACCACGCCAGAACAACGCTTCTCCAGTAGCGCCGAATTTTGATGCCGCGGAAGAACCGATCCTGCTCCCCGGTGAATCGCTCGCGAAATATCGCGGCAAGCCCATCGCGGCTTCCAGTTCCCCGGTAGTCGAGCAAGAATTCAGCAGCAAAACATCCGAGGCAACCGAAAATTCACGGCCTACCTCTGGAGCTACATCGCCATCTCAACCCGCTGCCGCCGGCGGTGTGGTGCCTCGCCGCTTCACCGGAGGACTTCCCCGTTGGCTGCTGGCCGATGCTGGCGCTGAATCCGAAGCCGCCCCGGTATCCGCCGACGAAAACATTGGCGTCGCGGATGACAGCACGCTTTCCGCGCACGGAAATAATCCGCCGCGCCACGAAGCCTCTCCTTTGGAGCTGCCGACTTCTGGAAGCTCCGATCTAAACGACGATCAGATCGCCGTACTCGGCAGCGGGCTCGTCGAAGCCAAACAGGAAGAAGTGCAGGAAGTTGCGCAAGTTCCCGCTCTCGCCGGTGACACGATTTTTGAAGAAGAGGAAGAAGTCGAAGAAGAAGCCGACGAGGTAGAAGAAGAAACCGAAACGGAAGAGTCACACTCCGAAGTTTCCCAACTCACCGACGACGAAACCGCCGAGGTCGAAGAAGGCCGCGCCGCGAATCGTGCCGAAGCGGAAGCCGATGCCGCGCACGAGAGTGCCGAGCATCATGCCGCGCTTGGACTTCACGACGAAGAACATGCCCACGCCAGCGAACATGATACTGAACATCACGAAGGACATGACGAAGGGCATCACGAAGAAACCCACCCCCAGGAAGAAACCGAGCGCGCCAACGCCGGAATCGTCTCTGTAGACAATCTCGTCTCCGCTACCTCTGCCTCACATATCGCCGAGGACGACATCATTTTGTTGCCGGGAGAAACTCGCGCTCCTCGCAGCACGAGCGGCGGCGCCCCCGCGCCTCGCGAAGAATTCCCGCGTGACTCCGCGCGCGTTGGCGGCAATCCTCGCCAGCGTTTCCAACGCCCCTTTCGCAGCGGCGGACGTGATCGCGGCCGCGACAATCGCGGTGGCCGTCCCGATAGCCGCGGCGGACGCCCCGACAGTCGTGGTGGCCGTCCGGAACGCAGCGGCGGCGGTGGACGCCCGGGTCAGCGCTTCGAGCGCCGTCCCAGCGGACCAGGCGGTCCGCGTCATGATCGCGGGCACCAGGGTGGCCATCACTCCAGCTCTTCGCGCCGCCCGCAACTCATTTCCGAAATGCTCAAGGCCGGTCAGGATGTAGTCATCCAGATCGCCAAGGAACCGCTCGGCAAAAAGGGCGCGCGCATCACCAGTCACGTCGCTTTGCCCGGACGTTTCCTGGTGTACATGCCCACCATCGATCACATCGGCGTCTCCCGCAAAATCGCCAGCGCCGATAATCGCTCGCGCCTGCGACGCCTCGTCGGCGAAGCGCGCGGCAGTTATCCCGGCGGCTTCATCGTTCGCACCGCGGCAGGCGGCGCCACCGACGAAGAAATTCGCGCCGACATCGAATTCCTCGGCACCACCTGGAACGAAATCAAGGAGCGCAGCGAGCAGCGCAAAGCTCCCTCGCTCCTCCATCGCGATCTGAATCTCGTGGAACGCATCCTGCGCGATTACGTCAGTGACGATTTCACCGCCATCTGGATCGACAGCGAAGAAGAATTCAGCAAGGTCGTCGAATTCGTCAGCCGCTTCCAGCCCAAGCTGGTGAGCCGCGTCAAGCTCTACACCAAGGAAACGCCTATCTTCGAAGAGTTCGGCATCCAGCACGAACTCGACAAAGCTCTGCGCGCCAAAGTTTGGCTCAAGTCCGGCGGCTACATCGTCATCAACCACACCGAAGCGCTGGTGGCCATCGACGTCAACACCGGCAAATTCGTTGGCAAAGGTTCCACGCGCCTGGAAGACACCATCGTCAAAACCAATCTGGAAGCGGTGAAAGAAATCGTTCGCCAGATTCGCTTGCGCGATCTGGGCGGCATCATCGTGGTGGACTTCATCGACATGGAAGAGCGCCGCAACCGCGACAAAGTCTTGTTTGCGCTGCAGCAAGCCCTCGAAGAAGATAAAGCGCCGTCGAAAGCGCTGAGCTTCAACGAATTTGGCTTGGTCTGCATCACTCGCAAGCGCACCAAGCAGGCGCTCGAGCGCGTGCTCTGCCAGCCCTGCCCGTATTGCACCGGGTCCGGCATGGTCAAATCCATCCCGACGCTATGCTACGAAATCCAGGCGGAAGCCCGCAAAATGGCCATGGCCGGCCACGAAGGCCCCAACCTGACCCTGCGCGTCCATCCCGAAATCGCCAAAGCACTAAAAACCCGCGAGTCCCTGCTCATGGACGAACTGGAGCAAACCTCGCACAAACACGTCATCATCCAGTCCGACGCCACCCTGCATTGGGAGCAGTACGACATCTATTAGTCTAAAGCGGCGCACGTTGGAGAAGGAGAAACATGGCGACCAGTATTATAGTGGCGTCGGTAACGGCCTTTTTGGGCTTGTCGTCTGGTTTGTGAAACTCGTCTTACTTGAACGCTATCAGTTCATGGACACGATTGGCGGCCAACCAGTTAAAAATCCATACTAGCGCGTCTAGCTTGCCTATGAACGTCGTTCGAATTGAAAACACCTTCTTCAGGAACAGCTAATCCCATTCGAATGGGTTCCATCGTTCGAATTGTTTATCTATCGGTAAATACCTCAAGTATTACTTCGTACAACACAGCCCATTACGAATCGCGCAAAATCTGTCACTGCGAAAT
>DATHRB010000051.1:0-3191 GCA_035482155.1 Verrucomicrobiia bacterium | reverse complement strand
TTGAAGACCGCGACGACCACCAGGCACGCATCACTCTCCCTAAAAATGGAGACCAACAAGAGGCAGAACCGCAAACACGGGAGTGTAGCAGTTACTCCATCAATGAGCCCAGGGATTAGCGATTGTCGCCTGCCACCCGCGCGAAGAGTTAGGTTCAAAGTTGACTGTCGAGAGTTTTGGAAAGATCGTTGTGGTCGATCAAACCGACGATGGTCTTGACCTTTTTGCCCTCGCGCGAATAGAGCATGCTTGTCGGCATGCCCAGTATGCCGCCGAATTTTTCAGCAATTTTGGAGTTGCCCAGCAGGATTGGATAATTCATCGCCTCTGGATGACCGTTCACATCGAAGCGCCGGTCCCGCACGTAGGGCTGGACGACTTGGTTCCCCTCATCGTCCATAGCGACGCCGAGGATCACCAAACCCTTGGGCCCATACTTCTCGTTAAACTCGATCAGCCAGGGTATCTCGACGCGGCACGGCGCGCACCAAGTGGCCCAGAAGTTCACGAGCACCACTTTTCCCTTGTATTGGTCGAGCGAGGTATTGGTGCCCTCCATCTTAGGGATCTGCACGCTGGCCTCGGCGGCCGCGCTACTGGTTTCTTTCGTGCGCTGATTCTGCATTCCCTTCCCGCAACCAATCAGGGTGAGCACCGCCACAACACAAGCCATTGCCGATAGTTTTTGAAATTTGCTAGACACTTGCCGACGCTCCTTACTTCACGAATCCATTCAGAAAACTCAGTTTGCCCGACAGCAAAGTCAGCCGGTCGACAAAAATCAGGCAGCCTACGGCGAGCAGAAGTACGCCGCTGCCAATCTCGACGGCGTGCAAGTGGCGGCGGAAACGCTGATAGAAACCCAGGAATTGATTAATGCCCACGGCCGTTAGCAGAAACGGGATGGCTAACCCGGCCGAGTAGACGGCCAGCATGAAGACGCCGCGCGAAATGGTCTCGCTCGTCGCGGCCATGGCTAGCACACCAGCCAGGATTGGGCCGATGCACGGCGTCCAGCCGAACGCGAACGCGAAGCCAAGCAGGAAACCGCTCAGGACGCCTGCGAATGGCCCAGCGTCGGTGTCCTGTTTGGTTTGGCCTCCAAGATTGCGGAAATGCATGTCGCGATTGAGCCAGCGAGTCAGCATTGGCCCAGCCAAAAAAATGAGCGAAACGGAAATTAGCTGCGCAGGTCCGAAGAATCGGGGTGCGTCATCACCCATCCGCATCCAGATTGCCAATCCGGCCAATGCAAGCAGCGCGCCCACCACCATCCCCGCCCGCACCGGGATCTTCCCAAGCACGCCGATCAAATGGAGACCGAAGAGGACGATTATGGCCCCGGCAAATGGCGCAAGAAGACTTTTGTTCTGCAGAAGAAATTGCCCAACAGCGCTGGCCGACGCGCCAAATGCGATGAACACCACCGAGAAACCCATGACAAATGCGAACGAGGATGCAATCAGGCTCCCTCGAGGCTTTTCCCCTCGCCGCAACTGTTCGACCCCGATTCCCGAGAGCATCGAGATGTAGCCAGGCACCAGGGGCAGCACGCACGGTGAAAGAAACGAAATCAGGCCGGCCACGAAGGCCGCAAGAATTGAAACTTGCAAAGTTAACTCCTAATCGTAAACTGGAAAGATTCTTTTCAAGCAACCGGTGAATGACAACGCATGTTCTAATCTGTCGGACAAAACCCTACGCCTTAGCAAATTCGAAAATGGATGATTTTCGAATGATCGCTTCCTGCATAAATTTTCAATCAGTGCTGCTGAGTCAAGCCCCTGGCTTTTCCAGCGTGAAAGACGATGTGAGCTGGATCGTCTTGTGCAAAGTGCGATATAGCGGACAGCGCATCGCGTAGATCCCGTGCACGCGCTCCACGGTTTCAAGGGCTTGTTCCGGCGCCACCAGCCGCATAGCCAGGTGGATGCGCCGGATTACAAGCACGCCTTCCTCTGTTTCCACTTCGCCAGTTACTTCTCCCACGAGCTTCCCGTTGCTCGCATCGATGTGACGCGCATCCAGCGCGCCTCCGAAGGTGCCGAGCATTCAACCGGCGGTCGCGGCGATCACGTAGTCAATCGTCGAGGCGTGAGACTCCGTAAGCTTGGCGGGGTCGACTTTGTAGTGCTCGGCTATGGCCCCGTGGACGCTAAAAATTACCGGTTGCGGTTCACCGGGTAACCAGGCGATTCGCAAGGGGCCAACCTTTCGCTCAATGCGAGCTTTGGAAACATACGCGACTTCGGACATGGATGCCTCCTGTAATGTTTTGGTCAAAACAAATATTAGGTTTCTACTTGTGCCGAATGTCGTCCGGAGCTCGTTGCCGATCGAGCGGTAGAACTTGCAACTGCCAATGCACCGGAACAGAGGCTGGCAGGTAACAGATCTTTTTATCGCAAGCCTGGTAGTCCAGCTTTCCGTTGATCGTAAATGCTTTTCCGTCCGACCCAAGGGAAGAGCTAAAATCCGCGGCGGCGCTTATTTTTAGATCCTGAGTCAGGCGGAATTTCCCCTCGAATACCGGCACGCGTTCCTTGATCGCTGGGAGATAGAGAACCTCTGCGCGTGGATAGTTGACAGGGGTAAGTACAATTCCCGGCGTGGGGTCCATCACCAGCGCGATCGGCTTATAGCCCTTAGTTCCAGGTGCGTAGACATGCACGTCGGGCGGAAGCTGTATTTCGGCAGTCAAGACGATACGGCCCCCTGGGAACGCTGTGCGATCTGACTGTTCGACGGCGAGGCTCAAGTGCGGCGACTTTACCGTGTCCGTTACTTCGTCGCCGAGATTCGGAAAAAGTTTGCCAACAACATTGTTTCCGGAAAATCGTTGCCGGTACTTCACTTCGAAAAACTTTTCCCGAATAACGCCCTGGGTATCGATGAAGAAATACCCCGGCCGCGCCATGCCCTTGTATTGCCCTGTCGCCTCGGAGTTCAGAACTTCATAGGCGCGAATAGTTTTCGAATCAGTGTCGGCGAGCATGGGAAATTCAATTTTTTTCCGGTCAGCGAAAGACTTCAATATTTCCACGCTGTCGTAGCTGATGGCCGCCATTTTGATTCCCTGTTTTTCAAATCGTGCTTTTGCGTTTTGCAGCTCGACCAGCTGCGCTTTGCAGTATGGTCACCAATCGGCCGAGCGGAAAAAAAGGAGAACTGTCCCCTTCGGTCCTTTCAAT
>DATHRB010000050.1:0-116259 GCA_035482155.1 Verrucomicrobiia bacterium | reverse complement strand
GTGAAAACTATCAAGGTCGATAGCGATCCAGACGATGCCACAGACATATGTGATAGAAGCAAGGAGCCTAGAAAAAGAAAACAAAATGTGGCGCAGCGCCGGTCTTCGGCACCGCCTAAGCGTGAACCGACAAGGCAACCTGCATACTTAAAATCGGTGGCGCAGCCGTTGGTGCCTTCGAACAATCCACTGGCACCGTATGGTTACGATGATAATGACCGCCCCATCGGTGTCATTGTGCCGAAACCATCGTATGCGCCAACGAATCTACCAAAATCAAATCAGCCTCCGGAGCCGCATAAGTTTTCTGGAAACAACATCCAGGTTGGTAACTTAGCTCCTGGTGGTCACGACGGGGGTCACGGTGCCGGGTACCAGATCGTCTCGGTGATATCAGAGTCCGAGGCGACATTGCGCCAACTCTTCGGCGAACGAATTCCAGCCGACACCATTGTTTTAAAACCGTCGAAGAATCACCACGAATTCGTCGACTACTTAAAGTTGTTTCATTTAACGCGTACTGACATCGAAGAGCTCCTCAACACCCAGGTCGACATCTTACGCGTTGAAGATGTGCTCGACACTACCCAGCCAAAGCAAAAGGTTCTGAAGTCATTCGCGACGATGCGGGGCGAGATCAATACCACCGTAGCTAGGATCGTAGCGGCCAACAAGCGCATCACCGAGATTGTCGACCTGGTCAAAGAGTCGGAAAGTCTTATCGACAGCTGGTCTATTCACAAAATGAAGCTGCAGGTCAAGCGCGGCGAACGCCAGCCTGACGATATCTTGGATAGTGCGACTCGCGAGAAATTCAAGCGCGAAGAGAAGCAAAAGATTGACCAGCTGGAAGAAGAGCGTAGCAACCTACGCCAGCAATTAAAAACTGACAACAGGCTGCTTGTGGGACTGCAGGAGCATTTGAAGAACTGGGGGTTACTCGAAGAGGACTACGACGAGGTACACCCGCGTGTCACTCGCGAGTATCCGGTACATTTCCGCGACAAGTTTGTTCCGCCAGACTGCGATGGATTTAAAGGCATTCTACCATCTGGTTATGACTACGGCACCGACGCATTCTTGCAGCTTGTGCATATTTACAGCGGTGTTGATTCGGCCTTTAAGGGTTGGAGGCGTTTCGAGAACGAACTGGTGTTACAGGCTATCGGTTTTGGACTGATCCAGCCTTCGCGCGCCCTACTTGAGAAACATCCGACCCTCACCACGTACATCGACAGGGACGCCGCAGCAATGAATGCCGAGCCCGAAGATATTGATCCCGACGACGACATGGAGAATGCGTTGATTTTCAAGACTGGTGGCGCGTGTATCGGCTCTTCTATTCACTCTGGTGGTACTCGCTGGGATGGTACACAGCGGTCGCTATCCAGCTTCAACGGGCCGATTGGTCGAGGCGCGGGCTTTACGGCCGGTAGCGGAGACAGAGACGCGGACGAAAGCGAAAATTCGGACGGTTATACGCCTGATTAGACAAGGCTTACAGCGATACCTTAAACGTTTTTCAAAACGTGTCGCTATATATGAGAGGTACCGCAGTCCTCTTACGTATTTTAGCCCCGGAACCGGCTTACTCCTCTAGCCGCGTTAACCGGGGGTTCTTTTTTGACGGGCAGTTCCAGTTCATCGCTGGGGCTGCCCATATTTTTTGGTCTTCGAATAATTTTAGGTTTTTGAAAATAACTTATGCCGCTATCGATTGACGCACAACTAAGAGACGCGCTGAAACTGCGCGACATATCCACTCGGACGTTTGCAGCAATTGCCAAACTTGAAGGAATCAAAAACGCGTCCCAGCCGCAACTCGACAAAGCTTTCAAAGAAACCGCCGGTGGCGCGCTAAGTGGCGATACCGCAGAAAAACTTTGGGGTTTGTGGTGCGAACTCGAATTGATGGTGTTTGAAACATACGCATTTTCGCCCTGGGCCGTAATGGCCTTGGACGACGGCGAACGTGTCCACACGAGCTTGCAGATTTTCCGTGGATGTCAGACGTTGAGGGGAAAAGAGGACGAAACCAATAGTGGTGACGAACAGTAAACGACGAATGCTCTCGGGCTAATCCCGTAGAAGGGCGGTCGACTTAATCGAAGGTTCGGTGACTTAGGGAAATGAAAGTTAGTAGGACAAAGAAACTGTTATTTATCGAAGTGTGGCCCGAGTCAGAATTTGCAACGGCCAGCTTAGAAGAGCTCCAAATAAAAATCGAGTACGAGAGGGGTTTTCTCGGCAGTTTAGATCAACGCCAAAAGGCGGAACTTCATATTGCTTTACGGGGATTGCCGTCATGATCGAATTCAAAATGGACGGTACGCCTGTGGATATTGATTCATCTTACCGAGAGATACAAGCTACGCGTCGAGTAGGATATCGATTTTTAACAAACGGAAAGATTGCCTTCGAAATTTTAGCGAACGGAAAACGGCGTGATCGACTTCTCGCCGACTATGAACAGTTTAAGGAACGAGAACGATTATTGGAACCGCAACCAGAGATTGCTCAGGAGTCATTAAGAGAGACGCCAGAAGAGCCAATCGTTGCGAGTGTTATACCACCGGTTATCAGCGAACCCGAGGTACCAAACGAAAACGACTGGTTTGACGGCGTCATTAAAAACGTCTTGCCCAGAGGTCGCGATTGCGTCGTTGAGTTAACGAACAACTCATTAGCGATTGTGAACGAGAGAGAATTTACCGAAAAAGACCAGGGGCACAGCCTTTGTTTAAAAGGTAGACCTTGTTGGATTCGCATCAAGCTAAATGCGCCAGCGCACCGACACACCTATTTATACAAGGGGCTGGAATGCCAGGTTCAAATCCTCGCCGGTGATAGTAAGGAACGCAGCCAGAATTCTGGAACTGTTTTGAATTGGACTGGATCGCGAGGTGCCGCTCGGATGGACTGTGGGTGCAGCATCCAAATAGGAACGGCGTCGATAGATGACCAACTGGACTTGAGCTTCGGTGATCGCGTCGAGTTCGACATCGCATATAACGACAAATTGCACAAGTGGCTAGGGAACAATATTACGGTCCTTGGGGCCGAGGAGAAAAAAGTATGACTTACCGACCGAGATACGAAATGTCTACACAAGATGGGGTGCGCGAGTTATTGGAGAAGTGGAGACCGCGCTGGGATGCCCCGGCGAACGACGCAGTCGTTGTCGACCTTATCGAGAAAACCATCGCTACACGCGAAGAAATTCTCAACGCGATTGACCGCTTGGGCGACGAGCGAAAGATAATATACGCGCCTGCGGTTGCCGAAGCATTGCAAGCGGCAAAGAATAACCACCCATATAACAGTTTTGATGCGTATGCCGTTGAGAAACGTGTGATCGATAAAGCCGAGGAGTTGAAGTTCAACATCCGGAGCGCCGGGGACTTGTCGGATGTTATGGACTGGATGGTTGAAAATGAGCAAGTCCCGTTATCTGCGGCCGGTAAGGAATGGCGGAACCAGCAGCACGGGATCGAACAGCGTACGAATGAAATAAATTCCATCACAAAAAACTACTCAACAGGATTCAAACTTCGATCTCCGAACGGTGCTTACCATAGTATGCGTGTCTTCGATAAGGACGGATTCGAGATTCAGTTTTCGTCTTCTGGTGGTGGTCGTACAAAACCGAAGGGTGGTGGTTTTGACGCCCTGAGCAACGAAGAAGTACACGATATCTATTTGGAAGTGACGGAAGAACGACGTTTGCGGGGCTTGTCCAAGAACGAATTAAAGGCCGAAATAAATCCTCAACGCCAGCAAAAATATGAAGCATCCAGTCGCTCGATGCAGCCTAATCCGCTGGGTACGCAATTAATAAATCCCGACAATGGCCAAGTGATCGACAACAAGCGCGACCTTATCCGATTTATAAATTCGGGGCGAGACAACACCAAACGTTTGTTGCAGCGTCGCGGGGAGACTGACAAAACGTTGGCTAAGGAATTTGAAAGGATTTTAAATAGTTAAGCCACTACGGTGGCAGGAGAAATAAAATGATTCAGCAAAAGACCCAAACACCAGACGAGCGCGTGCAGGTTTTGAGAGATTATTTTTTAAATGATTTTCCCAGATGCTTTCCGCACTTGGAACAAATCCTAGACGCCAGCGGGAAAGTACTCTGTCGCCCATCGTACGCGATTATGTTTAACCAAATTCGCGGACTCGAATTTGTTCGCAAGGATTTAATAAACGAAATCCTCTTGGACCTAGATTCGAAGGAACTTCTGGTACGTAAAGGACCGGAGAGAATTGTCGAAGTAGAAAAGAAACCAGACCCAAAGGCCGAGAAGAAAAAAGCATTTGAAATCGCCCATTCGCAAGGCTTTCATGGCGGCTCTAAAAATAATAGGAATGAACTTGACCGCGACGACCAATATAAAAAACCACCGATGACCGAGCCGCAGAAACAGGCTTTGAACGAGCGGAATCGGATGATCGATGCGGTGATTAACGACACGTTGTCAGCTGTCAATAACTATTCTGCGAACGTTCATTCTAAAACGTACAGCCGCAGGGATGAACTAACCGCGCTTTTCAACCAACACAAAGGCAAGGTCAACGATGTTGAGTCGGCTGAAAAACTCCAGAGAACCATAGCAGAGAAAATTAATTCGTACGACCGAAGTACGAGCGGGAGCATTCGATGAGCGACCAACTATTTGATCTCGCGGTGCAACAAATACGTCGTGGCACGAACTACGTAGATTTAATAATCGAGCTTGAGGGTGCGGCGATAGCAGGCACAGATGTGCGTGACGTTATCAACTCAGCGACCAAATACGTTGAGGAAATGCAGACTGAGTCCTTTCAAGCCTGTGTCGACTTCTTCAAACGTGGCGGGTCATATCTAGACGCTGTACGGAAACTAATCGAGCTAAAATTCTCACCTTTTGATGCCGAGTGTGTAGCTTCGCGCGCACAGGTAAAAGCTGATGCCGAGATGGCGGAAGAGAATTTTACGGCGCTCGGCGGAAAACCTGATGGACACGAAAGTTAAACTCTCGCGGACATCTTGCTGGGAATTCCTTGATTCGATTTCCACGCAAGAGAGCCGGGAACGCGGGGGACTGCATTCGGCTCACGTCGTTCACGGATGGCACGAGGGTAGGCCAAATCCAAAATGTGATTTGTGCAAGGCAGAATTAGAAAAGCCCGAGGAGAAACAATGACAGTACAAGAAATGGCGCGGAAGATTCTTGACTTCGTTGATGGTTGGCAACCAGCCACATTCTACGAACTGATTGAGCATCTTGGCACGGAAGCGAAGGGCGATCAAGCGGTAGAGATTCCAACCTATCCTAATGTTTGGGCATGGGACGGCGTATCTTCGAAGTTTATTGACGCTCTTAATCTAATCAAATCGAAACTGTGTCCCAACACGACTGACCCACTCGTTTATCTTATGGATGGTGGCATTCTTAATTTGCCGATAGCCAAGAAAATTGCTCCGTACAAAACGCCGCACTGGTTGCCAGTTACATTGAATATCAGAACTGAAACGGCCCAACGGGAGATTGATGTAGCGAAGCATTGACCAGAGTTTTGCAGGACCTCCGAATAGCCATAAGCCGAACGGCGCAAAGGCACAGGAGAGAAAGGTGGTGAACGCTACCAGTAATCGACGGCTGGTGACGAAAATTTTAGTCGAAAAGAAAACAGTATGAATAAGGAAGCTATCGGCACCTTGACCGGAAAATATTTCCTCAGCGTCAAGAGCGACCGCGAAACGATTGAATGGCAGGGCAAATTCTTGGGATTGGCATCACCCGGTTTGTACAGAGTCGAGACTTATGACTGGGTTGTTGGTGCTCCATATGAACAATTACTAGTCCCAGCAACCGACATGCGGTATTGGAGAATCTATGACACGCCGGAACAATTGCACCGAGCGTATGACGATTACAACCGCAGACGTGAAGCCAGAGAGGCACAAGAGCGGGAAGCAGCCGCAAAGAAAGCTGACACGCAGAGGGGCCGCTAATGAACACACCTTCCATGAAAGAGATCGCGTTGAAGCTAAGCGCCAACGGCTGGTACGTATTTCCGCTAGGTGTGAAGTCCAAAGTAACAGACGCCACACTGGCACCGCATTCACACCAGTCTGCGTCGAACGATGTTACACAAATTGAACGTTGGTGGACCGCAAGTCCGAACGCCAACATCGGTATCGACCTTGGGCGCTCAAATCTAAGCGTGCTCGATTTCGATAAAGGCGAGCCGCCTGCTGGATTGAGTCTGCCAGAGACAGTGATGGTAAAGACATCACGCGGTACACACGTCTACTTCGCGGGAACGTCGAAGCAAGGCGACATGTACTTCAACGGTTTGCATGTCGGCGAAGTGAAATCCGCTGGTGGTTATGTGCTCGCTCCGTTTTCAGTGCATCCGAGTGGGGCAGTTTATACAGTAGCATCCGCTGCTGGAACAGAAGTCGTGAACATGCCGAGTGATTTGCTCGCAAAGCTGGCTGCTCCGCGTGAGCCTGTCGATGCATCAATCAACGGTGCGCCGATTCCACGCGGCCAGCACGATACGCAGTTGTATCGCATCGCTTGCAAGCTCCGACATATCGGGCTCGAAGAAGAAGGTATCTACAACCACCTTGTTGAAGTTTGCGTGAAGCGTTGCGAGAACTACGGCACCGATTACTTGGATATGTGCCGCAAGAAGGCGCAGCAAGCCTGCAAACACGACCCTGGCATCGACAGGAACCTGGATTTGAATCAGCGCCCTGATGCATCGCTCGTCCAACAAACAACTACTCCAGACGTGACGAATTGGCGCGATCAATTTCACTCTGTTGGTGAGATGGATGACAGACCTGTCGATGAAATCATAAAAGGTGCGTTGCAAGAAGGTGTGTGTTTTATCGGGGCTAGTCCGGGTGATGGTAAAACGTTAACAGCGCTTGCTTTTGCAAAAGCAATTTGCACAGGTGAGCCTTTGTTCGGTTTGCCCCAGTTCTCAGTGGCAAAGCCGCGCGCGGTAATCTACTTGATTCCTGAAACTCGTGACCCTGCGTTCCGCAAACGCTGCACAGACTTCCAGATTCCAAATGACAAGACGAAGTTTATGGCACGTACAATCTCGATGGGTACGCCATTGGGATTGGAAGACCCTTGCTTACTCCAGGCTGTACGTGAGACAAACGCGGTAGTTTTTCTTGATACGGCGGCGCGGTTCATGAAAAGCAATGACGAGAATTCAGCGGCGCAAAACAAAATGTTGGTGGATGACGTCATCGCACTCGGGGCAACTGGAGCCGTGTGTGTTGTGCTAATTCACCATGCGACTAAAGCCAGTCAACAGGAAGCTATGACGCTAGAGAACATGCTTCGCGGTACTTCAGACTTGGCCGCGATGTGCGACCAAGCGTATGGCATTCGGAAGGACAGAGTGTTGTATGCGAACGGTGACGGGCCGATGGAAATCGAACTCGTAAGCTTGAAGGATCGCGAACAAATCGGAGAATTGACTACACTTCGGTTGGCTGCTTCCAGAGTTGCACCTAACAGAAGTCTCTTCCCTACGGTTTCCATTATCCACGAAACCGGCAATTTCAAAGTGGTTAGCAAAGCCGAAACCTTCCAGCGTGATTTCGATCATCTGATGTCTTTGATCCAGCGTGATCCGAAAATCCCGATGAAGGAGCTCGTGCGACAGTCTGGTTTGAGCGAATATAAAGTGGAGTTGAATCTCAAGAACCTAGGATGGCATCGTGTGAGAGGCGGTAAAGGTGGTACTTCGCCGTGGCATCAGGACGGACCCAATCCATGTCCGTTTGCCAAGGATGACACGCAGGTTCAGCCTGACAATACCGTGGCTCCTATACCGTCTAAGCAGCGCAGGCCGGGGACCAAGGAAGCTATTGCCATGCTGTCTGATTTCCTCGCTGGAACCGACCCGGAAGGCGATTACGTGGAAGCTCCTGAAGTCTACGAAGAGGCGGGCCAGTTAGGCATCTCTGATAGCGTTCTTGAAAAGGCAAGGAAGGCGTTGGGGGTAGTCATCGGCAAGGATGGCGGCTGGAGTCTACCGGCATCCGCTAACACTGAGACGACTGCAGAACTAACGGCAACGGGTTAAGCGGAATGAATAATCTCGCTTATCGGCAAGGTATGCGGAAGCATTCGCGGAGCAGTTATGCCGTAAGCGGAAGGATTGGAAGCTGGCCGAAACCACCGGGCGATTGACCCGAGTTTAGACCAATTACTCCGACCGTAGGGTGAAGCCCAGGTATCCAACTACCTGGGACTTCGCCTAACGCTCAGGTTTTGGTGCAAAAGCGTAGGGTGAAGCGTAGGGTGAAGTTTTTATTTCGGCATTGCTGTGCAAGGCATAAACCTTTATTGTGCAAATACTTAAGAGCGATAGGTGAAGCGTAGGGTGAGCGTTCGGTGAAACGTATTTTTCACCTATCGGTATTAAATCCTGTGCAAAACGCTAAGTCCTTTGGGGCAAACAACATAGCTTTTATGACTTCTGTAAGTACCTTTGGGGGCAACAGTTACGAGCGTAGGGTGAAGCGTAGGAAAAACATACGGCGATTTCCTTCGCTTCACCTATCGCTTTTTGTGCCCATCGAGGCCGTTCCCTCAAAATAATCATCGTTGAACGCGAAAATCTTCGCTTTTTCATCGCCTAAACAGTGAAGTGTTTAAGAATCAACAACTTAAATAACGAAAGCCTTCGTACTTCGATAGTTTCGTATTTTATTCGTCATTTTAAAATGCCCAACAAACGTAATCAGGAGCGATTTAAGCGTTCGGTGGTATCAGAAGACATCAAGGCCGAGATCGTCGCTGGCAGCCTGCTTTATGCTGCAGCGCTGGCACAATAGCGCATCGGGTTCGCGTTCCCGACAGTTTGCACGCATTCGCTGACCGGCGTCGTCGGACGCGCGCCCTCGGTTTGGCCGGTAGCTACAGTGAGCTCCAGTCTTTGAAAAGATGACAGAATTGTCGTTTTCGCCCATGAGCGAAGACACAAATAAGTCGTTTGTCTTCAGCCAGTACGCAGCGGGTAAGGTGACATAATTAGTAAGACTGTCATCTTTTTTATTGCGCTGGAACGCCGCAGTCGCGGAGCATTCGCGGACGCGTTCGGCGCTAAGCGAATCGCATGGTTATAACTGCATAAACGCAACGTTTGCAACAACTTACAATGGAGGGATACCCTCCTGCATCGGTCAAGCATCGGGCATCGGTGAGTAGGTCGGCAATGCAAGCCTTCGAGGAGAGAGCTTATCTTGTTGAGTCGATTGAACTTAAAACAATTTCGCCATTTGTTCTCTTAGGCAGTCTTAGAAGGAACAATCCTAAGGGACGTTAAGTCCTTTAGAATCAGACGTATCGTACCCGCCCCCTACGTCATCGCTCGGTACGGCGTCCTACGTCGCGGTTCCGCAGAACAGATACAGGGCGTATTTCGCTTTTAGGGACCCCCGGGTAGGTGCCGGGCGGGATTGGTTTGCCTAGGAAAAGTTAGCGGGTCCCTCGGGCATAACTGGCGGGGTACCAAAAATAAAAGACCCCAGCCAAGGCCAGGGGGTCGGGTATCGGGAACCTGTTTTTTACAGCCAGCTATATTTTGAGAAAGTCTCTTTGCGGGCTGCATCGGCGACAGCGTCGGTTACGGAGCCGTAGAACTGCAGAGCCATCCGCGCCGACTGGTGACCAAGAGCCTGGGCGATTGTCTGGGGGTTCATACCAGCGGCCGACATGGTGAAGCCTAAACCGTGACGCATGGCGTGGGGGTGTTGCTTCGCAACGTCCAAGCCAGCCGCCTGGGCAGTCTCAGAGAACCACTTGTGAAAGAAGCCACGGCTTAGCGGCTTATCGGTATTCCACTGGGACGGGAAGAGGTAATCAGTCGGCTTGCCGTTGCGATCCTTGACGTAGGCCCTTAGCGTCCGCTGCAAAGCCTTAGAAATAGCAGGGTCGTGGGTCTTACCGTTCTTGAGACGTTCGAGGTGGATTTGGGCGTTCTCAAGGTCGACGTCCTCGATCCTGAGGTTGAGCAGTTCCGAGACCCGCAAGCCGAAAGAAAAGCCGACGACCAGCATGCACTCGTTGCGCTTGGCGTAGCGGTCGTTCTTGGACGCCTTAACCATTTGCTGCAGTTCCTCGGGCGTAATGCCCTGGATGTCGCCCTTCTTCCATCGGCGGCCGCGTTCAATTGGCTTAACTCGTGGGCTCATGGTGCCTCCAGTTCAGATGACAGTATGGCAGAAATGTCTTCTTTTGTCAAGTGGAAAATTTCAGTTTGTTTCAGCATAAGGAAAACCAACATGTCAGAAGAAACGAACCGACTACAGTCGGAGAAAGTAGAGGTGTCTTCAAATACTGCGGCAGAGCCGGTGGAGGTCGCCCCAGGCCCAAGTCTTCCGCCTGCAATCCCTTTGTCACAGTTGCGCGGGGCAAATTTGAGTGTCCTTACGCCGGAAGAACGTAAAGCGCGCAAAAAGGCGAACGACGCAGAGAGCTATAAAAAGCGTAACGACAAGAAGAAGGTGAAGTCGTTCGTGTACGACAGTAACGTTGAGGTCAGTAAGGCCGAGGCTAAAGAAATTCTTACCAGTCGCGGCCTGCAGAACACACACGTCATCGATCTTTGCTATCGGCTCGCCTTGGTCGCAGCAGAGCAGAACAGCGTACCCGCGAATCGCTTTCTATTCCAAAACGGTATCAGGAAGATGCTGGCATCGTACGAGGCGCAAGCCCCTCAGGCCCTCGAAGCAATTCCGGCCGAAGAGGTCGCAGGCGAGTTACTAAACCGAGCAGAGTTGTACGCGCACTATGACTTCGGTTTCTGGCGTCACCCCGACACAACGTTCGACCAGTGGCTCGCGGATCGTTTGAAGTTCAAGATGTCGACCTTCGAACTATCAAAGATTCTGGGAAAAGAAGACTTCGGATTACTCCATAAAGCTTGGACAGATTTCGCACCACGTTGGAACCCTCTCGGATTGAAACCTGATTACACGCAACGTGAGGCGTTGACGTGGCTTGATGCTCAAAGCGAGACAAAAAGATTTCTTCTAATCGCCAGCCGTAACTCTATGAAATCAACGTGGGCGCGTATCCTTGCGCTTACTCTTACGATCACGTATCCAGACGCGCGTATTTTGATCGTCTCTGAAACTAATAAATTGTCGAAGAAGGCGATGAAGGAATTCCGTGGCTATCTTGAAATGGCTCCGAACAACCCGACGTTGTTCCAACAATACTTCGGTGAATTCACCATCGCGGTTGATGAAGGCGAAAAACTGATTTACGACAACCCGTTGGCGCATCTCGGACTACCGCAGAGCTCCGTGGAAAGTTCGTCGATGGAATCGGCTAACACAGGTTCGCGTTTTGATTTCTGTTTGTTTGACGATCCGATTTCCCGCGATAACGGTACCTCAAATGATGATCAACGCGCCGAGGCAGTATCCAAGCACGGCTCGATAATGAAACTGCGCGAGCCCGCTGGCTATGCCCTCAACGTTCAAACGCCGTGGGTAGTCGGCGATCTCGGCGACGTGATGATCAAACGGAACGACGATGACCCAGAGAAGCCGCTCGCCGTCCGTATCGATCCAGTGATGGAGATCAAACGAGAAGCCAGACGCAAAGACCTGCTGGCCCTGACCGAAGACGATGTCGTCCTTAATTTCCTTCCGAAGTTGAACTGGAAGTTTGTGCGCGATGAAATGCGTTCGCCCGAAGGCATCAACTTCTTTAAGACCCAGTATTTGTGTCAGTGGATAAAAGACGACGAAGGGCAGAAAGTTCAATTCGATCACGATGAGATTTGGCGCAGAGTCAAACCGATGTCGTACTTCCAACCTGTTCTCGGAGCCGAAAACTTTTTAGCTCTCGACAGGTCAGGGGGATCGGTCGCTCGCTACGCCGATTTCAACGCCGCAGTAGTTGGTCGTCTTCACAGAGCCGATGACCGGCAAGCGCTAGTAGTGGTCGACGCCAAACTTGAACGTGCCAAGGACTCGGAGTTGATTGTCGACGTTCTTATTCCGCTCATCATAAAACACAAAGTGGCATTGATTATCTTTGAAGAAGACCGTCATTGGGCTGACTTCGAAGAAAATCTTCGGCGCGAATTGGTGCGCAGGGGTATACCCGTACCTCGGTTGCGCCACATAGCAGTGGATACAACGCCGAGCGCGAAAGCAAAAAGGGTGAAAAGGCTCGAACTCCCGCTCGCTTTGGGCAGACTCTTTTTCTATTCAGGGATTGCTGATTTAGAGACATGTTTGCTACAGCTTGAAAAATTTGACGGGCGTCCATCTCACTCACATAAAAAAGATGACTTCTGTGATTCTCTGGCTATTTTGGCCGACGCTATGCTCAAAAGAACGCACGAAGAACCGGTAAACCCAGAAGAGGTAGAACGCCGCCAGCGTGCAGCAGAAGCAGAATATGAAAACGAACGCCGCCAAGCCTATCACGACCGAATGGTCAACGGCGGCCAGCCCGTAGATCGTTCAATAA
Source organism: Verrucomicrobiia bacterium (assembly GCA_035482155.1). GTDB lineage: Bacteria > Acidobacteriota > Terriglobia > Acidiferrales > UBA7541 > Acidiferrum. Next base: position 103,744 of record DATHRB010000050.1, on the reverse strand, counting down.
AACATAGTGAATGGCAGAGGCAGCAAAGAGGAGAGCCGCAAGCTCCCCCACCCACGCCAGCACGGGAAGATAACTCCCCTTACGCACAGTTGCTGAAAATTCTGCCACCCGGCATGCGCGGAATAAACCGACGATAACCAAAGAGTTTCCCGCGTTTTATCTCCTGTCGCGGGAATTGGGAGGCGTAGACGTGAGCCCCTTCAGCCACGACGCTATGCCTCCCTCAAAAGTTTCGCTATCTCGGAGGAAGCAATGTCCATTAGGACAATGATTTTTCGCCGTAAACGCAGGTTACAGAAATCGTTTCGTGAAGGTGCTATCACAGCAGCCGAAATGCAACTGATTTTAAGTTTATACGTAGCCCAGCGAGTTAAAAAGTTTATCCGTATCAAACGGATGAAAAGTGTCGAAGGCCGTTCCAACGACCTCGACATATTGGAGAAACAAAGTGAGTAAAGCAAAAGAAGTAAATGTACCGCGTGAAAGTGGCGCAACGCAGTTACCCAAGGGCCACGAGAAGCCTTGTTATTCAGAAGGCCCTCAGCACAATAAGGCCAAGGGGCACGAGCTCCCGGCTAAAACCGAGGGTGGACACGAACGCAAAGACAAATCCCAGGTTCACGTTGAGGACACCACGCACCACAGCGGGCGTCAGCATCCTCCCGCAACTGTTCTGAGCGATTCAAAATTGCTCGGTCAAAATGCCTACGGTGGAAAGCTGAGAAAGTCGGACGAGGGCAAAGGTAAGAAGTAAGTAAAGAATTTCGGGGAGACGGTGTAATCGCTAACGTCTACCCCGAATAACCCACGGCACCCGTGGGCGAGGAAGATGGGCGTTAGCCAACGTGCAACGAACCCGTCTTCCTCAAATTAATTTCTAGACGCGGCAAAGCCCGTCGAGGAGCAACAAATGAGCACACAAGATTTGGATTTAAAAACGTTCGACTTGACGGCAGCGATGGCAGCGTTAAAACAAGCCAATACCGTCGCTGTTACTGAAAAGCAGGAACAAATTCGCGGCGAGAGGGGTTTCAGAGGGGAAAAAGGCGATCCGGGGGTGTGCGTTTGTCGTGAACCGAAGGACGGCCGCGACGGAAAAGATGGCAGACCTGGCCGTGACGCGGAGTTCAACTTGGTCGTAGGCCGAGTAACAACGGGAGACTCGGCTCAAGCGTCCCTTCGTAGAAGCGAGTCAGGTACTTATTTGCTCGATCTCCAGCTGCCGAAAGCGGAACGCGGGCCAGAAGGCCCAGCCAGTCATATTCCCGGAGCCCCTGGGCGCGATGGAAAAGATGCTGAACCTTTGTCACTTGAAGATTTAGAGAGAGTCGCGAAAAGGATCATGCTCGATCCAGCCAACCTAGATAAGTTCCGTGGGAGAACCGGTGATTCGGTGGTGGGTCCACGCGGGGAGCCCGGGACTAGCGTCACTGAAGAAATGTTGCAAGGCGTAATCGTGAAAGTTTTAAGCGACATCATCGGAAAAGAAATCGTACTCGCCAAGATGGTTCAAGTTCGCGCTGAATTAAAACGCTGCATCCACGAAGCTGATTCCCGGCATATCACGCATTTCCAGACTGTCTTCCGCAAGTTGGACAATATCATTGGATGAATCGACGAGTAGAAGTGAATTTGATTTGCCAGAACGGCAAAGGACCCGAGGTGTGAAAAAGAAATCAGCACCAAAGATTGAAAACAAAAGAGACACTTATTTTCTCTCCGTGACGCGCGGGAAATCCAAGCGCCCATACGCCATCAAGATCGGGCTTTGTTCCCGAGGCAAGGTAAACCAACGAATCGCCAATTTGCAGACCGGAAGTGTAGATCGCTTGCGCCTGATGGCCGTTGTTCAAGGTGCATACGAAAGAAAGTTCCAGCGCAAATACGCTGGATATCGTTTGAACAAAGGTGAGTTCTTTAAACCAGCGCCTGATCTTTTGCGAATGATAGCCACACTTGCAGACCTTGGGAAACTTATCGATCAGCTGGAACACCAGGACACAGAGCAATTAATCAAAGGTTTGGAACGGCAACAACAATTAGTGGTAGCCGAGCAGCGGTAAGTGACCGCTACGGCTTGTGATTTAGAAAATTGACAAATGATATCACGCGAGATATCAGTATCAAGCAAGCCACCGCTAGAGAACTAATTTCTGCCATGAGAGAAATAGCCTTATAAACATTGGCGATTTCGCAGATTTTGCTTGACTGAATATCAAAAAGATGATAAGTTTGTTTTTAGAATTAACGCCCTAGCGACGTACCTCGGGTGGAGAATAGGGGCAATCTAGGCACGGCATCGTCCTCACGAGGGATGTAACTGGCAGCCACCTAGGTGGAATCGTTCTAAGGGGCTCAACACCGTCACAAGGCTCCCAGACGGTAAAGCAAACCTACCAAAATAGGGGAGACGCCAAGTTAGGCGCATTGCGCCTCAATTTGGACGTGTCCTATGTCGTTGTTAGCGTTACGCACTACCCCCAATAAAAGGCAAACCACAGTATATGCGTCTGAACGTCGGCTCTTCCTCGCAGAGATGGCTCGACTATTCGGCAAGGCGAGTTCGTAATGGCTCGCAAACCAGCCGCGTTACGCACCGCGTTACACATTACCCCCACTGCATTCGTTTCCTCTGTCCTCGCGGAAATCCCTAAAGGAAAGCACCTAAGCGCCAAGGATGCTGCGAAGGTCCTCGGTGTCAGCCTGCGTACCGTGCGCACCCTCATCAAGCTCCGTCAGATAAATCACTTCCGTATTCGCGGCCAGATTAAGTTCGATCCGCAACACTTGAACGAGTACATGGCGAAGCGGTTTGTGCGAGCGGCAGCTTAATCCCCTACCGCATCCCACATCTGGTTTACAGCCTTCTTCGACTGCTCAGTCACCATCTCATCGGCGGCGAGATAGCGTTGTGTGGTTGCGATGTCCGAATGCCCGAGCCAGATTCGCGCCTGCTCGATACCTGATTGCTTGGCAACCATCGTCCCGAACGTCCTGCGAAACTTATGTTGTGTAATGCGCACTTCGAGCCCTGCTCGCTTCCCTACTCGTTGGCTAACGTAGATTAAATGATGGTTCGGTTTCCCCTGGGAGGTGGGAAATATCAAGTCCGACATCTTCGCCCCGTACCGCGCCCGCCTCCGTTCCATCCTCTTTAGAAATTTCCTCGGTAAAATAATATCCTGCGAGCGTTGTTCGTGGTCCTTCACCGTCCAACCGTATTCCGGTTTGTCATGCACGTTGACGGTGCCCTTCTTGAAGTCAATGTCAGAGTACTTCGCGAAGACCGCTTCCTCGTCTCGGAAACCTGTGTACAAGAAAAAGGAAATTACGTCCGTCTCGTCTTGGTCCGCCACGGCGAGCATCTGGTTGATGGACTCCATCGAGTATCGGTCGGCGTTCTTTCTGGTGGATTTCGGCCACTTGCGTTTCGGGAAGGGCATCTTCACGCCCACGCTATTGAAAAAGACAGTGACATCCCTCAGGCGGTTGCGGTACGTGTTCGCAGGTTGGCCGAATGCGCGGGTTTTCAGATTGGTTTTCATCCAGTCGATGAAGGACAAGATGTCGCGCTCAGTCACCTCTTCCAGCGTTTTCTTGGTGCAAGATTCTATGAAGCTCTCGATGCCGCAACGGTACGTTTCGATAGTGCGGGGTTTTAGTCCACGGCTGGCGATATCTTCCAGGAACCTCTTAGCAGTTTCCTTGATCTCGTGACCTGGCACGTCCGTGGGCATCACAGGGAGCAAACCCGTCTGGACCCGTGTGAAGTCGGCTTCTACCGATTGGAAGCGCGCATACGCCTCTACGGGGTCCTTCCCGAGGGACTCCATACAGCGCTTCCCGTTCTTGCGGAACCTAGCGTAGAAGTTCAGGATAGAATCAGGTTCGAACACCCGGCCCAGTCGGTCTTCAACGGGCACCCGGAAGCCCTTGCGACCGCGCTCCACGGGAATGAATGGGAACCCATCTGCCTTAACTCTCGCAAACACGCTCACTGTGGCCTTCATCGGTGGGTCCTCACTACCGGCATTCTACCATTGGCAACAGTTATTGGCAACAGTGAACTTATAAATCACAAAGTACCTTATGAACACTGGCGATTTCTCATTACGTGGTTAGAATCCTATCTCCGGCACCAATTTTTTTACCGTTTTTCACCAGCTTCCCCTCCGCGACGAACACTAAAAAACAGCTAAACACATTGCATTGAATCGGTTTAATATAGCCGCGCAATCGCCATCGCGTCGCACCATATGGGCGCTCAAAAAGAATCTGGGGGATTAGGATGGTTAGGTTCAGTAAACCATTTCTGCTCGCGTTGACGGCCGTCACTTTGACCGTCCCCGGCCATTTAGCAGCCCAGGCGAAAACCACCACGCCGAAGGCCGGCTCCCGCGGCCTGCAAGCGCAACACGCAGCTACCCAACAAACCGAGCCCCGCGGCGAGGCTGGCAAAACGTTTCTGCACAAAGACTGGCAGGTGCAGTCGTCGTGCGATGACAAAGCGGGAGGCGACAAGATCTCGGCGGCTGGTTTCGTGCCGGAGCGTTGGCACCGCACGGACATCCCTGCGACGGTGGTGGGTGTTCTGGTGACCGATAAAACCTACCCGGATCCGAACTACGGAACGAATCTGAAGAACTTTCCTGGGATATATATCGCAGAGAATAAGGTTTTTGCCAACGTGGATATGCCGACGGGGAGTCCTTTTGCTTGTTCGTGGTGGTTTCGGACGGAATTTACAGCGCCAGCGGATGGGGCCGGCAAGAACGACTGGCTGCACTTTAACGGCATCAACTATCGGGCGAACATCTGGCTGAATGGGCAGAAGGTGGCGAACGCCAAGGACGTGGCTGGAACTTACCGCACGTTCGAATTCAACGTTACGAACTTTTTGAAACATGGTGAACGCAACGCTTTAGCAGTCGAAGTTTTTGCGCCGGGCAAGGATGATCTGGGAATTACCTGGGTGGATTGGAATCCCACGCCGCCTGATAAGGATATGGGCATCTGGAAAGAAGTGTTTCTGACGCAAAGCGCGGCGGTATCGGTGCGCAATCCTTATGTGTCATCGAAATTGGGCGCAAATAATAAGGCGGCGGCCCTCACGGTCTACGCCGATCTACAGAACAGCTCCGATCATGCGGTGCGCGGGGTGCTGCGCGCGGAAGTCGACAAGATCAAAGTCAGCCAGCCAGTGCAATTGGCCGCCGGCGAAACAAAGACCGTTCGATTCTCGCCAAAACAATTTGCGGCATTGAGACTGACACACCCGCAACTGTGGTGGCCGTACACCATGGGGGAACCCTTTTTATACTCTGCGAAAATCTCTTTCGAGATTGCCGGGCGTGTGAGCGACTCCGCTACCACGAATTTCGGGATTCGGGAAGTCACCTCGGAGCTAACTGACCAGGGTTTTCGTTTATTCAAGATTAATGGACGCAAAGTTTTGATTCGCGGAGCGGCGTGGGCGCCTGATTTATTGTTTCGCTGGATGCCCGGCAAGCTCGATGCGGATTTGTCTTATGTTCGGGATATGGGGCTGAATACGATTCGACTGGAAGGGCGTCTGGATCGCGAGGAATTTTACGAAAAGACGGACCGCCTGGGAATCCTGGTCATGCCCGGGTGGACCTGTTGCGATGCGTGGGAACGCTGGAAGGATTGGCATGCGGATCAGCGCGATATCGCGGCAGCGTCGTTGAAGAGCCAGATACACATTCTGCGGCAGCATCCCAGCGTGTTCGTGTGGCTGAATGGCAGCGACGGACCGCCGCCGCCCGACGTGGAGAACATGTATCTGGGGATTCTCAAGGACCTGGAATGGCCGAATCCGATGCTGTCTTCCGCAAGCGAAACGGCTACAACGGTTACGGGAGGTTCCGGCGTAAAAATGACCGGCCCGTATGAATATGTTCCGCCGGTTTACTGGCTGACGGATAAGGATGCTGGAGGGGCTCACGGATACAACACCGAAACAAGCCCGGGCCCCGCGATTCCGCCGCGAGAATCGCTGGAGCGATTCATTCCTAAAGATCATTTGTGGCCCATCGACGAGGTGTGGAATTTTCACGCGGGCAAGGAGCGCTTCACGACCATAAACGTTTTCGCGGACGGACTGAACCGGCGCTACGGGCAAGCTACTTCGCTTGACGATTTCGAACGCAAAGCCCAGGCGGTTACGTACGATGGGCAGCGCGCCATGTTCGAGGCTTACGCGAGAAATAAGTACAGTTCCACTGGAGTGATTCAGTGGATGCTGAACAACGCGTGGCCATCGTTGATCTGGCATTTGTACGATTACTACCTGGTGCCCGCCGGCGGATATTACGGGACAAAGAAAGCCTGTGAGCTGGTGCACGTGCAATATTCTTACGATAATAATTCCGTGGCAGTGATCAACAACACTTACGAGCCGCTCAAGAGCGTGAAAGTCACGGCGAAACTGTACAACCTGGATGCTTCCGACAAAGGCACGAAAGAGGTGACTCTTGATCTGGAGCCGGATAGTTCCACTACCGCGTTCGAACTGCCGAAGCTTGAGGGGCTAAGCAAAACCTACTTCCTGCGGCTGCAGTTACAGGACCGCACGGGAAAATTGGTGAGTGACAATTTTTACTGGCTGTCGACCAAGGCGGATGTGCTGGACTGGAAGAATAAACAGGATACGGTGTACACACCGCAGGCGGAATTCGGAGATCTGACTGGTTTGGCTACGCTGCCGGAAGTGAAACTCGACGTGACTTCGTCTTCAAATAAAGACGCGACGAGAAATACGACGCGAGTCACGGTGAAAAATCTGGATAACAGCGTCGCGTTCATGGTGCACCTGCGAGCTACTCGCAACAAAGGTGGGACGGATATAACTCCCATCCTGTGGGAAGACAATTATTTCTCGCTACTTCCCGGAGAGCAGCGCGAAGTTAGGGCGACTTATTCCTCTGCAGCGCTGGGTGGTGATTCGGCGGTGCTCGAAATAGAAGGCTTCAACGTCGCGAAACAAACGCTGGAAGCCGACACGGCCACCGGTGGCAACCACTAATCGCGGCGCAACTTCCGTACTGATTCCGGGTTAATGATTTGATGTGCCTTGCTGGCAGTTCGGAAAAGAACACGCACCCTGTCTTCGTTTTGCAAACATCGAATAGAATAGATAAACGGGGGAGGGCTCCAATTTCGGCGATTTATAGCTGCCGGTGTGGCCACCAGGCTTGAGAGGAAAATCCGCGATGAATACATTCAAGCATTTAGTGGGCGTAGCCGCTTTGGCATTGATCTTTTGTGCCGGCGCGTCTGCGGATACGCTGGAGCTAAAAGATGGACGGGTAATCCAGGGTAGATATCTGGGTGGGACGCGCGTGATCGTGCGGTTTGAGGTTGAAGGGGACGTGCAGACCTTTCGCGTTTCGGAAGTGTCAGCGGTGAGATTGGACAGGCGTTCTGGCCGCGACCGGGATGACAATCCTGCTCCTAATGGTCCTTATGAGGGGGCGCCTCCACCAGATCAGGGGCAGCCGAACGACCAGGGCGGGCCGCCACCGAACGATCAGGGTGGACCACCGCCAAACGCGGATAACGGACGGAACGATGGGCCTCCGCCCCAGGATCAAGGGCGACCCAATGACTACCCGCCGCCACCGCCCCGGCCGGATCGGGACCGGGATCGCGATCGAGATTACGACCACGACCGTGATGGCGAATCACATCACTATGTGTACGCCGCACCAGGAACTCCTATAACGTTGCCGGCTGGTGAGCCGATTCTGGTGCGCATGATTGATCCGGTGGACTCGAAGCGCAACGTGGTGGGAGACGTATTTAAAGCCAGCCTGGAAACAGACCTGGCAGCTAACAATGTTCTGGTGGCGCGGCGTGGCAGTGACGCTTACGTGCGGTTGGCTTACACCAAAGAAGCGCGCGGCCTGTCTGGAAGTTCTGAACTGCAACTGGAACTTACCCGCATCATCATCGATGGCCGGGAATTTCCGGTGGTGAGCGGCGACTACACCATGAAGGGTAAGGGGCGCGGCGGCGACACTGCCAAGAAAGTGGGCGGTGGGGCGATCGTGGGCGCGATCATCGGCGGAGTTGCCGGCGGTGGCACCGGCGCGGCGATCGGCGCAGGAGTTGGAGGCGCGGCGGGCGCGGGAGCAGAAATACTTACGCGCGGGCGTGCGGTGCGAGTGCCCAGCGAAACGTTGCTGGAGTTCCGGCTGGATCAACCGGTTACGGTTACTCCGACGCAGCGCTGAGGAGTACGCGGCGGCGCCGCTGGAAATTTAACTTAGCAAAGAGGGCGCTTTTTGGGCCCTCTTTTTGTTTTCAGGCAATTATTTGCAGCTCCGCTTTTCGTCGCACGCTTCCCTGTTGAGTGCGGTCTTGACGGCTCTCGTTGCGTACGAGACCCAACGCACTCTGCTGTTATCTAATTAGACTCACGGCGGCGAAGTTCGGTCTTGCCACTCTCACTGTTAGTTAATAAGATACCCCCTCTACTGGAGAGATAACCGTGCCCAAAGAAAAACCACGAGTAAACATCGGAGAAGTGATCAAAACCTATCGCAGCCAGCGAGGCCTGTCGCAGGGGGATATTGAACGGCGCACTGGATTGCTGCGCTGCTATTTGTCGCGCGTAGAGAACGGACACACCGTGCCTTCGCTCGAGACCCTGGCTAAGATTGCGGAGGCCATGGATATTTCTCTGGCGGACTTTTTCCCCGGGACGGAAACGCCGCGCGATAAAGAGACACAAAAAATGCTTGGTGAACTTTCGCAAGATGAGATTCGCTTTCTTGCGGAGATCAAGCGGTATAGCACGACGCTGTCTGATGGAGACAAGCGGCTGGTACTGGCGATGATTCGCAAGATGGCTAGTTTGCTGCCTCTGACCGTGGCGCGCAAACCGCTGGCGCGACGGCCTACGGCGTAATTCAAATCTACTCGAAATTAGTTGGGTCAGTCTTGGCCGAAAGGGGTCAGGGCTTAAGCGGAGTTTCGGTCGCGAATCAGGCGAATCGCGTCGGGTATCGCGGAATCTCCCACTCCATTGCTACGGCTGATGGTGTCGGCGTCTTCAGCATCAAGTGAAGAGCCTTCGCCAGGGGCCAGAAATAGATTCTCTTCCACGGAATGTTGCTTGGTGTAGAGGTCGTAATACCTTCCGCCTGCGGCGTAAAGCGAAGTGTGCGTGCCACGCTCAATAATTCTGCCAGCTTCGATGACCAAAATTTGATCGGCGCGACGGATGGTGGAAAGACGGTGCGCAATGACAAAGGTAGTGCGGCCGCGCATTAGATAACGCAACCCTTCCTGGATCAAGGCTTCGGATTCCGAATCAAGGCTGGAGGTGGCTTCGTCCAAGATGAGGATTCGCGGATCAGCAAGAATGGCGCGCGCGATGGAGACGCGCTGCTTCTGACCGCCGGAGAGTTTGACGCCGCGCTCGCCGACGACGGTGTCGTACTTGTTTTCAAAGGCTTCGGCAAATTCATCGACGCGCGCAATGCGGCAAGCGGCGAGAATTTCGGCTTCGGAGGCTTCGGGACGGGCAAACGCTACGTTTTCACGGATGGTTCCGTCGAAAAGAAAAGTCTCTTGCAGGACCACGCCCAGTTGGGTGCGATAGGAGTCCAGTTTGACGGTGGAAAGATCGATTTCGTCGACTACTACGCGGCCCGACGACGGGACGTAAAAGGCGGCAATCAGGCCGATGATGGTGGACTTGCCGGCGCCCGAGGGGCCCACCAAAGCGGTGACCGTGCCGGGCTCGGCGCGGAAATTAATATCGTGCAAGACTTCCTTGCGGGAATCGTAGGCAAAGTTCACATCTTCCATTACCACTTGTCCGGTGACGCGCGGGAGATTGACGACGCGGCCCGGCGCTTCATCTTCGATTTTCTCGTCCAGAATTTCTCGGGTGCGCTCGAGTCCGGTAATGGCTTCGGTGATCTGCGTCCCGATAGCCACGATTTGAAACACGGGGGCAACCAGAAGGCCCAAGAAGATGGAGTAGGTTAGAAAAGTTCCCAGCGTCATAGTGCCGCCAAGAATTCGGTGGGCACCCATGAACATGACTACGGCGCTCACCAGGCCCATCAAGGCTGCGGCCGACAGACTCATGATGGAGGTGGCGGTCAGAGTTTTTAGCACGTTGTCGAGCAAGCGCTGGACACCAGCGGAGAAGATTTTTTCTTCGCGTTCTTCGGCGTGATAGCCCTTCACGACGCGGACTCCGCCCAGTGACTCAGTCAAGCGACCGGTGACCTCCGCGGTGATTTTGGGGCGGGCGCGAAAGATGGGGCGAATGGTGGTGAAAGCCTTGTTGAGTCCTATGCCAAAGACCAGCAGCACGGTGAAAGCGATTACGGTCATCGTCACGCTAATACGCAGCAAGATCACCAGGGCCAGTATTGCGGTCATAAGGCCGCCGACGAATTCAACTAGGCCGGTGCCGATCAAATTGCGCACGCCTTCGACGTCGCTCATGATGCGCGAAACCAGGACGCCGGTTTTGTTCGAATCGTAAAAGGAGATGGACAACTTGCCGATGTGGGCCTGCACTTGGCGACGCAGGTCGGCGATCATTTTTTGGGCGGATTTGGAAAGCAACTGCGTGAGGGTGAACGAAGTGAGGCCTTGAATTACCGTGGCGGCCAACACAATCAGAACGATGGGGGTCAGCAACTGAATGTGATGTTTGCCAATGACGTCGTCGACCAGATATTTTGTGGAAGCCGGCAGGATCAAGCCGGAGACACGGTTCACGGCCATCAATAGCAGTCCGGCAGCTAAAATTCCACGGCGAGGCTTGATCAGGGCCCATACATGAGGAAGATTTTTCCACGCGTTTTTGGTTTTTTTAAGTTTGGGAGTAGCACGAGCGTCTTTTTCAGTGGGCATCAGTGGAGGACGTTCAGAACCCCTCGTGTTTAGATGTCCGGGCATGGGGGCTTGTTATATGGCGCGTCGGATGTGCCGCGTCAGTCGGCGCCAGTTCCGGCACGCGCAGCCGGAACAGCCATGGGACTCTCGAGGTTCAACACGGTGGAAATAAATTCGCTGACGGAAATTCCCAGGTGTCCCCACAGGCGGCGCTTGAGGCCGGTGTAATCCTGGCTGCCGCTGAAGAGGTCGCCGACTAATTGGCGGAAAACCGGGCTGCGGCGCATCAGTTGCACCATGCGCGTAGTGATGGCGGTGCCCAAAACCGAGCCACGATAAAAGCGCCTGACGATGCGCGAAGCAAATTCCAATTCCGCGGAAAACGAGGCGCGAATCCAGGCGGGATATTTTTCGGGGCATCCTTCGGCGAGGGCTTTGCCCAACAATTCTCCGGAACGGATGGCGTAGAAGAGGCCTTCGCCGGTAAGTGGATCGACCCACGCGGCGGCATCGCCGATGAGCGCCCAATTTTTTCCGAGGACAGTGCGCTTGGAAAGTGTGTGCTCCTGCGGCGACGGTAAAACGTGGCTGTAAAACTTCGCGCCTTCGGTGGGAATTTTGTGTTTTTCGACGAAGGTCTTTAAATGAGTGCGCAGCTCAGGACTTGTATGAGTTTCCATGCTGCCGCAAATTCCGACCGAAAGATGATCGCAACGCGGAAAAGACCAGATATATCCTTCGAAGTGGGGGAGAAATTTTATAGTGATAGCGTCAGCGGTTTGCGGAACGAAATAGCCCTGGGTCATTTCTAGTTCGTTGCGCTGCAAGGCGCGCGTTTCGGGGACAAGTTGATTTCTCGCACCGGCGGCGAGCACCAGAAAATCCGCGCTGCGCCATTCGCCATCCACGCAGAAGCGCGGCTTGGAACCGGAGGTGTCGACGCTAAACACATGGGAGCGTTGGACGGTGCAACCCGCAGCCTGAGCGCGATCGAGCAACATGCCGTTCAGGACGGTGCGTGAATAAATCACGATGGGATGGGTCATCTCCAGCGAAGCATGGTGCTCGTCACTACTGATGATGTCGATTTCCTTGACTAATTTTTTGGGGTAAGGATTGTCGAGGAGAAATGGAAAACATTGGATGGCTTTGTGGGTCAGGCCGCCGCCGCAGGGCTTTTCCCAAGCCAGATGCTCATCAAAAATGGTGACATTATTGCCAGCGCGGGCGAGTTGCTCGCCGCACATAGCGCCCGAAGGACCACCCCCGACAATCGCTATTTCAGCCATTGTTACGTCTTCCTGGCGTGCCGCAAATCCATCGGGGTGGGACGCATTCGGTGGGTTTGGTGAGCCTTAGTAATATGGACAATCAACAGGCAGAAACCTTGAAGAAGTATAGCACTGAAAATGCGGGTGCCGGCCAGAGGGATGTTCGTTTGGTACTTCGGGTACTTGGTGACGATGCGGAAATTAATCGAGGAGTGATTTTAACGATAACGGCATTAGAAGGTGCCAGGTGGTCTGCATTTTGCATATTCCACGTTTCAAGACCCACCCTCAAGAAAACTGAGGGCGGGGCACCCTCCGTGTGTCAATTCATTTTGCTGAACATCGACACGGTGTCGGTTCGCTGCCTTCCACTCGCGTGGTAAACTAGGGCTTCGGACCCGCTTGACCGTGTTCCGCGAGTGACCTTTTGACCTCACGTATTCTTTCATTGCATGACGCGACATTGAAATTTGGGCGTGCGCATCGCGGGGATAAGCGCGTCGTTTTCACCAACGGGTGCTTTGATCTGCTGCATCCGGGTCATATACACACCCTGGAAGCTGCGCGCGGGCTGGGAGACGCACTGGTCGTGGGGATAAACAGCGACGCCAGCGTGCGAAAGTTAAAGGGAGCGGGCCGGCCTGTGGTGTGCGAGCAAGAACGCGCTGAAATTCTAGCGGCACTTGAGGGTGTGGATGCCGTGGTTATTTTCGATGATCTCACGCCACGGGAAACAATTGCCGCACTGCTACCGGACGTGCTGGTCAAAGGTGGCGACTGGGCTGACAACCAGATCATTGGCCGCGAGGAAGTAGAGGCGGCGGGTGGGCGGGTCGCTTCGGTTCCGGTAGTTCCTTCTTATTCGACGACCGCGATTCTCCAGAGCATTCGGGATTTGCCAGCCTCGTCTGTTACGGAGTCCTGAAGTCCTCTGATGGTTTCTGCATGATACTTCCTGCTGTTCGCGAACGTTTGGACGCTGTGCTGCGCCAGCCCGCCGTGGAAGGCGCGCTCGCAGTGCTGCGCACGGGTGCGAATCAGGTGGCGTTTTCGGGCTTGCACGACGTGGCCAAAGCTTTGGTCGCAGCATATGCGACTCACGCGCTGCGACGGCCGGCATTTTTCATCACCAGTTCGAACCGGCGCGCGGAGGCTTTTGCTGAGACGCTGCGATTTTTTTCAAGCGTCTTCCCAGGCAGGACGGGCACGGCCAGCGGTTTGGCCGGTGAGGTCGCAACTCTACCGGCGTTCGACACTTTGCCATGGGAATCACAAAGCCCGCACCCGGACATTCTGGAACGGCGGGCGGCCACGCTCTTTCGGCTGGCCGACGGGCAGATCTCGCTGGTGGTGGCGCCTATCACCGCAGCGCTATGGCGTTACAACGATCCGTATCTTTACCTATCGCTTGCGCGAACGCTCAGCAAGGACTCGGAAATACCCCACGAAGAGCTGGTCGGGCATCTCGCCGCGGTGGGTTATACGCGCACGGAAATGGTGGAGCTGCCCGGACAGTTCGCGGTGCGCGGCGGGATCGTGGATTTTTTCTCTCCGGAAGCGCAGCGACCGGTGCGCATCGAACTTCTGGGCGATACGGTGGAATCGGTGAGGGAATTTGATGCGCGCACGCAACGCTCCATCGCTCCAGTAGTTCGAACGACGCTGTTGCCGCTGACGGAATGGGCAGTGCCCAGCGCGGAATCATTTGAGGCCACTCGCGAAGCACCGTGGGAAACGCATTCGTTCTTCGGACCCGCTGGACAGGAAAAACAAACTACGTTGTTCGAGCTGGCCGAGAGTTCGCTGCGTCCGATGGTATTTCTGGATGAGCCGCAATCCTTGCGCGACGCGGCGGAAAAGCATCTGGAAAGTGCGAAAGAAAACTATGACCGGCACGGCCAGGCTAATGCGCCGGAGGTTTCGGATTTTTTCTGGACGGGCGAGCAACTTACCCAAGCGCTGGAAAAGACTTCGCAAATCCGACTGGAACAGTTGGGACTCAGCGCGGATTCGTTCGGACGGTTCGAGCTTTCTTCACGACCCAGCGCGCGCTTTCATGGCGACGTGGTGGCTTGCATGGCGGAAGTGAAATCGCAGCTTGCCGCGGGAGGAACGGTCTTTCTTACCGCCGGCAGCCTGGGGGAATTGGAGCGTCTTGCTGACGTTTCACGTGAATACGAAGTTCCTTATGTTCTGGGCGAATCGGAGGACGCGGCAGCGGGGTTCACTGCGGAAGCCGCGACGGAGTCTGCTACGTTGTTGCTGATTCGTGCGCCATTTTCTGAAGGCGTGACGTTTCCGGACGCGCGCGTGACGCTATTCGGGAATGCTGATCTGTTTGATGTGACGCCGTCGGTGGAGCGGCCTAGCCGTAAGATTCGCACTTCTGGATTTTTCAGCGATTTTGCGGAGCTCAAGCCTGGCGATTTCGTGGTGCACGTCGATCATGGCATCGGGCAATTCGATGGGCTGCGGCAGATTGAGTCTGACGGGCGCCGCGGGGAATTCATGCTGCTCAAATACGCCGACGAAGCGCGGCTTTACGTTCCTTTGGAGCGCATGGACCTGGTGCAGAACTACCGCATCGTGGAAGGCGACCATCCTCCGTTGGATAAGCTGGGCGGGACGGCGTGGAACACGCGCAAAACGCGAGCGCGCAAATCGGTGGAAGACATGGCCGACCAACTGCTGGCGCTGTACGCGCAGCGCAAAACGGCACCGGGGTTTGCGTTTTCGGCGGACGGAAATTTTCAGCGCGAATTTGAGGATGCGTTTGAATTTGAAGAAACGGCCGACCAGAATACCGCGCTCACGGATATCAAAAGGGACATGGAGCGCGCCGCGCCGATGGACCGACTGCTTTGCGGAGACGTTGGCTATGGCAAGACCGAGGTAGCCATGCGCGCAGCGTTCAAGGCGGTGGCGGATAGCAAGCAGGTTGCGGTGCTTTCGCCCACGACGGTGCTGGCGTTTCAACATTTTGAAACGTTCAAGCATCGTTTCGCGGCGTTCCCGGTGAGGATCGACATGCTGAGCCGATTCCGCAGCACGGCCGAGCAGAAGAAAACGCTGGCGGATCTGGAAGCCGGGAAAGTGGATATCGTTATCGGGACGCATCGACTGTTATCCAAAGACGTAAAGTTTCAAGAATTAGGGCTATTGGTGGTCGACGAAGAGCAACGCTTCGGCGTGGCGCACAAGGAACGGCTGAAGGAAATGAGCAAAAACGTGGATGCGTTGGCGCTTTCCGCGACTCCCATTCCACGTACGCTGCATATGTCGCTGGTCGGGCTTCGCGATATGTCACTCATTGAGACACCACCGCGCGACCGGCTGGCGATTCAGACGGTGGTTGCACCATTTCAAGAGGAGCTGGTGCAACGCGCGATAGAAACGGAATTAGCGCGCGAAGGCCAGGTGTACTTCATTCACAATCGCGTCGAATCGATTTATTCGCTGGCGGCGCTGGTTTCAAAACTTGTGCCGAAAGCGCGCGTGGTAGTGGCACACGGGCAGATGGGTGAAAAAGAGCTTGAAGCGGTGATGTTGAAATTCATTCGCGATGAGGCGGACGTGTTGGTGGCTACCACGATCGTGGAAAACGGGCTGGACATTCCGCGGGCGAACACCATCCTAATTAATCGCGCGGACCGCCTGGGCCTTGCGGAGTTGTACCAGTTGCGGGGACGGGTGGGGCGTTCGAGCCAGCGGGCCTATGCGTATCTGCTCGTTCCGCCGGAAGAAATTTTGTCTGATATCGCGCGCAAACGGCTGGCGGCGATGAAAGAATTCAGCGAACTGGGGGCAGGATTCCGAATCGCCGCGCTGGACCTGGAATTGCGTGGCGCGGGTAATATGCTGGGGCGGCAGCAACACGGGCACATCGAAGCGATTGGCTTTGATTTGTACTGTCAGATGCTGGAACGGGCGGTTGCCAAACTGAAGGGTGAAGACGTCACACCGGAGCTGCGCACTACACTGAGTCTGGGTCTTGATGTACGAATTCCGCAGGAATACATTCCCAGCGAAAATCTGCGGCTGCGCACGTACAAGCGGATCTCGTCTATTTCAACCGAGGCGGAGAAGCAGGACGTTCGCAAGGAACTGGAAGATCGTTTCGGAGCGTTGCCCAAATCGGTGGAAAACCTATTGGAGTATGCCACTCTCAAATCCATGAGCGAGCGGCTGCGCATTTCTTCTGTGGAGCGGCAAGGGAGCCGGGTGGCCATTCGCTTCTATCCGGAGACTACACTTGATCCGGCCAGGCTGGTGTCCGTGGTGCGCTCGCGAAAAGGGATCAAGCTCGATCCCAGTGGCGTTCTTTGGATGGAAGTTGCGCGGGGCGAATCGGTCCCAGAATCGGTGAGAAACGTATTGCTGGGGCTCCAAGGCGAGAGCTAGACTGCGTAGAAGTTAATCTAAAGTGCTAAACTCAAGACGAGGTATTAATGCGTAAATTACTTCTATTCTTGGCATTTTGCGGCGGGTTGCCGATCGCGATTCTGGCTCAGGATAACTCCGCCAATACTCCTCAGCCAAAGCCCGCTGACACTCAAGATAAATCGACGCCGACGCTCGAAAAGCCCGGGATGGCTCCTGCGACTCCGGAGACCGCGCCGGCAAAGCTGCCTGCCAAGAAGACGCCGGCTCCTGAAACGAAGATTGACCCCAGCTCTGGCCGGGTGGTGGAAGAGATCATCGCGCGCGTAAACAATGAAATCATCACCCAGTCGGAATACGAGAAGGCCAAGGTTGCTGCTGCCGATGAAGCCAAACAGGATTGCCAGGGTCATTGCACTCCGGAACAACTGCAGATTGCGATCGAAGATCGCCAGAAAAACGCTCTGCGCGATCTGATCGATCAATCCTTGCTGGTGCAACGCGGCAAGGATATGGGGCTCAGCGTGGAGCCCGACGTTATCAAGAAGCTGGACCAAATCCGCATCCAGAACAACATAAACAGCATGGAAGATTTGGAGAAGGCGGTGTCGGCCCAGGGAGTCAACTGGGAAGATTTCAAGAATAATATTCGCAACGGGGTCTTGACCCAGCGGGTGATCAGCAGCGAGGTAGGCTCGCACATCACCATCGGGCATGACGAAATCGAAAAATATTACAACGAGCATAAATCGGAATTTGTGCGGCCGGAGCAGGTGGCACTGCGTTCCATCGAAATAAATACGGAAAAGAAATCACCCGAAGAAATCGTGGAACTGAAAAAGAAAGCGGAGGCTACGCTGAAGCGCATCAAGGACGGCGAAGACTTCGGAGAAATGGCCAAGCGCTTTTCCGATGGCAGCACCGCCAAGCAAGGCGGCTTTTTGGGGGTTTACAAACGCGGGGAGTTATCCAAAGAACTTGAAGATGTGGTTTTCAAGATGCGGAAGAATGACATTACCGATGTGATGGACACCAAGCAAGGATTTTTGATTTTGCAGGTTCTGGAACACTACGATGAAGGCGAACAAACGCTCGCCAAAGTTGAACCGGAAATCACCGACAAGCTGTACACCGCGCGTATGGAGCCTGCTATGCGGGAGTATGTGAAAACCTTGCGCGAACAGAGTTATGTGGTTATCAAACCGGGGTTCCAGGATATGGCCGGGGGCGGTAACTCGGAAATTCAGGAAGTGAGCGCGACTGCTGAGGCTTCTAAGAAGACCAAGAAAGCGCATAAGAAATACGGTTTGTTCGGCAAAAAGCCGGACACTGGCTTATGAAGACGCCGTTTGTCACGGACCTAGGCAACGAACAGGTAATCACCACTTTTTTCCTGGTACACGAAAAAGAGATTCGCAACACGCGCGAGGGGAAATCCTATCTTCGTCTGGAGCTTGGGGACCGCAGCGGGACGATCGAAGCGCGCATGTGGGACTTGTTTGAGACCATCGCGAAAGACATTAATCGAGATGATTTTGTAAAGGTGCAGGCGCGCGTAGAAATCTATCGCAACAAACCACAACTGGCGTTGCAGCAGGTGCGGCGAGCAAAGCCCGAGGAAATCGACCTTGTCGATTTTTTGCCGCATACCAAGGAAGACGTCGACAAGCTGTATGAGAGGTTGTTGGAATACGCGGGAGCGATTCGCAATCCATGGTTGAAGATTTTGGTTTCCGGAATCATTACCGATCCAAAAATTGCGCCGCGGTATAAACGCGCGCCCGCCGCTAAAGTGATGCATCACGCTTTTATTGGCGGTTTGCTCGAGCATGTGGTTGGCCTGTGTGCTTTGGCGCAACTGTTGGCGACGCACTATGCTGAACTGGACGTGGATTTGCTGCTGACCGCGGCGATGCTTCACGATGTGGGCAAGCTGGACGAACTTTGTTACGAGCGGGCCATCGGGTATACGACCGAAGGGCAACTTCTGGGTCATATTGTCATGGAGCTGGAGACTGTTTCGCGAGCGATGGACGGCATCGCGGGCTTCCCTGCTCCGCTGAAAACCGTGGTGCAGCATATGCTCATCAGCCATCACGGGCAGTATGAGTTTGGCTCGCCGAAACTGCCGATGATTCGTGAAGCGATGGTCTTCCACTACATGGACGATCTGGATTCGAAAATGGCGGCGGTGCGTGCGGCGCTCAGCAGCGGGGCAGGTGATGACCAGTGGTCTGCGTACAGCACCGCGCTGGGGCGGAAATTCCTGCGCCTGGAAGAATTTTTGAGACAAGATCCGGAACTCTCGGAAGAATGTAAATAATCCCGTGCTGCCGGCATCATTCAAAATTCGCGACCTGATTATCCGGCCGGCAAGCATCCTCGCGCCCATGGCGGGCGTCACGGACACGCTTTTTCGGCGCGTAATTCGGGGGCTCGGCGGCTGCGGACTGCTAATGACGGAGTTTACTTCCTCCGAGGGCATTACCCGCAGTGCCGCCAAGACTTTGCGATATTTATATTTTCAGGAAGACGAGCATCCGATTACAGCGCAGCTTTTTGGGGCGAACCCTGAGGTTATGGCGCGCGCGGCGAAAATGGTTGAAGACCTGGGTTATGACGCGGTGGACATCAACCTGGGGTGCCCGGCTAAAAAGGTTGTGAAGTGCGGCGGCTCTGGATTGTTGCGGGACTTGGAACTTCTTGGGCAGATTTTTCATGCGGTGCGCGCGGCAGTGCGGATTCCATTGACTATTAAACTGCGGGCCGGCTGGGATGAGAATTCCGTTGTGGCTGTGGAGGTCGCCAAGATGGCGGAGTCTGTGGGGGTGGAGGGCGTCGCGGTTCATCCGCGCACACGCGCGCAAGGCTACAGCGGCCGCGCGGATTGGAACCTGATCGCGCGGGTGAAGCAGGCGGTGAAAATTCCAGTGATCGGGAATGGCGATGTGAGCACGCCGGAAGACGCGGCACGCATCGTGGAAGAGACTGGTTGCGATGCAGTGATGATCGGGCGCGCGGCGGCGACGAATCCATGGATTTTTTCTCAGATGCAGCAGTATGCGCAGACAGGCCGCTACGATCTCCCCAGCGACCACGAGCGTCATCAGTTACTTTCTGGATACTACCGCCAGATTAGCTCTGCCAATTTGCCGGACGCGGTGGGCAAAATGAAGCAGTTCGCTTGCTGGTTCACTCACGGTGTGGGGAACGGCAGCGAGCTTCGTCGCATGGTACATGCGGCGCGAACGCCCCGCGAAGTGCTGGACAGTGTGGAAGGGTTCTTCGCGGATCGATCGAAATCAGCGGGGGAGGACCCAGTCCATGCTCCAGCTCAGTACATCCATTTCGGAGCAGCGCACGAATCGTAGACTCGCGGTACGCTTACCACTGACGGTGAGCGGGCGGGACAGCCGTGGAGTGATTTTTCAGGAAGACACTTCCAGCGAAAATCTTTGTCGGAGTGGGGCGGCATTTGTCACGCGCTTCGATCTGGCGATCGGCTGCGATGTAGAAATCCACATTCCGATTGCGCAAAGTTCTGTTCGGCGCAAGGAAGCAGAATCCGATTTCACCACGCGCGGCCGGGTAGTTCATGTGGAAAGCGCAGACATCCGGGGAGAGAAAATTATTGGCGTGCAATTTATTGGCCCGCACTTCCGGCGGATGTTCCTCTCGGAATCAGCCGCCTAGCGCAGACGATTCATTCAAGTTCGATTATTCCACTTCAGTTTTGCCCAGCGCTTCCAGCAGTTGCCCGTAAGCTGCTCTGCGCGTCAAACCTCGTTCTTTAGCTGCGAGTTTCAAGGCGTCCTTGCGATCCAGCTTGGCCTGGCGAATCAATTCGTCCACGCGCTCCGATAAACTTTGCGTTGAATCGAGATTCGCGCGCGCCTCAGTGGGATCTTCCGGGCCAATCAACAAGGTAATCTCGCCTCGCGCTGGGCGAGCCTCGAGGGAAGCGGTGAGCTCGGAAAGCTTTCCGCGCCTGAATTCTTCGTGAAGCTTTGTTACTTCGCGCGCCAGACACGCGGGGCGGTCCCCAAGGATCTCGCATGCGTCAGCGATGCATTCCTCCACGCGATGTGGGGCTTCGTAAAATATAATGGTGCGATTTTCGATGCGTAGGCGTTCGAGAGCGCGACGACGTTCGCCGCTTCGAGACGGCAGAAACCCCACAAACAAGAATTCTTCATTGGGCAAGCCCGACGCCGAAAGGGCCGCCAACAACGCCGACGGGCCGGGAATGGGCACTACCTGGATGTGATGCCGCAAACACATGGCCACCAGTCGGTGGCCGGGATCGGAAACGAGCGGCATCCCTGCATCCGATACCAGGGCGATCCTGGCGCCTTGCTCGAGGGCAACAACCAGTTCTGGCGCGCGAGTCATCTCGTTGTGCTCGTGGTAGCTCACCAGCGGCTTATCGATTTGGTAGTGATTTAGAAGTTTTGAGGTGTGGCGGGTATCTTCACAGGCGATCTGATCCACTTCTTTTAAAATTCGCAAAGCGCGGAAGGTCAGGTCCTCAAGATTGCCGATGGGCGTGCCTACGAGATAAAGGCAACCGGCAGCACTTGCAGGTGGGGCGAGACTTTCGCCGTCTACCGGCACTTCGCGAGACACTTCATTTTTAGAGGATCGAACAAATTTCTTGCCGCTCATGGCTTCGAGTCTACCATGCGCTTCCGGAAGCGTACTGCCACGCATGTTATAATTTGATTTCTAATTCAGTAAGGAGACTTCTGTGCCGTTGTACGAATATGCTTGCCTGAAGTGTGGCCGTCACACCGACAAAATCGAGCCGGTCGCCGGTCCGCATTTGAAGAAATGTCCACATTGCGGCGGGAAAGTGGAATCGGTGATCACCGCGCCTGCTATTAAATTCAAAGGCTCAGGCTGGTACGTGAATGATTACGCGGCTAAGCCGAATTCAGGTGAGGGGAAAAAATCCGAAGGGGCGGCGGGCAACTCGAGTGAGTCGAAAGAATCGTCGGCGAAGGATTCCGGGGATTCCGGTTCGAAGGAATCGTCGTCAAAAGAATCCTCTGGTAAGGACAGCGCCTCGAAGGAATCGTCGTCTTCAAAGGAATCCAAAGAGAAAAAATCTTCGCGCGCGAAGAAAGACTGATTTTAGTAATTTTAGTTTAGCTTCAGCGACTTCAAATAGGCTTTAAACCCAGCGCCCAATTCTTCGTTCTGAAGAGCCAACTCCACGGTAGCGATCAGAAACCCCAATTTATCGCCAGCATCGTAAGAAACGCCTTCATAGATGTAGGCCCACAGGCCCTGCTGCTGCGCCAGAATACGCAACCCGTCGGTCAGTTGAATTTCTCCACCGGAGCCCGCCTTGGTTTGCGCCAGGTATTCGAAAATCTCCGGAGGCAAAACATAGCGACCAGTGATGGCGAGGTTCGACGGGGCATTTTCCGGCTTGGGTTTTTCGACGAGGTCTTTTATGCGCAGCAAGCGAGCTCCAAAAGGCGGCTGCGGTGCGGGCTCGGCGTCCACGATACCGTAGAGATGAGTTCGATTCTTCGGAACTTCTTCGACGGCAATCGCGCCTACGCCGGTGGCTTGGTATACATCGATTAATTGTTTGGTGGCGGGATTTTTGCCGGGAATGAGGACATCGCCTAAAAGTACAGCGAAAGGTTCATCTCCTACGAGGTCACGTGCGACCAGGACGGCGTGGCCGAGTCCGAGCGGCTCTTTCTGGCGGGTGTAACTGATTTGAACCATGTCGCCGATACTCCGGACTAGGTCCGCCTGGTCGGTTTTGCCTTTGTCTTCCAGAAATTTTTCCAGCAGTGGCGAGGCATCGAAGTGGTCTTCAATGGAGCTTTTCCCTCTACCGGTGACGATAATGATGTGCTCGATGCCTGCGGCCACGCATTCTTCGACAACATATTGAATTTGCGGCTTGTCCACTACGGTGAGCATTTCTTTGGGTTGGGCTTTGGTGGCAGGCAGAAAGCGCGTGCCAAGTCCGGCAGCGGGTAAAACTGCTTTTCGGACCTTCTGATGTTTCTGTCGGGTATGCTCTGGAGAGTTAGCAGCCGAGAAATTCTTATCGATGGTCATAAGGTTTCATGAAAGTAGCTGCAGGGGTCTGGATTTGTCAATCCAACCGTCACTGTAGAACAATGAATTAGCATCATCGGCGAACAAGTTATGAACACGCGGATTTTAGGAATTGAATCGTCCTGCGACGAAACGGCGGCCGCCGTGGTTGCGGACGGGCTCGAAGTGTTATCGAACGTGGTGGCGTCGCAGATCGAGATTCATAACAAATATGGCGGGGTGGTGCCGGAGTTGGCGTCTCGCGAGCACTTGCGGCAGATCGTGCCGGTGGTCCGCGAGGCGCTCGCGCAGGCGAACATGCAGCTCGCGGAACTGGATGCCATCGCGGTGACGCAAGGGCCGGGGTTGGTGGGAGCTTTGCTGGTGGGGATCACGTATGGAAAGACGCTGGCGGCTGCGCTCCACAAACCTTTGATACCGGTCAATCACCTGGAAGGGCACGTGCACGCCGTTTTTTTGGAGGTGCACCGCACGGGTCGCGCGGTGAAATTCCCTGCGGTGTGCTTGATTGTTTCGGGGGGACACACGGTTCTTTACGAAGTAACCGCGACGCCGAGACAGAAGCCAGAAGATTTCGAAGCTCTGAGCTACCGCAAAATTGGGCAGACTCGCGATGATGCCGCCGGCGAAGCCTACGATAAAGTCGCGAAACTTCTGGCGCTAGGCTATCCTGGCGGGCCGATTCTCGATCGCTTGGCTAATGCCGGAAATGGCGTGAGTAACGGCGCCGCGCCGCCGGTAAGATTTGGGCCGGCAAAAATGAGGGGCAATGCGCGGGATTTCAGTTTCAGCGGCTTGAAGACTGCGGTGCTCTATCATTTGCGTGAACATCCCGAATATTCCGAAGGCATTCGCGTTCGGAAAGAGGCATTGGAACGCGGGGACAATAACTTCGAAAAATTGCGGCCGTTGTGCGACGCGCAGACCTTGGCATTGATCCACGAATTTCAGAGATCCGTGGTGCGGACGCTGGTGGAGCAAACTATGGCCGCGGCGGAAACTATTTCGGCGGAGTCCATACTGGTATCCGGCGGCGTGGCCGCTAATAGTGAACTGCGCGCCGCTTTTGAAAAGCGCGCAAGCTCGTCTGGTGTAGAAGTATTTTTCCCGAGCCGCGCACTCTCTACTGACAATGCGGCCATGATTGCTGCGGCGGGGTATTCACGTTTCCGTGCTGGTACCTTGGCCGACGCTTCCCTGAATCCCAATCCGGCGCTAATCCTCAGATAAATAAAAAGACCATGTAGCCAGCTGTCTCAAATGTTTGGTGAAGTACGTTTCGCTGGCGAAGGATGCTACGCTTTCGGGCCATGAGCACACCTCCAGGAGCGCCACCAAGCGCGCCGCGTAAGGCGCGGGCACCTCGCGCTGCAACTGTGCCAGCGCCAGCGGACCGAGCGACAGGAGTTGTACTTACCAGTCGCGATAATCGATGGCTGAAACAATTTCGCATGGCGCTGCGCGGGGGAATTCCGACGGAGTCGGGATTCGTGGGCGTGGAAGGTGTACGACTGGTGGAAGAAGCGTTGCGTTCGGGCTGTCGAATCGATGCGGTGCTCTTCAGCGAAACCGGCGCACGATATCGCGAGCGGCTGGCGCCGTTTATTGGACGACCGGAAATTGCATTTCCCGTGCTACAAACGACGGACCGGCTTTTTGAAGGGCTGGCGGACACCGAACATCCGCAGGGAGTGGCGGCGCTCGTCGAGCCGCGAATTACGACATTTGATGATTTGGTGCGGACGCCGGAGGGCGTTTGTTCGCCGCTGCTGGTGGTATTGGCAGGCGTGCAAGATCCAGGCAACGTTGGGACTATCTTGCGGACGGCGGCGGCGTTTGGCGCAACCGGAGCGGCGATTTCCGCGTCGGGACAAAGTGGGACCGCGAGTCCGTTTTCGCCTAAAGCGTTGCGCGCATCGGCGGGCGCGGCGCTACACCTGGCGGTATTGTCGGGAACTCCGCTGTCAATTTTGATGACGCAATTGAAGGTGGCGGGATTTCGAATGCTGGCGTCGAGTGTGCACGAGCCGGAGACGGGCGAGCAGCCGCTGCTGGCGCCATGGGAAGTGGATTGGTGCGAGGCTTCAGCGTTGCTGGTGGGTAATGAAGGGTCGGGACTTCCGGTAGAAGTGGAGCGCAACGCGGATGCACGCATACGTATTCCGATGGCGAGCGGCGTCGAATCGCTGAACGCGGCGGCTGCGGCGGCGGTGTTGTTTTATGAAGCGGCACGGCAGCGCAACTCCGTGAGTACGCGGAACATCCAACAGCCGTGAGCTTATTCAACAAAATACCATTGGGGCCGGGCGGAAACTCGCTGGAGTCGGACGTGCCCGCGGCGCATCAACCGTTGGCGGAGCGCATGCGCCCGCGCACGCTGGACGAATTTATTGGGCAAGAAAAACTCCTGGGACCGGGCAAACCCCTTCGCACACAAATTGAAAATGACGATATTGGGTCGATGCTGCTGTGGGGGCCTCCAGGGTGTGGGAAGACCACGCTGGCGCGATTGATTGCGCGACTGACGCGCTCGGAATTTGTCTCGTTTAGCGCAGTACTGGCAGGGATCAAAGAAATAAAAGAAGTGATGGCAGTTGCGGAGCGCAAGTCGCGGTCGGGGCACCGTACGATTGTGTTTGTGGACGAAGTGCACCGATTTAATAAAGCGCAGCAGGATGCGTTTTTGCCGTACGTGGAAGCCGGACACATTACGTTTATAGGCGCGACGACGGAGAATCCTTCGTTTGAGGTGATTTCGCCGCTGTTGTCGCGGACCAAGGTGTACATTCTGGCGGCGCTGCCGACGGCTTTGATCGCGGAGCTATTGCGGCGCGCGCTTCTGGACAAAGAGCACGGATTGGGCAACGAACAATTCGAGGCCAGCGACGACGTGTTGATGCGCATCGCTTCGTTTGCGAACGGCGATGCGCGATCGGCGTATATCACGCTGGAGCTGGCGGCGCGCAGCGCGATACGGGACAGGAACGGAGTGCTGTCGATTACGCCGCTGCTACTGGAAGATATTTTGCAACGGAAGTTGCTGCGGTACGACAAGGCCGGCGAAGAGCATTTTAATTTGATTTCGGCGCTGCATAAGTCGGTGCGTAATTCCGATCCGGATGCGGCGCTGTATTGGCTGACGCGAATGCTGGAATCGGGTGAGGATGCGTTGTACCTGGCGCGGCGTTTGGTACGCATGGCGAGTGAAGATATTGGGTTGGCGGAGCCTGGCGCGCTGGCGGTGACGTTGGCGGCTAAAGATGCGTTTGATTTTCTGGGCGCGCCGGAAGGCCACTTGGCGTTGGCGCAGGCGGCGGTTTATTTGTCGTTGGCTCCGAAGTCAAATGCGCTGTACACGGCGCATGGCGAGGCCATGGAGGATGTAGCGAAGACGGAAGCTGATCCGGTGCCGCTGCATTTGCGAAACGCGGTTACTGGACTCATGAAAAATGTTGGATATGGAGCGGGATACAAGTATGCGCATAACTTTGAGGAAAAAGTTACTGACATGACGTGCTTGCCGGAGAATCTTGCTGGGCATACTTATTACAAGCCCACGGATCAAGGGTTTGAGGCGCGATTGCGACAGAGGTTAGAGGAGATTCGGAAGTTGAAGGCGCGAGGGGCGGCGGCGAAGGACTGAGGTAGTGGCGAGTGTGGAGTGGGAGTGGATGACTTGGCTGCGCGAGGGATCGAAGAGAGATTCCTCGACGGCGTAGACCGACGCCTTCGCAGGCTGCTCCGCTCGGAATGACTGTTTTAAGCCGGGGTTGGAAGATTGACGGGGGTTTGGAAGATTGGGCTGGGTTGCAAGATTGAGCGGGGTTGGAAAAGCGGGTTGTCGCGGGCGAACATTTTTTTCGAGGTTTTGTTTCAAGTGCCGGAGTTAGCGACGAGTTACGAGAAGGTGAGTGACTGGAATCGAGTTTGATGGTGAGCATATTCAAATCGCAGTGAACTCCAGAGACAATCGATGATTTGTCCGTGTTCGCGCAGCCGGTTGCGGTGGCTTCGCGCATTATGCGCACTGGTATGTGCGGTGTTTGGATGTTGCAAGGTTCCTGCAGCCCGATCGCAGGTCGTAGATTTCGAGAAACCGCTGCAGACCGTCGATGAGGACATCAGCGCGTTTGCATTCGGGACGGATGGACGCGTCGTTTATTCCGTGCGGCACAACGTGAAGACCAAATTGTATGACCTGGAGCACGACGATATCTGGATGCTGGAGACGAATGGAAAGAAGCGGCGGTTGCTACAGGGGGACAAATTCAAATATGGGAGCACGCCGTTCAGCTACGCGGTGGATTCGTTTCGGTGGTCACCGAATGGACGGTTCATACTGGCGCGGCTTTTCGTGACTTCGGTAATTGACGACAGTGGGAAGACTCAGGATTCGTTCATGACGGTGGTGCTGGACGAAAACGGCAAGGAAGTGCGCATTAACGGCGGCGATAACGTGATTCGAGATTCGGCGAATGCTTTCTGGCTGAAGGATAACGCTACGATCGTTTATATGACGGAGGCAGTGAAGCCGCGGGCGCTGTATTCGTTTCAATATACGAATGTAGCGACGGGGCCAGCGGGCGCGGCTTTTGAGGGCCGGACTTTTCTGGATGCGGACGCGCTCAGCGGTACTAACGTGGCGATTGCGGTGGAGCAGGATCGGGCGCAAACGGGGCCTCCGCGATTACTGCGCCTTGATTTGCTGGCGCAGGATGATAAGGAGTTGGCTACGCTTCAAGACTTTGCGGGCGGGCTTTCGATTTCGCCAAGCGGGAAGAAGGTTGCGTATTACATTGACAAGGAAGTGTTGGAGATTCGGGAGGTGAGTTCCCCGCACCGGGTCGCGCGGGTTCGTGCGGGGCTGGGCGTTTTTCACTGGGCGCCGGACGAGCAGCGGGTGTTGTTGAAGCGGGCGGTGGAGAAGAAGACTGGGGAGCTGGTGTGGATCGATTTGCCGGAACTTACTGAGATGACGGATGGAAAAGAGATTACGGTGGCGCAACCTGGTCCGCGGCCGATTTTGCGGGAGATTGGGTTTCGGGATTTTGCGATTTCGGGGGATGGGAAACTACTTGGAGTTATCGGAGTGGGAAAACATAGTTTGTCTGTGTTTCCTTTGTCGGTGCAGTAGGAAAAGACAAGCGGGAATTGGTTCAGCATCGTGGTTAGTTGCCACAACCCAACCCCAAGAGCCAGGCTGAAAATCGAGCTTGCGGCACCCTCCGCGCTTTCCTACAGTTTTATTTCTTTCAACTAACTTTGCCTTCTCAACTCACCCTAACGGCGGAGGCGGAGGCGGTGTTCGATAAGGATGCACGCGTCTTCGACTACGAAGAGGCCGGCGGCGCGGGCTTTGGCGGCGGCGTTTTGGTGTTCGATTCCCTGCTGCATCCAGATTACGTTTGCGCCGATGGCGATGGCGCTGTCGACGACGGGTGGGATGTTTTCGGGGCGGCGAAAAATATCGACAATTTCGATGTGTCGAGATTTTGGGACGTCTTCGAGGCGTGGGTAAGATTTTTCGCCGAGGACTTCGGTTTCGTTGGGATTTACGGGGATGATGCGGTAGCCGGCGGATTGTATGTATTGAGCTACGCCGAAACTGGGGCGCCGGGGATTGGATGAAAGGCCCACTACCGCGATGGTTTTATAATTTTTGAGGATGTCAGCGATTAGGTCCGCAGTGTGCGGCCAGTTATCAGGGACAGATGTTTTCATAGCGATGTCGCTTAAAGCTCGCGATACGGTTATTGCGGCCTCAAGTGGGGATTCGGGCGAAATGGCTTCCGAGGATTTTTTCCTTTATAGGAATTTGTTGGACGGCCAGGGCTGGAGGGGCGATGGGGCGTTGAATCTTCGCTTCTCGGACCACTGTACTGCGCAGGACGATTCTGGTTCCATTTGGTGGGGCGGCCCGGAGACGCGGGGCGATGGGGACCTGAGCCCTCAGTTCTAGATCCAGTGTGTTGCGCTGGGCGATTCTGATTCCATTTTGTGGGGCGGCCGGGACTGGACGGGCGATGCGGGCCGGAGCCTGGGGTTCTGGGGCCGGTGTGTTGCGCTGGGCGATTCTGGTTCCATTTTGCGGGGCGGCCGAGACTGGATGGACGACCAGAGCCTGAGCGATGTGAGGGGCGCTGCTCACTTCGATTTTCCTGGCTGCGAGAACCGTGATTTTGCCCCCACTTTGGACGTCGATCCGTTGGCGGGCGATCTGAAGCGGGTTCCTGATTCGGATAACCCTCATGATCCTGGGTTGAGGGTGGACGGCTCGGTCTTGGGCCGTGCTTTCGGTGGACGGGACGATTCGCAGCGGCGGGGCGATATTTGTTTTCCGGGCGGCGCTTTTCAAAATATTTATTTGCGGGAGGTTGCGGTGCGGCGTGAATAACCGTTGCGTCGTTTTGCGTAACCGATTCCTGGGGCGGTTGGTACGACACACGCGGCTTTGGAATTATTTTTAGAGCGCGACGGAGCTCGTCGACTTCTTTGTCGATAAGCAGACGGTAGCGGCCTTGTGGCAAGCCTTCCAGCGTGAGTGGGCCCAGGGCGATGCGTTTTAGTTTTTCGACGGGATGTTTTTCGGCGAAAAGGACGCGGCGGAGAATATCTTTTTTGGAATCCTGCAAGGCTACTTCATACCAGAAATTTTCCGCGTGACCGCGAGTGGCGTCGGGTTGTCGAACGGTGCGAATGGTAGCGGAGGCATTGCGGCCGAGGCGTTCGAGATCTCCCATCATGAGTCGGCCTTTAATTTTTACGTGGTAATGCTGCTGAAGATTGGCCCAATCTTTCAGCATTTCGGCGGCGAGATCGCCGTCGTTGGTTAGAAAAACCAAACCGCTCGCATCGTAGTCGAGGCGCCCGACGGGATAGACTCTCTCGGGCAAACCTTTGAGGCAATTTCTTAGCGTTTTGCGGCCTTCAGGGTCGGCCATCGTAGAGACTACTTCTGGAGGTTTATTCAAGATGATGTAGACGCGGCGTTCGTTGACTTCGACGAGTTTGCCAGCGGCTTCGATGCGATCTTCTTTGGCGTCGGCTTTAGAGCCCAGTTCGGTGATGACCTGGCCGTTGACGCGAACTTGTCCGCTGAGGATGAGTTGTTCGGCGTGGCGGCGAGAAGCGATGCCGGCGCGGGCGATTATTTTTTGTAAGCGTTCGAGCATTATTTTTTGGTCCGGTGTTGTGCGCTATCTATTGTGAACGGATTTGGTGGAAACCGCACTGTTAAAGAACGGCCGGGAAGAAGGCTCACTGACGAGGTTTGGTGATGCTCCGGAGAGATCGAAGAGAGATTTCTCCACTACGCGGTCCGACTCATTCGCAGGAGCGAATGAGAAGAAGAGGCGTCGGACCGCTCCGGTCGAAATGACAGGTTTCGCGAGAGGCGTTTGTGCGCGTGACGTTTGGGCTTGGGTGTTTGCGTGCGGGCGTTTATTTTGCGGGTCGAATGAGAAGAAAATGCGTCGGCCCGCTCCGGTTGGAATGACAGATTTGCGAGACTGCGGGAGTGCGAGCCCAAATTCATGTGACGGCACGGGCTTGCCTGGGGTTTATTCGCCGGCGGCGGCTCCCTTTGATTCTCCGCTGGGTTTGTCAGTGCTCTTCCCTGTCGGCGTAAGATTCTTGCGGTTATTTTCTTCGTCGAAGGCGTTGGGGGACTGTACGACTTCGGGGTCTCTGGGGGCTTCATCGATTTCGCCTGCAGGCATGCCTTCGCCGGTGGCATTGACCTCGGCGGCTAGTTCATCGTTTTCGTCCGATTGATTACCGGAAATATTGTTGGTGGCCATGTGTCCTCCCTTTAGCTTGGATGCGAAGGCCTCGACGAAGGGATCTCGGGGGTCTTCGCGGTCGTGATGGGCGCCGTCGGAGGCGGGTTCGGATTGAATGCCGGCGTTTTCCGGGGAGTCGAGAACTTCGTCGAGCTCGTCTGTGGGTAGTTCGTCGGGGACTACGCCTTCGTCGCTGCCGAGAGCTTCGCGGGCGAGGGCTTCGAATTCCTTGAGACTGGGCAATTCGCCTAAGTCGCTGAGGCCGAAACGCATCAGAAATTCTTTGGAGGTGCGGTAGAGGATGGGTCGGCCGATGACTTCTTTGCGGCCTGCCGTGGTGATGAGGCGCTTGTCGAGAAGAGTTTTCAGAACGCCGCTGGTGTTGACGCCGCGAATTTCGCCGATTTCCGGGCCGGTGACGGGTTGCTTGTAGGAAATGACTGCGAGCGTTTCGAGCGCGGGCATGGTGAGGCGGAGAGGCGGGCGCAAACTTTTTATGAATCGGCGGACGACGTCGTGCTGCTGAGGCTTGGTGTAGAGCTTGAAGCCTCCGGCGACTTCGCGAATTTCGATGCCGTGGTGTTCGCTGGCGTAGCTGGCGACTAGCTCGTCGAGGGAAGATTGCACCGCCAGCTTTTCGTCGCCGAGAGCGGTGGCGAGCTGGTCGATAGTTGCGGGCTCGTCGGCGGCGTAAATGATGGCTTCCAGAGCGGCTTTTCGTTCTTCGTTGGTCATCTAGTTTTAGCACCTGGTGGCGTTGTGTTTACTGCGTTCCACGGCATGTCCTGAAATTCAAAACCCGCACCCTTAGAATCGAAGGGTGCGGCACCCGAGGCTATCGCAGCGGCGCGCCTATTACTGATACTGATCGTCGATTTGGCGGATGCCGCCTTGCTCGTCAAAGATCAAATCGAACATCTTGTGCTTGCGAAGAAGGATAGCGCCAAACTGCTTTTCCTGCACGAGGGCGACGGCTTGAAGTTTGACCATTTCGAGGACGGCGAGAAAAGCCACGATCATGGCGTGGCGCGAAGGGCAAGCTTCGAAGAACTGGATGAGGCTGAGGGTGTTGTCTTCGCTGGCGAGGATTTGCGCGCGCAGTTGGGCAATCATTTGCGCGACGGTGAATTCTTCGTGGCGCAGATCGATACGCGAGACTTCTTTGCGGCGCTCGAGGACTTGCTGGAAAACTTTTACGAGATCGACGAGGGACACGACCAGGTCGGCATCGGTGCCTTCGTCGTTGTAGAGGGATTTGTCGGGCTTGGACCACACGTTTTCTTCGATTTGTTGCTTCTGGTAGAGAAGCTGCGCGGCGTTTTTGAATTTTTCGTGTTCAACGAGGCGCTGAACTAATTCGGCGCGCGGGTCGTTGGATTCTGCTTCGGGGCCGGCTAGGGGATCGGGCGGGAGGAGCATTTTGGATTTGATGTAGATGAGCGTGGCGGCCATGTAGACGAATTCGGCGGAGACGTTGACGTCGAGTTCCTCGAGCTTGTGGAGGTAGTCGAGGTATTGGGAGGTGATGGTGGAAATCTGGATGTCGTGAATGTTCATCTCGTGCTTCTTGATGAGATCGAGAAGCAGGTCGAGGGGACCTTCGTACATGGGAATATTTATTTTGTAGGGTGAGGCCATTTGTTTTTTTTATTCCCCTGCGGCGCCGAAGATTTCTTTTCTTTTGCTGTCCCAGCCGAAGACGGCTTCGCGCACGCGGGCCATGGTTTTTTGGGCTTGGTCACGCGCCTTGCCGGAGCCGTCGTTCAAGATCTCCAAGACCCTTGCCGGATTTTTCTCATGTTCGATGCGACGCTCGCGTATGGGCTCAATCCATTTGATCAAATTGTCGGCCATGGCGCTCTTGCATTCGATGCAGCCAATTCCAGCGGTGCGGCAGCCGTTGGCGGCCCATTCCAGCGTGGGCGGGGGCGAGAACAGTTTATGCCAGTCGTAGACAGGACACACGTCGGGATTGCCGGTGTCGGTGCGGCGTTTGCGAGCCGGATCGGTGACCATGACTTTTGTTTTGGCGCGGATGTCGGCGTCGGATTCGCTCAGGGTGATGGCGTTGCCGTAGCTCTTGGACATTTTGCGGCCGTCGAGGCCAGGGATACGTGGGGTTTGGGTGAGCATTACCTGGGGCTCATTAAGCACGACAGGATCGGTAAACAGGTTTCGATATTTACTGTGCAGCGCGAGGAAATTCTCAACTCCCGCTTCATTTTTTTGATGGGAAAGTTTCATTGCGACTTCTAAATCATACGTTGCGGAGTATTCGCCGGGTGGAAGTTTCAGGAAGGCCAACTCGTATGCCCTTAAAC
Source organism: Verrucomicrobiia bacterium (assembly GCA_035482155.1). GTDB lineage: Bacteria > Acidobacteriota > Terriglobia > Acidiferrales > UBA7541 > Acidiferrum. Next base: position 71,023 of record DATHRB010000050.1, on the reverse strand, counting down.
GCTCGGCATCGGACAGGTCGCTTCGGAGCCTGGCACCGTAATAGAGGTTGAAGCGGCGGACGATCTCGCGGCTGAGTTCTACGTGCGAGACTTGGTCTTCGCCAACAGGGACGAAGAGGTCGGTGTTTTCGGCGCTGTAGATGACGATGTCGGCGGTTTGGAGGCAGGGGTAGCCCAGAAAGCCGTAGGTGTGGAGATCTTTGTCTTTTACGTTTTCGAGGGCTTCTTTGTAGGTGGGGACGCGTTCGAGCCAGCCGAGGGGTGTGACCATGGATAAGAGGAGATGGAGTTCGGCGTGTTCGCGCACCAGGGATTGCTGGAAGATTACGGATTTATCGGGGTCGAGGCCCGCGGCGAGATAGTCGGTGGTGATTTCGATGGTGTTTTGGGCTACCGCGCTGGCGTCGGCGTAGTCGCTGGTTAGCGCGTGCCAGTCGGCGATGAAGTAGAAGCAATCGTATTCGGGGTCGGCTTGCAGGCGGACCCAATTTTCCAGGGCGCCGAAATAGTGGCCGATGTGCAGGCGGCCGGTGGGGCGCATGCCGCTGACTACTCTTTTTCTTCTTAAGGTGATGCTGGGGGCCAAGATCGATCCTTTTATTAGGAGTGGGTGAATTGCTTGAACCGCTTAATCGATAAAATTTGGGCTACACGGTCAGCAAAACCCGCACCCTTTGAAAGTCACAAAGGGTGCGGCACCCAGAGTAAAAAAAAAACAAGGTCAAAAACAAATCAAAATCAGAGGCCCTGATCGTTGACGTTTGGGTTACCCAGTAATCTAAACCCCCACCCTAGAAAACCTAGGGTGGGCACCCAGAGTCAAAGGCAAAAGTCAAAGGCAAAGGCAAAAAGAAATCAAAAGCAAAATCAAAACAAAAACAAATTAAAGACAAAAACAAATTAAAGACAACAGCAAAACGTTTGGCCGCGTTATGTGGCGCTCGAACGCTGCAGCAGGTCGCGGGCGATGATCATGCGCTGGATTTCGCTGGTGCCTTCGTAAATTGTAAGGACGCGGGCGTCGCGGTACATGCGCTCGACTGGGGTCTCGCGGGAGTAGCCGACGCTGCCGTGGATCTGCACGGCTTTGGCGACGACGCGATTGGCCATTTCGCTGGCGTAAAGTTTTGCTTTGCTTGCCGCAGTACCTAGCCGAGTGGGATGCGCGTCTTTCAGCCACGCGGCCTGATATAGGAGGGCGCGCGCAGCTTCGATTTCCATGTGCATGTCGGCGAGCATCCACTGGATGGCCTGAAAGTCAGCGATATTTTTTCCGAAGGCGCGGCGTTGTTTGGCATACTTCACGGCTTCTTCGAGAGCACCTTGGGCGAGGCCAACGCTTAGAGCGGCGATGCCGATGCGACCGCCGTCGAGTGCGCTGAGAGCGATCTTGAGGCCCTGGCCTTCTTCGCCGAGACGATTTTCGAGCGGGACTTCGCAATCGTTAAAAATGATTTCTACCGAAGGCGAAGTGCGCTGGCCCATTTTTTCTTCGTGGCGCCCGGCGCGGTAGCCGGGGAAATTCGGTTCGACGAGGAAGGCGGTAATTCCCTTTCCGCCCGCGGCTGGGTCGGTTTTTGCAAAGACGATTAAGACGCCAGCGACGCTGCCGTTGGTGACCCAGGTTTTTGTACCCTGGAGCTTGTAGTTGGCGTCGTGGCGGACCGCTCGCGTTTGAATGGCGGCAGCGTCGGAGCCGGCTTGGGCTTCGGTGAGGCAGAAGGCACCGAGAATTTCTCCGGTGGCGAGGCGTTGCAGGTATTTTTTCCTTTGCGCGTCGGAGCCGAAATTGAGGAGCGGCATCTGGACGGCGGAATTGGTGACGCCGAGCGCGGTGGCCATGGCGGCGTCGATGCGGGCCACTTCCTCCAACATGAGGACGTAGGAAATGGTGTCGAGGCCAGGTCCGCCCCAGGCTTCGGGCATCATCATGCCGCAGCAGCCCAGGCCCGCGAGTTTACGAATCTCGTCAGCCGGAAATTTTTCCTGGCGGTCGCGCTGAGTTACGGAAGGACGCACTTCGGCTTCCATAAATTGGCGGACCGTGTCGCGAATCAGTTTTTGGTGGTCGCTGAGCGAAAAATCCATCGGTTCGGCTGTACACCGGATGCTAACACAGGAAGGCGAGCTTCCCAATTTGCTGGTTGTCAGTAGCGAAAATGAAGTGAAAGTGTCTAAGGAAATATCGGTTTTGATCGCGGTTCAGATACAGCATCCCCCCGATACAAGGGGATGGGCACAGTTTCATAATCGGGCTGAGGATGACACCTCGTTCACTGCGCGGTAGTCGCGTAGGGAATCTTATTAAACTTCCGCAGTTCACAAAGGAGTTTAGCCATGGCACAGGACAACAAGAAGCAGGACCAGAATAAAGAAGGCGGTAAGAAGAATCCGAACCAGGGCGGCGGGTCGCAAGACCGCAACCCGGGTGGCGGTCAGGGTGGGCATAATCGCTAGTCTGTAATTTTAGTTTTGGCTGAAACGCAGATTCCTGCTCGCCGGTGAGTACCTGACGGCGGGCAGGAATTTTTTTATGCGTACTTTTGCGGCTAGGAGGCTTTTTCGCGGGTGGAGATCAGGTAGTCGGCGTAGGGGCCCTTGAAGTCTTCGATTTTGCCGTTTTTGAAATGCCAAATGCGGGTGGCGACTTCGTCGAGGACGTCTTCGTCGTGGGTGACGAGGAGAACCGTGCCGTCGTATTTTTGCAGCGCGATATTCAACGCGTTGATGGATTCGAGGTCCAAGTGGTTGGTGGGTTCGTCGAGGACGAGGAAGTTTGGCTTTTGCAACATGAGGCGGCAGAAAATCATACGCGCGATTTCGCCGCCGCTTAAGGCTTTGGTGGGCTTGAGAGCGTCTTCGCCGCTGAACAACATCTGACCAAGCAGGCCGCGCAATTCTTCCTGAGAAGCTTGCGGATCGAATTGCCAGAGCCACTCGATGGCGGTTAAGTCGGTGACGACGGAATCGCGGTGGTCCTGCGCGAAATAACCTACGGTTACTTCGTGGCCCCATTTGACGATGCCGCCGTCGATGGGGAAATCCTTTTCGGCATCGTCGATAAATTCCCCCGCATTGCGGATCAGGGAACGTAGCAGAGTGGTTTTGCCGGTTCCGTTGCGGCCGGTCAGAGCGATTTTTTCACCGCGCGTGATGCTGGCGGTGAAGGGCTTGATGACTTTCAAGTCGCCGTAGGACTTCACGACACTTTTAATTTCAAGCGGGTGGCGTCCGGAAGCGCGCTTCATGTCGAAGCGGATGTACGGGCGAGCGATGTTGGAACGCGCGAGGACCGTGGTTTGCAGGCGCTCTACTTCTTTTTTGCGGGAAGTGGCTTGGGCGGAGCGGGTGCCGGCCGAGAAGCGCGCGATGAAGTCGTTTAGCTGCGCTATTTTTTTCTCGCGATTGGCGTTGTCGGTTTCGATGCGCGAACGGATCTGTGTTTTGGCGAGAACCATATCGTCGTAGCCACCGTTGTACATAATCACGGTTTCGTAATCGATGTCGGCGGTGTGGGTGCAGACGCTATTTAAAAAATGGCGATCGTGGGAGATGACAATCAGGACGCCTTCGTATTCGAGAAGATAGTCCTGAAGCCAGTGCACGGAATCGAGGTCGAGGTTGTTGGTGGGCTCGTCGAGAAGCAGGGCCGGCGGAGTGCCGAACAGCGCTTGCGCGAGGAGCACGCGTACTTTTTGGCCACCTTGGAGTTCGCCCATTTGACGCTCGTGGAGCGTGCTGTCCACACCGAGGCCGTCGAGGAGGATGGCGGCGTCAGCTTCCGCGGTGTAGCCACCTTCTTCGCCGACGATGCCTTCGAGTTCACCGAGGCGCATGCCGTCGGCGTCAGTCAGCGAGTCGTGGGGCTTGGCGTAAAGTTGGTCGCGCTCTTCGAGAGCTTGCCAGAGCGGGGCGTTGCCCATGATGACGGTGTCGATGACGCGAAATTGGTCAAAGGCGAACTGGTCCTGACGGAGGATACCGAGCTTTTTGGGGCGGGTGATGGAGCCTTTAGTCGGGTCGAGTTCGCCGGTTAGGATCTTCATTAATGTGGATTTGCCGGCGCCGTTGGGGCCGCTGATGGCGTAGCGACGGCCGTCGAGGAATGAGCAAGTGACGTCCTCGAAAAGGACGCGGGGGCCGAAGCGCATGGAAACATTGTCTACGTAGAGCATCTCTCAATAATTATAGCGTGTAATGAAGAAATTCGGGCTATACGCGGAGTAGTGCTTGCTGCGGAAGCGCGGGGAGGCTAGACTGCGCCGCGCATGGCCAGTGTGATTGAAGACGCTCGAGAAGGGGTGCCGACTGAAGTGGCGGCGCCAAAGTTGAGTGGATTTTGGGCCTTGATTGGTACGCAGTTTCAGGGGGCGTTTAGCGATAACACTTTGAAATGGCTGGTTAGTTTTCTGGTGCTGGAGACGGCGGCGACGAAAGAAGAGCGGGATTTGTGGTTTGTGCTGATTGTGCCGCTGTTGTTCTCAGTTCCCTTCTTGTTGTTTTCGATTCCCGGCGGATTCTTGGCGGACAAATTCAGCAAGCGTACCGTAACGATTGGAACGGTGGTTGGACAATTGGTGGTGATGGCGCTAGCTACGTGGGCATTGGCGCTAGGACGATTAGGTTGGGCGGGGGTGGCGCTGTTTTTGATGAGCACTTTAGGCGCGGTTTTTGGGCCTACTAAATATGGGTTGCTGCCGGAATTGCTGCCGGAATCGAAGCTCAGTTGGGGAAACGGGATTATTGAATTTTTGACTTTGCTGGCGGCGATTCTGGCGGCACTGGCCGGGGGATATCTGGCGCATGTTTTTCACGGACGGCAGGCATGGTCCGGAGTAATTTTCCTGGTGCTGGCGGTGATTGGGCTTTTGATTAGCCTGGGGATTTCGCGCGTACCGGCGGCAGACCCTGGACGCAAGTTTGACTGGAATGTGCCGCGAGAATTTTTCTCGGAAGTGCGGCACATGAGTGGCGATCGGGCGTTGTTGACAGTGGTGGTGGCGAATACGTTTTTCTGGTTTCTGGGGTCGCTGTTGTTGCTGAATATCGTGCTGTATGGCGCGGATATTCTGCATCTGGACGAGACGCGAAGCAGCTATTTGCTCGCGGGATTAAGTATGGGGATTGGGCTGGGGAGTTTGGCTGCGGGTTTTGTTTCTGGGAAGAAAATTCAAATGGGGATGGTGCTGCCTGGGCTGGCCGGAGTTCTGTTGATGGCGGCACTGCTATCGTGGCCGGGGATAGGATTTGGGACCGTTCTGGGTTGCCTGATTCTGCTTGGGTTCGCGGGCGGATTTTTTGTGGTGCCCATTAATGCGCTCATCCAGCGACGGCCAGCATCTACAGAGAAGGGCCGAACGATCGCGGTGGCGAATATGCTGTCGTTTATTGGGGTGGCGCTGCAGCCGGTGGCGCAGTTCGCGATGTTACGGCTGGGGCACCCGGACCCTTCAAAGGTGTTTCTGATCGCAGGCGGAATGAGCGTGGCGATGGGCATGGTTTTAGTCTGGATGTGGCCCGCATTGTGGGGCGAGGCGCTCGACTGGACGAGGCTACATCGAAGGGCTACCCTATAGGTTCGTTTGGCGGGGGTTTCTCCCGGCCAAGCGCGAAACGTCGAGGATTTTGACCGAATGGCCAGCGTCACCACTCTTGAATCTCAAAGTAAGGCTCAAAGTCAGACTGAAGTTAAGGCGCCGGTTCGAGTCGAGCGGCGAGACCTGTCCGAGTCGATGGACAAGGTGCGGGCGGAGTTGGATAAGGTGCGTTCGAATCCCGATCCTGACAATGTGCATGACTTGAGGGTGGCGATCCGGAGATGCCGGTCGGTGGCGACGGTTTTCGAAGAGGTGGACCCGGATGCGGCCTGGCCGGAGATGCGAAAAACGGCAAAAAAACTGTTCCGAGCGTTGGGTGGCTTGCGGGACGCACAGGTCATGGAAGATTGGGTCAAGAAATTGACGCCTACCAGCGACCCGATTCGAGTGCAGATGCACAGTTCTTTTCAGACTGAAGAACCGGAGCTACGGAGCGAGGTGTTGCGCGCGGCGGGCAAGTTCGATGAAAAGGAATGGAAGCGATTACAGAGCAGGTTGCGGCAACGGGTACGAGTTCTTCCGGTGAGCGGACTGGCGGCGGAGTGCCTGGCTTGGGAGCGATTTGAGGAGATCAAACAACTGCACGCACAGGCGCTGCGCACGAAGAAGCCCAAGCCGTGGCACGCGTTAAGGATTGGCTTGAAGAAGTTGAGGTACACGGTCGAAAGCTTTTTGCCGGAACATCACGCGGCGTGGAACGAGAATTTAAAAAGGCTGCAGGATTTACTTGGGGATATTCACGACCTGGATGTGTTGGCAGAAAGAGGCATGGCCGAAAGCGGAGTGGACGGAACGGCGCGAAAATCGTGGAAGCAGGTTGTGCAACGCGAGCGCGGGAAACGGGTGCAGACTTACCGGCAACTGACACTGGGGAAAACGAGCATCTGGAACAAGTGGCGGCACGCCTTGCCGCACGGAGAGCGATTGGAGGAGGCGTCGCTAGCGCGGTTGCGAGCGACGGCCCGGGCGGCGCAATCGAATGCGCGCCATGCGGCGCGGGTAGCGAGGATATCGATACGAGTTTTTGATTTGTTGCGACGTGCGAAGGTTATGCCGGCGCTTGGCGATCCCAATTTGCAGCGGAATTTGCGTGCAGCGGCGCTGCTGCATGCCGTGGGACGGGATCGGAAGCACCCGCGGAAGGCGGCGCGGAAGTTTTTGTTGGGGATGAAAGTGCCGCCGCGGTGGACCCGGGAGGATTGGGAACTGGTGGCATGGGCGGTGCGTTTTCATCGTGGGACCGAGCCGACGATGGACGACGGCAAATTTGCGCAGCTCAGCGCAGCGCAACAAGAGAATATTCGGGTGTTAGCGGGAGTGATTCGACTTGGACGAGTGCTGCACAAGTCGGGAGTGGATTCACCTACGGGATTTAAGATTGAGAATTCGGCGGATGCGATCACGCTTTTGGTTCCGCAACTGGCGGACAATCTGGAGATTGCGGCGAGGCTGGCGGCGGGGAAGCATTTGTTAGAAACGGTGTTGGGTAAGCCGCTGGTGGTTCGTGCCGCGGAGAAAGCGGCCAAGGTGGTGGCGTTACCGCAGAATGCGCCGAGTGTTTTGTATGCGGTGGCTGGAGCTACGGATTAGGGGTTAGCTCTTGTAATTTTTCGCGGAGACTGCAAGACCCACCCGCCAGGGCGGGTAAACCCTGAAAATCGAAGGTAGGGCACCCTCCGTATTTTATTGATTTGCGCGATTACTCAGTGACGTCCGAAATTACTGTCCTTAGCCAAAAATGAATTTAATCGGCCGGAAATTATTTTGCGGCGCGGCGCAGGAGGCGGGGTGTGGCTAGCCAGAGAAACTCGGCACTGGGCGGGGAGATGCGTTTCAGTTTCAGGGCAGCGACACCGGCTTTCTTGAGCGAAGTGATGGGATGCTTGCTGGCGAAGGCGGCGGCGATGAGTTCATCGAGATGCGGAGCGTGGCCGAAAAGGAAAACCGTCGAAGACTGTTTGTCCTTGGCCAGCTCGCGAAAGAGCATGGACGATTCGGCGCCGGGCAAAAGCAAATCGGTGCGGCGGATTTTCTGTTTGGAATAGTCGAGTGCGCTGGCAAAGATTTCCGCGGTTTGCATCGCGCGGGTATAAGGACTGGAAATCAAGAGATCTGGCTTGATACCGAGCGCGGCAATGCCTTTGGCCACCTGCCTGGTTTTGTTCGTGCCCTCTTCCGTCAAGTAACGTTCGGGGTCGGGAGGGCACTTGGGGTCTTCACGGTCGATCGCGATGCCGTGGCGGACGATGTACAGATCCATCGAGTAGCTCCGTTCGAATTTTATTAAACCCTATTCGCGCTAAATTTTTGCCGTCGATAATTTCTTGGAGCGGCTTATCAAGCAACTGACTTTCACGGGTCATTATACGGGCTCACGATACTTGCGACTCACGATGTGGATTGGCGAAAGAAGAGGCGCACGTGAAATTCTTTTTCGAAGAGGTCAGCGCTGCGGCTGGCGTCGCGCAAGTCCTCGGCAGCATCTCCGCGGGCTTTTACCTGGAGGCCTACGGAGCCGCGCTGGAAGGAGGCTTGAATATTGGTTGCGCGCTGGCGGTGGGAGTGATCGAGGCCTTCGGCGATGCGCAAAATGGAAGCCAGGCGGCGGGTCACGCGTTTGTCGAGGTTGGATAGCGAAGCATAGGCAATATGATGGCTGGCGGGCTCTGACTTGCGATTGTGATAGCGAACTAATGAGGCGACGATGGCGCGATCACGGCCAGCGAGACCAGGGATGTCGCCGTTCAGCGCTAAATATTCGCCGTGCTTGTGATGACCGTGATGGCTGATGGTATGGCCGACGTCATGTAAGAGAGCGCCGGCCTCCAGCAGCACGCGGTACTGAGCGGGAAGATGATGCACCGGTTGCAACGCGTCGAAAAGGAGAATGCTCAGTTCACGGACATGTTCGGCATGGGCTTGGTCGCGGTCCAAGCGGCGCGCGAAGGCCCTGGTGCTGGCAATGACCTGGCGCGCGGCAGCGTTGTAGCGGTGCGGTTCTTTTCGCGAGAAAGCGTCGTGGGCGATTTCCTGCAAAATTCCTTCGCGAAGGCCCACCGCGGGGATGGCCATGCAGCGGACATTCAGATAGCGGCCGAGAGTGAGAAACGTGATGGCGGCAATACCCATGACATCAGCACGGTCGCGGCGTACACCGTAAGCCTTCATGCGCTCGCGGACATTGCGCCTCAGGATGTCGGGGAGGCGGTCGCGAAGGAGGGATAGTTGCAGCATAGGGAGGCCATGTTCCCGCGGGCCTGGGGCGATGCCAGCCAGTGTTTCCGCGTTGCCGCCAAGCGCGACGGCAATTTGTTCGCCGAGATTTGGGCGGTTAGGTAATTTTGATTCGAGTAGGGCGCGCACATATTTGCGGACTTGTTCGGCTTGCGAAGGACGGATGACGCCGGGAAGGTTCAACGTCGTCATGAGGCGCACGGTGCCCACGCCGAGGTGGGCACTTTGCTCGACCTGACGGTCGCGCAGAATGCTCAATTCCAAGCTACCGCCGCCGAGGTCAATGATGCATCGTGGCGGCGCTTCAGGACCCAAGGCGGCGAGGACGGCTTCCCTGCCGAGGCGGGATTCTTCGGCCGCGTTGATTACCTCCAGCTGGATGCCGGATTGTTGTTTAATTCTGCGAACGAAGGCGTCGCGATTGCGGGCTTCGCGGGAGGCGCTAGTGGCCACGGCACGGTATTTCGTAACGCCGAACTCGTCCATGGTTTCTTTGAAATCACGGAAAGCCTTGACGGATTTTTTAAGGAGTTTTTCGCTGAAAACATGGCGAACGAAAACACCTTCTCCGAGACGCAAGGAGTAGCGCTCATCGTAAAGAGGTTCAATGTCGAGTGCGGAGTAGGCGCGGGCAACGGCGAGCCGCACGGCGTTGGAGCCGGCGTCAATGGCAGCGATGTGAACCGGCTCAGACATTTAGATTTTTAGCGCCAGAGATGGGCCAGCGCGGAGGAAGGCGTGTACTTGGTGGCGCGAATACCGAGCTGCTCACCTATGCGTTGGCGGAGTTGCTTGTTAACAGCGGCGACGCTGGCTTCGCCATCGAGTTCGATGAAGCCGTTACGCTTGGCCATGACTTCAAATTCGCGCTTGATCATCGTTTGATAACGGATGAAGGACCAATACAAGTCGTGCGACAGGGACATGTCGCGACCAGCTTCCCAATAACTGATGGCTTGGGACTTTTTGAATTCGCGACCGAAGGCGGTTTCAGGGCGGACGTTGAGCCAGAAAGTTAGATGTGGCCTAAGAGCCATGGCGTAAAGTCCAGTCATGTAATCGCGATTGATGCCGCGGACCACGCCGCGCGCGATTAAAGTAAAAATAAAACGGTCGGCGAGGACTACGGTACCGGAGCGCAGGGCCGGCAAAATGCGGTGCTCGACTTGGTCGAAGAAATCGGTGGCGTACATCAGGGCCAATGTCAGGCGGGTAACGGCATTTTTGGCCAGGAGTTGATCGATGTCGCTGCCGACGAGATTCGAGCGACGCAACCCGCTGGTTTGGACCGCGAACCCTTCGGACTCGAGCCACTCCTGAAGCAAAGTGATTTGGGTGGAGCGGCCGGAGCCGTCCATACCTTCAATCACGACTAGGGTGCCGGTGATTTCAGCGGGATCGAAACCGACGAGCGGCTCGCCAAAAAAATAATGCGAGGCTTCTTCCTCGACTTCAGAGGCGGACTTGATGGCCGGGGGAGGGAGAGTGGCTACAGACGATTCTGGGGCGATGACCAATGGAGCTTTGTCTTTGTCGCGATCTTTGTCGCGGTCTCGGTCTTTCTCTTTTTCCTGATCGGGCATGCTTACTCCGCTTCCTGGATGCGAGGGGCAAAACGTTTGAGATCAATCTTGGAGGCTACGATATCGCGCATCTGCTTTTGCAATTTATTGACGGGGATGGTGCCGTCGAGAACCACAAAATTGTCGGTGTCGACCATTTTGTCGTACTCCTCGAGGATACGGGCCTGAAACAGACGGAAACTTTCCGCGCGATCGTAGGACATGCCTAAGTCCATCCCGGCTTCGTAATATTTTAATTTGGGACGCCCGCTAAGAATACGGTGGACGGCGATGTCGAGTGGAGTTCGAAAGTAGAAGGTAATGTCCGGGACGGGCGCGAAGCGGTAAAGATTGCGCAGCCAGCGCGGAGGACAACCGCGAGCGGCGTCGCGGGCAAAGGCGGTGTAGATGTAACGGTCGGCGAGCACCAGATAGTCGCCTTGCAGCAAAGGCATGATCTGACGTTCGCAGCGGTCGGCGAAATCGGCGGCGTGCAATAGAGAAAAGGTGGTAGGGGTGAGGAGGCGGCGTTGTTTTCCACGTCGTGTGGCGGATTTCACGAGCGGCGAAGAATTCCACTCCGTGAAATGCAGACGATAGCCACCAATTTCGAGCCAACGTTTTAATAGATAAAGCTGCGTGGACTTTCCGGAACCATCGGTGCCCTCGACTACGATTAAGGCACCTGGGTAAGCGCGGCTGGGGACAGGGCGTCCTGGTTGAGGAAGCGTTGATTTGCTTGGTTCGGGGCGCGGTTTTTGCAGTACTTCCTGATTTTCCATAGGCTCGACTTGTGGGTCGCGACGGTGATGCTGGCCGCGGTGGATATTATGGCTGTATTGTTACTAAGACATTACAAGAACGCTCGGGGTTTCGCAAAAGTTGCGAATGGCTAGAATACGCTGACTTTTACGCGCAGGAACTTGGCGGGGTTCTGGCGAAATTCGCCGATGAGCAAGCGCAAATCGCCCGTCAAACCCGCGAGATTGTCGTACAACTTGGGATCGGAAAAAAGTTTGCCTGCGGTGGTGGTGTTTTCGTTCAGCTTGGCGGAAGCCTTGTCCAGGTTGGCGCTGGTGTCACGCATATTATTGTAAAGCGCGTCGTCGTTCATGAGTTTGCCGATGCTTCCTTTCCCGGCGCGAACGTCGCTAAGCACGGCATTGCCATTATTGAGAGCCTGCTTGGCCTCATCGTACAGCGTTGGGTCGTTGAGCAATTTGGCGATGGTGCCTTTTCCGGAGCGCACATCGGTGACCAAGCCATTGATGTTGTCGACGCTTTTGTCGACTTTGTCGTAGAGCTCATTGGAATTTACAAGTTTGCCCAATGTGCCGCGTCCGGCCTGCACGTTGCTCATCATGGTATCGGCTTTGGTCATGACGCTGTTCAGGTGGTTGTAGGCTTCCGGGTCTGTGATCAATTTCCCGATGGAGCCGCGGCCTTCTTTTACGTCATCCAAAATCACCTGCATGGAATCGGAAAGAGCCTGGAGGCTGCCGAGCATTTCTCTTGTTTCAGAGGGAGGAACTTCTTCGCCGTCTTTCAAGGGGACGCCGGTGAAGCCGCGCGAAATATTTATATATCTGTTTCCCAGCAAGCCTTGGGTAACAACGCTAGCTGTGGAGTCGGTGAGGATGTCGGGTTGAAAACGCCTTTCCAGGCGCATGACAACCTCTATGTTTCTGGCTTTGTCGGCCTTGGACTGGGAGCGCGGCACCAACGTGATGGACTCGACATTTCCTACTTCTACGCCGTCGACCTGCACAGGCGCGCCATTGGCGAGACCGGAAACCTCGGCTTGATAGGTTTTCAGGCGGTACTTCGGCCCCAGGAAGCCTGACCCGGTGACATAGAAAATGCCGGCCGCCAACACGAAAAGGCCGACCAGCACGAACAGACCTACACGCAATTCCGTCCAGGTAAGCTGCTTCCTCTGGGCCATTGAGACTCCCCTCCGGAGTCCGGGATAAGATTACAGCAAATTCAAACTAGAAAGCGGCGTAGATATGGATCCTTGGTGCTGGACAGCTCCTGCGGGTCGCCTTCGAAATAGATGCGACCATCCTTGTAAACCATAAAACGGGTTGCGGCAGCGGTTTGACCGTCCTTGGCGCCTTTGGCACGGACGACGTGCTTGGTCTCTTTGTCGAAACAAAAGTTGGCGAGCGCGAAGCCGTCCTGCAAACGCTGCGTGGCCAACAGGGCGGTGACACCGTAGACATCGCGCAGGCGCAGGATGAGCGAGATTATGGTTTGCGAGGTTACAGGATCGAGACCTGCGGTAGGTGAATCGTACAAGACAATGTCCGGGCGATTGATTAGCGCCCGCGCGATGGAGACGCGGCGACGCATGCCGCCGGATAATTCGGAGGGGAGTTGGTCGGCGGTGTGTTCGAGCTCGACGAATTGCAGTGCTTCCTGGACACGCGGTTCGATCTCGTCTTCTTTCACGTGCTCTTCACGAAGACGGTAGGCGACATTTTCGCCGACGGTCATGGAATCGAAGAGAGCACCTTCCTGAAAAACGAAACCGATACGCTCCCGCAGGCGCAGAAGCTCGTTCTCGGACATGGAGGAGACTTGCTGGCCTAGCACGGAGATACTGCCGCGGGTGGGTTTGAGCAAGCCAGCCGCGAGTTTCAGAGTTAAGGTTTTGCCAGTGCCGGTTTCGCCCAGGAGCACCATAGTCTCGCGTGCAGGGACGGAGAAAGAGACGCCGCGGAGAATGTCGCCTTCGTCGAAGCCGAGGTAAACGTTATCAAATATTACAGCGGGACCGGCGTTAGTCGTTGCAGTGGCAGCGGCTGGGGTCATTGAATGTGCCATGAATTATAGGGCAATTCGTCGCCGTCGCCGTAACATCGCCAACGGATGCCGTGGGTGTAGATGACAGGGAGCTAGAAAAGTTTGTCTCCAAGGTACAAGGCCAATTTAGTGAGGAAGAGATCGGCGGCGATAATGAGGACGGAAGCCAGAACAACGGCTTGAGTGGTGGCGCGCCCAACCCCTTGGGTGCCGCCGCGGACGTTGAGTCCTTTGTAGCAGCCAACGGTCGCGAGGATGAAACCGTAGACCATGGGCTTGGTGAAGCCTTGCATCAAGTCGGCGAAGTCGAGAGCTTTGATGGCGCGGGTCCAAAATTCAACGGCGCCTAAACGCAGGGAAAAAACGGACGCAACGCAGCCGCCGAGTAAGCCTACGAAATCGTTGAGGGCGGTGAGCAGCGGCAGCATCAAGACGGTGGCGAGGACTCGAGGAGTTATGAGCTTGCGGCTGGGGTCTGTGCCCATGGCGCGCATGGCATCAACTTGCTCGGTGACGAGCATGGAGCCCAATTCTGAAGCGATTCCGGAGGAACAGCGGCCGGCAACCAGGATGCCGGTGAGAGTTGGTCCGAGTTCGCGGACCAGTGCGATGGCCACAATGTCACCGGTAAGCGCGGCTTGTCCAAAACGTGTGAATTGCGAGCCGGTTTGTAACACCATGACCGCGCCGATGAAGAAGCCAGAGATCAAGACGATGGGCAGTGAGCCTACGCCGATATCGTCCATTTGGTCGAGAGTGTCTTGAAAATAGCGCGGGCCGGTGGCGAGATTTTTTACCGAGCGGGCGGCCATTAATGAATAGTCCTGAACGCTGAATACCCAACGCTTCAGGGAGTCAATCAAGACCTCGACGACGGAGAGCCTGGGTTCTGGAGAGGAGTCGCGCTCGATTTGAAGTGGAGTGCCTGCCACGATGGCCTTTTTTCTGGACGCGGACGAATTGTTCGCGAGTGCAACGAAAGCGTAACTGCGCGCCGCGGGCGCGTCAAGCGTGACATCTATTCCCCTGATCGGGATCCTGTTGGCTAGGGCGATTCGATTGCGGCGTTTTTTATGGCGTGCGCGACAGCGTTTGTGACGACTACCTCATTTCGGCTGTGGTCGGTGATGCTGTCGTAGAGCAATTGCGCCGGCGCGGGGTTTAGTTCCCTGCTGTAATCATCAGTGATAGCGGCGGCGGATTGTTGAAGAAACTTATTGGACTCGGCTTGGAGATCCGTGCCGGCGATGTCAACTTGTCTGCCGAGGTAAGTGGTGGCGATTCGCTCTGCTAGTTTGTCGGCGCCTTGGTAATAATATTCGGCAATTTGACGATGGCCTTCCTCGTGTTCGGTGACGCGTTGAGTTGCGTCGTTGGGCAACCAGATGGTGATGTTGAGCTGCCGGTCCATCTTGATATGTGTGACGGTGACTGCGGCGTGCGTGGCATCGGTCTGGCGACTCTGTCCTGCGACAGTAGCGTTTGATAAAAAATCGGAAACACACGCCGCGTATTCTCCCTCAGTCAAGGGTGGCATATCGGATGGCGGGTGGGCTGGGTCAAAGGTGCGCCTGGCAAAATTGACACGCTGCTTGTTGATTGTCACAGCTAGCGGTTCTTTGAGCGGACGGTTACACGAAAGAGTCCACCAGCTGAGTAAGCCGGGTAGCGAGGCGAGTAACACGGAAGCTGAAATGAAGCGCCGCGGGGGCAATGTTGCCTCCGCACTCATTTTGCGAGCAAGGCCTAGGCTGAAGCTAAGAATATGTGGGCGCGGATGACGCGAAAGGCACTCTGATCGCGTCGTTGCAAAAAGCAAACCACAGCGAAAAACTGGACGCGGCGGCGGGTCGGCAGATACACTCCATTCTCCAATTACGCTGGGTAACTCAATTTCTCCAGGATGGATGCCTCAGGGATGCTGCGTTTCTACACTGCGGGTGAATCGCACGGACAGGCGCTGCTGGCTTTTATTTCGGGGCTGCCGGCTTCGCTGCCTGTGGATGTGGCGTTCATTAATCATGAGCTGCACCGGCGGCAACTTGGTTATGGGCGCGGGGGTCGACAGAAAATCGAGAAGGATCGCGCGGACATTTTTGCCGGGGTGCGGCATGGGCGGACGATTGGCGCTCCGGTGGCTTTGCGGATTGAGAATCGGGACTGGGCTAATTGGGAAAATAGTTTGCCGGTGGAAGAGTCGGCCGAATCCGCGGGTAAGGAGCGCAAGCTGGTGGCGCCGCGGCCTGGGCATGCGGATCTGGCGGGATCGCAGAAATTTAATTTTCATGATGCGCGATACATTTTGGAGCGGGCTTCGGCGAGAGAGACGGCGGCGCGGGTGGCGGCTGGAGCGTTTGCGAAGCTGTTACTTCGCGAACTTGGGACGGAGATGGCGAGTCACACGATTCGTGTGGGGCATTTTGCCCTGGAGCGAACCGCTGCTTGGGATGAGATTCGGGCGGTGAGCGCAGATCTTGAATCGCCGCTGCGGTGCGTGGACGCGGATTTGCAGGAAAAGATGAAAGCGGAAGTGGACGCGGCATTGAAGGCCGGGAATACCGTGGGAGGGATTTTTGAGGTGGTGGCGCACAATGTGCCGGTCGGACTGGGAAGCCATGCACAGTGGAACGAAAAACTGGATGGCCGGCTGGCGCAAGCGGTGATGAGTATTCAAGCGGTGAAGGCCGTGGAGATTGGGGCGGGCGTTGCGGGTGCGGGATCCTATGGCAGTGAAGTACAGGACGAGATTTCCTACGATCGGGATGCGAGAAGATTTTTGCGGTCGTCGAATCGGGCAGGAGGAGTTGAGGGCGGAATTACCAATGGGCAAGACGTGGTGGTGCGGGGATATTTGAAGCCTATTTCTACGCTGAGGCGTGCGTTGGGAACGGCAGATATGGTGACGAAGGAGCCGGTGCAGGCGGCGTACGAGCGCTCGGACTGGTGCGTGGTGCCAGCTGCAGGAGTGGCGGGCGAAGCGATGGTAGCACTTGTGTTGGCGGATGCTTTTCTGCAAAAATTTGGAGGAGATTCGCTGGCGGAGATGCGGCGGAATTTCGATAACTATGCCCGACAAATCAACGAGTTCTGAGCCTGTGGCGGCGACGACGGAGACTGTTGCGACGACAGTTCCAGCCGGACCACCGCGAAAGATTTATTCCATTATTAAATATGGCGATCCGATTCTGGAAAAGCCTACGAGTGTGATTACGGAGTTTGGTCCCGAGCTAGAGGAACTGACCGAGGACATGTTCGCGTCGATGTATGCGGCGCAAGGCGTGGGGTTGGCTGCTCCGCAAATCGGGAAAAATCTGCGCCTGACGGTGGTGGATGTGACCGCAGGGAAAAATCCGGAAGGGAAAATTGTACTGATCAATCCGGAAATTATTCATGCCGAAGGCGAAAAGCGAGAGGAAGAGGGTTGCCTTTCTATTCCAGGGTTTCGCGGGTACGTGGTGCGGCCGCAATTTGTGACAGTCAAAGCGCAAAACGGTAAGGGCGAGACTTTTGAGATTCGCGGAGAAGATTTGCTGGCCAGAGCTTTCTGCCATGAGATCGATCATCTTAATGGCATCCTGTTCATTCAGCACCTGAGCATGCTGAAACGGGACCTGATCCGGCGCAAGATCAAGAAGCTAAGAAAACAAGGCGAGTGGTGAACTGTAGTTAAGAATTGGCCTGCTGTTCCTCAGAATTCCTGCACGGATTTCTCATTGCTGTCGTAACGTCAAGTCGAGGTTGAATACGTTCCATCTCTTTGCTGGCCGGAAGGATGATCATGCGCATTGTTTTCTGCGGAACGCCTGCCTTCGCAGTGCCTACACTGAAGGCCCTACTGGCGGACCCGAGTCATACGGTGGTCGCGGTGATTACGCAGCCGGACCGGCCGAGAGGCCGGGGGCAGGAGGTTTCCTTTTCCTCTGTTAAACAAGCCGCGCTGGACGCTGGGATACCGGTGCGGCAGCCAGTGAAGATTCGCGCTCCTGAGGCGCGCGATCTGCTGCAAACCTTCGAGCCCGAGTGCTTCGTAATTATTGCCTATGGACAGATCATTCCGGCCGGACTTTTGCCTCTTTCGAGGTGCGGCTGGATCAATCTGCATGCTTCCCTGCTACCAAAATATCGTGGTGCGGCGCCGATCAATTGGGCGATTGCGAATGGTGAGACGAAAACTGGGTTAACCACCATGCGGATCGATGCCGGCATGGATACCGGGGATATGTTGCTGCAGGAAGAAATTGAGATTCTGCCGGCGGAGACGGCGCCAGAGTTAGCGGCGCGGATAGCGGAAGCCGGGGCGAAGTTGATGATAGAGACGTTACGCGGACTGCCGGATGGATTGGTCACGCCGAAAAAACAGAATGATGCGCTGGCGACCTACGCGCCTTTGCTGAAGAAAGAGGACGGACGTATTGACTGGGCACGGCCCGCTTTGGAGATTTTCAACCGTATGCGAGGTTTCGATCCGTGGCCGGGGGCGTACACAATTTTCCGGGGGAAGACGTGTCACCTTTCGGGGAAACCGGCAAGGCGAGAAGGAGCTCCAGCGGCTCCGGGAACGTTGCTTCTGGAAGACGGCGAATTGCGAGCAGCTTGCGGGGACGCAACCGTTTTGAGTGTTTTGACCGTCAAACTGGAAGGACGCGCGGAAGTGTCGGCACAAGAATTCGTGAACGGGGCACGGTTAGCCAAAGAAGAACGCTTTGGTAACAGCTAAATTGCGCATGGGCCAGCGCTGAGGCATACTCGGCTTCTCCTTAGTTTTTCGTAGTTCAGGCAGTTCGAATGGTCATACCGATTGGAGTTCACTGTTAATGATCAATTTTAGCCCAGCAAAAAAGTATGGACGCCGGAGTGTAGGGGCGAAGGACGTCATTTGTTTGGCAGGCCGTATGGCGTCGTGCGCGGTGGTGTGCGCGCAATTGACAGTGGGACCCGCTGGTTGGGCGGCCGCGCAAAATTCACCGGCGGGCCGTGCGGATGTTGCGGCGTCAACGGAGGCCACGGCTGGCGCAGCGCGCGGTTCCGCAGCTTCGGTGGACGCCAAGAAGGGCGCGAACGACCCGGTGTTGAAGGTGATGCAGGCAGAGCTTTCGCGGGCCAGTACCGAGTTGGGCAAGACTGACCAGGCGCCCTACTACTTGAGCTACACGGTGTACGACCAAGACTATGTGGTGCTTGTCGGGGCCTACGGGAGCTTGCTGACGGATGCGGCGGCCAAACGGCGGCAGGCGGACGTAACCATGCGCGTGGGGACACATGCGCTGGACAATACCCACGGACAGAGCCGGGCAAGCGGTGTCACGTCGGGATCTTTGCCGCTCTCGGATGATCAAGATGCCATTGGGCGTGTCCTTTGGGAACTGACAGACCGGGAATACAAGCGGGCGGTTCCTTCGCTGATGAACGTGCGAACAAATACCGCAGTGCGCGCGGAAGAAGAAGATAAGTCGCCTGATTTTTCGAAAGAGGCTTCCGCTACGCACATTGGTGAAGCGAAGGTGCCGGTTACGTTGGACCGGGCGACGTGGGAAGGTGAAATCAAAAGATTATCGGCGATATTCCGTAAGTATCCTGACGTTTATTTTGGAAGCGTGATGCTGCAGGTGCAGAACTCGAATGCGCGGATGGTAAACAGCGAAGGCAGCACGGTGGTTACTCCCAGCGCCTCCACGCGATTGATTATGGAAGCGCAAACGCGTGCTGACGACGGCATGGAATTGTTGCGAGTAGAGACTTTCCAGGCACCGACCGCCAAAGGATTGCCGGCGGAGAACGAATTATCCGCAAAAATCGAGAAGATGGCGGCGGATTTGAAGGCGCTGCGGGCCGCCCCGGTCGCTGAACCGTATGACGGACCGGCGCTATTGAGTGGACGAGCGGCGGCGGTGTTTTTTCATGAAGTGCTAGGGCACCGGCTGGAAGGGCACCGGCAGCGAGACGAGGAAGAAGGACAGACATTTACGAAAATGGTGGGACAGGAAGTGCTGCCGAAATTTCTAAGCGTGACAGACGATCCGACGACGAAGCAGATTGGCGATGTGAAACTTTCAGGGTCGTATGATTTTGACAATGAGGGGACGCCAGCTCAGCGTGTGGATGTAATTCAAAATGGAGTGTTGAAGAATTTTCTGATGTCGCGAATGCCGATCAAAAATTTCGGAGTTTCGAATGGGCACGGACGAAACCAGCCGGGACTAATGCCCACTGGGAGACAGGGAAATTTGATTGTGACTTCCAGCCAGACAATTCCTGAAAAAGAGATGCGCCAGAAGCTGATCGATGAAGTGAAGAAACAGGGCAAACCGTACGGACTGTACTTTGATGACATTCAGGGAGGATTTACGCTGACGACCCGGTCTTTGCCGCAGGCGTTCCAGGTGCTGCCGGTAATTGTTTACAAAGTTTATGTCGACGGACGACCGGACGAACTGGTGCGCGGAGTGGATATTGTGGGCACGCCGTTGGCGGCGCTGACGCGCATCGTGGCTACCGGGGATCAAGAGCATGTGTTCAACGGAATCTGCGGCGCGGAAAGCGGTAGCGTGCCGGTAGCGGCGGTGGCGCCGGCTATTATTTTCTCGGAGATGGAAGTGCAGAAACGGGCGCATGCACATGAGCGGCCGCCGATTCTGCCGCCGCCGGGCTTTGAAGACGCGGCGCCTGCTGTGGCAGCACAAAGTGTGGCACCTGTGGCCGGTACGGGAGCACGCCCGTGAAGAGAACTTATCTAGCTTTACTGAGCGGAACTTTATTTTTTGTCGGCCAAATCGTCGGAACTCCCGTTCCGGCAAAAGAACCCGCGGTGAAGGATTCGCCGGCCACAGAGAGTGCCAGGCCTGGAGACACAGGCAGGCCTGCAGATGCAGGCAGGCCTCTAAATTCCAGCGCGATGACGGCGGCCGTCGCGGCGGCGAAGGGCGACGCGTTACTTGAAGCGCTACTCACGGAACTATCGCGGTCGTACACTCATTTGAAAATGGATCAGGTGCAAGCCCCTTACTACATCGAATACCGCGTGAACGATGTGGATGATTACAGCGCGGACGCGGCATTTGGGGCGCTGGTGCAAAGCCAGCGGGTGCACGTGCGCATATTGCGCGTGGTGGTGCGCATCGGAGATTACAAACAAGATAGTTATTTCAGCCAGGGCATAGGTGAGACAAATATTCTCCCGCTGGATAACGACCCGATCGCTTTGCGTCACCAGATTTGGACGGCGACGGACGAGGCGTACAAGAGCGCGGGGGAAGCATTCGCGGAAAAACAGGCGGCACTGAAACAGTTCAGCGCGGATCCGAACGCGGTCGATGATTTCGCCAAAGAGCCAGAGGTGATCTCGTTGCAACCAGTAACGGCATTAAAGGTCGATCAGAAGGAGTGGAAGAAGACGCTTGAGGATGTGACGGAGCTATATAAGCAGTATCCGGATGTGCAGTCTTCGACGGCGTCGGCGCGGTTCACGGGAGTGAACGAGTATTTTGTGAATTCGGAAGGGACAGTAACGCGTGACGGGCGAGCGACCTACAGCGTGCAATTGAATAGCGCGGCACAGGCGGACGACGGAATGCGCGTGATGCGCAATCCGGCATGGATGGTGGCGCGTGCGGAAGAATTACCGAGCCACGATCAATTAATGAACGATGCGAAAAAAACTTTGGAAACCGTGGTGGCGTTGCGAAATGCGCCGATCGTGGAAGAGGAATATCGTGGTCCCGTTTTATTTGCGCCGGACGCGGCAGATGACATTGTAGCCTCGTTGATTGGACAGAACGTTGTGGGGCGCAAGCCGCAGCTTGGAAAGCCAAATCGCACGACGGGGTCGTTTGCGTCCAGTTACAAGACGCGGGTGCTGCCAAATTTTTTGAGCGTGGTGGATGACCCGACGCTGAAAGAATTTCAAGGCAAGAGCACGGTGGGAAGTTATGACGTGGACAGCGAAGGAGTCAAGGCACAGCGGGTAACTGTGATTGATAACGGAACGTTGACCAATTATCTAGTGGGACGCCAACCGATACGCGATTTTACCACCTCGAACGGGCATGGCCGGGCTGCGCCGGGGGTCTTCCCCGCCGCGGGCGTGGGCGTGTTAGTAGTGAAGAGCTCGGACGCGCAAAGCCCGGGGGCGTTGAGGCAACGCGCGCTTCAGATTGTCGCGGATCAAGGTTTGCCGTACGCGTATCGGGTGGACACGCTTGGGCCAGGCAACACGCCGCGATTGCTTTACCGCGTATATGCGAAGGACGGACATGAAGAATTGGTGCGCGGAGCGGTGTTCAGCGAGCTGGACATACGCGCGATGAGGAGCGATTTGATTGCTGCGGGTGATGACCCGCTGGTGAGCAACCGGTCCGGAGGAGCGCCGACGACGATCATCAGCCCGTCGCTGCTGTTCGGGGAACTGGAAGTGAAACGTGCGGACACCAGCAAAGACAAATTGCCGGAGTATCCTGCGCCACCATTGGTAGCGTCGACAAGCGCGACACACGACAAGGGCTCGGACTGATTATTTTTTTCCGTTGAGATTCTATTTATGACCCTGCGCGAACGACTGGAATGGGTGAGCAGGATGTCGCTGCTGGTTTTTATTCTGGCGTCGGCGGCATTTCTAAGCGCAATTACGGCCATGCGGGTGGCCATTCATGGACGTGAAGTAACGATGCCGAATCTTGTGGGGAAGAACGTAACGGAGGCCAGCCACCTGTTGCGCTCCCGAGGCCTAGTTTTGCGAGTGGCGGATCGCGTGTATAGCGATTTACCGACCAACGTGGTGGTGAGGCAAACGCCCACGGCAGGATTGTTGATGAAGGTGTCGCAACAAGCTCATGTAGTGCTCAGCCTGGGACAGAGGCAATTGACCATTCCCCGGCTGGAAGGAACTACACTCAGAGTGTCCCGGATAGAGATGCTGCGCGAAGGACTGCAAATCGGTGAGGTTTCCAATATCACGTTGCCCAGGGTACCCGCGGATACGGTGGTGATTCAGAATCCGAAGCCGGGCACTGGGGCGGCTACGCCGCGTGTGGATGTATTGGTCTCGCAAGGCAACCGGGATAAGGCTTACGTGATGCCGCATCTGGTGGGCCTGAATGAAACCGACGCGCAGCACCGCCTTGATATTGCGGGGCTGCGACGCAAAGTGAACTATGTGACGGCACCGCAGTGGCCTCATGGCGCGGTGGTGGATCAGACGCCGTTGGCGGGGTCGCGGATTCCGGCTTCTGCGCCGGTGGAGCTGACCATAGCCTTGTAGATCTGCATAAAATGGATAATTGAATAATTTTGTAGTATTCGAATGTGCGTAAGTTCCACTGGGTCCGGGACGGAATCGGGAGCTTTGTGGTTAGAGCTTCTGGTGCTGCACGTTAAAAGACCCACCCTCCGACTACCTGGGCTCCTTGCATAGTCGATACGTCATGAATTTTTAGCGCGTGTACCCAGAAAAGATAAGAATAAAAAGAAGATACGGAGGCAACCCCGAGGTATGGGGGTGGTTCTCATTAACGGGATTTACTGTCCTAAAGGGCAAAGATGAGTGCGGACTGGCCTTTCGTTCAGGTTATAATCCCGGGGGTTCGGGGTTTCGAGCGGCTCTCCCTGGCGGCCGCGGCAGAGGTTCGAAGGAATTTCAATACTTAGAGAGGTGTTGTTTGCTACGTACTCCGCCGTATGCCACTAGCAATCGTTTAGCGTTTCTGTTGATGATGGCGATTTTTCTCATGGGGGCGACGCAGTCCAACGCCCAGATCCTGCACAAGAAGAAAAAAGTTGACAAGTCCACTAGCGTGGACAACAACGTTCAGCCGGATAAAGTTTTATACGACCGTGCCGCGGACGATATAAAGCACGGTAAGCATGAGGTTGGACGGCTAAACCTGCAGACCCTTATCAACACTTATCCCGACAGCGAATACTTGGCCAAAGCGAAATTGTTAATCGCCGACTCTTATTATAAAGAGGGCGGGACGGCCAATATGACGCAGGCCATCTCGGGCTACAAAGATTTTATCGTGTTCTTCCCTTTCCTTCCGGAAGCTTCTTACGCGCAACTGCAGGTGGCTATGGGTCACTTCCGGCAAATGGAGAAACCGGACCGGGATCGCACCGAAGCGAAAGAAGCGGAGAACGAATTCCAGACGTTCCTGCTGAAATATCCGAAGGATCCGCTGGCGGATAAAGCGATGCAACATTTGCGGGAAGTGCAAGAGGTGATCGCCGAGGGCGATTACCGTGTGGCTTACTATTACTACGCGAAAGGCGACAAGCGCGCGGCGGCGGCTCGGCTGATTGGGGTAACCAATCGTTATCCGCTGTACAGCAGATCGGATCATGCGCTTTGGATGTTGGCGGACATATTCGATAAGGCGGAGAAAAAAGAGGTTGCGGCAAATTACTACGCGCGAATTGTGAGAAATTACCCGCTTTCCAGTGAGGCGCCGCAAGCTAAGGCGCGGTTGATGGCCATGAAGGTTCCGGTGCCACAGCCCGATCCGAAGGCTCGTGCACGAATGGTTGCGGAGCAGAATGCTCCGCGGCCGCATACCAGTCTGGCGAAGAAACCGCTGGGAATCCTACACTCCGGACCTGGCGGCGAAATGAAAACTGCGGCTCGGGTGGGCGAGCCGAATCTCGAGCCGGAAGCGGACACTTCCTCTGCGACGGATGTGCTTACGGGGGGCAACTCTTCGCGCATTGTGGTCGGTGGAAGCGGCGGAGGCGGAACGACGACGGGTGCTGCCGGTAATACGACTGGGATCGTCGCTACGGTAACGCCGGGCGGCGCGAAAACAGAGGAGAGTGGCGGCACGGAAGGAGCTGCACCCGCGGATGCTAATGCACCGGCGGATGGCAGTGCTGCGCCGCCTGCGGCGCAGCCGGAAGCGACTCCAGGAGAATCGACGTCGGCTGCACCCGAAACTCCTACCGCAACTCCTAATGGTGGAGAGGCGGCAGTAGCAACCGGAACCGACACTAGCGCAGCGACCACCCCTGGAACAACGAGTGCTAGCGACGCGAAGACCGACGCCACCCAGACCGATACTGCAAACCAAGGCGACAATGGGAAAGAATCGAGCAGCAAAAAGAAAAAAGGCGTCCGAAAGCTAGTGCCCTGGTAGATCTAGAATATCAGGCGAAAAGGCGTGGCCTCTGGCCACGCTTTTTTTTTGCCATAAGCACAGTCGCGGGACCCGGCCATTGGGGCAGGTAAGTGGCGTATTCACTTGGGACACATGTAATCCGTTGATTCGTTGACGACCACGGTGGAGGATGCTCAAATACCTGAAGAATCGAGCAAAATCCCGGCTGCCGATGCTTGGGGTCTGCATTACATTTCGCGGAGGACGTGGGTGGCCAAGATTCTGGTTGCGGACGACAACAGCAACATCCAGCGGATGGTGGGGCTGGCCCTGAAGGATCAGGGTATTGATGTTGTCGCAGTAGGCAACGGCGAAGCCGCGGTGCGAAAAATTTCCGAGATCCGCCCCGATCTAGTATTGGCAGACGTGTTCATGCCGGTACGCAACGGCTACGAAGTTTGCCAGTACGTCAAAGAAGATCCCTCGCTGAAACATATCCCGGTAATTCTGTTGGTCGGCGCATTTGATCCTCTGGATGAACAGGAAGCCCAAAGAGTAGGGGCCGACGGAGTATTGAAAAAGCCATTTGTTCCACCGGATCCGTTGATCGTCATGGTGAAGTCTGCACTTCAACGGGCGGGAGTTTCGCTGGGTCAGGCTGAGGGGGGTCGAGAGAAGAAAATTCCCGCGACTACTCCGCGAAAGTCTGCCGATGTTTTGTCATTTACGCCAGCTCCAGCGTTTTCGGTCGCGCCACCGCCAGCGCAGCCGCCAGGTTCTCCGCTAGGAGGGTTGTCATTTAGTCGTACTTCAACGCCAGAAGCGATCGTGGTGGGTGATAACAGCTTTGTGGATATTCCGACGGCTCCGGAACCGGTGAAAGTCGACGCGGCCGAACAGACCATGGCGTTCGGGGAATTGTTGGGACCGACAACCACCGAGGAAACGGAATTCACTTCGTCCTATGAAACGCAAAAAACCACTAGCGACTGGTCTGAGGTAGACGAACCAAACGAGGTGGCTGAAGAAGAGGAAGAAGGATCGAAAGAAGCGGAACCTTCGTGGCAGCGCGAGGAGACTACCAGTAATTCTCGGGCAGACGACGAAAGTGGGCCGGTGCGAGATTGGCGCGACCTACCGACATTGCCAACGATCGGAAGGAAAAGCGCGAGAGAAACGTGGGGAGAAACAGAAGACAAGGGCGGCTTTGTCACGGCCGCTGAACTGCCGGCCGACACGGGCGCATTTGTTACGGAAATCGGTACGCTCGAGAAAGAATCGCTGAATGCCAAGATGGAAGAGACGAACGCAGCTAGAAATCTAGTCGAGGAACCGTCTCCAACAGGATTTTTGGAACAGAAGGAGACATTTTCCGGTGATGAGGGTGCGATTGGACTCGCGGAGGAATCTGAATTTTTGACGGGACCAGCGAGCGTGCGGTTTGCGAGCCAGAGTGATTTCGTTGGCCAGCAGGTTGGCGAGGTCGCGAACGAAGTGATCAGCGAACCATTGCCAGAGATTGCACATCTGGAAGAGGCTGCCCGGCAGCACGAGGTTGCACGACAGGAAGAAACTGCGCAGCAAGAAGAGATTGCGCGACAAGAAGAGATTGCGCGGCAGGAAGAAGCTGCGCGACAAGAAGAGATTGCGCGGCAAGAAGAAGCCGCGCGACAAGAAGAGATTGCGCGACAGGAAGAAGCTGCGCGACAGGAAGAAGCTGCGCGACAGGAAGAAGCTGCGCGACAGGAAGAAGCCGCGCGACAGGAAGAAGCTGCGCGACAGGAAGAAGCCGCGCGACAAGAAGAGATTGCGCGACAGGAAGAAGCTGCGCGACAAGAAGAAGCGGCACGACACGAAGAGCTTGCACGACAAGAAGAAACGGCTCGGCAGGAAGAAATTGTACGGCAGAGTGCGACACAGGCTGAGCCTAATCCAGTCAATAGCTGGTTTTCGAGCCCGGCGAGCCCCTGGGACAGTGACCGAAAGACTTCCAACCCATGGGCGGCGGCGTTGGAATCGGCAAAAACTGCGACAACAGATGCAGTGGAAAATGCTCGGACCACAACGAGCGGCAGCTCGGATTCGTTAAACGGCAACGTCTCCTCTGATGCGCTGGCCGCAGTGATTTCGGATTTGTCGGCTGCGGAAGTGGCTTCGACGCACCCGACGGCAACGCAAACGGAAGTGGATGAGATGGTGGCCAAGGTATTGTCAAAGCTCAGTCCAGAAGTCATGCAGGCGGTAACTCGAGAACTCCTGAAGCCGGTAATAGCCTCGTTGGTGCAAGACGAACTGAAATCAAAGAAGTAGCCCTTCCCCGCCGATCTTTCCGAATGGCTTATTCATATTAAAGTTTTGAACGGCTCGGTTGCGGTTTGACTGAGCATAATTGACGATTCCGCTTTGTCCCTCGTATAGTCGAAGATCATTCTTGAAAAGAAGTTGTGGTGGCAGTTGAATGGCCGATAGTGCCAAGCATTCGTGGAGAAATTTGCATTGATGGCTCGCGAAATTCCAAAAGGTTACCAACCACAAGAGATTGAACCGAAATGGGCCGATTATTGGGTCGCCGAGGCCCTATTCCGCGCTGACCCTGATGCGCCGCCGCCTATTTTTTCCATCGTCATCCCGCCGCCCAACGTGACCGGATCGCTGCACATCGGGCACATGCTAGAGCATACCGAGATAGATATCCTGACGCGTTGGCATCGCATGCGCGGATACAACACCTTGTATTTACCGGGCACCGATCACGCCGGCATCGCAACGCAGCGGGCAGTTGCGCGGCAACTGGCCGATGAAGGCATAGATTATCGCGAGCTGGGACGCGAAGAATTTGAGAAGCGGGTGTGGAAGTGGAAAGAAGAAAGCGGCGACACGATTACCGAGCAGATGAAGCAGATTGGAGAGAGCTGCGACTGGTCGAGGGAGAAGTTCACGCTGTCGCCGGAGATGTCTCGCGTGGTGCGCGAGGCGTTTGTGCGCTTGTATGAAGAGAAATTGATTTATCGCGCGCATTACCTGACCAATTGGTGCCCGGTATGTTTGACAGTTTTGAGCGACCTGGAAGTGGTGCATGAGGAGCGGCAAGGGCACCTGTGGCATATCAGGTATCCAGTGGCGGATGCGGACGGCGCCGGTTCCGGTAACGCTGCGGCGAAATTTTTGGTGGTGGCGACAACGCGACCGGAAACCATGCTGGGGGATACGGCGGTCGCGGTACATCCCGAAGACGAGCGTTACAAAGATTTGATCGGGAAAAACGTGGCGCTCCCGTTGATGAATCGCTTGATCCCGAT
This sequence comes from Verrucomicrobiia bacterium, assembly GCA_035482155.1. Classification (GTDB taxonomy): domain Bacteria; phylum Acidobacteriota; class Terriglobia; order Acidiferrales; family UBA7541; genus Acidiferrum. The sequence continues at coordinate 43,445 of DATHRB010000050.1, read as the reverse complement.
TATCGCGGACGAGATGGTGGATCGCGAATTTGGCACAGGCGCGGTGAAAATAACACCGGCGCACGATCCCAATGATTTCGAAGTTGGGCGGAAGCATCACCTGGCGGAAATCAATGTGATGACGGACGACGGAAAAATGAACGCCGCGGCGGGCGCTTACGCGGGGATGGACCGGTTTGAAGCGAGGAAGAAGATTGTTGAGGATTTAAAGGCTCAGGGATTACTGGAAAAAGTCACTGAGCATACGCACGCGGTGGGACTGTGCGAGCGAAGCAAGACGATCGTGGAGCCGCGGGCGTCGACCCAATGGTTTTGCAAAATGAAACCGCTGGCGGAACCGGCGATTGCGGCAGTGGAGGGCGGGGAAATTCGGATCGTGCCGGACAATCGGCGAGAAGAATATTTTAACTGGATGCGAAATATTCGCGATTGGACGTTGTCGCGGCAACTGTGGTGGGGACATCGAATTCCGGCGTGGTATTGCGAGGACTTCGCGCATGTTACGGTGTCGCGCGAAACGCCCACGAAGTGCGCAACCTGCGGGTCCGGGAAACTGAAGCAGGATGAAGATGTGCTGGATACGTGGTTTAGCTCGGGACTGTGGCCGTTTTCGACGTTGGGTTGGCCTGCTGAGACGAAAGACTTCAAAACATATTATCCGACGACTTTGCTGATTACCGGGTACGACATTTTGTTTTTCTGGGTCGCGCGAATGATCATGCTGGGTATTCACTTTACGGGGCAAGTCCCTTTTCGCGCGGTGTATCTGCACTCGCTGGTTCGCACCGGCAGCGGCGAGAAGATGTCCAAGTCCAAAGGGACGGGGCTTGATCCGGTATTGCTGAATAAACAGTACGGCACGGACGCGATGCGGTTTTGTCTCGCGTCAATGGCAGCACCGGGGACGGACATCGTGTTGTCGGATGACCGTCTAAGCGGGGCTCGCAATTTTGCCAATAAAATATGGAATGCGGCGCGTTTTCTGTTTGTAAACCTGGAAAAGTTTGAGCAGGGTGGGGCCAAGTTGGAAGAATTGGCGAGCTCTGAGATTCGCGCGAACGCTCCTTATGCACTTGCGGGCGCTGTACCGCTACGGGATGCGTGGATTTTTGCGCGGCTAGCGGCGACTATGGAGCAAATGAATGACGCGTTGACGAATTACCGGTTTCACGATGGAGCGCAAGGCGTGTATCAGTTTTTTTGGGGGGACTTTTGCGATTGGTACATTGAGTGGGTGAAGCCTGATCTGCAAAGCGCTGATAAGGCGCGCGCTGTTGTTGCGTGGCGCAATTTGTTTGCGGTGTTCGAGGCGGCGCTGCGGCTGTTGCATCCGTTCATGCCCTTTTTGACGGAGGAATTGTGGCACCAATTTCCGCAACGCGCCGGAGCGAAATCGATAGCACTGGAACGCTTTCCGGAAGTGCGGGAGGGTTGGCGCAATGATGGCGCGCTGGAAGAATTTGGGCTGCTGCAGGAAATCATAACGGCGGTGCGCAATATTCGAGCAGAAATGAAACTGGACCCCAAGAAGAAGGTGGCCGCGGAACTCTCTGTGGCGGATGAAGTGGCGCGTACCTCGGTGGAATCGAATCGCGATGGAATTGTGCGGCTGGGAATACTTACGGACTTGAAGATTACTGGAGGCCAGCTGGCGCAGGGCGGCGGCGCGATGCGCTCGAGCGCGAAATTTGACTTGCGCATTGAGTATACGAAAACGGTGGATGCCGCTGCGGAGTGCGCCAAAATCACGAAGGAATTGGAAGGTCTGCGCAAGGCCATTGGCTCGAAAGAAAAACAACTCGACGATGAAACGTTTCGAAGCCGCGCGCCGGAAAAGATCATTCGAGGATTGCAAGCGACGCTGGCAACACAGCGCATCGAGATGCAAAAACTGACAGAGCGTTTTGAGCAATTGGATTGTTAGTTGAAGATGGAACGGCCGCAAGCGCCGCGCAGTTGCTTGAGTCAGGACACACCTAATGGCAGTCCGCGTTAAACCTTCTGGAAATATCGCCGGGAGTACGGAGCGGCAGGTCGCGGCGCTGCTGACGCTGCTGGCGGAAAATGGAACGATTGTTATCAGCGGAGCAAGGATCGCGCGGGAAATCGGAGTGTCGCGTTCAACGGTGTTTCGATGGGTTACGCGGTTGAGGGAATTGGGCGTAAAAGTAAAGGGACGCGCGGCAACGGGATATTTTCTCGAGCAAGTGCCAGACATTTTGACCGTGGATATGCTGCGACAGAGATTGCGGGGCAGTTTATTTGGGAAGCGGATTTATCACTTTTTTAAGACGGATTCGACCAATCGCGTGGCCTTGGAGCTGGGCCACGCCGGGGAGCCGGAGGGTGCGGTGGTGCTCGCGGAGGAGCAAACGGCTGGGCGAGGCCGCGCGGGGAACACGTGGCATTCCGAACGCGCCACGGGAATTTACGCGACGCTCTTGCTACGGCCACGGCTGGCTCCGGTGCAAGCTCCACTACTAACCATGATGGCCGGGTTGTCAGCGCACGCCGCAGTGCAAGGGGTGACGGGCCTAAATGTGGATTTGAAGTGGCCCAACGATTTGCTTATCAACGGGAAAAAAGTGGGCGGGATTTTAACGGAAATGCATGCGGAGCCAGCGCAGGTCCGGTTTGTGATTGTGGGAATCGGGATCAACGTGAATCAGGAGAAATTTCCGGCTGATTTGGCCGGCAAAAGCACTTCTCTGCGGATGGAGACTGGCCGGGCGCAATCGCGGCTGGAAGTGCTGGTGCAATTCCTGCGACAATTTGAGCGCGATTACCAGGAGTTGCTACACGAGGGCGCGAAAAGTGTGGTGAAACGGTTCGAAGCAACCTCGAGCTATGCGCGCGGGAAGCGAGTAAAAGTAACGAATGGTAAAGAAAGTTTCACAGGGGTAACTGCGGGATTGGAAGAAGAGGGTTTGTTGCGGGTGAAGCGCGACACGGGCGAGACAACGACGGTGATTGCTGGCGACGTTACCGAGGTTCGGTAAACTGAGGATGCGGATAAACTGGAAAATATGCTTCTGACCATCGATGTTGGAAATACAAACACGGTTCTGGGGGTTTTTCGCGACAGCGAGCTGGTCGCCAACTGGCGGCTGAGCACGGCGCGGGAGCAAACGGTCGATGAATATGGAGTATTGACGAGGAATTTATTCACACTGGCGGGCTTGGACCGGGACGCGATTACCGGGGTGATGATCAGTTCGGTAGTGCCGCCGGTGAATTGGACACTCAGCGAAATGGCGCGGATTTACTTGGGAAAGAAAGCGCTGTTCGTGGAGCCCGGCGTGAAAACGGGGATGGCTGTGCTGGTTGATAATCCGCTGGAAGTGGGCGCGGACCGAATCGTGAATGGGGTGGCGGCGTTTCACGAGTACGGTCCGTGCATAGTGGTGGATTTTGGGACCGCCATTACTTTTGACGTAATCTCCGCGCGCGGCGAATATCTCGGTGGGGCGATCGCGCCGGGCATCGGAATTTCCTCGGAAGCGTTGTTTGCGCGAGCGGCAAGACTTTCGCGCGTGGAAATTAAGGATCCCGGAAAAGTGATCGGAACAAATACCGTGAGCCACATGCAATCCGGGTTGTATTACGGATTTGTGGACCTGGTGGATGGCATGCTGAACCGCATGAAGGAGGAGCTGGGCAACGAAGTCACGGTGGTAGCGACCGGCGGGCATGCAAGACTGGTGGCGCGCGGTTCGAAACATATCCAGCATACGGACGAATTTTTGACGTTGAAGGGTCTGCGGCTGATCTGGGAAAAGAATCAAACTGCGGAGTCGAGCAAGTCGGGACGGCTTCGTGAAGCAAGCATTGGCGCGGCAGACAAGAAAGCCCCGCGATCATAACGGCAAAGCTCAACAGCTGGCCGGCTTCCCTTTCGTCATCACACATGGACAGCTGGAACTACTTCAACTACTTCACGGAAATCGAAGAGTATTTTTGGACGAAGCGTGGCGCACATCTACTGGTGTCGCCGCTGGACTGGGCGATTATGGAGACCTGGCAGAAGGCCGGGATTCCATTGGATGCGGCCTTAAAAGGGATTGATCGCGCATTTGAGAGTTACCAAAGGTCGAGGCGCGGCGGGTTGGGCAAACCGCTGAAGAGCCTGGCTTACTGCACGGACGCGGTACTGCAAGCGGCGGAGGAACAACAGGAGGCGGCGGCAGGAAGCGCACCCAAGGTCGCGCGTGCTGCGCCAAAGGAGATGTTCTCTCGCGAGGAGATTAAGGCTTATTTCGCGCGAAATGTAGACGGGATTAGAGCTGCCACGAAAAAACTCGCTGCAATTCAGGCGGGACTTGAATTCAGTTCGCGTTTACTGGAAATCGCAAAATCGCTGGAATCCAGTGTGGTGCTGCTCGATACGCCCGGGTCGGTCGATCTGGAAGATTTGGAGCGGCGGTTAACCATTTTGGACGACAAGCAACAAGCGCTGATGGCTAGTTATGTGAGCGAAGAACGCATGCTGCAACTGAGACGGGAGATGGACAGACAGTTGGCGGCGTACCGGAAGAAAATGAAGGCCGAACAATTGGCGTTGGTGGAAAAGCAATATATACAAAAACGATTACTGGAGGCGTTTGGATTACCGAGGCTGAGCCTTTTTTATTTAGCGTGAGGGAACATCGCAGAGAGATTCCTCCGCTTCGCGGGCCGACTCGTTCGAAGGAGCGAACGAGAAGAAACTGCGTCGGCCCTCTCCGGTCGGAATGACAGGTTTGTGTTTGGGCCGGCGATATCGGAACACGAATTTCTTTAGTTTTAGTGACAGCTGGCGTCGTCGTTGAACGTGCCGCTGAGGACCATGGAGTTCAGGAACTGGCTGCACTTTTGAATTTTTGCCAGGGTTGGGTCGTTCTGCAGGGTATTAGGATCGACGGTGCGCGCACCATTTAGTTCCTGACGGGCCGAGTCCACTTGGTTGGCCCAAGCGGTCATGGCATCGACTTCGTTCTGCAGTAGTTGAAAAGCATTCTTGTCGGCGTCGGTGGAGGCAGCGACGCTCGCCTGGCGGATAGCGTCCAATGTTTGATTATGATAGGCCTGCACCCATGTGTCGCTGACCGCCAGTCCGTAGAGAATCATGGCGCGGACGGCTACGCGCCACTCTCTCATGTTGGCAAGGGCGGATATAGCGGCGGAGGCAAAGTCGCGTGAAAGCTTTTGTGAATTCTGCGCGGAATCGTCAGTCGCAACAGCGCCGGCATCCGCAGGAGGAATGGTGAGCACCACACGGCGGGGCTCAACCGTGAATACCGCGTTAGTGGCCTGGGCCAGGGTCTCCAGGTCGATGTACAACCGGCCGTTGATTTGTCGGACGCCCGCGCTCGCGGTTTTACCGTTAACCACGAGGGTTTTGTTTGAAGTGCTCTGGGCGAAGAGGATTCCAGAGAGCGTCAGGACGGCGGCGAGATAAAGAACGACCCGAACAGAAGGGTGTTTGCTCATCATTGGACACCACGATTTCTGGGCTGGAGTTCCGAATCAATTGATATTGTACATCACGCGCTTTTTTGAGGCTTGTCGGTTACACTTTCTACCACCCGCATTTCTTCTGCAGATATCGCTGAGACGGCTGCGTCCCAACTGCTCGCAGTAAAATTGAGGCCTAACTATGGAAGATGAGTTACTATTATCTATTGAGAAGCTTGTTTATGGTGGCGATGGATTGGCGCACTCCGACGGCAACACGGTCTTTGTTCCTTATGTATTGCCTGGCGAAGGTGTGTGCGCGGCTCCCAAGACTAAAAAGAAAAAACTGATATGGACGAAGTTGGTGGAAGTGACTTCGCCTTCCGCGCAACGAATCGCGCCCGCTTGCCCGCACTTTCAGGTTTGCGGCGGATGCCACTATCAGCATATTCCGGCGGCCGAGCAGGTGCGGCTGAAGATCGAGATTTTGCGGGAGACGCTTTCGAGGTTGGGGGGCGTGCAATGGAACGGCGAGATAGCGGCACACTCAGGTGCACCTTACGAGTACCGCAACCGGGCACAGTGGGCGGTGCGGAGCGGAATGCCGAGGGCCCTCGGGTATTTTTTGTCGGAAAGTTCAGTGATTTTGCCGATCGACACTTGTCCAATACTATCGCCGCGATTGCTGGAAACTTTCATGCTATTGCAAGAGATGGCCCGAGGCGGGAAGTTGCCTGCGGGGATTCTGGAGATAGAGGCGTTTACCGATTCGTCGGATGCGAAAATTGCGCTTAACGTGGCATTCGATAAATTCCACGCACCAGCGGGGGAGATCGCTTCCCTGTTTCGCGCAGAATTGCCGCGGCTTGAAAGCTTGTTGCTGCTGGACCAGAAGAAGGAGCGTTTCGAATTGACTGGGCCTGGATTTTTAATTCACGAGGTAGGTGGGTTCAAATATCAGGTCAGCCATTTGTCGTTTTTTCAGGTGAATCGGTTCTTGACGAAGCACTTGCTGAATGCGGTGACGGCGGGTGCGAAAGGCGATTTGGCGCTGGATTTGTATGCAGGCGTGGGATTTTTTTCTTTGCCATTGGTACAAGCGTTTGAACGGGTGGTGAGTGTGGACGCGAATCTGGCGGCTACGCGCGACTTGTTTGCGAACGCGAAAAATGCGGGCGTGGAGGTCGTTTCCCACAACGAGCATGCGGAAGAATTTTTGAAAAAGACCGAAGAACGGCCGGATTTTGTTGTTCTGGACCCGCCCAGATCGGGCCTCGGAACCGCGACTGCAGCGGCGCTGGCATCGTTAGGAGCCGCGGAGATCGTGTATTTGTCTTGCGACCCTTCGACGCTGGCGAGGGATTTGGCGGTTTTAATGGGATCGCAGCGAAAATCCGGCGGACCTGTTGTTCATGCGGGCACTGAAGCTCGCGCGGCAGCGAGCGAGAGCGCGGCCGGAGTGACCAATCGCTACGAAATTATCGAGATGGCGATGTTTGATTTGTTTCCGCAAACATTTCACATTGAAACGCTGGTTCGATTGCGAAAAGTGGAATGAAACTGCCGGCACTTGCGATCGTCACGGCATTTGCCCTGGGGATCGCTTGCGGCCTGGAAATCGCGCATCGCAGTAATTCTCACCAATTTGTTGCACTCCTTCTTTGCAGCAGCAAGAATTCAACAACGCAGGGATTTCTGGACACTGTTGCCCCGGCGATTGCGATCATTTCGTCCGGGGAAGACAATCCCAGCCCGGAATTGCTGGAACGATTAGAAGCAAGCGGGGCGCGGGTATTGAGGACGGACCGGGATGGAGCGGTGCATATCGTGACAGATGGCGACCGGTTAGAGATTTCTTGCTTCGTGGTATGCGCGGAATTGCCGACTGTGACTACTTCAAGACGCGCGGAAGCGCCAAATCAGAATCAGAACAATCAGTAATAGCAAAAAACCGACGGCTGCTTGCCATTCGTGATTCTTCCTATATTGCAGGGGGGAGAATGCTCCGCTGCCTCCTTCTGAAAGCTTGGCGGGAGACAATCTCGGGAAGAAGATGGGCACAGCCGTGGCGTAACGGTCAAAATTCTCAGCATGACGGGGGCGCAGCTCGTTCTCTTCCTTTCGGATCACAATGGAATAGAAAACTGCGAAATATGTCGCGAGCAAAATAGAAGAGGTCCACGAGCGCGTAGCGATGGCCACGCCCAGCGCCAGCACGGCGCTTCCCAAGTAAAGGGGATTGCGAGTATAGGCGTACGGACCTGCGACGGTCAGCACTTCCTGCTTGTGGAGATAGCCTGCAGCCCAGGCGCGCAGGGTCAGACCAACGAGGCCAACCAGCGCACCATACAGGATGCTGCGAGGCTGCGGCCGCGCAAAGAATAAGACTGCGATTGCTAGAGGGTAGCCCAAGCGAACTCGCCACCGCACGAAAAATGCACCCGCCGAATTCATTTTTGGGCCTCGACGATACGGTGTACCGCTTCGAATACGGCATCAACTTGGATTTCCAGCATGGACGGGTGAGTGCGGCGCTGGCGATTGTGAGTGGTGAGCACGTTTGGAGCCCGGAGAACAAGGTCCTGTGGATCCTGGCTATCCGAAGATTGTGCCGCCGATACAGAGCTAGACGGGTTGCGATAGGGTCCGTTTCGCGCGGGATTTGTTGGACCGAAGAGGGCTACGACAGGTGTGCCCAAAGCAACTGCCAAGTGAAGGGGGCCGGTGTCGCCGCCTACAACGCAAGCCGCTCCTCCCAAAAGTGACATCAGCACGGCGAGTTCGCCATTGAAGAGCACCGGGGCAGCGTCACCGCTTGCGGCGCTAAGTTTGGCGGCCAAGTCTTCCTCGCCAGGGCCGTAATTTATGACGCAGCGGAGTGATAGCGAATGGAATAGTTTTTTGCATAGCCCGCCGAAGCGTTCGGGAGGCCAGCACTTAGAATGCCAGCCGCCTCCGGGACTGAGAACGACGTATTTTTCCAGATCGTGACCGAAGAAAACTTTCGAGAGCTCTTCGTGCTGTAACAACGGCGGATCCAGCCGGAAATTTGCAACTGCGTTTTTAGCTCCGGCGCGCTTGGACAATTCCCCATTCTGGTCGGCGACATGCGCGCTGGTGGCGCGGACGCGATCAGTGTAAAGAAGAGGCACGCCGAATTCTCGAACAGATCCTTGGGAAAATCCGATGCGGCGCTTCACACCGGCGAGAAATGGCAGGCTTGCGGATTTCCAAAGGCCCTGATAATCGATGGCAGTGTCGAACGAGGCGGCGCGAATTTCGCGAATGGTTTTCATAAGCGATGACATGGAACGCGTTTCGGTGGTCCATATTTTGGAGGCCAGACCGCTGCTCTGAACCAGCATTTTGTAACGCGCATGAGTAAGCCAGATAATTTCCGAGGCGGGAAAGGTTTCGCGCAAAGCGGCTACCGCTGGGAATGTATGCACGATATCGCCGAGAGATCCGAGGCGCACGACCAGGAAGCGGCGCTCAGCCATGCGGAGCCTTGCGCAGAGAGCCCAGCAGTGCGCGGGTGGAATGATTTTTGGGATCGCCGACGATGGCGACTTGAATGCCAAGTTCTTTGGCGATGACGCGCTCGGGCACGGTGTCGGCAGAGTAGTCCGTGCCTTTGGCATGCACGTCTGGAAGGAAATCGCGAAGCAACGATGCGACGGTTGGTTCGCTGAAGAGCACCACGTAATCGACGGCGCGCAGTGCGGCTACGAGGCGGGCTCTCGCGGACTCATCCAGGATTGGTCGACCCGGGCCTTTAAGGTTTCGCGCGCTGGCATCGCTATTTACCGCAACAATAAGGATGTCGCCCTGCTGGCGCGCGGCTTCCAGATATCTTTTGTGGCCGACGTGCAAAATATCGAAGCAGCCATTAGCGAACACCACGGTTTGACCATGCTTCTTGTGATCGGCGACGAGAGACTTGAGTTTTTGCTGCGAAACGATTTTCGATTCCGATGAGCGCATGGGCTAGACGGAAACTCCGGCGACTTCATCATGAATGGCAGCCAAAAGTTCCGCGCGCGTCACCGTGGCCGTTCCGCGCTTCATGACCACTATTGAGCCGGCGATATTTGCTAGATGCGCAGACTCGAGCGGCGAGGCGCCGCATGCGAGGGCCAACGTAAAGGTGGCAAGAACGGTGTCGCCCGCACCGGTTACGTCGACGGATTGATCGCTGCCATGCACGGGAATATGCGTTAGGCGCTTACCAGATTCGAAAAGCGCCATGCCGTGGCGTCCGCGAGTGACCAGCAGAGAATTTAATTTCATCGCGAGGAATGTGGCCTGGCCAGCGCGCGCCAGTTCCTCAAGATTCTCGCCGATGGAAGTGTGATGTTGGGATTCCAGTTCAGCTTCGTTAGGCGTCGCGGTAGTAATTCGAGAGCGGCTGTAGGCATGCAAATTGTGTCGAGCGTCCAGAGTGATGGGTAAGAGCTTTTTTCTCTTGGAGGAAGCTTCGAAAACCAGCGAGGGAGTGGCAACACCGAAACCGTAGTCCGAAATTGCCAGGGCATCAGCATTTTTTATAGCGCTGAATAAAAATTTGCTTAATTTCTTGCGGGCATCGTCTGGTAACGCGGTTTGCGGCTCGCGATCGACACGGAGGACTTGCTGCCCGACCGTGTGCGCCCACCCAGCCAAGAATCGGGTTTTGGTGGGGGTGCACCAGTTTTTGACGCCCACAATGTGCGAGGTGTCCAATTTCTTCTGACTGAAATACTGAATCAAGGCGTCGCCGTTGGAATCGTCACCGACCACTGTGACGGGTAGTACCTTGGCTCCCAGGTCGGCGAGATTGTTGACAGCGTTTGCCCCGCCACCAGGCACGAGTTGCGTTTCACGATGGCGAAGAATCAGTACCGGGGCTTCGCGGGAGACGCGGGAAATTTCGCCGAATTCGAACACGTCGGCGACGAAGTCACCCAAGACCACGATGGTCTTCGAAGAAAATTGCTCGACGTATTCCGCGAGAGCGCGCAAATCCACCGACGGCTGACCATTCTTTTGTTGAGACTTGCGCTTCAACTTATTTGCTCCAGAATCCAATCCGTTGCCCCGGACAAATCCGCGGCGATGAAATCCGGTTTCAACGTCCACCTTGAGGCGTGCCAAAGAATTTCACCTTCGCCATATCCGGTGCGCACCATGATACTGCGGGCGCCGACGCGATGCGCCAACTCCACATCACTATGGCGGTCTCCGACCACGAACGAGCGCGTCAAGTCGACGCCATGTTCCGCGGAGGCCTGATCCAACATGCCGGGGCCAGGTTTTCGACAGGCGCAAGCATCGCTGGAGGTATGCGGGCAGTAATAGATGCCATCGAGGTGCGCTCTGGCTTCAGACAGTTGCTGAGTCATTAAATCGTGAACGGTGTGCACCAGCGACTCAGGGTAGTATCCACGAGCGATTCCGGATTGATTGGTGATGACAAACACGAGCAGGCCGCTGTCATTCAGTTTGCGGATGGCAACCGGAACAAATGGAAACATATGAAAACGAGAAATGTGATTCAAGTAGCCGACTTCCTCGGAAATGGTGCCGTCGCGATCCAGGAAAACAGCGGCTTTTAGACGGTGATCAGGCACGCTCCACCACAACGGAAGCCAGAAAGGGATCGACGGCGGCTTCCACCTTACTGGTGGTAATACGGGTCATACATCGATGGTCAATGGGGCAACGCCGGAGAAAGCATGGACTGCAATAGGGTTGTTCACGAACGATAGTGTGGCGGGGCGTGACGGGGGAGGTACCGAACGGATCCGTGGGTCCGAAGATGGCGACGGCCGGAAGCCCGACGGCGGCGGCAACGTGCATGGCGCCTGAATCGTTGCCGATAAAAACATGACATTGCGAGAGCAGCGCGGGGAGATCGGCGACGGCGGTTTTACCGGTGAGGTCGATGGGTGCACGTTTCATTTCGGAAGCGATGGCCGATGAAACATCCGTTTCACCAGCGGCACCAAAAAGTATCACGTCGGCATCCCATTGCGCTTGGAGATGATTGGCTAATTCCGCGAAACGCGACGGCGGCCAGCATTTCGCCGAACCGTAGGAGGCCCCGGCACCAACGGCGATTCGAACAGCGTTGGGCCGGACCCCCGCAGCCACGAGTTGGTCGCCTGCACGGGCGCGGCTGGCTTCCGTAACGTGCAATTTGACGAAGGGGTCATCCTCAACGGAATCGATCCAGCCACTGCGGCGAAGCAACTCGAGATAATAAAATTTTTCGTGCGTCGGGATGTCGCCGGGCTCGGGCACCGGGATGGCCTTGGTGAGCAGTACACTGCGCGCATCGCGAGCGTAACCGATGCGTTCCGGGATTCCTGCGCGCCATGCAAGCCATGCGGCATCAAAGGCGTTTTGCAGAAGGATGGCAACGTCAAATCGGCGTGATCGTAATTCGGACGCGAGGCGTTCGCCACCTGAGATTCCCGCATGTTTGCCGCGATGATCGTAAACGATCAACTCATCCGCCACATTTTGATCGCCGTAGATGTCGGCCACGTGGGAGCGGGCCAAAATCGAGATGCTGGAGTCTTGGCGATTGCGAATGGCCCGGATTGCGGGCAAAGCCATGATCGCGTCGCCAACCCAATTGGTGGCGCGGATGAGAATTTTCATGCCTGGGCACCGCGAGCTTGAAGTAAGTGATTTATCGCAGAAAGAAATGCCGTTTCTCCATCAACTTCTAGATCGATGAGGGACACATAAACGGGCAGAGATGGAAATGTGAGGCCGCTCAGATTGCAAGAATCTTTTTCGGTTGTCAGCAGCCCGTTTGCGCCAGCCTGTCTCGCAGCTTGTTCCATAGCTTGCACGTCCTCGAGTGTATATCGGTGATGGTCGGCAAAAAACATGTGGCCAGCTGGCGTTATGCCCCACCGCTGCAAATCGCGAACAAATGCTTCCGGATTGCCGATGCCGCAAAAGGCGAAAAACGGGCCGCTGCCAAGCTCTGTGACGCTTTGTAACGGGTCCTCGCCCTTAAAGCGGCGAAAACCGAGTAGACGGCTTGAGGCAGTAAAAATCGGCAAGTTCGATAAGCGTTGGAGGGCTTCTTTCGCACCCGGGGTATTTTCGGTTCGGGTAAAGATGATTATTCCGGCGCGGGTTAACCCGGACAGTGGCTCCCGCATTGGTCCAGCAGGAAGCAACTGCTGCGTCACGGGACGCGAGGCGTCTATCAGAACGATATCGAGGTCGCGAGCTAATTGAAGATGTTGGAAACCGTCATCCAGTAAAAAGATATCGATGGCCTGACGCGATTCGATGTGTTGACCTTCGACAAAGCGATTCTTGCCCACTCCAAAGACTACGCGATTTTGCAGACGCGAACGCATCACCTCGACTTCATCGCTACTACCGGCGGTCCCGCGATAGCCTCGAGTGAGGATGGCGACACGCTGGCCTTGCGCAAGGAGCTTTTCCGCGAGGCAGATTACCAATGGAGTTTTGCCGGTGCCGCCAACGGATAAGTTGCCGACACTGATTACCGTGGCCTTCAGCCGTTTTTGTTTTAGCAAGCCGCTAGCGTAAAGCCGCGTGCGAAGCGAAACGCCGATACCGTAGAGTTTAGAGGCGGGCCACAACACAATACGAAGGGGCCGCGAAAGCATCATCGTCGCGGCGCACCGTGCTCATTCAAGAATTCTGAGATGAGCGTGAGCGCGCGATCCGTTGCGCCGCGGCTGTCTTCCACCAGCGCACGCGCGGTCTCGCCCATTGCACGCATCCGGTCGGGGTCACGAAACAGTTCGATCCATGCGACGCCGGCATCTTCAGGGCTTTCCACTTGGACGGCAGCCCCTGCGGAAACGAAACGCGACGCCATTTCCGAGAAGTTCTCCATGGAAGGGCCGAAAACCGGGATTTTACCAAAAGCCGCCGGCTCCAGAATATTATGGCCGCCAGAGGGAACGAGAGATCCACCTACGAAAACGCCATCGGCGCAACGATAGATCGAGGCCAATTCGCCGATGCTGTCGAGCAGCAGCACGGTAACATTTTTGGGTATCACGGTGGCGTCGCTGGAGCCGGCGCCTGCGCCGTTTGACGAAGTTTGAATCGGCAATTGCGAACGTCGCAAAAATGTGCGGCGCGATTCGTGGATGAAGTCGGCGGCAGCGTCGAAACGCTCGGGTTTTCGCGGCGCGAGCACCAGCAGCGCATTTGGATATTCCCCCTGCAAGGTGCCGAAGGCGATCAAGGCCAAGGGTTCTTCCGTGGCGACGACGCTGCCTGCGACGATAACTGGAGTGCGCCCGGTTCTTCGCACTTCCGCCTCAAGCCAATTTGAAACGGGCGTGGGTCCTGGAATGTCCAGATCGTATTTCAGGTTGCCACTGGCTCGCACACGATCGGCAGGCGCGCCGAGAAAGCGGATACGCTCGGCGTCTTTTTCGCTTTGCATCAGGAACATGCTGGGATCGGCGAGAGCGCGCTTGAGAAAAGGACGCAAGAAGAACCCGAAGGCGCCAAGATATTTCTGGTAGCGACGGAAGGAGCGATCGGAGATGCGGCCGCTGACGAACACTACCGGAATGTTGCGGCGGCGAGTCTGACGCAGGAAATTAGGCCAGATTTCGGTTTCGAGGATGATGATTAGGGCGGGCTTGATGGCATTCAAGGCGAGACGGACACAGAATGCCCAATCCAGCGGAAAATATATGATGGCGTCGGCGAAAGGCATGCGCTCGCGAGCTAACTTATTGCCCGTGATGGTGGTGGTAGAAATGATCAGTGGACGCTGTGGGTAGGCTTCCTTTAATCTGCGTGCCAAAGATATTCCGGAGAGGAGTTCACCGACGGAGACGGCGTGCAAAAGGATCGCGCCTTGGCGACTTGTGCCTTCTTTGAAAGAAGGATAGGAAAAGCCGAGGCGTTCGAGGAGATTAGAGAAATATTTGCCATGGCGAAGTCCCTGCACAAGCCAGTACGGCATGAGCGCAAGAGCAGCAATAGCCAAAAGAAAGCTGTAGATGAAATACACTAAAAGCGGCTCCGGTCTGTTTGCCGCACAAGCGTTATAGTGCGCCAGCGCGGGGGCAACCCCGTACAGCACCCTGGAATCGAAGGCGTCAGATGAGAAAAGTCTATTATAACTCTATGCGGAAATTATCCGGGGCAGTTCCCTTTCTGGCCGTGTGTTTGATGGCCGGGGCGTATGCCGATGCCCAACAGAGTGGGGGCCAGCGCGCGTCACTCAAAACGGCGTCTCTGGAAACGCATGAAGGGCTCACGATTTCCGCGCAACCATGGACGGACGCCGCGCTATACAAGGAGAAATTCCCCAAGAAATCGCCATTTACCGCGGGGATCGTGGCCATGCAAGTTGTGTTTCGTAATGATTCGAACGAGAGTATGAAAGTCAGTCTGGATCGCATCCGTTTATCGTTTCAAATCGACCAGGACAACCGCCAGGAAGTACAGGCCTTGACTCCCGCTCAGGTGGCGGACCAAGTTTTGAAGCCCGGCGCGAAAGATCCAGCAAAATCCAGAGCGAGAATTCCGCTGCCGGTAAGCGTCCCTCATAACAACGACAAACATTGGACGGAGCTCGAACAACAGGCGGAAGTTGCGGGTATTCCGGCAAACGTGATTGCCCCTCACAGCAGTGTTCAAGGGCTTTTGTATTTCGATCTTCAGGGACAATTTGATTTATTGAATGAGGCACGCTTGTATGTACCAGACATTCTCGTAATGGAGAATAATCGGTCGCTGACGTATTTTGAAATTGACTTGAGTAAGTCCACCGGAAAATAGCCTCGATCGTTTTTACGCGGATCAGACTTTATTCCACGCTTGATTCAATGAATAAATCCCAGTTTGCGCCCACCGAAACGCTCGGCTACGATGAACAGGTGCAAAACATTTCTGAAACTAACGGACGAATGTTAAGTCTGCTCGAAGAATTAAATCCGGAACAGCGTGTTGCTGCGGAAACCACGGAAGGCCCTTTACTCATCCTGGCGGGCGCGGGCACCGGCAAAACCCGGGCCATCACTTTCCGCATGGCCAATTTGATTGCCAATGGCGTTCCCTCTGAAGCCATCCTGGCGGTAACTTTCACCAACAAGGCCGCTCAGGAAATGCGGACGCGCGTCGCGGATTTGCTATTGCGCGCGGGCGTGCCGCCATCTTCGCCCTGGCTCTCTACTTTTCATTCTCTTTGTGCACGTCTTTTGCGACGTGAAGCAGTGAACGCCGGACTTCCACGCGATTTCGTCATCTACGATGACGATGATCAACTCGCCGCAGTCAAATTAGTGATGGCGACGCTCAATATCGATGACGACACGTTGAATCCCAGGAACGTACTTAGCCGCATCAGTCATGCCAAAAATCATGGGAAGACGCCGGAGTCGATTCGCGCCGAAGCCATCGATAAGAACGGCCGTCACCTAGCGGACATTTTTGCGTCTTACGAAAAGCAATTGAAGCAAAGCGCCGCTCTGGACTTTGACGACCTGCTGCTGCGAACCGTAAAGTTGCTGCGCGAATCTCCGCTGGTCCGCGAAAAGTGGCAGGCGCGCTTCCAGTACATTCTTGTGGATGAGTATCAAGACACCAATCGCGTGCAATACGATTTGCTTCGGTTACTGACCGGGCCGAAACACAATCTGTGCGTGGTGGGCGACGAAGATCAGTCCATCTATCGTTGGCGCGGCGCGGACGTTTCGATTCTGCTGAGTTTTTCGCGCGATTTTCCAGACGCTAAGGTGATCAAACTGGAGCGGAACTACCGTTCCACGCAGCAAATCCTCGACGCTGCTGGCGCGGTCGTGGGCAATAATCCTGAACGACTCGGCAAAATTCTTACAGCCGAGAATGGTGGCGGTTCTAAGCTACGCTATTTCGAAGCGCGAGACGCGCAGGCCGAGGCAGAATTTGTGGCTGGTGAGCTGGAACGGCTCATCAGCGATGATTCCTCGCAGACCTGTGCCGTGGAATATCGCACAAATTTTCAGTCGCGCTCCTTCGAAGAAGCCTTTCGCCGCCGGGGATTGCGCTACAAGCTGGTGGGAGGCTTCAGTTTCTATAATCGCGCAGAAGTGAAGGACACGCTGGCATACGTGCGGCTGGCGAGGCATCCGGATGACGATGTGTCGCTGCTTCGGGTGCTAAATGTTCCGCCGCGCGGAATTGGAAAAACTACATTGGACGCTGTGCGCGAAACAGCGCGAGCGGATGGCTCGTCCCTGTGGGCTGCGATCGGCAAGTTTATTTCTGGGGCCACAGGCGGTCGAGCGGTTACGCCATTGCGCGTATTCCAGGAAATGATCGCGAAATTGCAATCCTCGCTAGCGGAAAAAGAGCCCGCGGATTTCCTTCACACCGTTCTGGACGAAACCGGTTACATGGACATGCTCAAGGATCGCAACACGCCTGATGACGTCGCGCGTATTGAAAACCTTGAGGAACTCACCCGTGCAGTGGCCGAAAGCATGGACGCTGGTGAAACTTTTGCAGATTTTCTAGATGCAGCGGCACTGGTGAGCGATGCTGATTCGTTTGAAGGCAAACCGGGTGTCACGTTGATTACGCTGCATAGCACGAAGGGGCTGGAATTCGATCACGTATTTCTGACGGGACTTGAAGAGGGCATTTGCCCGCACAGCCGTTCGCTGAATGAAGAAAAAGGCATCGAAGAAGAACGGCGGCTTTGCTACGTGGGAATGACGCGGGCACGCAAATCGCTGACACTCAGCCGAGCGGTGTACCGGCGTGTTTTTGGAAATGAGCAACAGATGCGAGCGTCGATACAATCCAGGTTTCTAACGGAAATTCCCAGCGAACTGGTGGATACGGTTCGCGGGTCAATGTCGGAAATCGGTGAGAAACGGCGGTACGAGCTTGACCCGGAATATTCTTACTCGTCGGAAGAATTCCTGCACCGCGTACGCAGCGGACCGAAGCCGGTGCCTTCGTCGCAGCGAAGACAAAGTAGTCCGAGCTCTTTCAGCCGGCCGCCATTAAAGCGCGGAGCCGATGCCAACCCGATGCTGGGACGAAAAGTTCGGCATCCAACCTATGGCACCGGAACCGTTGTGGGCGTGGAAGGCGACGACGATGACCGGCGCGTATCGGTGAGTTTTCCGGGCCGTGGCACAAAAAAATTCATTGAGCGATACGCGCAACTTGAGCTTGCATAGTGTCTATTAAGCTGCATCGACGTTGTTGCGTCTCCAGTCTCGGCAAGGTACATTGAGGCGCAACAGCCTTCCATCCTCGCCGCGCAAATTGGATTGACTTCTCGTCCAGTTGAGCCGGGGGACCACAGATCGACCGGAGCGTGTGCGTGGCATCAGATCTCTTCCACTGCAAGAGTATCGATCAACTACTGTCGGATTCTGAGAATGCAGAAGTCCACCTGAAGAAATCATTGGGCTGGGTCAGTCTGACGGCGCTGGGAATCGGCGCGGTGATTGGCTCGGGAATTTTCACAGTGATCGGAACGGCAATCGCCGGGCAGCAACTGCAAGCATCGTCTATCCTTAACGCCCCCCTTCTTGAATATTTGATTCATCATTCGGCTTCGTTTGGACGGCCGGGCGCGGGCCCCGCGATTGCGTTGTCATTCGTGCTAGTGGCGATTGTCTGCGGGTTTGCGTCGGTGTGTTACGCGGAGTTGGCCGCGATGATCCCCATTGCGGGGAGCGCGTACACCTACACCTACGCGACTATGGGTGAATTGGTTGCGTGGATCATTGGCTGGGATTTGATTCTGGAATACGCGGTAAGCAACATGGCGGTGTGCGTGGGATTCTCGGCGCACATCGTGGATCTGCTCGATTTTTTTGGCATCCATCCGAACCCACGATGGATTTCTCCGGCTTATTTGCCGACCGGAATGTCGGACTTTCAAGGGAATATGCTGCTGAGTCCTGGGTGGCATTTTGGATTTAATTTTCCGGCGTTTTTGATTGTCATGTTGCTCACGGTAATTTTAATTCGCGGAATTCGCGAATCAGCGGGCGCGAACAACGTCATGGTGTTGCTAAAAATTACGGCCATCCTGGTTTTTATTACGTTTGCCGCGCGTCTGGTGCATCCTGCGAACTGGCATCCATTCGCGCCCAATGGATGGCCAGGTATTTTGACCGGCGGCTCAATCGTTTTTTTCACGTATATCGGATTTGATTCGGTCTCCACTGCCGCGGAAGAATGCAAACGGCCGCAACGTGATGTGCCTATCGGGATTATTGCGACGTTGATTATTTGCACGCTGTTGTATATCGGCGTGGTGGTGGTGCTGACTGGACTGGTTCCCTGGCAAACCCTGTTGGACGATGCCGCGCCAGTAGTCAATACGCTGAAGAAGTTACACTTCACAGGTGTGCGGCTGGTGGTGCTGATCGGCGCGCTGCTGGGGATGATTTCATCGTTGTTGGTTTTTCAGCTGGGGCAAGCGCGAGTATGGTTTGCGATGTCGCGCGACGGATTGTTGCCTCGGATTTTCAGCCGCGTGCACCCGAGATTTCAGACTCCAGATTTTTCAACTCTGATGGCCGGCATCGTCGTGGGTATTCCAGCCGGCCTGCTGGATATCGGAACGCTGGCGGATTTATCAAATATTGGAACGCTATTTGCGTTCGCTCTGGTGGCGGGGGGAGTTTTGATTTTGCGTTATCGCGAGCCGGAGCGGCGGCGGGCATTTCGCGCTCCGGGCGGTCCGATAGCCCCGATACTTACGATCTTGACCTGCCTGCTGCTGATGGCGGGGCTACCCATCACAAACTGGATTCGTTTCTTTGTGTGGATGAGTATCGGACTTGTGATTTACTACAACTACGGTCGGAAGCGCAGCACCTTGCGAGCCGTGGCCCGGCCATAACAGAGCGAGCAAGGCACACAGAGGCCAAATCGTCATGTCACTGGCGCGCAATAGAGCAACATTTCGTCGCACGCGCTTCCTTAGTGTTGCCGTGATATTCGTGGTGTTGCCGCATAGCGCTCGCGCATGGGGCCGCAATGGCAACAAACTGGTGGTAAACAAAGCCATCGATACCTTGCCGGCGGACATTCGCTCTTTTTTTGAGTCGAACCGCGCGCTGTTGTCTCAACACGTCACCGATCCGCTCGACACTATCGCCACAAAGACGGCGGAGCGTCACAACCATTTTCTGTTCCTCGATAAGTACGGGCGCTTCCCCTATGACGCTCTCCCGCGAAACTACAAAGCGGCAGTTAGCAAATATGGAAAAACCAAGATTCAAGCCAACGGTTTGCTGCCCTGGCAAATCGGCGTCTACAGTCAAAAATTAACCGAAGATATGAAAACCGGACATTGGGACGAGGCCAAACTCGATGCCGCAATCCTCGCCAATTACGTCGCCGACGCCCACGACCCCTTCAATACCACCGATGACTTCGATGGCCGCCTGACCGGCCAAACCGGGATCAACGAACGCTTTGGAACCACGCTGATCGACCGCTATTCCTCTTTTTTCCCCATGCGCCCAAACGACGCCGCGTTCATCAGCGACCCCACCGACCACGCCTTTGAAGCTTGCCTCAGCGCTCACAGCTGGCTCGAAACCGTACTGCTCGCGGATCGCAATTCGCGCGTTGGCCAGAATTCTTACAACGATGAGTACTTCGATCACTTCTATAACGCGGCAGCGGTAATTTTGATACGACAGCTGTCCGACGCGGCGACGGACGTGGGTTCCTATTGGCTCACCGCTTGGGTTAATGCCGGCAGGCCGCAGCTTCCCCATTGAACCCGGAAGCACAATCCAAAATGCTCTCCGCCGATTTCCTCGCGCTGCCCCAGGCGGAGCTGCACCTGCACCTGGAGGGTTCGCTGCAACCCGAAACGGTGTGCGCGCTGGCCGCAAAATACGAGGTTCCCGCATCCACGCAAGATGTTCTGCAACGCTACGCCTATCGCGATTTCTTGGAGTTCATTGAAACTTTCAAGTGGGTGTCCTCCCTGCTTCGCGCCCCGGAAGACTTTGCATTGGCGCTCCACGGTCTTGGCGAACAGCTCCTGGCGCAAAATGTCGTTTACGCCGAAGTGACTCTCTCGGTGGGCGTCATGCTTCTGCGCCATCAATCGCCCGAAAAAAACTTCGAAGCGATTCTCGCAGCGGCAGAATCTCTTCGTAGCCGCGGCCTGCAACTTAACTTCGTCTTCGACGCCGTCCGGCAATTCGGAGCCGAAGCAGCCATGAAAGTCGTGGAAGCTGCCGAACGATGCAGCTCAAAATCTATCGTGGCGTTCGGAATCGGCGGCGACGAATTGAGTGTTCCGGCTAAGGAATTCCGGGCCGCATGCGAAAAGGCTCGAACCATCGGCCTGCACCGACTGATGCACGCCGGCGAAGTTGGCGGACCGGACGAAATCCGCCAAGCCATCGAATTGCTCGGAGCCGAACGTGTCGGCCACGGCATAGCGGCAGTCCGTGACCCATCCCTAATGGATTTGCTGGCCGAACGACGGATCCCACTGGAAATCTGTCCGCAGAGCAACATCAGGACCGGGGCGCTTGCGAAACAACTGGAGCTACCTGCAGCACAAATCGAGCAACATCCATTGCCGAAACTATTTCGTCATGGGATTGCAGTGGTGCTCTCCACTGACGACCCGGCGATGTTTCACACCGAGTTGCGATCCGAATATGAAAACGCCCGTCGAATGGGATTGCAGGAAGAAGAATTGAGACGCATCGCGAAAATGAGCTTCGAATATGCGTTTATCAGCAAGAACGACAAGGTGGCGCTGCAGCGCGTTGGAAAAATCACGTCCGCAATGCACTAATGTCCGGCGGGCAGGCTCGCTTCCACCACCGACGTAAATGTTATAATCGCGTAATGAAAGCACACGTCTGGGTTATGCCGAAACGCACAGTGCTCGACCCTCAAGGCCAAACTATCCAACATGCGCTCGCGGGCTTGGGGTACGCCGAAGTGAAGGACGTCCGGCAGGGGAAATTTTTTGTGCTGGACCTCGGCGGTTGGACCCGTGAAGAGGCTCAGGGCCAACTCGAGCGCATCTCGAAAGACGTACTAACTAACCCGGTCATCGAAGAATACCGCTTCGAAATCATCGACTGACTCAGAGCGTTAGCGGGCATCCAAGCGTTGCCCCAACACGCATAACCTCATTCGCGACATATTGACTTGGATTTTGTCTGGCATTTTTCCCTCATGTTAACCTTGAAGTATAAATAGGAGCCTCTTTCATGTGCGGCATTGTCGGTTATATCGGGCCTAAGAAAGTTGTTCCGGTCATCATCGAGGGCCTGCGGAAACTGGAATACCGCGGCTACGACTCTGCCGGCATCGCGGTGGTCACCAAGGACGGCAAGCTGGAAATCCGTCGCGCCGCAGGCAAGCTCCGGAACCTGGAAGAAGCGATTGCCAAATCCCCGATCGAAGGTACCTACGGCATTGGGCACACACGCTGGGCGACGCACGGACGGCCTACGGAAGAAAATGCTCACCCACATCGTGACTGCAGCGGACAGATCGTGGTGGTGCATAACGGAATTATCGAGAATTACCTGGAATTAAAAGAGCAACTGGCGCGCGAAGGCCACAAATTCGTGACGGAGACCGACACCGAAATTGTGGCGCATCTCGTCGAAAAACATTCGGCCAACAACACTCCGCTCGAGGAAGCGGTCCGCAAATCTCTCAAGGAACTCCGTGGGATCTACGCGCTGGTGTTCCTGTCCGCCAAGGAACCGATGAAAATCGTGGCGGCACGGCTCGGACCGCCTTCCGTGATTGGAATCGGCGACGGAGAATATTTTGTGGCTAGCGATATTCCTGCGCTGCTGGAACACACGCGCGACATGTTCTTCCTCGCCGATGGCGACATCGCGGTGCTCACTCGCGGTGGCGTAAAAGTCATGGACCATGACGGCCGCGCGGTGGAACGCCCCACCCAGCACGTCGCCTGGGACCCCATCATGGTGGAAAAGGGCGGCTACAAGCATTTCATGCAAAAAGAAATTTTTGAGCAGCCCCGAGCGGTGCGCGACACTCTGCTCGGCCGAATTTCGCAAGACACCGGGAAAATCTTCCTGGACGAAATGAAAATTTCCGAGGAACAATTTCGCACCTTCGAAAATGTCCGTGTGGTGGCTTGCGGAACCAGCTGGCACGCCGGGCTGGCCGCCAAATTCATGATCGAGCGGCTAGCGCGCATTCCCGTCGAAGTCGATTACGGTAGCGAGTTTCGTTATCGCGACCCAATCCTGGACTCCAAAACATTAACTGTGTGCATCAGCCAATCCGGAGAAACGGCCGACACTCTCGCGGCTCAACGCGAAGCCAAGCTGAAAGGTTCGCCCACGGTGGCCATCTGCAACGTCATGGGGTCCATGATTACGCGGGAAGCGGCAGGAACCATTCCTACTCACGCAGGACCGGAGATCGGCGTGGCTTCCACGAAAGCGTTTACGGCGCAACTCACCGCGCTATTTCTGCTGGCTGGTTACCTTGGCCAAGTCCGCGGCAAGGTCAGCTCCGAATGCGCCATTAAATTGATGCAGGAGATCACTCGAATTCCGCACAAAATGGAACGCGTGCTGCAAACAGACGAAAAAGGAGTTTACGAAAATCTTGCGCGGCAGCTATTTCGCTATAGTGACTTTCTCTATCTGGGGCGGGGCATTCATTACCCCATTGCACTGGAAGGCGCGTTGAAGCTAAAGGAAATTTCATACATACACGCGGAAGGCTACCCGGCCGGGGAAATGAAGCACGGGCCCAACGCGTTGATTGATGAGAATCTTCCGGTGGTGGTGCTGGCGACGCGAGATGAGAGCGATCCTGATTCCATGACGCGTTATGAAAAGAGCGTATCCAACATCCAGGAAGTGAAAGCGCGAGACGGCATCGTGATTACAATAGCGACGGAGAATGATCACCTGGCTCGCGCGGCTTCCGATCACATTATTGAGTTGCCGCCAGCGCCGGAATTACTATCGCCGTTGCTGGAAATCATCCCGCTACAATTGCTGGCTTACCACATCGCGGTCCGGCGAGGGTGCGACGTCGACCAGCCGAGAAACCTTGCGAAATCCGTGACCGTCGAGTAGACCTACTGCTAAGAAAAAACTCCCGGGCTTTTCCGTTAGAATAAAAGCATGGGTCAAAGGTCCGTGTGGTCCGTTATTTTTCTTTGCCTTAGTTCCCTTCTCATCCCCGGCCCGGTTATGCGTATCGTTGCGCAGACCACCGACAACCCTACAGCGACGCTGAAAAAGGTTCATGCTGACGGCATTAAGTACCTTAGTGAAGATCAAGTCATCGCACTGGCGGGCCTAAGCATCGGGAGCGCTGTTGGAAAACCGGACTTGCAAGCGGCGGCGGACCGCCTGCTACAAACCGGGCTGTTTTCGAGCGTGAGTTATGCCTTTCAATCCAAAGAAGACGGCCTGCACCTGACATTTAAGCTGGTAGAGGCACCCAGAATTCCGGCTTACTTCGACAATATCCCGTGGTTTACGGATGGGGAGTTGGCTGACGCCATCCGCAAAGTTCTGCCTTTTTACGACGGCACGGTGCCGGAAGGTGGCGCAACCGACGACAAGGTGGCCTCGATCGTGACTGATTTAATCGCATCCCGCGGCATGAATACCAAGGTGGAATATCAGGTTATTAGCAATCCGCTTGGAGAAGGTACGGTGCAGGAGTTCCGCATCGCGGATGTGGTGCTGCAAATCGCCAAAATAGAATTTGGCGATCCTGCGCTGGCGAGTTCCAAAGAACTGCAACAACACCTGGGCGAAGTGCAGGGAAAAACATATTCGCGGATGATGATAGATTTATTTTTGGCCGAACAAGTAAAACCTATTTATCTGCAAAAAGGCTTTTTGCGCGCAAAACTTGGTCCGCCAGAAATCAGGCTTACCGGCAATCCCAACCAAAAACTGCCTGATCATATTCCAGTGTTTGTGCCCATCACCCCGGGCCCTACTTACCGCTGGAAAAATGCGCAATGGAGCGGAAATACGGTGCTCTCGGGCTTCACAATGAGTGCTTTGATCGGCATGAAAGACGGCGATGTCGCCAATGGGCTAGCGATCGAGGCAGCATGGACGCGAGTGCAGGAAGAATACGGACACCGCGGTTACCTGGATGCTAAGGTCGAACCGGTGGCCGAATATGACGATCAGGCGCACACCGTTTCCTACCGAATCAATATTTCTGAGGGGCGACCATATAAGTTTGGGAAACTGGTTTTGACCGGAATGTCACCCACCGGAGAGAAGCGGCTGCGTGCGGCGTGGCCAATTTTAAGCGGGGATATTTTCGACAAAACTAAATATGAGAACATTCTTTTGAAATTGCAGGTCCACCGGGAGCAGATTTTTGTCGATCTGCCGGTGCATTATGAGTCGGTGGGACACTGGCTACAGACGGATGCCGATACTGGAATGGTGGATGTGCTGCTCGATTTCAAATGAGGGAGTACGGGTGACTCACCGGAGTAGTTTAGATTGTCGGTGGGATATACTCAGTTGGCATGGGGAATGCGCTAGTTCGAATTCGTGAACAGGAACAAAGTTCCCTCACGGCGGAGCAAAAAGAAGAGCAGCTACTCGCTCGTCTGGCGGATTGCGGCTCAATCATTGTGGCGCTTTCAGGTGGGGCGGACTCTGCGTACTTGGCATGGGCTGCCCAGAAGGCGTTGGGCGATAGAGCGCTGTCCATCACGGCGCTTTCACCGAGTTTTTCCGAGTACGACCGTGCCACGGTAGAAGATTTTGTTTCTAAATTAGGTGTGCATCATGAATTCGTCGAAACGCACGAGATGGATAATCCCGCCTATCGGGCGAATGCAGCCGACCGCTGTTATTACTGCAAAGACGAATTGTTTGAAGCGTTGGATAAGTTAGCCCTTGAGCGAAAGTTCGAAGCGGTTTGTTACGGCGTGAACGCCGACGACGCACTGGATTTTCGGCCGGGTCATCGAGCAGCGACCGAGCACAGGGTACTAGCTCCGCTGCTGGATGTGCGTCTGACGAAGGCTGAAATTCGAATGCTCTCTGAGCGTGCCGGACTGTCCACCTGGGACCGCCCAGCGTCAGCCTGCCTTTCTTCCCGTTTACCGTACGGAACGGAAGTGACACCTGAGCGACTTGCGCTGGTGGAGCGCGGCGAATCGGCTTTGCGCCAGTTGGGGTTTCGGCAGTTCCGCGTGCGTTTGCATGACAAGCTGGCGCGTATTGAAATTAGCCCGGAAGAAATGCCCCTCGCATTTTCTGAAAATATGGCGGCAAAAATGGCTCAGATATTAAAAACGGCTGGCTTTACTTATGTGGCCCTGGACCTCGAGGGCTACCGCCAAGGCTCCCTGAATGAGAGTCTTACAAAAGCTAACCGTTCCCCTGTAAAAGTACAGCGCGGAACATAATTCCCTTTTCCTACGTATCCATAATAGGTACAAGTATTAGGCATCAGGGCGGGCATTTCTTTGCAAGGAGCCTCGTGACGAGTGCACTCAAAAATGCGTTTCACGTTTTGCTGGCGGTAGCGGCTTTCGCGCTCGCAGGATGCTACGCAGGCGCGGGCGTTAATGGCTCCTTCGACAAGAGTTTTACTGTTACGGGACACACACGCTTGGAACTTAGCAATCCATCGGGCGACGTGGAGATTACCGGTAGTGCCGATGGGCAAGTTCACGTGCACGGAGATGTGCGCGCCAGCGGCATGGGTTTTGATAAGCCTCAAGAGCGGCTGAACGAGACGCTCGCGAATCCGGGAATTGAGCAGAGGGGCGATACCATTCGGGTAGGAAAACATTTTTCGAACATGCGCAATTTGACGATCACGTACAAGATCGAAGTGCCGCATGACACGGAAATGAATTTGAGCGTGGTGTCGGGCGCCCTCAACATACGAAATGTGCGTGGACCTGTCACCGCGCAGGGAGCTTCGGGCTCCATACGCGTGGAACAAATTGAACGGGACGCGCAACTCACATCCATGAGCGGCTCAGTAGACGCCAATGACGTTGGCGGGGATGTGCGAGCCTCGAGCGCTTCCGGAGAAGTAACCATCAACAACGCGAAGGGAGATGTGCGGGCACATACCCTTAGTGGCGCTGTGAAGGTGGTGAATCCGGGTGGGCGCGTGGAGACTGACGACGCCAGCGGCTCAATTGATATCGAGGGCGCCAAGTTCGACGCCAAGGCCCATGATGTGTCAGGCGAAATAATCATTCGCGGTGATCCTGGTGAACACGGGTATTGGGATCTCAAAACGGTATCTGGAAGCGTCAACGTATATGTGCCCTCCACGGCGAATTTTCGTTTTGCCGCGGAGGCGATTTCGGGAGAAATTAAGGCGGATATTCCGATCGTAATTGAGGAACAGGGGAAGCATTCGCTGCGCGCTCACGTAGGGAATGGTGGTGGTCGAGTGGAAGTGCATACTGTTTCCGGCGAAATTCACGTTAGCGCAGCACATTAAGCGTCTGGCCTTGAAATAAGAATCAGACCATCTTGTTGAACTGCCCGTCAGTGAATCCTACATCGTACGCGGCATTTACCTTAGAATCGAAACATGGCTCCAAAGCTCGGTTTACTGCTCGCCTTAATATTGGCGACAACTTCGCTGACATTAAGCAATGCCGCTCTGGTATGCGCACAAAACGAGAATAAGCCGAGCCCCTCCTCGACCACGCACGAACAGAAGCCAGGTCCTGAGAAAAGCAGCCCGCCCGCGAAGACCCCAACTGCCGCAGACGAACTTCAGCAAGCGATTGCGAGTGCTGGAAACGACCGCGCCGCGCTGGTCCGGAACCTGGAGGCTTACCTCGTAAAATATCCAGATTCACCGCAACGGCCGCAAATTTATCGCGCGCTGGTGGAAGCCAACTTACAACTTAGGGACACGGCACGGGCGGCAGATTATGCGGAGCGGGTCGTGGCGCTCGCTCCCGAAGACATGTCCATCACGCTGGTAGCAATTCAACTCCTTCAGCGCAGCGGCGACGAAGCGGGGCTGCGCCGTGCAGTTAATTATGCCGGACGGGTGCTGGCCTTCGTGGAGCGGGCCGACATGGATGATAAATCGCCGAAAATGTCCCCTGACGAATGGCGGATGGCGAGGGCGCGTGACCGCGCTTCGGTTTTGCAATTGCGCGGGGAGCTATACCTGAAGTTAAAGGATAAGGCCGCGGCGCAAAAGGATTTTGAATCTAGTTACGCGGCATTACCCACCGCCGGAGCAGCTGAAAAACTGGGGGAAGTGGCGGAGATGAATAAGGATTTCCCTGTGGCTATTGAGCAATATGCGCGAGCCTTTGCTCTGGCGGATAGCGCTAATCCTGGGGTGACCCGTCGAGAAATTCGCCACAAGATTGGAAATGTTTGGCGAATGGCGCATGGTTCCGATGAAGGGCTGGGCGATTACCTGCTGCAAGCTTATGACCAGGTTTCGCAAGCGACCGGCGCTGCTAAAACCAAGAAAAACTCCGGGGCGCGAGAAGTCTCGGAATTCACTTTACGGAAAGCACCGGAGGGGACGCCTTATCCACTAGCCGGCAAAAAAGGCGAGGTGCTAGTGGTGAGCTTCTGGGCTACCTGGTGCGGCCCATGCAGAGCTCTCGAACCGCAATTCGAACGGGTCGCGGCGCAGTTCAAAGGAGATCAGCAAATCTCTTTCATCGAAGCCGATTGCGACGATGACGAAAGCCAAGTCGCGCCGTACCTGGAAGAAGTAAAACCGCATTTACCGGTGGTTTTCGCGGACGGTTTGGATCACCTGTTAGCAGTCAACGATCTCCCCACCGTCGTAATTATCGACCGCCGAGGCAAGGTTGTTTACCGTGCCGAAGGATTCGGGGAGGAAACCTTCGAACGCGACCTGACCGCAGCAGCCAGGCGTGCACTGGAAACTGCAGCTACGAGCCTGCCCCCTGCGACTTCCGCTCCGTAGACTGCGGATATTTGCCAGCCACTTCCCGGGCCGCGACGATAGTATTCACGTGGATCGCGACGGTATCTTCCACGCGCCGCGCGTAGCCGCCAGCTAGAGCCGTCGTAACGGGGATCGATCGCGATCGGGCGGCTTCAAATACTTCGCGATCTCTGCGCTTTAAACCTGCCTTGGTTAGTAACAGGCCTCCGAGCTGATCTTCACGATAGGGATCCGCGCCGCCAACGTAGAAAATCATGTCGGGTTTAAATTTATCGACGCACCGTTCTACCGTGGGAATGAGCGCAGCAAGGTATTCGTCGTCGCCGGCACCGTCTGGCATATTGAGATCCACGGTGGAGGGAGGTTTGTCCGCGGGATAATTATTTACCTGGTGGATGGAGATGGTGAAGACGGAAGAGTCACCGGTAAAAATGGCCGCGGTGCCGTTGCCGTGGTGCACGTCGGTGTCGACAATCATGGCTTTCTTGATGTCGCCATCGCTCTGCAGGTGGCGAATTGCGACGGCGACGTCATGAATCGCGCAGAAACCTTCCCCGTGGTTGGCGTAGGCATGGTGAAAGCCGCCGCTCAAATTCGAACCGAATCCGTCTTGCAAAGCTCTCTGGGCCGCCAGAATTGTGCCGCCCGCGGCCAGCCATACCGCTTCCGCTAGTTCCGGCGAATACGGGACTTCCAGCTTCATGAGTTCACTGGCCGTCAGTGTACCGGTTTTCAATTTGTTTACCCACGACGCGGTGTGTACCCGCAAAAGATCTTCATCGGAGGCAGGTTGAGGCGTAAGGAAATCGTCGGCGGCTGCGATTCCTGAGCTAACGAGTTCTTCGGCGATCAGGCGAAATTTCTGCGAGGGAAAAACATGTGCGCCGAGATTCAGATCGTAGCGCGGGTGATAAACGACTTTGAAAGGAAGCATAACGATCGGCAGCTATCGTGTTAATTCTCGCGGGACAAAATGAAATCCGGAAGGGTCATCAACGCGCGGCCATACTCACTATTGGCATGCCCGTTTAAGCAAGCTTTGGCACGCCGGGCGTAATCGTGAGCCAATTCGCGCGCGCGCCCGAGGGCTCCGGAGTCTTGGACGAGCGCGACCAGCGTTTCTGGACGGACGGAATTAAATTCCTTTTCCTCGAGGACCTGGATAACGAGTTCGCGAGCGTCGCGGTGCCCGTTTTCCATCGCGTAGATGAGCGGCAGCGTGACCTTGCCTTCTTTCAGATCGCTAAGTACGGGCTTTCCGAGTTGCTTTGCCGAAGCGGTAAAGTCCAGCAGGTCATCGACTAGTTGAAAGGCCAGACCGGCGTAGCGGCCGTAATCCGCGAGAGCCTCTTCCTCTTCTCCTTCGAGTCCAGCGAGGACAGCGCCGAGCCGGGCACATCCACTGAAGAGACACGCAGTTTTGTAGGTGGCGAGGCGCACGGCGTCATCTTCGGTGACGTCTATGCGACCGATCTTTTCGAGTTGAATGAGCTCGCCTTCCACCATTTTTCGTGTGAGGTCGATCAATACATCGAGGATGCGGAAATTTCGCTCTTCCAGCGCCATTTGGAAAGACTGCATGTATAGCCAGTCGCCGGCCAAAACGCTGCGGTGATTTCCCCATCTGGAATTCGCGGAAGGACGCCCGCGCCTCGTGTTTGCGCTGTCGATTACATCGTCGTGAATCAACGTAGCGCTATGCAGGAGCTCCACGACTGCTGCCAGACGAATTGCACCGCGGCTGCGTGCGCCTGCATAGCGATTGCAAAGTATCAAAAGCGCCGGCCGCAGCCGTTTGCCGCCGCCACCCAGAAGATAGCTGGTTATTTCCGAGACCGGTTCAAATGCGGTAGCACTTTGCCGTGAAAGTTCTTCTTCCACGAGGACGAGATCGTCGCGGACTAGATCGAAGATCTCCTTAGCGGTTAGCAGCGCGATGGGATTCCTCCTGGCACCGCTCGAATCATGCGGCTGGACTGCGGCCACATCAAAATGTGTTGGCCGGAGATTCTAGCGGCCGGACAAGCTGGAAGAAGCACCGAAAATTTGCTGCCGTGGAGGCGGCGAATTCTTCCGGCGACAAGTTTCTCACATTCGCAAGCGTACGCGCTACTTCCGCGACATAGGCTGGCTCGTTGCGTTTGCCGCGGTAGGGTTGAGGGGCGAGGTAGGGAGAGTCGGTTTCGATCAGGATGCGGTCAAGAGGTACCTCCTTTGCCACATCGCGGATGTTCTGGGTCTTGGGATAAGTCGAGTTACCTGCGAAGGAAATCATGAAGCCGGCGTCGAGACCGCGGCGGGCGTCCTCGAGCGTGCCGGTGAAACAATGCAGGATCCCGCCGAGTCCTGCGGGGCGCCAGACCTCTTCAATGAGCGCGAGGCAATCGGGCCAGGCGTCGCGACAGTGGATGATGATGGGGAGCTGGGCGTCGCGAGCCAGAGCCATCTGGTCGCGAAATACTCGATGCTGGACATCGCGCGGGGAGTGATCGTAAAAATAATCCAGTCCAATTTCGCCCCAAGCGATTACTTTTGGATGTTTGGCGAGCTTCGCGAGTTCTTCGAGGTGTTGCGGTGTGACTTGCTTCGCTTCATGCGGATGAATTCCGATGCTGGCGTATATCCAGTCATATCGATCTGCAAATGGCAACGCGGAATCTAATTTTTCGGGTCCCGGCCCAGTGCCAATCGCGAGCAGAGCCGAGACGCCCGCAACACGCGCCCGCTCTAACATGGCTTCGCGATCATCTGCGAACTGGGGAAAATCAATGTGGGCGTGCGAGTCGACTAGTTCCATTCGGAATGGATGCTACTTGAGGCGAGCGCCAACTTCCACATCTTCCAGGAAGCCGGCGAGAACCGGCCTTCCTTCCGGGCCAACAGCCGCAGCGACGATCATGCCGTTGGATTCGACGCCGCGCAGTTTGCGCGGGGCGAGATTCGTCACGACGGCCACTTTACGACCGATGAGCTTTTCCGGCTCGTAAAATTGGGCGATGCCAGCGCAGATTTGGCGGATTTCCGTGCCGATATCTACGGTGAGTTTCAACAACTTGTCGGCGCCTGCGATACGTTCGGCAGTTTGAATCTGCCCGACACGCATTTCGACTTTTGCAAAGTCTTCGATGCCGATCTTGTCCGTCGCCGCGGGCGCGGCAGCTGGAGCCGAAGCAGCAGCGGGTGTGGGTGCACTTGCGGACCCGGCTGGTGCCGGCGCAGCGGCAGGTTTTTGTGACTGATTTTCCATGGCTTCGATCCTCTCCATTGCTTCTGTTTTTTCGACGCGTGGGAACAAGGCTTGAAATTCTCCGAGTTTTACACCAGGCCAAAGCTGGCCCCAGCGCAGAGTGTCTAATTCGAGCGATGCTAAATTTCCGGTTTGCCCAAGGAGCTTCCAGACCTTCGCGGTGCTCTCCGGCAGAACTGGATGAGCCAGCGCCGATACTATGCGCAAAACCTCGGCGGTCACCCAAAGAATTGTTCCGCGACGATGCTGGTCCGCGTCGGAAGTGCCCAGACTCCAGGGTTGCTCGGTAGTGAGGTATTTATCGGCGGCGGCGATGACGGACCAGATCAACTCGAGTGCGCGCGAGAATTCGAACTTGTCGTAGTGTTCAAGGACCTGGGCGATGGAGAATTGAGCGACTTTGGCAAGCTCATTGTCTTGTGGCTGAAGCTCAGAGGTCTTGGGAATTTTCCCGCCAAAACTGCGGTCAATCATTGCGGCGGTGCGGCTGGCAAGATTGCCGAGGCCGTTCGCAAGATCGCTGTTGTAGCGAGCGATCAGTGCCTCGCGACTGAAGCCGCCATCCCCACCGAAAACAATTTCTCGCAGTAGGAAGTAGCGCAAAGCATCCACACCCAAGACGCTGACGATCGGCTGCGCGGACTGAATATTACCGCGCGACTTAGACATCTTCTCGTCCTGGAATAAGAGATGGCCGTGCGCGAAAATCTTTTTGGGTAGATCCAAGCCCGCGGCCATGAGAAATGCAGGCCAGTAAACCGCGTGGAAACGGATAATTTCCTTCCCGACCAGATGTACATCAGCGGGCCAATACCTGGCAAATTCGTCTTTCCGAATGGGGTATCCCACCGCAGTGATGTAATTGGTCAGCGCATCGGACCACACGTAGAAAACGTGTTTTTCGTCGCCCTGCCAGGGGATTCCCCACTTTAATGTTGTGCGGCTGATGGAAAGATCACGCAAACCGCCGCGCACGAAAGAAATTACTTCGTTGCGGCGAGCTTCCGGCTGGATGAATTCCGGGTGTTGTTCGTAATAATTCAGCAGCGGTTTTTCAAATTTCGAAAGCTGGAAGAAGTAATTTTCTTCTTTGACGCGTTCCGTCACCCGGCCGCATTCCGGACAAGTCGCTCCCGGCGTAGAATCATCGATATACATTTCGTCCGAAACGCAATAATTCCCCTCGTAATGCCCCTTATAGACGTAGCCGTTGTTTTGAATCTCGCGGAAGAGATGCTGGACGGCATGGGCGTGGCGTGTTTCGGTGGTTCGAATGAAACGGTCGACACGCAGGCCTAATTCCTTCCAGAGGTCGCGATATTCGGCGGACACCCGATCAACGAAATCAATCGGGGATTCATTGTTATTCTTCGCGGAACGCTCGACTTTTTGGCCATGCTCGTCAGTGCCGGTAAGAAAAAGCACATCAAACCCGCGCATCTGTTTGTAACGCGCGATAGCGTCCGCGGCGATAGTGGTGTACGTGTGCCCGAGGTGCGGACGCGCGTTTACGTAATAGATGGGAGTAGTGATGTAATACTTCGGTTTCTCGGACGCCATTTCCTCTATTTTGACCTAAGTGTTCCGGATGCGGATACAAACGCCTTAAAAAGTATTTTACGCTGGCCCGTTTGCGGGACGGCGCTTCAACCAGATTGACGCTTAAATTGAGCTAGCTCTTTCCGCTGGCTTGATAGGTGCGTAAGGCTTCGCTGATTACTTGTTGCAACGGAACTTGTTTCTCGACGGCAAGTTTGCGGCAATCATCATACTCTGGTGTGACGTGCAGAATATGACCGTTCGAACGTGACAGTTTGATGCGCACCGAGCCATAACTGGTAGAAACGTTCACCCATTCCCGCGGCAAGGCCCGCCGTTGTGCACGGTGGCTACGCACACCGAAGGTGGTGGTCTCGGCGAAAATAAGCGACATCAGGGCTTCGGTATCTTCCGGCCGGCACAAAATTGTCAACAATGTACCGGGTCGGTTTTTTTTCATTTGCAATGCGGTGGTGTACACATCCAGCGCACCCGCTAAGAGTGCTTTCTCCAGAACGTAGCCATAGATTTGCGGATTCATGTCGTCGAGGTTGGCTTCGATGATGGAAATCTCTTCATCGTTCGCGCACAAGGTTTTGTCTGCGGACTCACCGATCATGATGCGGACAACATTTGGCTGTCCTTCGAGGTCGGTGGTTCCAGCGCCATAGCCTATTGCAGAAACAGTCATGGGCGGCTGTGGCCCGAAAGAATCGCATAATGTTGCAACGATGGCCGCGCCAGTGGGCGTGACCAGCTCATGCTGCACACCATTCGAGAAGGTCGGCGCGCCTTGCAGCAGCCGGGCTGTCGCCGGGGCGGGTACGGGCAACACCCCGTGGGCCATTTTTGCCGTGCCGCCGCCGACATTCAGCGGCGAACACGCAAAGCGCGCAATGCCCAGCGCGTGAAACCCTATGCACGATCCCACGATGTCGACGATCGCATCGACGGCACCGACTTCATGGAAATGAACCTTTTCAAGAGGCGCGTCGTGAACGTGCGCTTCGGCCTCACCAAGTTTTTGAAAAATGCGCGAAGCGCGCTCTTGAACCGGCGGAGCCAGTCGCGAATCCTTCAAAATTTCAAGAATCGCGCTAAGTGAACGATGCTTTTGCTGGTCTTCGGTTTGGACGCGCACGCGAGTGGCGGCCATGCCGTTCTTCCAAACCTTCTCTGTGGTCAACGTCCAACCTGGAACTTGCAGGGATTTTAATTCCTCACGCAGCAAGTCCGCGGAACAGCCAGCGTCCACAAGCGCTCCGAGCGTCATGTCGCCGCTGATACCCGAAAAGCAGTCAAAATAGGCAAGTTTCATGGGGTCTTTCGCCGTACGAGAAGATCCAGAACGGCAAATGAAGTGGCTAATTGATAGTAGCGGCGGCGCTAAAGGGTGTCAAACATTAGCCATTTATATGGCTACCTCTTGAATTCGAGGACCATATTTTCTTCGTCGTGGGATTCGTTACCGATTTTTAGGCCCCGGGGCTCGACACCGAAGGACCGGAAGCCCAGAGATTCATAGAGTTTTCGGGGAACTGGTTGACCAACGCCCACTGTGAGCAGCAGCATTTCGAGACCGGGGATGGACTTGGCGCGTTGTATGGCGGCCCGCATTAGGGATTCGGCGATTCCGCGCCCGCGCGCGGCGGGCGTGACGAATACGCCCCAGATCCAGGCCTTATGGCGACGTTTTAAGGGCACTTCTTGATAACAGCCTACCATTCCGACAGCGCTGTCCCGTTCGAACGCTCCGACAATGAAGTTTTCGGCATGGTCAGCGCGTAAGCGCCTGGCAAACTCTTCCACGGAAATGGCGCGCAGTTCCTCCGGCGAATCCACGAAGGACCAAGGATCGGTCTCAAGCGCCAGCATGCGCAAATCCCAAAGTGCCTGAGCGTCTTGCTCTGTAAATAATCGGATCTCCATGGGGTCCTCTGCACTTCCATGCAAGGAGGATACCAGCGCCTCAAAAACTTGACATCCTCCGGTAACAAACAGGAGACTCGTGCGCACAGATCTGTAGAAATTCGCCGATTATCGATTGCCATTGGAAAGAGGAGGGAAAATGAGGCCGAATTATGTAGCTGTGCTGGTAGCCGCTATTGCCTATTGGTTGCTGGGCGCGCTGTGGTTCGCGGTGCTGTTCAGCAGACCGTGGATGGCGCTTGAAAACATTACGGCGGAGCAGGCCAGCGGTGTGAATCCCATTGCTCCATACATCATCTCGTTTATTCTGAATCTGGTTATCGCGTTTGTATTGGCACAACTTTGCGCCTGGCGGAATGCCAACACGGCTGCCCGGGGCGCGGCGCTGGGTATACTTATATGGATCGGATTTGTGGGTCCGATAACGTACAGCACATACATGTATGAAATGCGTCCCAAACAGTTATTTGCAATCAACGAGTTCTACCCGTTGGTCGGGTTGTGCTTGATGGGCGCCATTCTGGGCGCATGGACGAGGAAAACAAGCGCATAACTTTCGACGAAATTTGCCACACACGTAATTCATATTTCGTTCTTCCGTGTTAATTCTAGATGGTGAAGTTCACTCACGGGATTGAGGAAACGTGTATCTGAACCTGACAAAGCGATTCCGCGACGCGTTGGGCGCGCACATCCGAGAGAAGTACCGCCTGGATATCGCGATCGTTACGGAGCGTCCGCCAAAAATCGAAATGGGGGAGGCGGCCTCGCCGGTTAGTTTTGAATTGGCAAAACGGCTGAAGCGCGCACCACGCCAAATCGCGCAAGAAATCGCGACTAGCCTCGCTCCCATCGAAGGGATCGCAAAAGTTGAAGTTGCGGGTGCTGGATATCTGAATGCCTATTTTGAGCGCGCAAATTTTTTGCGGGAAGTTCAACGCGAAGCTGGCTCGGCCACGGCACCTGGTCGTGGCGGCAAAATAATTGTTGAACACACCAGCATTAATCCAAATAAGGCGGCGCACATTGGGCACGTTCGAAACGCAGTGCTGGGCGACACCATTGCGCGAGTGCTGCGGCACACAGGCGGCGCAGTGCAGGTGCAAAACTACATCGACAACACTGGTGTTCAGGTGGCCGACGTGGTCATCGGATTTGTGCACATGGAGAAGAAGAACCTCGCTCAGGTGCGCCAGCTGGCTGCGAAGCCGAAATTCGATTATCTCTGTTGGGACGTCTACGCGCGCGCAGCGCATTTTCTGAAAGAGGACAAAACCCGGGCGGCGACTCTTCGCGGTGAAACGCTGAAAGCCATTGAAGAAGGCGGCGGCGAAACTGCCGAGATGGGCATGGTGATCGCCAACGCCATCGTG
Organism: Verrucomicrobiia bacterium; assembly: GCA_035482155.1. GTDB lineage: Bacteria > Acidobacteriota > Terriglobia > Acidiferrales > UBA7541 > Acidiferrum. Next base: position 7,016 of record DATHRB010000050.1, on the reverse strand, counting down.
AGTCTGCATCTGCGTACCATGGCGCGGCTAGGAATCTTCTACGAACTCCTGGCGCGTGAGAGCGAAATTTTGCATTTGCATTTCTGGGATGCGGCGTTTGAACAGTTAAAGGCTGCGGGGGCTATTCGGCTGGCGACGACAGGAAAGATGGCTGGTTGCTGGATCATGCCTGCAAAAGAGAAAGACAAGGCGGAAAGAGCGGATGTGGCGTCGACAGGAATTCCCGACGCCGATGCCAACGACAGTGCGGACTCGGATTCCGATGAGAATGCCAATAATCAAGACAAAATTATTGTGCGTTCGAATGGGACGGTGACCTACGTAGGGAAAGATATCGCCTATCAGTTATGGAAATTTGGGTTACTGGGCAAGGATTTTTTCTATGTGAAATGGCCCAAGGCGCCTGGCTCGCATACCTTATGGAGCACTGCGAGCCAGAACGGTGATCCATCAACGCCACATTTCGGGGCTCCCGCGACGACCGTCTACAACGTGATTGATTCACGCCAGGCTTATTTGCAGGATGTCGTCTCAGAGGGTTTGCGCGCGCTGGGACACGGCGAACAAGCGGATCACTCCATTCATTTTGCGTACGAAATTGTGGCGCTTACTCCGCGTTGCGCGGCGGAGATGGGTTATGAGCTCTCTCCGGAAGAGACCAAGAAACCGTACGTGGAGGTCAGTGGTCGCAAGGGATTTGGAGTGAAGGCCGACGATTTGCTAGACAAGCTGGAAGCTGCGACATTGAGCGAAGTTCAGCAGCGGCACGCCGACATGGACAATGAAACGCAACGGCAGACCGGGCACAAGATTGCGGTCGGAGCCTTGCGATTTTTCCTTTTGAAATTTACACGTAACGCGACTATTGCGTTTGATTTTAAGGATGCGTTGAGCTTTGAAGGAGAGACTGGTCCCTATTGCCAGTATGCGGTGGTGCGCATCCGGGGGATTCGCCGCAAAGGGACGGAAGCGGGCGCCACGCAGATGCAGGTTACGCAAGAAACGGTGGCGGCATTATTCTCTGGCCCGGAAGGCAACGGCTTGTGGGAGCTGGTGGTGCTCGCGGGGTCGCTGGACATGGCTGTGGAAGCAGCCATTAAAGGGCAGGAGCCGGCTTTCGTGGCGAAGTTCGCGTTTCAATTGGCGCAGGCTTTCAACCTGTTCTACCACCATCATCACATTTTATCGGAGGCGGATGAGCAGAAGCGCGCGTTCCTGCTGCGGTTGACAGAACTGGTTGAAACGCAATTGGTGAAAGCCCTGGATTTGTTGGGGATCGAGGCGCCGGAGAAGATGTAGCTGTGGTTAAAAGCCAGCCAGCAAATCGTCCTCCGGCGCGCTCAAAAGAACCCTGAGAAATTCAAAAACCGCACCCTTGAAAAACGCCAGGGTGCGGCACCCAGTCTAGGTAGATTGCTGCACGCGGATAGTGTTCATCGTTGATTACCGTGCGCGTTAAGAAATCAAACTTAATAAGACATCAGCATGTGGACTAGAGTGCGCACGGCGGTTCCTGTGGCGCCCTTGGCCATCCAAGGCTTCTGGTCGTCGTTCCAGGCGGTCCCGGCGATATCCAGATGAATCCACGGGGTGTCGCCGGTGAATTCCTTGATGAACATGGCTCCGGTTATGGCTCCGCCGCCTTTTCCGCTGCCAATATTTTGAATATCGCCGACACTGCCCTTAATGAATTCGCGATAGTCATCGTCGATGGGCATCTGCCACATTTTCTCTCCGGCCGCTTTAGAGCTAGCCAAAAGCCGGTCTGTAAAAACCTGATCAGAGCCGAATACGCCGGCGTTGACATTGGATAAAGCTACTACGATCGCGCCGGTCAAGGTCGCAGCGTCGATTAAGTGAGTGGCTCCCAGTTGCTTGGCAAAGGTAATGCCATCGGCCAGGATCAAGCGGCCTTCCGCATCGGTGTTCAGCACCTCGATGGTTTTGCCGGACATGGCGGTCTGGATATCGCCGGGCTTCTGAGCTTTGCCGCCGACCATATTTTCAGTCGAAGGTACTACGCAAATTACTTTTACGTTTGGTTTCAGGGACGCGATGGCCCGCATTACGCCGAGCATGGCTCCCCCGCCGGCCATGTCGTATTTCATTTTTTCCATGCCGTCGGCGGGCTTGATGGAGATGCCGCCGGTGTCAAAGGTTACGGCCTTGCCAATGAGGCCAATCACGGGCAAATCGGGTTTTACCTGCGCAGGCACATAGGTAAGAACCATGACGCGCGGAGGCTCAGGACCGCCCTGCGCGACGCTGAGCAGCGCGCCCATTTTCAGGTCGGCAATTTTCTGCTCGTCCAGAATCTCGACCGCCAGGCCAGCTTCTCTGCCCATGGCTGCAGCCTTTTCCGCCAGAATTCTGGGCGTCAGTTTGTTGGCAGGCTCGTTGACGAGATCGCGAGTAAAATTTTGTGCTTCGCCGATGGTTCGGCCAGTTGCCAAGCCTTTTTCTCCGGCAGACTTTTCCGCATCGCAGTATCCGGTGAGCAATACTGTTTCGATGGATTTGTCGTTCTTTTTGTCGGTCTTGTATTTGTCCGATTCAAAATTGGCGATGACGGTAGCTTCAGCAACGGCTTGGGCAAATTCCTCGGTGCGGTCCTTGTCCGGAGTCAGAATCGCGAATTTCTTGATGGAGCGCGCTTTTAGATAACGCAGCGCGGCTCCCGTCACTTTGCGCGCCGCTGCGCTATTGAATTGTTCGCGCTTGCCGGCACCGACTAGCAACAATCGCGAAGCTTTCAGTCCCTGGGGCGAGTGAATCAGAGTGAACTCCAACATTTTGCCCGAAACTTCCCCGCCCTTTACGAGTTTTCGGAGTAAGCCCCCCGCCCCTCGGTCGATTTCGTCTAACTGGCCCTGAACCGGGTCCGACTCTTCGGATAAATAAGAAACGAGCGCTTCCGTTTCAATTTCAGAATAATTTCTGGTCTCCAACGTAATTTGCATACTGCGTTATCGCCTCCGGTTTTGATACATCGCGTCTTCCGCTTCTCTACGAGCTTCCTTGGTGCGTTCGTCCTGACGGCGGTCCCAGGATTTCTTTCCTTGCGCCAAAGCGATTTCCACCTTGGCGATGCCCTTGCGGAAGTAAATCTTGAGGGGTATCACTGTCAAGCCTTTGGCTTCAGTACGACCCGCCAATTTGTTAATTTCATTTTTATGTAGCAAAAGCTTTCGCGCGCCTAGCGGCTCGTGGTTCCAAGGTCCCCCGGGTAAATATTGGGCGATATGCGCGTTAGCCAACCAAGCCCCGGTAGGCCTAAAATCAACGTAAGCGTCGCGGATATTGGCTTTTCCTTCGCGCAAAGCCTTTACTTCGGTGCCGTGGAGTACTAGTCCGGCCTCGAACTTATCCAGAATGTGATAGTTGTAGGAGGCGGCGCGATTTTGCGCAACGATCAGCTCCTCAACTTTATCAGTCTTCGCAGATTTTTTGGCGGGCTTAGCCACAACAAGCCATCATAGCTGGAGTGTTAAATCCGCGCCACCCGGGGTTGTCATATTAAAGGACAGCCAACCCCTGATTCCTTGCCCGGCCTCTAAGCCGAGTGTTAGACTTTCGATTGACCAGTCGAGATTCGGAGAATTCATGCGACGTTGCGGTACAGCAACTCTATGCATTTGTCTTGCCCTGCTCGCAGCAGGCTGCCCGAAACACGGGAAAACCGAGTATTCTCAGGGACGTAAAGCGGAAGAGATCTCCGATTACGATGCCGCGCTCACTTACTACCAGCAAGCGTTGAAGGCTGACCCTAATAATGCCAATTTAAAGATCAAGGTAGACCAGATCCGGTTCGAAGCCTCTAATTATCATATTAAACTGGGTCTGGAGATGCGCAAGAAGGGCGATTTACAGGCGGCATTGGCGGAATTCCAGCGGGCCGGCGTAATCGACCCTTCCAGCCCGGTGGCGGAGCAAGAGCTGCGCAGGACCGCGGCAATGATTTCGGACAAGAACCGCGACGCGGATGCCGCAGCGGAGGTTCCGCCCGACCCCAATGCGCAACCCTTGGCCTCCATGCCGCCAGAGATCAAGCCTCTGTCCCATGCGCCGATCAATCTCACGATGTCCAACGACGCGAAGCTGGTATTCGAAACCGTCGCCAAACTGGCTGGATTGACGGTGATCTTTGATCCGGACTTCCCTGCCCGGCGCATTACCACGGAACTGAACAACGTGACGCTGCAACAAGCGCTTGATATCGTCTCGCTGGAGAGCAAAGCGTTTTGGAAGCCGGTCACGGAGAATATTATTTTCGTCATTCCGGACCAACCGCAGAAGCGGCGCGATTACGAAGAGCAAATCGTAAAGACTTTTTATCTTGCCAATACGGTGCAGCCGCAGGATTTGACGGAAATCGTGACGGGATTGCGCCAATTACTGGATTTGAAACGCATTCATCAGTTGAATTCGCAAAACGCGATCATCATTCGCGATACCCCGGACAAATTGTTGCTGGCGGAAAAAATGATCGGGGACATCGACAAAGCCAAGCCCGAGGTGGTTGTGCAGGTTGAGGTGCTGCAAGCGCGGACCGACCGCCTGCGTGATCTGGGCATTTTGCCTATGCAAACCGGGACGATCACCATCAATCCGAACGCTTCGACGACCACCACTACAACGGGTACCACTACCACTGCAACTCCAACAAACAACACGGTCACATTCAATCAATTGTCGCATTTAAATGGAAACTCTTATGCCGTTACTGTTCCCAGCATCACCGCCAATGCCATTTTGACTGACACTTACACAAAAATCATTCAGAACCCGGAGATCCGATCCATAGATGGGCAGCCTGCCAAACTGCGTGTCGGCGATAAAATACCGGTGGCAACGGGCAGCTTTCAGGCGGGCGTTGGCGTCGGCGCTACCGGCGTAAACCCGTTGGTGAACACTCAATTTCAATACCTGGAAGTCGGCGTGAATGTCGACATCACTCCTCGAGTGCACCCGAACCACGAAGTGAGCCTGAAAGTAATTGTCGAGGTGTCCTCTCAGACCGGTGTTTCGACCATCGGCGGGATTCAGCAGCCTATCATCAGCCAGCGTAAAATCGAGCAAGACATTCGCTTGAAGGAGGGCGAAGTAAACGTACTCGGCGGTTTATTTGAAAAAGACGACACGCGCACATTAAATGGCTGGCCTGGACTCGCCAAGATTCCGTTCATGCGCTATTTCTTTTCGGACGACAGAACTGACCATCAGGAAAATGAAGTTTTGATCGTTATGACTCCGCGCATCGTGCGCATTCCGGAATGGACTAAAGGAAACTTGCGGCCGCTATATTCAGGGTCTGAGTCGAATGTTCAAGTTCGGCGCGATCGTGACGTTCGAACGCCTACTGCGGAACCAACACCGGGTGTTCAACAACCCGCGGCCGCACCCAACCAAAATCCAGCGCCGGTAGGTCCTGCCGGCAGCACTCCAGACGGAGGCGCAGCGGCTAATCCGGGCGCCGGTCAAGGCGCACAAGGAGCGAGAATACGATTTGAGCCGCGAAGTGTTTCCCTGAAGGCGGGGCAAAACACTACCGTCGGCATTGTGGTCGACAACGTTAACGACCTCTTTTCTATACCCCTATTGCTGCAATATAACCCGGCGGTGGTCAGCGTCGAAGAAGTTCAACACGGTGGTTTTCTATCTGGCGGAACGCAGGAAATTGCCATCGTATCGCGCGTAGACAAGGAGCATGGCCAGGCCATTATCTCTGCGACCCGCCAGCCGAATACCGCGGGCGTCAATGGAAGCGGGACGTTAATGGGCATCGTTATCAAGGGGATCGCGCCCGGCTCGTCAAACCTTTCTATCGTGCAGGTCAACGCCAAAGACTCCCAGCAGAAACCAATTCCGCTGGTCAGCAGCGAAGCGACCGTGCAGGTTCAACCTTAGTGGTGGAGTTTTAGACGGCCATGCTGCGTAAAAATAAAAAGTTTTTCTCCAATCAGCGAGTTACTAACGAAGCTGGGATGACGTTGATCGAATTGATCATCGCTTGCTCCATCCTATTGATACTCGCGTCGGCGGCTCTGCCCATCGCGAGGTTCACCGTAATTCGCACCAAGGAAAGCGAGCTGCATCGGGATTTGCGCGAAATGCGAGATGCCATTGATCGTTACAAGGATGCCGCCGATCGCAACCAGATCAGAGTGGAACTTGGCAGCGAAGGCTATCCCCCGGACCTGGAAACGCTGGTGAAGGGCGTGCAACTGGGAGCCTCGAGTGACAAAAAGATTCGCTTCCTGCGCAAAATTCCCGTGGATCCCATGACCGGGCAAAACGAATGGGGTTTACGCGCCGTGCAGGATGATCCTGACTCAACGAGCTGGGGCGGGAAAAACGTATTTGATGTGTATTCGAAGTCCCAAGGTGTTGCGCAAGACGGAACAAAATATTCAGATTGGTGATTTGCCCGTATGCACGGATTGAAAATACACCAGGGGAAGAACGCGATTATCCGTTCGCGCCGCCGCGGCCGTAGCTTTGGCTTTACGCTGATCGAATTGATGATTGTAATTACGATCATCTTTATTCTGATCGGCATTGCGGCGGGACGCTATGACCGCTCGGTAATTCGCGCCCGCGAGGCTACCCTTAAGCAGGATTTGCAGGTGATGCGTCAGGCCATCGATAACTACACACTGGATAAGCAGTCTGCTCCGCAGTCCATCGAGGCTTTGCAAGAAGCCGGTTATCTTCGCGTCGTGCCGACCGACCCGATCACTCAAGCAAAAGATTGGCAACCGCAGTTCGATGAAGTAGTGCTGAGCCCGGACCAGACCGGCACAGGTATGGTTGATGTGCATTCGAATTCAGACCGAACGTCCCCGTTTGATGGGACGCCATATAAAGAATGGTAACTTGCTCGGGGATTTCTTTTTGGAGCTGCACAACCTCACTGCTAAGCCGCAATTTTTTGGCAATTTGACGCGACGGGACACCTCGGCTATAGTCAATACGCGGGGTGGAGCAGCCTGGTAGCTCGTCGGGCTCATAACCCG